>CAYYYS010000020.1:0-46728 GCA_964476155.1 uncultured Fibrobacteraceae bacterium
TATGATATACGTTATATAAAAGTTTGTATGAGTATATTCCAATAGAGAAATTGAGCCTGAAGGAGATCCGTCCCCGGGTTGAAAGAACCTCTTTGTATGGGTATGTTGATTATTATTTAATTATTTGATAATATAAAATTGCCAGGAAGCTTGAAGATCAATTATCAATGGAGTAGAATGGTGGAGTGAGATTCGTAGTAGGCGGACGGTTACCGGGGGAAAGGGCCTTTGTTTTTTATCCCTCTTGAGGATCTATACTACTGGCAGCAGCGGAGTCCGGCCGAACCGGCGGGACTCAACATAACAGAGGCTCCGGATAAACCGGGGCTGTTCAGTGACCTGAATCCGGAGGTCGAAGATGAACAGACGACATGGATTGGCTTGTCTTGTCGCGGCGTGCGTCCTGGTCGCTTTCCAGGCCACGGCCGCCGAGGAACCGCAGCGTGGATCGCTGACCCGCGGCTTCATCGATCTGGAGAGCACCATGACGCCCAGCCACGAGATGGGGCGTTCGGACAACGAGCTTCCCGGTTCGCGGCTGACGTTCGAGAACCTGGCGCCGCTCCACGGCGACGCCAAGCTGTACGAATTCGACGGCACCCTCTGGGACGGCTTCGAGAGCACGTCGGCGACCCTCGACGTCCGCTCCGGCGGCGCCGTCGTGATCGGCTTCCCCGGGGCGGCTCGCTGGATCAACGAGATCGAGCTAAGGGCGTCCGACGGACCCGTCATCGAGGTGGACGGCCTGCTCCCGAACGGCGAGTGGCGAGAGGATATCGGCCGCATCGACACGCAGGAATCCGGCGACGGGATCGGTACGAAGATCGCCGCGGTTGAAGGCACCCGTTACCAGGGGATTCGCCTGCGGATCCCGCGCGGCGCCGCCTCGACCGCCGAGTTCGTGATCGCGGACATGGGCATGTACTGGTTCGAGGAGGAAATGGCCAAGGACGGCAAGGAGGCCGGCGGCGAGTGGTGCGAGAATTACGCCACATCTCCCTTGACCTCTCCCAGCGAGACGGTCGGCCGCTTCCTTGACTACCTCGGCGATCACGGCTGGGCGATCAACTTCGAGTACGGGAACGATCTTGCCTGGGAGGAGGACTTCAAGCGCCACGACCTCGGAGGGACGAACGGCAGCTACGTCGATGCGGTCGACCACATCATCTACTGCGGGCACGGCACGACCGATGCGACCTCCATGTCCCGGACCGACCGCGACGACGCCAACGTCACGGCCACGGACATCAGCGGCGCCTGGGACGGCGACCTCGAGTGGGGCTGGTTCCACTGCTGCCTGAACATGTCGTCGACGGCCTGGGCGGGCGCCCTCGCCAACTGCCACACCATCTCGGGCTCCGTCAACGTTATCAACGGGTCCACGAACTGGGGCAAGACCATCGCCCAGAAGCTCGACAGCACCTGGTTCTTCGATCCGGCCTACACCATCTGGCAGGCCTGGGAGCACTCCTGCGAGGTCAACCAGCCGGCCGGCAACACCTTCCGAATGGTGGCCGAGGACTACGCCCACTACAACGAGTACATGTGGGGCGAGGGCGATACCGAGCCCGACTCGGACGACTCCACCCACTGGACCACCACGTGCACCGGCAAGAAGGATCGGGCGTCGGCGCAGATCTTCTACGGCAAGCCTTCCTACCCCGACACCGAGCCGGTGCTCTGGGAGGCGCCGGTGGGCCTCGGCGAACCCGGCCGTCCCGCCCTCAGGGTCCTGGTGCGGCCCGAGGTTCTCACGAAGAAGTTCCGCCAGGAGGTCGCGTACTTTGACGTCGACCCGATCCAGATGAACGAGGGGACGGTCGCCGACAAGTTCGTCGCGGCCTGCGAGCGGCTCGGCCTGGATAGCTCGAACCTCGCGTCCGGACGCGAGGACGAGTCTAGCTACGCCGCCGCCAGCGGCCTCGCCAGCATGACGGGATTCGCTCCGTCGGGGGGCTGGATGTTCACTAATCACGAGACCCGCGTCATCCCCGGCGAGCCGCCGGATCAGATGGTGTCGCCGGCCGAGGCCGAGGAGATCGCCCTGGGATTCCTGCAGAGCCTGGGCCTGGTCGAGTCGAACCACTTCGTGGCCGACGTGCGCACCGACCTGGTGAGTGAGATGGAGGGATCGCAGGTGCTCCGGGAGTATGCGTTCGCGCACGACGTGATGATCGGCCGCGCCATCGGCCCCGCCGGCGAGCAGATGCCCATGGTCGGGCCCGGCGGCCGTATCCATGTCTCCGTGGGGGCCGACAGAACGGTCCAGGCCTTCAACCACACGAGTCGGCGGCTCACGCTGGGCGGGTACCTGGAGCCCATCCCGGTGCAGACGGCCCTCGACTACCTGTCCGCCTTCGGGTACGCGGCCATGCAGGCCGCGCCCGAATTCCAGGCGTTCGAGGTGATCGTGAACGACGCCAATCTCGGCTACTACGAGAAGGGGATCCTGGATTCGCAGGACAGGCTCGGGCCCGTCTACTATATGGACGTCACCCTCAAGGGCGATTCCGGACAGCCGGGGGCGGCCATCATCGAGGTTCCGGGCCGCATCTACCTCGAGGCCGACGCACCGCCCGTAAGGGCGCAGATCATCGATCCGGGCGACGGTTCCCCGTTCCCCTACGGTTCCGAGATCACCTTCACGGGGCGGGCCCTCGACGGCGTCGGCCCCTACCAGTACAACTGGTTCAGCTCAACACAGGGCCTGATCTCCACGGCGTCGACGTTCAGCACGACGGAGCTCATGCCCGTAATCCGGGTGCCCGGAGAGGTCGACCCGATCACGGTCGAGCTGAAGGTGATCGACGCGAATGGCTACACGTCGAGCGACCAGATCTCGGTGGTGATCACGGGCATCACGGGCGTCGACGACGACCTGCCGATGCCGTTCGCGCTGCGGCAGAACACCCCCAACCCCTTCAATCCGCGCACGACGATCGCCTTCTCCCTCGCCGAGGCCGGCGAGGTGGACCTGACGATCTTCGACCTCCATGGGCGCGTCGTGCGGACCCTGTTCCGCGGCGCCATTGGCGCCGGCCCGCAATCCCGGATCTGGGACGCCACGAACGACGCTGGACGACCGGTGCCGGCGGGCGTGTACGTCTACCGCCTGCGGCATGAGACGGCCGGCGGTGCGACGCGGGTCGATGAGCGGAAGATGGTACTCGTGAAGTAGTTCGCGTCTCATTTCCAAGTTGAGCAACCAGCCCGGTTGTCGAGCCCTCGGGGGATCGGCAACCGGGCTTCCCTTTCGGGGAGTATGATCTGCGGTCGGTATTGGGATGCATGAGCTGGAACTCGGCGAAGGGCGCGACGGTGCGGGGTTGGGGTAAACGAAGACGTTCGACCCGCCGCGGGCCTGCTCGTCCGTTCCCTGCGACCGGGTTCCCGGCCTGACGGCGGTGAACGACGTGGACGGCGATCCCGACATTCCCGGACCAGTGATCACGGGCCCGTCGAATCCCATGTATATGTCGTGGTCGACGGCGGTCACGGAGTAGAAGTAGAGGAAACCGTTGCTCACGTCCCGGTCGACGAACTCGAGATAGTTCCACTCCGGCTGCTTGTTCGCGTACGAGCCCCACTGCTCCAGCGGATGCCGTGCGACGAACTCCTTGAGATCCCGGTACAGCACATCCAGGTCGAGAATCACAAAACGACAAGTAGGATGCATGAGCATCAAAACCACGACAATAAAAGCGTATATGCAGTCAAAACCAGCTTGAAGTGTCCAGGTAATTTGCGCTACTATACCCAGGTCATGACAAACATCCCCGCTGTCTCCAACCCTCAGGAGGGTTCCGATGAAGAGGCACCTGCTAGTTCTGTCCTGTTTCTTGATTCTCGCTTCGCCCCTATTCGCCCAGCTTCCGACCATTGGCGTGTACTACGATGAAGAAGCCACCAACCTGTACGGATTCTGCGGACTCATTCCCGACATGGCCACCGGCTATATCGTCGTCAAAGACGTCGAGCAGTTGTTAGGCGGCGCCGCGTTCGCCATCGATGTGGACCCCCAGGTCACCGTCGGCAGCGTCGTTTGGGCGGATGGCCAGATCATGGGCACCTATGCGACCGGTGTTGAGATTGGTCTGTATCAGCCCATGCCCGTGTTCGGCGATCAGTTCGGTGTGCTGGGTGAGATGAGCTTGTACTCGCTCACCAACGTCAACAACGCGCCGATCACGGTGACCAGCCACCCGAACTATGCAACGCCTGTCGTTGCCGACGTGAACGCCCTGCAATACGAGGCTGAAGGTCTGACCTCGTACATCAGGTTCCACTCCATCGGCGAAGTCTGTGTTTACTTCGACGAGGCCGGAACACTGCGTGACTGGGCCTATACCGAAGGTCAGGTCCTGAATGCCTACGTGATGGTGCACAACGCGGAGATCCTGCTCCAGGGCGCCGCCTTCATGCTCGACAACCTGGATCCCGTCTTCACGTTGATCGAAACGCAATACCCCGAAGGTATTCGGCAGGGCGATCTGTACACCGGTATGGAAATCGGCCTCTACTCGCCGATCCCCGTATTCGGCCCGGACGCGGCCGTGATGGCCACGATCGTTCTCTACGTTCCCGAGAACGAATCGCCCGTCAACGCCCAGTTCGAGATCGTATCCCATCCGGACTACGACTCGATCGTCGTTTCCGACACCACTGCCTATCAGTTCCCCGCTGTGAGCTGCGGCGTGTCCACCGTGGACGTGCCCATTCCCAACGAGGAAGCGACCTGGGGTGGCGTGAAGACGTTGTACCGGTAGGCTGAATTTTCCGGATTCCGATTCGGATCAAGGCGGGCCCGTGGTGACACGGGCCCGCCTTTTTATGATGAATCCGGAACAGTGATCCATGAACAAAACGTCGACTGACCCGGGGAATGTCGATATGGTCGGGGTTGGAGTCATTGCTGATCCCTGTCGGCTCGACGCCGACGGGGTCGTCATCATAACGAGGAGGATAAATCGATGCGCAGGAAGTGGTTGCTCATCGTTGCGACGAGTGTGGTGTTGCTTGCAGGTATCGTGGGTTGTGGCGAAAAGGAGGAGACGCCCATGGTCAGGATCGCCGAGGACATCGAGACGCGACTAGCGGACTACGCCGAGACCCGGATCGCCGCCAATCTCGACGTGCTCCCGGCCTCGGAACAGGAAGCCCTGGGCTGGCTGATCGAGGCCGCGGGCGTCATGCATGAGGCCTTCGTGCGCCAGGCGTTGCCCATGGCGGGCGAGATCCGTGCCGCGCTCGCCACCGTCGACGGTCCGCACGCCGCCGCGGTCAGGGACTACTTCGCAATCAACGCCGGGCCCTGGGATCGCCGCTTTCATCACGAGCCCTTCTTCGGCGACTGGGAACACCCCGAAGGTGCGAACTTCTACCCGTTGGACCTGACCGAGGCCGATCTTGCCGTACTCGAAAGCGGCGAAGGCTGCACCAACGGTCTCTATTCCATGATCCGGCGCGACAACCATGGGAGCCTCAGGGCGATCCCCTATTCCGAGTATTTCGCGGACGAGTACGGGCGAGCCATCGGATACATGAAGAAGGCCGCCGCCGCCACGACCAACGAATCGCTGCGGGTCTTCCTGGAAGCGCGTTGCGAGGCCTTCCTGACCGACGACTACTTCCAGTCCGATCTGTTGTGGATGGAGCTGGACGGCCTGATCGAGGTCGTGCTCGGTCCCATCGAGACCTATGAGGACGGCCTCTTCGGTTACAAGGCCGCCTTCGAGGCCTTCGTCTGCGTGGCGGATCCCGAGGAGTCGAAGCGGTTGGCCAAGTTCAAGGGTGAATTACCCTGGCTCGAGGCCAATCTGCCCATACCCGACGAGCACAAGAATCCCAACCGGGGCAGCGACTCGCCGATCCGCGTGGTGGACGTGGCCTATACCGCCGGCGACACGCGCACGGGCATCCAGACCATCGCCTTCAACCTGCCCAACGACGAGAGGGTGCGCGAGGCTAAGGGCAGCAAGAAGGTGCTGCTGCGCAACATCATGAAGGCCAAGTTCGACCAGATCCTCACGCCCATCGCGCAGAAGCTGGTCGTGAGCGACCAACTGGAGCACATCGCCGCCGAGTCTTTCTTCCTGCACACGCTGTGGCATGAGATGAGCCACGGGCTGGGACCCGGTCGTATCGTCGTGGACGGACGTGAGACCGAGGTGCGCCTGGAGTTCAGGGACATCTACTCGGCCATCGAGGAAGCCAAGGCCGACGCCATGGGGCCCTGGTGCATCTTCGAGATGCAGGAGAAAGGGTTTTTCCCCGAGAGCATTTACCAGCAACAGGCCGTGACCTATCTGGCCGGACTGTTCCGCTCGGTGCGCTTCGGCATTGCCGAGGCCCACGGAGCGGCCAACGCCATCCAGTTCAACTATCTGGTGGACAAGGGTGTTATCACGGTGGAGGAGGGACGCTTCCGCATCGACACCGAGGCGTTCCCGGCGGCCATCGAGTCCCTGGTGCACGAGATCCTGACGATGCAGGCGGCCGGCGACTACGAGGCCGGTCAGGCCATGCTCGAGCAATATGGGGGCATGACCGACGTGTTGGCGGCCGCGTTGGCGGCGCTTGAAGGCGTCACGGTGGACATATTGCCCAAGTACGACGCGACGTCCTGAGTTTCTGGTATTGCGACGAAGAAGGCCCCGCTTCCTGGAGGAGCGGGGCCTTCTGCTGTGGTCGGCCAGATTCAGGCCCCGGGCTCGATCAGGCCGGCGATGGATCCCCGGCTGAGGGGATGATAGCTGTCGGCCACGTCCGCGAAGATTTCGCGGGCCAGGCCGACCGTTTCCGGGTTGCCGACCAGGGCGCGGTAGAGGGGCTTGAGATATTTCATGCGGCCCACGTCCGTGAGGACCTCACGCACGCGGGGCAGGGCCGGGTCGTAGGCCGACGCGGCCGCCACGGTCAGCCATTCCACCAGGACCTCGTAGTTGCCCCTGGCGGTGAGGTCGAAGGTCTCGTCGAGCCAGCGGCAGTCGTCCGGCGGCAGGACGCGGGGCAGATCCTGCAGGTAGAGCTGCCATTCATCCGAGGACCAGTCCTTGGCGATGGCGGAGTCGGGACGCGCGCCATCGAGCCATGCGGCGGCCAACCGGCGGATCTCATCCAGGCGGGTCGACTCCACCGGCAGCTCGTTCTCGGGCATGTCGGGCTCGAAGATCCAGCGGCGGCCATCGATCTTGTCCAGCACGCCGGGAAGCCGGGTCTCCAGGAAGTCGATGAACTCCTCGGTGGTGATCGACTGGAAGCGGAAGGTATCGATGTAGTCGAGCAGGAAGGTGTCGAAGGTCTCGCGGCCCACGGCGTCCTCCAGCAACAGTACGAACTGGGCGCCCTTCTCGTAGGGGACCAGGGAGAATACGTCGTCGGGGTCGATGCCGGCGAGATCGGTGCGCAGCCTGGTGTGCTCGAAGCCGGGGCCGACATTGTCCAGGTGCACCTGCAGGGCGTTGCGCCGGATGACGCCCTGGAGATTGGCGTAGTCGACGCCGTAGACTTCCTCGAGGATGCGTCGCTCGGCGTAGACGGTGAATCCCTCGTTGAGCCAGAAATCGTTCATGGTGGCGTTGGTCACCAGGTTGCCGGTCCAGGAGTGGGCCAGTTCGTGGGCCACCACGTTGACCTGCGACCGGTCGCCGGCCAGCAGCGTGGGTGTCAGAAAGGTCAGGCGCGGGTTCTCCATGCCCCCGTAGGGGAAGGCCGGCGGCATGATCAACATGTCGAAGCGGTCCCACACGTAGGGGCCGAAGATGCCTTCGGCCGAGTCGATCATGCTCTCGACTTCGGCGAACTCCCAGGCCGCCTTTTCCACCGTCTCCGGCTCGGCGTAGATGCGTGATCGCGGGCCCAGATCGTGTCCGGTCAGGTTGCCCACCGCCAGGGCCAGCAGGTAGGTGGGGATGGACTGGGGCATCTCGAAACGCCAGGTCGTGCGGTCGCCGTCGACGGCGTCTTTACCCATGCCGGCGGCGGACATGACGGCCTTCAGGGGGGCCGGGACCGTCACCCGCGCCGTGTAGGTCACGCGATTGCGCGGCGTGTCCTGGCAGGGGACGATGCTGCGGGCGTGGATGGGTTGGCATTGGGTGAACATGAAGGGGTGCACGCCGCCGGCGGTCTGCTGGGGCTCTAGCCAGCCGAGGGCCACGGCACCGTCACCGGTGTCGTAGCGGATCACGACGCCCGGGGTGCCGTCGGGCAGGTCAAGGTGGAGTCGATCGCCCAGGACGGCGTCGGTCTCGGCGATCGACCAAGGGACGGCAGCCCCCCCCGTCGTCGTAACTTCACGGATATCCAGACCGCGCGCGTCCAGGTCCAGAGCGCCGGCGGCGGGCTCGCGAAAGCGCATCGCCACTTGGCCGGTCAGGGTGCGGGCCGTGAAATCGACGTCCCAATCGAGTTCCAGATGTTCGGCGACGGCCTGTTGATCGTCGCACCAGGAATGTGGATCGAATCGGCTCATGTCTTCCTCCGCTGAATGGTGTTCAATATGTTGACAAATGGATCAGGAGTTCCTCGAACATGTCACCCGGGAACGGCGGTAGCCGGTCGAGATCGTCACCGGACCCGTCGGCCAGTGCGGCTTCCTGGTACGCTTCGAGAAACCCGGTCGTGTCGCCGGCGATCTCGCGCAGCTTCTGCTCGCCGAAGTGTTCGACGATCAGCTTGGCCATGGCCCAGCCGACTCTCTCGTAACGGTCTTTGCTGGCGTAGAGTTTGTGGACGCGTCCCCCGGACTGCGCGATGGCGCTCTCCAGCATGGGGGCCAGCATGTTGTCCATGGCCGAGGCCGTGTGCTTGAGGAGGATGTTGGCGTTCTCGATTAGGGCGCCTTCGCCGACTATCGGGCCGTGCAGTTGACCGTGGCCGTCATCGAAGTTGATGTTCGGCTTGTCGTTGAGCCAGGCCGTGATGGCTCCATGTCGCAGCATGCGGAACGCGCCGGACAGTTTGACGGCGTTGTCCATGGTGGCGTCGGGTTTGACACCGTCCACTCGCGCGAGTGTCTGGTAAATCCGTCCGGCCAGGAGTTCTGCGGTCTGCTCGCCGCCACCCGCGATGGCCAGACTGATGTCGATGACGAAACGGTTGGGTTCGCTGAAGCTGATCAGAGGAAAGCCGGCCATGATCTCGATGGAAATGGTCGGGGGCCATTCTGCGGCTGGTGCATAGGTGAGCAGGGCGTCGCGCAGGGTGTCGAGACGTTCGGGCGTGAGATGATCCCGGTTGAAGGACGCGATTTCGTCCAGGTGGTCGCGCAGATAGAGAAAACTGTCGAGCAGGGCCTTGCGGCGGGGGGGTGGGGTGTCGGTCGTGTCGCGGTGGGTAAAGACGTATTCCATGATGCGTTTCATGATATTCGGCGCCGATTTGTCTCGCATGGTGGTGTCGTCGATCATCCTGTAAGCCGGCGTATCGAGCAATTCCACAACAGCGTTCACGTCGACGGTATCGACGGCGGCAATTTGGCGGGCGAGAACCAGCCAGGCGTTCACCGCGGTGACGTCGCTGGTGATGACGGGGCGCAGGTCGGGATCGCTGCTGATGATCAGCGGTGGCGGCGACGTTTCCGGGACGTTGGCGTTCGTGCTCGGTAAGTCCTTGTCGCCGCAGCCTATGACGGACATCAGGGCCATCAGGCAGAGGATCGGGATCAGGGCCGGGCGCACGGCGGCGTGGTCGGACTTGGAGTTGTCGGTATGGTGCATTATCTTACCCATCTTGAGACTGGTTCCGGTGTCGGGACAGCTCATTATAAACTACTCACGTGATGGTTGCCAAGTTGAAGCCATGTCGACACTGATCGTCAATGAAATATACCGTGCCCTCCTGGGCGAATCCCGTGACGTGGGTGACCCCTGCGTCATAGTGCGTTTGACCGGCTGTCACCGCAGGTGCCGGTATTGCGACAGCACCTACGCCTTCAACGATGGCGTGGAGATGACCGTGCCGGACATGCTGGCGCGCGTGAACGAACTCGGCGGCGATCGGGTGCTGATCACCGGGGGGGAACCACTGCTGCAGGACGCCAGCCTTGATCTGATGAGCGCCCTGCGGGAAACTGGACGGCGCGTCTTGCTGGAGACGAGCGGGACACTGGGTGCCCTGCCCCTGGCCTCGGTACCCGAGGGCGTGTGCCGCGTGGTGGACGTGAAGACACCGGGCAGTGGCGTGGCCGATGATCAGGTCGACTGGGCGGGGCTGAAGACCCTGGGACCGCAGGACGAACTGAAGTTCGTCTGCTGCAACCGGGACGATTACGAGTGGGCGCGGGAGCAGGTGCTTACCGGTGACCGGCTGCCCGCCGGCGTGCCGGTGGGGTTCTCGTCGGCCTACGGTTTGCTCGCACCGGTCGATCTGGCCGAGTGGATCCTGGAGGACAGGCTGCCCATTCGCTTCCAGTTTCAACTGCACAAGATGCTTTGGCCCGGTCGCGACCAGGGCATCTGAGCGGGAGACCCATGTCGGAAAGCGGAAAACCTCGTGCGGTGGTGCTGCTCAGCGGCGGTCTGGATTCCTGTGTCTGCCTCGCCGAGGCCGTGCGGTCCCACGACCCCTGCGTTTTGCATCTCAACTACGGCCAACGGACCGAGGCCCGCGAACTGCAGGCTTTCAACGACATCGCCGATCACTACGGCATCGGGATGCGCCTGGTCGTGGACGTCTCCCACCTGGCGCAGATCGGCGGCAGCAGTCTCGTCGATGCGTCCCGGTCGGTAGAGCAGGGGTTGCCCGACGGCGCGGGCGTGCCCTCGACCTACGTTCCCTTCCGCAATGCGAACATCCTGGCCGTAGGGACCTCCTGGGCGGAAGTCATCGGTGCGACGGCCCTGTATATCGGTGTTGTGGAGGAGGACGGCAGCGGCTATCCGGACTGCACGGTTGCTTTCTACACCGCCTTCAGCGCCGCCATCGACGCCGGTACGCGCCCCGACACCCATATCGAGATTCAAACGCCGCTGATCAGTCTGGACAAGGTCGCCATCGTCGCGCGGGGACGTGCGCTGGACGCGCCGTTGCACTTGACCTGGTCGTGTTATGTGGCCGAGGACGCAGCCTGTGGCGCGTGTGAAAGTTGCCGGCTGCGCTTGCGGGGATTCGCCGGCGCGGGCGAGACCGATCCCATTCCTTACAGATAACGGCGGAGCAGCTCGACGCTGCGTTCCGCGGCGCCGATCTGGGCTTCGACCACTTCGCGGGCCGTGGCGCCCGCGTTGCGTCGCGTTGTGTCGTCGTCCATCAGCATCCGTATCCGTTCGCCGGCCTCGCCGGGCGTACGCAGCACGAAACCCGCCCTCCGCTCGACCAGGGTCATGGCCTCTTCGGCGTTCTGGATCCTCGGACCGAAACAAACGGGCAGGGACGCCGCCGCGGGCTCGAGAGTGCTGTGGACTCCCGTGGTGAAGCTGCCTCCCACATAGGCCACGTCGCCGGCGCGATAGATCTCGGCGAGGACCCCTACCCGATCCACCAGCAGACAGCGGACCGAGTCGTCGGGGGAGATCCCCTCGCTCAGACGACGCGTGGGTATGTGCCGTTTCCGGCAGGCGGCCTGGAGGTCGGCGAGGCGTGCGGGGGTCGGCTCGTGGGGCACCAGGAGCACGTTCAGATCGGGGTAGGCGTCCAGCAGATCGGGCAGGACCGGCCACCAGAGCGCTTCGTCACGGGGCCAGGTACTGCCCAGGATCAGCCGCCGGCTGCCCCAGGTGCCGAGGCGCGCGGCCAGTCCGTCGTCGTCGTCGTCGGCCTCGAAGCGGGTCAGGACCTGTTCGGCGCGTGTGTCGCCGGTGACCGAGACCGGTGCGCTCACACCCAGTCCGTCGGTGAAGCGCCGCGCATCCGCCTCGCTGCCCACGCCGATATGGGCGAAGCGGTCGAAGACGGCGCGAAAGAGGGCGCGTCCGGGACCGCGGTGTCGATACGATCCCGGCGGCAGGGCCCCGGAGAGCAGCAGGACGGGTACGCCTGCCTCGTCGGCGGCGCGGACCAGGGCCGGCCAGCAATCGTACTTGACGAAAACCAGGGCCCGCGGCCGCCATGAATGCACGATCGCGCGTGTGGCGTCGGGATGGTCGAGGGGGAGGTAGTCGTGATAGTCGGCCGCCGGCTTGTCGCGGGCAAAGTCGCGGCCCGAGGGCGAGAAGTGGGTGACGGCCACGGGGCCGACGCCGGTTTCGCCCAGACGTCGTATGATGGGCAGCGCCTGTTCGTATTCGCCGACGGATGTGGCGTGTAACCAGACACAGCCCGTGAGGTTCGCCGCGGCCGCGTCCAGACGGGCCGACAGGCCCCGGCGTCCTTCCAGGCCCCGGCGCAACTTCTCGGAGAAGGGGGCGAGCGCGGGCAGGAAGGGTAGGAACGTCCTCGCGAGCCGGTCGTAGAGAACTTCGGTCGTGTGAGGCTTGTTCATGCCGGGCCTCCCGGTTTGAAGGCCAACACGGCGTCGCCGACTTCTGCGGGCGCGATTTCCTCCAGACAGGCCAGGTCGCCGCGATGGCAGGGCTTTGATCCCGTACGCGAGCAGGGACGACAATCGAGAGGTTTTTCGAGGACGCGACTGTCGGGCAGCAGGGGAAAGTACCCGAAGGCCCGGACCGTGGGGCCGAAGAGGGCGACCACGGGGGTGCCGACGGCTTCCGAGAGGTGAAGCAAGCCGCTGTCGTTGGTGACGGTCACGTGGCAGCGGCCCAGGGCGTCGGCCACGGCGGGGAGGCCGGCCTCGCGGATCACGTCCAGTCCGGGATACTGGGCCGCTGCTTTGGCGAGAGGGCCTTCGTCGAACCATGCGATTTCGTCGGGACCCAGGATGAGGGTCACAGCCGGGGCTCCTGCTTTGAGTAATATAGTCAACAAATCAACAAACTTGCTGTCGTGCCATCGCTTACTGGCCCAGCGTGCGCCGGGGGCTAAGCCGACACGGAAGGGACTTTCGGCCGGGGGACGACGGTGGAGAAGGGGTGGCCGTGGTTTGGCGCCCCCCATGGGCGCAGATGTGGATAGCGCGATGAAGCGATCGAGAAGAGAGCGGTTCAGGTCGATCGGCGGCTGCGTCTCGGTCGCTTCGCCGGCGCGGATCAAGGCCAGCCGCACGCGGGTGTCCTTGTGGAGGCGGACGTCGGGCCGGCGCCCCATGAGTGTGGTGAGGGCGTGGCTGCGCAGGACGGAGTGGGCGTCGATGATCCGATCGAAGTTGCGGCCTCTCAACGCGCGCGCCAGTCTCCACAGCGTGAATGGACCACCCTCCGGCAGGGCCACGACCTCGTCGACACCGGCGAACTGTTCGGCCAGGGGGGCGAAGCGGGCCTTGGTGACCAGCGTGATTCGCTCGTTCGGTGTATCCCCACCATCGGTCAGAGCGGCGAGACTGGACATGAACCAGCCGCAGATGCAGAGATCGCCCAGTGCGCCGAAGCGGATGATCAGGGTTCTGTGCAAGCTGCCCTCCGGCGGATCGTGCGGAACGTCGTGACTTCGCGTCAAGCCTAGCAGGCAGTTGCAGGGTGTCAAGGAAGGGGCTATGCTCCCGATCGTCCCGGCCCGACTGGAGTTGATTTTGCTGGAGCCCATCCTACTGCTGTGCCTGCTCTTCGTGTCGGCCGGTTTTTCCGGAACCGAGACGGCGCTCTTCTCATTGCCGGAATCCGATCTGGCCAAGATGCGCACGGGCGTCGACAAGGGCGGACGAAGGGTGGCGAACCTGCTGGAGCGTCCCGCGCGTCTGCTGGCCGCGCTGCTGATCGGCAACCTGCTCGTCAACACCATCGCCAGCGTGTTGGCGACATCCCTGCTTATCCGCCGCCTGGGGCCAAGTGGTCTGGTGGTGGCGGTTCCGGTCATGACGGTGGTGATCCTGTTTGCCGGGGAGATCACTCCGAAACTGGTGGCGCTGCGGTATCCCCGCCGTTTGGCCCTGATCGCCCGCCTGCCCGTGACGGTGTGGCTCACGCTCAACCGTCCCTTGCTGCACCTGATCGATCGAGCGGGCGAGGGACTGCTGTCGCGACTGTCCCTCGAGCGGACCGGCAGTCGCCCCCTCAGCACCCAGGAACTGGTGACCGCCACCGGCCTGGCGGTCCAGGACGCGTCCCTGACCGAAACCGAAGGGCGCTTCGTATCCCGCCTGCTGCAGCTGGAGGACCTGGACGTTCGCGACATCATGACGCCGCGCACGGACGCCGTGACCATCGGCGTCGACGACACCCGGGCCCGCATTCTCGAGCGGGCCGCGCGTCGGGGGCATAACCGGTATCCTGTCATGGACGGGGAGGCGCAGCGACCCAGCGGCGTGTGCCACGTGAAGGACCTGTTGACCGACGACGGAGAGGGCGCACCGGCCCGCCGCCTGCAGCGCGCCCCTATTTTCGTCCCGGAATCGAAGTCCGTCGCCGAACTGCTCAACGAGTTCCGGCTGGGTGGGCAGCACATGGCCTTCGTGGTGGATGAGCACGGCGACTTTACCGGACTGGTCACCCTGGAAGACTGCATCGAGGCGCTCACCGGCCCTTGGCGGGACGAGTCGGATACCCACGCGTCCGACCTGTTGCCGGTCGCCGATCACAACTGGATCGTCTCTGGCGGCGCCGATCTGCGGCGGGTCAACGAGACCTGCGGCACCCGGATTCCGTCGTCCCACATCTACGTCACGCTGGCCGGTTACGTCATGGATTTGCGGGGAGATATACCGAATCGCGGCGATCGCATCGTCGAGGACGGATTTCGTTATACCGTTCTGGAGATTGACGGGCATCGCCTGGTGCGGGTACGCGTCCAGCGGCTTGACGAGGAATCCGGGCGGGGGGGCGCGTCATGACCGGCCTGCCACTCTCGTGGGATCTGGTGATCGGCGTGACGGCATTCTGCCTGCTGGCGTCGGCCTTCTTTTCAGGCGTCGAAACGGGCTTGATGAGTTCGAGCCGCATTCGCTTGCGCTTCATGGCCCTGCGCCGGGAGGATGTGCGGGCCGGGCGTTTGACACGTCTGCTAGACCACATCGAGGCCCCCATACTCAATTGCCTGATCGGGACCAACCTGTTCAACGTGTTGGGCAGCGCCGTTCTCACCGTGGTCTTCACGGCCCGCTACACCCAGTATGGAGAGCTGCGGGCCGCGGTGGTCGGATCACTGCTGATCATCACCTTCGGCGAGATCCTGCCCAAGATCCTTTATCGCGAGTATCCGGAACGACTGACCCTGTCGTCACTGCCGGTCCTGCGTTTGTCGATGACGGTCTTCAGTCCGGTGCGCTGGATTCTGCTCGGCTACTCGCGTCTGTTGCAGGCCGTGTTGCCGGGACGGGGCGCCGGCGAAAGCCGGGCGCTGGGTCGCGAGGCCATGACGGCCCTGTTGTCCACTCATCCCACCGCCGGCCAGGACCGTCGCTTTACCGAACTTCTCGACCGTTGTCTCGACCTCGCCGATCTGGACCAGGCGGCGATCATGACCCCGTGGCCCCGGGTCCGCCGACTTCCGCGTACCGCCACCCTGGCAGAGGCGCGCACGGCCGCGGCGGTGTCTGGCTTCAGCCGCCTGCCCGTCTACGAACCGGTCGGCGACGGGATTCTCGGCTGGGTGCTGGCCCGCGACCTGCTCTTCGTCGACGAATCCGCCCCCTGGGACGGGATTCCGCCAACCCTGATCCGGACCTGTCCCTATGTGGATCCGACCCTCTCGCCCTGGGCCCTCTTCGAGGAGATGCACTGGCAGCAGCAGCAGATGGCCATCGTCTTGGACGGGAAGGGGAACCCGCTCGGGATGGTGACGTTGGAGGACCTGCTCGAGATTCTGGTTGGCAACATCGAGGACGAGTTCGATCATAGCCGAACGGCGCCCAGGCGGCGCGGATGACCCGTCACACCAAAAGGAGCAAACGGACATGTCCGATCAAGTAAGCAAGCACGACCAGGTATTGTTGACCCTGGCCATGAACCTGCAGGGCGGCGCCATGGTGCAGCTCGGCAAGCTGGCGGATCCGATCAGCGGCGAAGTGACACGCAATCTCGACGGTGCCCGGTACGCCATCGACGTGCTGGAGATGTTACAGGCCAAGTGCAAAGACAACAGCGACGCGGAAATCGTCGGCATGCTCGACCGCCTGGTCATGGATCTGCAGCTCAACTACATGGAAGAGATGAAAAAGGACCAGGCCCCGTCGACCGACGAAACCGGGTCGGATGACGAACCGTCCGCGGATGCTGCGACCACTGAAGCGACCGACGAGCCAGCCGATGACGAGACAGCGGACGAGGCCCAAACGTGAGCTTGTCCCGGATCGCCTGTCTGATTCTGTTGGCGGTGAGTGTGGTGCTCGCCGGCTTCGAGACCGTCGAGGCCGGCGTGGCCCTGCGCAACCAGGAGCGATCGGCGCGGCTGTACAGGGCCGTGTCCGGATTGCTGCCTCCCGACGGTCTGTTGTCGGTGGGGCTTGCCGGTGATTTATACGGCGCCTACTACGGCGACGCGGACTTTCCCTACCTGATCGATTTCCGGAAGACATACCTGGACCTGGAATACGGCATCGCGCCCTGGTTGAATTTTCGCGCGCGCCAGTCCTATCGGACCTGGTCGGGCGGCCGCGACGCTATACCCGCCAGCGGCAGCGGCCTGGGTGACACCGACGTTGGACTGCTCATCGCCCTGCCTTCGCCCGGGCCACGTGTGGGCCTGGCTTGTGACTTCCGCGCGTCCCTGCCCACCGGTGCCGAGACCGACGGTCTGGGCCAGGGAGCCTTTGCGCCTTACGCGGGCGTGGCCCTGAGCGCCTCCTTCTGGTCGAGTGCGCAGATGCCCGAGTTGCGCGTCCATCTCAACGTGGGCCGGCGTATCCAGCCCCGCGACGAGGGGTACGGCGCCGCGGGCGGCGGTATCCTCGAACCCTGGCCGCCCCTGTATCCGGCCATCCGGCCAGGCGGTGCGGCCGCCGACAACGACGCGACCGTGCTGTTGGCGGCGATGGAGTTTCGCAAGTCGCTGGTGTCGCTCTTCGTCGAGTATTACGGCGAGTTCTACGGTGACGGCGCCGATATCGCCGCCAGCGAATTTCCCCGCTACCTGACCGCCGGCCTGCGTTGGGGCGGCGAGGAGGGGGCCGCCCTGGAGTGGGGCTACGATGTCCCCCTGGGCCGCAACGACGCGACCACTTCGTTCCAGGCCGCCTATCCCGACTTTGTTCTGCACATGGGTCTGTCCTGGAGCTTCGGTACCGGCGGCCGGGACTCTGATCGCGACGGCATCCCCGACCGGTTGGATCAGTGCCCGACCGGCGCCGAGGATTACGACGGCTATCGTGACCAAGACGGCTGTCCCGATCCCGACAACGACGAGGACGGTATCCCCGACACGCTGGATTTGGCTCCCGACTATCCCGAGGACTTCGACGGTTTCCAGGACGAGGACGGTGTCCCGGACAACGACAACGACCTGGACGGAATCCTCGATACGGTCGACGAGTGTCCCGACACGCCCGAGGATTTCGACGGATACAAGGATGATGACGGCTGTCCCGAGGACTTTCTTGATGCCGACGCCGACGGAATCGCCGACGAGGACGACAACTGCCCCGACGCACCGGAAGACCTCGACGGTTTCGAGGATGAAGACGGTTGCCCCGATATGGACAACGACTTGGACGGCATCGAGGATGTCGACGACGAGTGTCCGTGCGAGGCCGAGGACTACGACGGCGTCGATGACGATGACGGTTGCCCCGAATGAGGGCGAGCGGGTCAGGGGGGGGGCGGCTCAGACGCCCGGAGCTTCTTCCTTCTTCGCGGCCTGCCAGGCCTCTTCCAGGGCCTCGATGCCGACAGTGCGCATGGCGTCATGATCGGCGAAGCGTCGTTCGACTCCCTGGAATCGCGTGCGGAACCTTCGGTTCGCCTTGCGTAGGGCATCATCCGATTGCACACCCAACCGCCGGGCCAGGTTGACCACCGCCAGCAGAATGTCGCCCACCTCGTGTTCCACGGCCGCCGGGTCGCCGGCCGCCGCGGCGTCCCTTAGTTCGCCTATTTCCTCGTGGATCTTGTCCCACACACCATCGACCTCGGGCCAGTCGAAGCCCACGTCGGCGGCGTTTTTCTGGTAGTCGTGGGCCTGGCGCAGGGGGGAGGACGACGCGGGCAGATCCTTCAGCGCCGTGGGCTCGGGGTCGGGCTCACCGCGAGCCTTGCGCTCGGCCGCCTTGATGGCGTTCCAGTGCACCTGACTCTCGGTCTGATCCGATGCGCTCTCGTCGCCGAAGACATGGGGGTGCCGGCGGATCAGTTTCTCGTTGCCGACACGGGCCACGTCGTCGAAGCGGACCGGTGTCGTCTCGCCGTGGATCTCGCAGCAAAAGGCCACCATGAACAGCAGGTCGCCCATCTCCTCGGTGATGTGCTCGGCGTCGCCGTCGAGGGCCGCGTCCAGCAGTTCGCCGGCTTCGTCCAGGAGGTAGCGGGCGGCGTCCGGCAGGGACTGTTTATGGTCCCAGGGACAGCCGCCGGGGGAGCGGAGCGTGTGGATCGTATGCAGCAGGGCTTCGGTATCGGGCAGGCTCATGCTCTCTATCTTCCGTTGAGGTCGACGTCCAGTGTAAAACCCTTGTGCAGGATGCGAAAGTGCGGATATCTTGGTGGGTCACCCCCCAACCCGGCAAGGACGGCGAATTGAACGACTTCATCAGGATCCGCGGCGCCAGGCAGCACAACCTGCGCGGATGCGACGTGGACATCGTCCGCGGTGAATTGACGGCCGTGTCCGGCGTATCCGGATCCGGCAAGTCGTCCCTGGTCTTCGATACGCTGTACGCCGAGGGGCAGCGTACCTATGTGGAGTCCCTCTCGACCTATGCCCGCCAGTTCCTCGACCGCATGCCCAAGCCCGACGTGGATTCCATCGACGGCATCAGCCCCGCCATCGCCATCGAGCAGCGCAACGCCGCGCGCAGCGGGCGCAGCACCGTGGGCACCGTCACCGAGATCAACGACTATCTGCGGGTTCTCTTCGCGCGGGTCGGTCGCATCACCTGTCCCGAATGCCATGAACGGGTGGAGGCGGAAACGTCGGCCACCGTTTGGCGACAGGCCCGACGTGCGTGGCCGGACGCCATGGCCCTGGTCGCGTACCCTCAGGCCATCAGCACCGACGGATCAAACAGCGGTTGGACCGAACCTCTGCTGGCCCAGGGTTTCCGCCGGGCCGTGGTCGGTGGCGAAGTGATGCGCCTGGACGAAGCCGGCGCCGAGGACGCTCCCGTTCCGGCGGCCGGGGACGAGGTGTCCGTGGTGATCGATCGCATCGCCCTCAAGCCACGCCAGCGCTCAAGGTTCACCGAAGCGGTCGAGCTGGCCTTCCAGCAGGCCAACGGCTGGTGCCGCCTACACAAGGCCGACGATCCCGGCGTCACGTTGGGCTTTTCGTCACGCCTGGTCTGCAACGGGTGTGGCCGCGTCTTTCCCGAGCCCACGCCGCACCTGTTCTCCTTCAACGCGCCCCAGGGCGCCTGCCCCGACTGCAACGGCTTCGGCAACCGACTCGAGTTCGACGAGGAACTCATCGTCCCCGACGACACGCTGACCCTGCTCGACGGCGCCATCAAACCCTGGCGCACCGAGACCTTTGCGCGGTCCCACGCCGCCATGATCCGCTTCTGTCGCGCGGAAGGCATCCCGGTGGACCGGCCCTGGCGCCGGCTGACGCGCAAGCAGCAGAGCACCGTCCTCGAAACGCGCAAGAAGGGTTACAAGGGGGCCTTGCCCTTCCTCGAGGACATGCGCCGCAAGATGAAGAAGGGACACCATCGTTTCTTTACGCGCCGTTTCATGGGGGACACGTGGTGTCGCAGTTGCGATGGCAGTCGCCTGCGTGAGGAAGCCCTCGCCGTAAAGGTTGGAGGTCTTGACATGGGCAGCCTGGCGCGGATGTCCCTGGGCGAGGCCCTGCATCGCATCGAGGGTCTGCGTTTGGCCAAGGTCGACCGGATCGCCGCCGGCGATGTCCGCGAAGATGTGGCGCACCGACTGCGTTTTCTGAACCGCGTGGGATTGGGATATCTGACCCTCGATCGCCTGACGCGAACCCTCTCGGGCGGCGAAGCCCAGCGCATCCATCTGGCCAACGCCATCGGCTCGCGGCTTACCGATACGCTTTACGTGCTCGACGAACCCACCACGGGTCTGCACGCCGCCGATGTTGAGCGCCTGATCGGCACCCTGAACGACCTGGTCGATGGCGGCAACACGGTCGTGGTCGTCGAACACGACCTGGCCGTGCTCAAGGCGGCGTCACATCTCATCGAACTGGGGCCGGGCGCCGGACTCGACGGTGGCCGTGTCGTCTACCAGGGGCCGATGGACGAGTTGATCAAGACCGGGACGACCCTCACCGCCGAATATCTGCGCGGCGAGAAGGTCCTGCCCGCGCCCGCAGTCCGCGAGCGCGACGAGGTGGCGCAGTTGGTGGTCAAGGGCGCCCGCAAACACAACCTGCGCGACATCGACGTGGCGATCCCGCTGGCGCGGTTCACGTGCCTGACCGGGGTGTCGGGATCCGGCAAGAGTACCCTGCTCAACGATTGTCTCTACGATGGGTTGACCGGTAAGGTCGCCGGGGGCAAGGAGCGCTCGCGTCCCTTCACTGGTTTCCAGGGCGCCCACGCCGTGTCGAAGGTGGTGCTGGTGGACCAGTCCCCGGTCGGCAAGTCCAGTCGGTCCAACCCGGCGACGTATCTGGGTTTCCTGGCGCCCGTTCGCGATCTCTTCGCCGCCACGCCCGACGCCAAGGCCCGGGGTTTCGCTCCCGGGCGATTCAGCTTCAACACGGCCGGCGGCCGCTGTCCCGAATGCCAGGGACTCGGTGAACATCGGGTCGAGATGCACTTCATGGCCGATATCAGCGTGCCCTGCGAAGTGTGTGGCGGGTGTCGCTTCAACCCCGCGACCCTCGAGGTGAAATTCCGCGGACACTCCATCGCCGACCTGCTGGCGATGACCGTCGACGAGGCCCTGGCCTTCTTCAAACGCGAGAACGCCGTGCGCGAGAAGCTGTGGATCCTCAAGAAGGTGGGGTTGGGGTACCTGACCCTGGGACAGTCGGCGACCACGTTGTCCGGCGGGGAGAGCCAGCGTCTGAAGATCGCCCGCGAGTTGGCATCGCCGGGTGGACGGCACAACCTGTACCTGCTGGACGAGCCCACCACGGGCCTGCACGTCCATGATGTTGCGGGATTGGTGAAGGTGCTCCATGATCTGGTGGCCCACGGTCACACCGTCGTGGTCATCGAACACAACCTGGATCTTATCGAGCGGGCCGACTGGGTCATCGATCTCGGGCCCGGCGGCGGCGCCGACGGCGGCGCGCTTGTCGCCAGCGGCACGCCCGCGGACCTGGCCAATGTAACGACTTCGCTCACGGGACAATACCTGCGGGCGCGAAGCACTTGAGAGGGCGACAATGCGGGTATTGGTTACCGGCGGCGCGGGGTACATCGGCAGCGTGACGGCGAGAGCTCTCGCTGATCGGGGTCACGACGTCGAAATTCTCGACAACTTCAGCACCGGCCACCGCGCGGCCCTGTTGCCGGATGCGCAACTGCACGAGGGCTCGCTGCTGGACGACGCCTTCCTCGCCGGTGTCTTCAAGCACGCCTTTGACGCCGTGCTCCATTTCGCGGCTTTCAGTCTGGTGGGCGAGTCCGTCGAGCACCCGGATCGTTACCATCTCAACAACGTGGTCGGGAGCGCCAAGCTTCTCGATGCGGTCGCGGCCTCCAAGGTGTCGCGGTTCATTTTTTCCTCGTCCGCGGCCGTGTACGGGGAACCGGATACCTTGCCCCTGACCGAAGCCTCCGCCACCGTTCCCACCAATCCCTACGGCCGGACGAAGTTGACCATGGAAGGGCTGTTGAGTGACGCCGCGGAAGCCCTGGGCCTGCGCGCCGTGGCGTTGCGCTATTTCAACGCCTGCGGCGCCACCGGCTCCCTGGGGGAGGACCACACGCCCGAGACCCATCTGATCCCCTGCCTGTTGCGATCCCTGCTGGAGACGGAGCGGACCTTCTCTATTTATGGCGACGACTACGCGACTCCGGACGGTACCTGCATCCGCGACTACATCCACGTGGCCGATCTGGCCGACGCCCATGTCCTGGCCCTCGAATGGGCCGACACGCCGGGTCTGACGGTCATGAATCTGGGGACGGAAACAGGGAATTCAGTCAGGGAAGTCGTTGATACGGCGGCGGCGGTGACCGGTCTGGATATCGGTCCCGAGGTGTCGCCGCGGCGTCCCGGCGACCCGTCACGCCTGGTGGCCGGTTCCGGTCGCGCGCGTAAACTATTGGGCTGGGCGCCGTCCCGTTGCGATCTGGTCACCATCATCGGCGATGCCTGGCGCTGGCATCAGGCCCACCCCCGCGGCTACGAAGACGGGGTCACAGGGGAGTAGCCAGATAGTCGGTGCAAGAGTATAATGGCCGCATTACGTTGGAAAAAGGCGTGACCGGCTTGACATGGTGGGCAAGGTAGTGCTTTATTCCCGGATCGCCGTACGCGGTGAGCCTCTTAGGGTTTGCCTGGGTAGCTCAGTTGGTAGAGCACTGCACTGAAAATGCAGGTGTCGGTGGTTCAAATCCGCCCCCAGGCACCACTCCCGCCTTGATCGAGCCGATGTAGCTCAGCTGGTAGAGCAGCTCACTCGTAATGAGCAGGTCTGGGGTTCGAGTCCCCACATCGGCTCCATCACGCCCTTGGCCGCAACCGGACAAGCCTATCAATCCCGCCAGGATGATTTGACAGTGAGAAGGAGTCTCCATGCCCTTACGCGTTAGTGTATCGGGTATTCGCGGCGTGATCGGTGACGGACTGGATGCCGTGGTGACCACGCAGTGGACCGCGGCTTTCGGGGCCTGGCTACCGCCGGGGCCCGTTGTCGTGGGGCGGGACACGCGCCCGTCGGGTCCCATGATCCTGCGCGCCGTCGAAGCCGCGTTGCAGTCCACCGGACACGACGTGATCGATATCGGCGTGGCGAGTACGCCCACGACCGAAATGGCCGTCCAGGAGTCGAACGCCGTGGGCGGCGTCATCATCACCGCCAGTCACAATCCCCAGCCCTGGAACGCCCTGAAGCTGCTCGACGGCCAGGGACTCTTCCTGACCGCGGCGGACAACGCGGCGCTCACGGAGCATTTTGACGCCGGTAGCGGCCACGTGGCCTGGGATCGTCTGGGACGCGTCTCCGGTCGCGAGAATGCCGAGCGCCAGCATCTGGACGCACTGCTGGCGATGCCCTGGCTGGACCGGGATGCCATCGCCGCACGCGGCCTGAAGGTGGCCGTCGATGCCGTCGAGGGCGCGGGGGGGCGCATCGTGCCGGACCTGCTGGAAGCCCTGGGCGTAGAGTGTGTCCCCTTGCACTGTGGTTTGTCGGGCCTCTTTCCCCATCCGCCCGAGCCGACGCCCGCCCATCTGGCCGAACTGGGCGAGGCGGTCATCACTTCGGGCGCCGATCTGGGCTTTGCCGTCGATCCGGACGTGGATCGCCTGGTGATGGTCGACGGGACGGGCCGACTGCTCAGCGAGGAACTCACCCTCGCGGTGGCTGTTGATTTCCTGCTCGGCCACGAACCCGGGCCGGTGGTGGTGAACCTGTCCACCACGGGGCTTGTGGAGACCGTTGCCGCGAAACACGGTCAAAGAGCCTTGCGGACTCCGGTCGGCGAAGCCAATGTCGTGGCCGAGATGTTGGCGATCGGAGCGGTGGTCGGGGGAGAGGGCAACGGGGGCGTCATCTACCCCGCGCTTCATCCCGGACGGGATGCCCTGGTAGGTATCGCCATGGTGCTCCAGTACTTGACCGATACGAATGATAGTCTGGATCAGGTCGTCGGGCGTTATCCGCCGGTGGCCATGATCAAGGATAAATTCGCTCAGGAGAGCCTGTTCGACGCCGAAGGGATCAAGGACAAGCTGAGTGCCCTGGGTGAAGGAGACATCGACGATCGCGACGGCCTACGCTGGTGCGGCGCCGACAGTTGGGTCCACATGCGGCCCTCCAATACGGAACCCATCGTCAGGGTCATCGCGGAAGCCGCGACCGAGGCCGAAGCCCGCGATCTTGTCGCTCGGGCCATGCCCCTATGTCGCGACGACGGCTGAGCCGAAGGAAGATCATATGTGTGGAATCGTAGGTATTACCGGTGATAAGCAAGTTGCGCCCATTCTTGTCGAGGGCCTGAAGCGGCTCGAATATCGGGGTTACGACAGTGCCGGTATCGCCGTGGCCAACGGTGGGCTCCGGACGGTCAAGTGCAAGGGCAAGATCAACGCTCTCGAAGCGGCCATGGTCGGTGTCGAGATGTCCGGCACCTGCGGCATCGCTCATACGCGTTGGGCCACTCATGGTCCGCCCAACGAGATCAACGCCCATCCGCATCTCGACAACAAGAGTCGGATCGCCGTGGTGCATAACGGCATCATCGAAAACTTCCAGGCCCTCAAGACCAGGCTAGCCGATTCGGGGCACAGCTTCTGCTCGGACACGGATTCCGAAGTGCTGGCCCATCTGATTTCCGAGCTCTATGACGGGAATATCGAGGACGCCATGCGTCAGGCCTTGAAGCTTGTCGAGGGGACTTACGGCATCGCGGTCATCCACGCCGACGAGCCCCGGAAGATCGTGGGTGCCCGCCGCGGTTCGCCCCTGGTAGTGGGTGTCGGCCAGAAGAACAACTACCTGGCCAGCGATGTGGCCGCCATTCTCGGCGAGACGCGCCGGGTCATCTATCTGGACGACGGTGAGATGGTGGTGCTCACGCCCGAAAAGGTCGAGACCACCAACATCGAGAATAAGCCCGTCGACAAGGAGATCCAGGAGATCCACTGGGATCTCGATCAGATCCAGAAGGGCGGCTATCCGCACTTCATGCTCAAGGAGATCTTCGAGCAGCCGGACACCATCAAGGACGCGTTCCGCGGCCGGATCCTGCCCGAGACGGGCGATGTAATGCTGGCGGGCCTGCGACTGACCGAGTGGGAGTTGCGCAATATCCGTCGCATCATCATCCTGGCCTGCGGCACCAGTTGGCATGCCGGTATGCTGGGCGAGTACCTGCTGGAGGAATACGCCGGTATTCCGGTGGAAGTGGAATATGCGTCGGAGTTCCGCTATCGCTCACCCGTGATCGAGCCGGGCACGCTGTGCCTGACCATCAGCCAGAGCGGCGAGACCATCGATACGCTCGAAGCCATGCGCGAGGCCAAGCGTCGGGGCGCCAAGGTCCTCGGCATTACCAACGTGGTCGGGTCCACCATCGCGCGCGAGACAGACGGCGGCATCTATATCCACGCGGGTCCCGAGATCGGCGTGGCGTCGACGAAGGCCTTCACCAGCCAGGTCACGATTCTCGTCCTGCTGACGATCATGCTGGGACGGCGACAGATCCTCTCGAGCGACCGCGGCATTCGCCTGCTCA
Source organism: uncultured Fibrobacteraceae bacterium (assembly GCA_964476155.1). Classification (GTDB taxonomy): domain Bacteria; phylum Krumholzibacteriota; class Krumholzibacteriia; order LZORAL124-64-63; family LZORAL124-64-63; genus JAHIYU01. The sequence continues at coordinate 25,463 of CAYYYS010000020.1, forward strand.
ATGAGCTGAAGGCCATCCCGGACAAGATCAAGCAGATCCTGGCCCAGGAAGATACGATCAAGCAGATCGCCGTCGACTATAAAGACCACCGTAATTTCCTGTATCTGGGACGGGGCTACAATTTTCCCATCGCGCTCGAAGGTGCGCTCAAGCTCAAGGAGATCAGTTACATCCACGCGGAGGGCTATCCCGCTGCGGAGATGAAGCACGGACCCATCGCCCTGATCGATCCGGACATGCCGGTGGTCGTGATCAGTACGCGCGACGGCAGCTACCAGAAGATCAAGGGCAACGTGCAGGAAGTGAAGGCCCGCGAGGGCAAGGTGATCAGCATCGTCACCGAGGGCGAGAAAGAGATCGCCGCCATGAGCGATCACGTGATCCGCATTCCGGCCACCGCCGACATGTTGGCGCCGCTGCTGGCGGTCATACCGCTGCAGTTGCTGGCCTATCACATCGCCGTGTTGCGTGGCGAGAACGTGGACCAGCCGCGCAACCTGGCCAAGTCCGTGACCGTGGAGTAGGACCGTATGACACGGACCGTCATCAGCACCGAGAAAGCCCCGGCCGCCGTGGGGCCATACAGCCAAGGCGTTATCGCCGGTGGCTTTCTCCATACCGCCGGACAGATCGGTCTCGATCCGGCCGTGGGCAAACTCGTCGCCGGTGGCGTCGTCGAGGAGGCCCGGCAAGCGTTGCTGAATCTGGGGGCTATCGTGGACGCGGCGGGCCTGAGCCTTGCCGGAGCCGTGAAAGCCACGGTCTATCTGGCCGACATGGGGGATTTCGCCGCGGTCAACGAGATCTACGGCGGCTTCTTCGCCGCCGATTCGCCGGCCCGCGCGGCCGTAGCCGTATCGGCGCTGCCGCTGGGGGCGCGGGTCATGATTGACCTCGTCGTCGCCGCGGAGTGATGGGGGTTTTCCTACCGCCGTCCCTGTATTATTCTGAATCGGTCGGGAGTGGATGGGGCCTGGTGGCTCCCCGGGACTTCAAATCCTTGAGTCGGGCGCGTCATACCGTCCGAGGTGGGTTCGATTCCCACACATTCCCGCCAGCTTCACTGACATGGACCCTCTGTTAATTGCCGGCTACGTCGTTCGAGCAGAGATCTGACGGCCTTTGCCCGTCTTCGTGCGGTTGTCGAGTCTGATCGATCGCCCGGGATTTGTCGTCGATCTGGGTGCCGTCAGATCTCTGCCCGACCTCCTCGCGACGGCAATAAACAGAGGGTCCATGTCAGTGAAGGCAGCTCGGGAAGAGATTGGTTCTTCGAGTAGAGGGGTGGGATGACTTCTGCTGCGGTGATCATCAATCCTATTGCGGGGGCGGCTCGGGGGCGGTTGACGCCCGATGGAGCGGTTGACCTGCTCGGTGGTCTCGGGATAGACGCCGAGGTGATGGTGACGCGGCTGGCTGGCGGTGGGGCCGAGTTGGCGGCCCAGGCGGCGGAGCGGCATTCGTTGGTGGCTGTTGCGGGGGGGGACGGCACCGTGAGCGAAGTGGCTCGCGGGCTGATGGGAACCGACGCCGTCATGGTGCTGTTGCCGTGCGGGAGCGGGAACGACTTTGCTACCGGCCTGGGCATCGGGTCGCCCCGTGCGGGCGCGGCCGCAGCCGTTTCCGGGCGGGTCGTCAGTGTGGACGCCTGTTGGTTCGCCGACCGTTTCTTTATCAACTCGTGCGGGCTCTTTTTCAACGGCGAGGTGTCGTTGCGCGCGGCCGATGTCTCACGACGCTGGGGCCGGCTGCGGTATCCCATCGCGACGGCCGGTTTGATAGGCGGCTACAAGTCACCCGCCGCGCATTGGTGTTTCGATCCGGGCGGTGTCTGCGAAACGACACTGGACGGCTGCTGGCTGCTCGCCGAGATCGGCAACGGCACGCGCTGCGGCGGCGGATTCAGGTTGACACCCCGGGCGGATCCGACCGACGGTCTGCTTGATTTCTGTCTGGTCCGCGACATGACCGTCCGGCAGCGCCTGATGACCCTGCCCCGCGGCGCAAGCGGCACGCATCTCGCCAGCCCGCACGTCGTGTATCCGCGGGTGTCGTCGGCGGACGTGACGGTGAACGAAACCCTGGCCGTCCATTGGGACGGGGAAGCGGAGCGGATCCCCGCCGGAACGTATCGCTTCCGGCTCGATCCCGGGCGCGTGAAGGTAGCGGTTCCGGCCGACTCGACAATGGAGAGATAATGCGTGGAGCGAACGTGATCCTGCTGGTCGGCCTGGTCCTGGCGACGCCCTTGTGCGCCCAGGACGAGCCGTCGTCTGCGCCGGCGGACACGGCGGGGGTTGTCGCGCCGACCGAGCCCGAATTCGCTCCCCTGGGCACGCTGCAACCCCTTACGGAAGTGGTCTACCGTACTGCCACACCGGTCAACGCCACCGCCGCAGTATTGATGACACCGATCTTTCCCGGCTGGGGCCAGCTCTACAGCGACAACGGCTGGCGCGCGGTTCTGGCCTTCGGGACGGAGATGTGGTTCTGGAGCCGCATGCTGATGTACGACCGCAAGGCCGTCCGCTTCAAACAGTACCAGGACCACGCCACCAACGACACCGCCCGTCTCTTCTACCAGACGCAGATCCCGGAATATTGGGAGCTCATGCGAGACAATGCATGGTGGTCCGGCGGTGCATTGCTTATTATTGCGGTCGACGCCTACGTGGACGCGCACCTCCATCGTTTCGACGAGGACCCGGTGCCCGTGCCGAACAACTGGGAGCCGGGCGACCAGCCCGCACCCATCGAACTGCCGAGCCGGGCTGCTCCGCCGACGATGGTCGTTATCGGATGGTCCGCGGAATTCTGATATACACATCCTTCAGCCTGGGTCGGTCTTGATGTCCGCCATGGAACACACGCGCAATTTCTGCATCATCGCCCACATCGACCATGGCAAGTCGACGTTGGCTGATCGCATGCTCGAGACCACCGGCACGCTCACGGGCCGGGATCTCAAGGCCCAGGTCCTCGACTCCATGGACCTGGAGCAGGAGCGCGGCATCACCATCAAGAGCCATCCGATCCGCATGCTCTACACGCCGGACGGTGGCGTCGAGCACGTGCTGAACCTCATCGATACGCCGGGACACGTGGACTTCCACTACGAGGTCTCGCGCAGCCTGGCCGCCTGCGAGGGCGCCCTGCTGGTAGTGGACGCCGTGCAGGGTATCCAGGCCCAGACCATCAACAATCTCTACCTGGCGATGGAGCACGACCTGGCCATCATGCCGGTGATCAACAAGATCGACCTGTCCGCGGCGCGGACCGACGAGGTTGTTGTGGAGATCGTGGACCTGCTGGGCTGCGAGCCCGAGGACGTTCTGCTCGTTAGCGCCAAGACCGGCGAGGGTGTCGATGACCTGCTTGCGGCGATCATCGAACAAGTGCCGGCGCCCACAGGAGACCCCGACGCGTCCACCCAGGCCCTGATCTTCGACTCCATCTTCGACCCCTATGTAGGCGCGGTGGCCTACCTGCGCATGGTTCACGGACGGATCGCCAAGGGACAGCGCGTTCGTCTGATCAGACAGGAACGCGATCACGAGGTGGGCGAGATCGGCTGGTTCCGCCTGGCGCGCGTACCGCGCAAGGGACTGTCGGCGGGCGAAGTGGGGTACATCGCCACCGGCGCCAAGGATGTCCGCCATATCCGGGTCGGCGACACCGTGACTTTGGCCGACGCGCCCTGCGCGGAGCCGTTGCCCGGTTACACCGAAGCCAAGCCCATGGTCTTCAGCGGTTTCTATCCCACCGACAACGACGACTATGACAACCTCAAGGACGCCCTGCAAAAGCTGCAGCTCAACGACGCCGCCCTGACCTGGGAAAAGGAGAAGAGCGCGGCCCTGGGCTTCGGTTTCCGCTGCGGTTTTCTGGGGTTGCTGCACATGGAGATCATCCAGGAGCGGCTCGAGCGCGAGTACGACCTGAGCCTGATCGCGACGCTGCCCAACGTGGAGTACGAGGTGCTCACCAAGGAGGGGGAGACCCTGCGGGTGGAGAATCCCGCGCACATGCCGCCGCCCACGGAGATCGAGACCGTGGGCGAACCCTTCGTGCTGGCCTCGATCATCACGCCCTCGGAATACATCGGGAGCATCATCAAGATCACCCTGGACCGGCGCGGCGTGCAGCGGAAGATGGAGTATATCGATACCGAGCGGGTCCTGCTCGAATTCGACCTACCCCTGAGCGAACTGGTGGTTGATTATTACGACAAGCTCAAGTCCGTCTCGAAGGGGTATGCCTCGCTGGACTACGAGTACGTGAAGCATCGGCCGGGCGATCTGATCCGGCTGGACATCCTGATCAACGGCGATCCCGTCGATGCCCTGGCCTGCATCGTGCATCGCGAGAGCGCCTACGACTGGGGTGTCGGACTGTGCCGCAAGCTCAAGGAGCTGATCCCGCGGCAGATGTTCCAGGTGGCGATCCAGGCGGCGATCGGCACGCGCGTCGTCGCGCGCACCACGGTCAAGCCGTTCCGCAAGAACGTGACCGCCAAGTGTTACGGCGGCGACATTTCGCGAAAACGAAAATTGCTGGAGAAACAGAAGGCCGGCAAGCGGCGCATGAAGTCTGTCGGAGCCGTGGAAATTCCCCAGGAAGCCTTCATGGCCGTCCTGAAGGTTGAACGCTGATATTTAGAGGAGAAACGTCCATGAACACCGGTAAGCCGGGTGCTGCCAAGGTCGGGTCCGTGAAACTGAAGACCAGCTTCAAGCGCAAGCTGTGGGTGGAATACGTCAAACCCATCGGCACCGCGATCATCATCGCCCTGCTCATCCGGCAGTTCGTGATCCAGGCGTTCCGCATTCCGACCGGGTCGATGGAGAAGACGCTCCTGGTGGGCGACTTCCTCTTCGTGAACAAGTTCCTCTACGGGGCCAAGACGCCGGCCCGGCTGCGCGTCCCCCTGGTGAACTGGACGCTCATCGACAACCTGCCCGTCCTGAAGCTGCCGGCGATACGCGATCCCCGCCAGGGCGACATCATCGTTTTCGAGTATCCCCTGGATCGTGATCTCGACTACATCAAGCGGTGTGTCGCGGTGGCCGGCGACCGGGTGGCGTTGAAGTCCGGCAAGCTGTTCGTCAACGACAAGATGTACGAGGACGACCTGCGGCATCCCGGGGAAGATACGTCCCTGCGCACGGCCGATGCGCGCATCAAGCCGCATACCAACCACGATCCGTCACGTGCGTCGCAGGCCATGAATCGCAACTATGGGTTGGCCGATGCCCTGAGAATCCGGGCCATGACGCCCCGGCGATTCGTGGCGACCGTTGACGCGGCCCTGGCGAACGACGCCGGGCTCGACACGGATATCATCACGCCCCATCTCGTCCCCCTGCGCGCCCATGTGGACGGCGAGAGCCTCCTGACGGCCCAGCAGATGCAGCCCCACGTGGAAGCCATCCGCGCCCACGCCCGTGAGACCGGCGCGCCCTTCGTGGTGCCAGAGGGGACCATCTTCATGATGGGCGACAACCGCTACAACAGTGCGGACAGCCGTTTCTGGGGACCGCTCGATGTCGATCTGGTGCGCGGCAAGGCCCTGTTCATCTACTGGTCGTGGAACAAGGACAAGACCCTGCCGCGGATCAATCGCATGGGCGACCTGATCCGGTGAGCGCGACGGGGCGGACAACGTCGCCCCCGCGCGATGGTGGGCTCTATATTCATGTGCCCTTCTGCAATTCTCTCTGTGCCTATTGCCATTTCTGTCGTACGGACCGGCATGATGCCGAGCTGCGCCGGCGATATGTGGATGCTGTTTGTCGCGAGTTTGTGTTGCGGGATCGGGCGTGTGGACTGCTGACGGGGCCGAACGCCTGTGTTGCGGCGACGTGTTATGTGGGGGGCGGGACGCCCTCGTGTTTGGAACCGGATCTCTTCGTGGAACTGCTGGCTGGGACTTGGGGACGGGTGCAACGTGCGCCGGATGCGGAGGTCACCGCCGAAGCCAACCCTGAAAGTCTGACGCCGGATACGGCCGAGGCCTGGTGTGCGGCGGGTGTCAATCGTGTGAGTCTGGGTGTGCAGAGCTTTGATCCGGGCGTGCTGGCGTGGTTGGGACGAGCCTGCGGTCCAGATACCGCTCGCGAGGCCCTGCGCTTGGCGGGGCGTGTGTTTACACGTGTCTCGGCCGACTGGATTCTGGCGCAGGGGTGTGAGGCGGGAAGTCTGCGCGACGCGTTCGCCGAGGCGCGGGATCTGGGGGTGGGGCATGTCTCCCTGTACATTCTCGAACTGCATGCGGGGAAGCCGCTGGCGGCGGATGTGAACGCGGGGCGTCGACGTCTCGATGAGGACGCCGTGATCGAGCGGACGTATCTAGAGGCGGTCGACGCGCTCGCGGGTCTCGGTTTCGCCCAGTACGAAGTCTCCAATTTCTGTTTGCCTGGACAGGCGTCGCGGCACAACGGGGCCTATTGGCGGCGGGCGCCTTATCTGGGGCTGGGGGCGGGGGCGCATGGGTATTGGGGGCGGCGGCGGTATGCGAATTACGGAGATCTTGGAGCCTATCTGCAGGCGGTAGGGGAGGATCGGTTCCCCGAAGCGTCTTGGGAGAGGCTCGAACCGGCGGCTCTGTGTCTCGAACGTATCATACTGCCCCTGCGGACAACGGCGGGTGTTGATCTGGGCGATCTGGATGTGAACGTTGCGTGGTTGTCGCGTGGCGAGGCCGAGGGTTTGTGGCGGATCGTCGATGGACGGCTTTGTCTCACGGCTCGCGGGATGCTGAGGATCGATGATGTGGAGGCGCGGTTGGTTGCTGTGCAGTCTTTTCAGTAGAATTCTGTTGATTCTCACATGACTTATCAGTGTGTCCGATTCGGGTCCCGATAGAGGAAAATGCCAGACTCAATATAACGGTGGCTCCGGAGAAACCGGGACAGTTCACTGTCCCGCGTGTTGAGGATGCCGTATCATGCCGAAGTCGAGAATCGCAGCCGAAAACCAATCCACGAAACGAGATCTCATGCGTCGATCCATCATTCCCATCGCCCTGCTTCTTCTCACCTCGTTCACCCAAGCCCAGGAGATCGACCGCGGCCTGCGAATCGTTCCCGAAGAACTCGGCTTCGAGCGTCCTAAAAGCGGTGGCCCGTTCATGGGCTGGGGCGGGGGGCCGAGGGTGACGATCGGTCGCGACACGACGGTCGTGCATTCCGGCACAGCCGCCGCGGTGATCCAACGCGACGCCGCATCTCCGCATCGCTTCACCTCCATCTCCCGCAGCCTGCCCGTGGACTTCGCCGGGGACTTTGTGGAGCTGAAGGGCTGGCTCAAGTCGGACGACGTGGAGGGTGTTATTAGCCTCTGGTTGCGGGAGGACAGCCGGTCGGGTTCGGTCCAGTTCAAGAACATGCAGAATCTTAAGCTGGACGGCACCCGGCCCTGGACAGAGTACAGCATCACCCTGCCCCTGGACATGGCGGCCCGCGAGCTGTATTTCGGCGCGCTGCTCAGCGGAACCGGTACGCTCTGGGTCGATGATCTGGAATTGCTGGTGGACGGGAGGCCCGTGAATGAGGTGCCGGCGCTGGAGCGGGAGCTCTCGGTGCTGGACACGGACACGGAGTTCGACGCCGGTTCGGGGATCGAGTTGTCGGAACTCACCCCCGTCCAGGCCGGTCATGTCGCCCTGCTCGGCCGCATCTGGGGGTTTCTCAAGTACCATCACCCGCGCGTAGCGGCCGGCGAGCTGCACTGGGACTACGAGCTGTTCCGTATCCTGCCGGACGTGCTGGCCGTGGCGGACGGAGAGGCGGCCCGGCGGACGATCACTGCCTGGGTGGAGCAGTTGGGCGAGCCCTGGCCTTGCGATCCTTGCGTGCAGGTTTCGGAAGATGTGCATTTACTGCCGGACCTGGACTGGCTGCGCGACGAGGCGCTTCTCGGCCCGGATCTCTCCGCGCGCCTGCCGGAGATCTACGAGAAGCGATTCGCCGGCGGCGAGTCTTTCTACATTGCCCACAACCTGAACGTGGGCAATCCTGAGTTCCTGAACGAGATCGTGGGCCCGCGTAATGCCGCCCATGATTCCGGCTATCGCATTCTCGCCGTACTGCGCTACTGGAACATGATCGAATACTGGTTTCCCTATCGGAACCTGATCGACGAACCCTGGGCCGACGTCCTGCCCGAGGCCCTGTCCGAAGTCGCGATAGCCGATTCTCCTGCAGCCTACAAACTTGCGATGCTGAAGCTGATCGCCCGCACCGACGACACTCATGCCAACCTTTGGCAGGCCCACGAACACCGCCCGCCCACGGGCGACGGCGGTTGGCCCGTCCAGTTCCGCATGGTGGAGGGGCGGCCCACGGTCTGGGAGCGCAACGATCCAGGGACGGTCCTGAAGATCGGCGACCAGGTGTTGGCGATTGACGGTGTGCCGGTGGGCGATCTCTTCGCGGGATGGGAGCCGTTCTATTGTGCCTCCAACCGCATCACCCTGGAACGGAACATGGCGCGGTCCCTCTCGCGCGGGCCTGTCGGACCGGCCACCGCGACGGTCCGGCGCGGCGGCGAGACCCTGACCCTCGATGTTCCCCGCATGAGCGACTGGCAGGGTGATCCTTTGCTGCATGATCGCCCCGGCGAGACCTTCCAACTTCTCTCGGAGCAGATCGCCTATGTGAAGCTTTCAAGCGTGAAGATCTCCGAGGTGGCGTCCTACGTCGAGCGGGCCGAGGGCACGTGTGGCCTGGTGATCGACATCCGCAACTACCCGTCCGAGTTCATGGTCTATTCCCTGGCCCCCTGCCTGCTCGACGAACCCACGGAGTTTGCACGCTTCACCGCCGGTGACCGTTACAATCCAGGCGTCTTCACCTGGATACCGCCGCTAACCCTGCAACCCGCAGCCTCGAAGTACGAAGGTCGCGTGGCCGTTCTGGTGGACGAGACCTCCATCAGCAGCTCCGAGTACACGGCCATGGCCTTGCGCTGCGGCCCGCGCGCCGTAGTGGTGGGTAGTACCACCGCCGGCGCCGACGGCAACGTCTCGCGCATCAGCCTACCCGGCGGCCTGCGGACGATGATCAGCGGCATTGGCGTCTTCTATCCCGACAAGACGCCTACACAGCGGGTGGGCATCGTGCCGGATATCGAGGTGCGGCCCACGGCGGAGGGGATCCGTGAGGGGCGTGACGAGGTGATGGAGGCGGCAGTCAGGCATCTGTTGGGGAAGGGGGCGGATGAGGGGGCGATGCGGGGAATGTGCCAGCGGGTGGGCCGTTAGGGTTCGAGGCCCGAATGCTCGGCGGTGATGCCTCACGTTTCGTTCCAGCCGTGCACACGACATACATAGGGTGGCCTGACGCAGTCTGACCGGCTCCCGGAGCCTTATCGACTATGAGGTAGCCACAGCCCGGATATCTCGCAGGCGCCACCGCCACAACATTGACACCCCCCACACCAACCGACTAACTTGTGGAGTCTTTTCAACCCGCACCAAGGCAGCCCATGGTTCCGACCGAAGACAGAAAACACACGATTCTGGACGCCGTCGTCCGCCTGTACAGCGGTTCGGGCCAACCCGTCAGTTCGTCGCTGGTGGCCCGCTGGCTGGGCGGCCACGTGTCGCCGGCCACCGTGCGTGCGGTCATGGGGCGTCTGGAGGACGAGGGTCTACTGGCCAAACCCCACACTTCGGCCGGACGCATCCCCACGGACATCGGTTTCCGTGTCTTCGTCAACCGGCTGCTGACCGGCAATCTCGCCCTGTCCGCGGGACCCGTGACCGAGTTGAGCACGCAGGTCGAATACGAATTGGAACGGTCGACCGGCACACACGCCATGGTCAAGGCCCTCGCTGCGCTGCTCTGCCGTCTGACCGACAGCATCAGCATCATCATGGGCCCGGCCTGGGACAGTGTGCGTGCCCTGCGGCTTGATCTGTACCCGAAGGAAGGCCGGCGGGTCCTGATGGTGCTCGTGCTCGAGAACGCCCTGGTGCGCACCGGCACGTTCGTGGTGGACGACGAATACACGCCCGAGGTTCTCGACGATGCCGCGCGTCTGCTCACCGAGCGCGTCTCGGGTCGCACCGTGGCCGAGATCCGCGGCGGGGTCCTGGCTGATATCGCCACGGATGGATCGCCGGTCGGTCGCTGCGCCTCGGAGGTCGTCGCCCTCGGGTCGGACCTCTTCGACGACGTGGAAACCGCCGACCTGGAACTAATGGGCGTGGCCAACGTCCTGGACGAGCCGGAGTTTTCGGACCCGGACCGTCTCAAGAAGCTGGTGCGTTTCCTGGAATCGCCCAGCGCCATACGCGACACGCTGCAGCGGCTCAGTCCCGAAAACCGGGACGGGTTGGCTGTCTGGATCGGCAAGGAGAATCCCGTGGACGATCTGCAGTCTTTCGGGATGATCTCCTCTACTTTCCCCATGGCCGGTCGCCAGGGAACCCTCGCGGTGCTCGGTTTGCGCCGCATGTCCTACGACCGGGCCATTCACGGTATTCAGGCCTTGTTACAAACGTTACACAGGCTGTCCTGACGGACAAGCCGGAGGATCCCCAAGAGATGACCAAGAAGAAGAGCGACAAGGACCACGAGCAGGAAGCACAGGCTGTCGAAGCGGAGGCCGTCGAGCCGGATACCGTCGACACGGTTGAGGAACCGGATGAGCCCGAGCCTGTAGAGCCCGAGGTAATCCTCGATCCCGAAGAAGTGCTCACCCGCGAGCGGGACGACTACAAGGACAAGTGGCTGCGCGCGGTGGCCGAGCAGGACAATGTCCGCAAGCGGGCCCGGCGCGAGGTTGTTGATGCGCGCCGCTTCGCCGTGGCCGACGTGCTGCGGGACCTGCTGGACGTGCTCGACAACTTCGAGCGCGCTACCGCGAGCGTGACCGATGAGGGCGACGACGGCGCCAACCTGAAGAGTATCCGCAGCGGTCTCGAGATGATCCACAACCGGTTCAAGGAGATCCTCAGCGCGCGGGGTGTCGAGGCGGTGCCGGCGGAGACGGGACAGGAATTCGATCCCAACATCCACGAAGCGGTCATGCGCATGGAGAGCGAAGACGTCGAGTCGGGCGCCATCGTCGAGGTGGCCCAGACCGGTTACAAACTGAACGATCTGGTGCTGAGACCGGCCCGCGTCGTCGTGGCGCAATAAGAAGGAACGAGATGACCAACAAGCGTGACTGTTACGAAGTGCTGGGCGTGGGACGCGATGCCCAGAAGTCCGAGATCAAGAAGGCCTATCGCAAACTCGCCATCAAGTTCCACCCGGACCGCAATCCGGATGATTCCACCGCGAGCGAGAAATTCCGCGAGGCCACCGAAGCCTATGAGATCCTCAAGGATCCCCAGCAGCGGGCCAAGTTCGACCAGTATGGCCACGCCGCCTTCGATCAGTCCGCCGGCTTCGGCGGCCCCGGCGGTTATGGCGCGGGTTTCGACATCAACGACGCCCTGGAATCCTTCCTGAACAACTTCGGCGGTTTTGGGGACATCTTCGGCGGTGGTGGTGGCGGTGGGGGCGGTCGCACGCCCAACCGCGGCCACGACCTCCAGGTCAAAGTCGCCCTGACACTCGAGGAAGCCGCCAAAGGCGTGAAGAAGAAGATCAAGCTGCGCAAGCAGGTAGGCTGCAAGGACTGCGCGGGCAGCGGCGCGGCCAAGGGCAGCCGGCCCCAGGCCTGTTCCGATTGTAACGGCATCGGTCGCGTTCGCCAGGTGCGACGCTCCCTGCTCGGCCAGATGGTCACCGAGGGTATTTGTCCCCGCTGCCAGGGGCGCGGCAGCATGATCAGTGACCCCTGCGGCGGCTGCCACGGCACCGGCACCGTACGCGGCGAAGAGACGGTGGAAGTACGCATTCCCCAGGGTGTGGCCACCGGCAACTACATGGAAATCGCCGGCCACGGCGACGTGGGCGAGCGCGGTGGTCCCACGGGCGACCTGCGCGTGCTGATGGAGGTCGCCGAAAACGACCTGTTCGAGCGCCACGGCGACGACCTGCTCATCGACCTGCCCGTTTCGCCGGTCGACATGATGCTGGGCGTCAAGGCCGAGGTGCCGACCCTCGACGGACGGGTCGCCCTGAAGGTCCCGGCCGGCACCCAGAGCCACAAGATCTTCCGGCTGCGGGGCAAGGGCATGCCCCGACTCAACCGGGGCGGTAGCGGCGACCAACTCGTGCGCATCATTGCCTGGACACCGCAGGACCTGTCGGATGACGAGAAGCAGCGTCTCGAAGCGTTGCGCGATGTCCTGGCGGTCCGTACGCCGGCGCCGGATCGGCACCTGTTCGACTGATATCGGGGAGATCCCATGCGCTTCTATTACCTCCCGCCATCCGCTGATGACGCGGCGCCGTCGGTCGGGGACGAGGCCGTTCTGCCGACCGAGGAAAGCCGTCACCTGATCAAGGCCATGCGTGCGCGGGTCGGTGATTCACTGTGTCTGATCGACGGTCGGGGTCGGCGCCTGGATGCCGAATTGATCGAGACCGGGGCCGCCACGACCCGAGTCTGCATCATATCCTGCAAAACCGATCGACAAGAGATCGCCCGTCCGCGCCTGTGTCTCGCCTGCGGCGTGGTCAAGGGGCGGCGCTTCGAATGGCTCCTGGAAAAGGCCGTCGAGTTGGGGGTGCACACGATCCAACCCCTGCAGACCACCCATGGCGAGATCGATCCCCGACCCGGCAAGCTGGATCGTTGGCGCACGCTGTTGATCAGCGCGACCAAGCAGTCGGGACGATCCTGGCTGCCGGATCTTGCCCCGCCCCGGCCCCTGACCGACTGGCTCGCCGGTCAACAGGGGCGTGGTCTCCACTACGGTGTGGCCCGCACCCGTGATCGGAGCTGGGACGGCGCCGGCCGGGACGTTCACTCACCCGGCGACCTGCTGGCCGACCCCTGCGACCCGCAAGGCGATCTGGCCTGGGTTGTCGGTCCCGAGGGCGGTTGGGATCACGCGGAGCTGACGGCGCTCGCCGCCGCGGGCACGCCCGTGCGCCTCGGGCCTCACCGTCTGCGTACCGAGACGGCGGCCTGCGCGGGACTCGTGCTGATGGCGTCCCTGCGTGAAATCCTCTTGGCACAGTTGCCCGGGGATCAGTTGCCTGTCGACTAAAGGCGACCGTCGCGTCATACTGGTTTCTCTGCCGAATCTGAGACCAACGGAGGAAGAACATGTCGAAATCGGAGCTGGCGAACCGGATCCAGCAGGACACCATTGCCGCCATGAAGGCCAAGGACAAGGACCGCCTGACGGTCATGCGCATGTTGCAGGCGGCCATCAAGCAGATCGAGATCGACACGCGCGAGGATCTCGATGAAGACGGCGTCGTCAAGGTGCTGCAGTCCTACATGAAGAAGGTGAAGGACAGCCTGGCCGGCGCCCGCGACAGCGGTCGCGAGGAGCTGGTGGCCCATGCGGAGGCCGAGATGGTCATCGTCCAATCCTATTTGCCGGCCGAACTGGGCGACGCCGAACTGGAGGCTTTGGTGCGCGAGACCATCGCCGAGACGGGCGCCTCGTCCATGAAGGACATGGGCCTGGTCATGAAGGCCGTCCTGGTCAAGGCCGCGGGACGCGCCGACGGCGGCCGCGTCAGTCCCCTCGTGAAATCCCTGCTCGCCGGTTGACCGGAAGGAGTCGCTCGTGCATTGGTTGACCATCGCTACCCTGATCCTGTTGTTCGCCTTCGCCGTCGCGGGCTGGCGTGCCGGTCTGATCCGCCGTGTCCTGGAATTCGTGGGCATGGTGGTGTCGATCCTGCTGGCGTCCCACTATGGCCACCTAGTGGCTGAGCAGTTGCAGGACAGCACGGGAGGACTGTCCGACCGACTGGTTGGCCCCCTGGCCTGGCTGATACTCTTTGTGGTCCTGATTCTGCTGACACGCCTGATGGCCTGGGGCCTCGCGAAGACCATGCAGGTCTCCATTCTCGGTTGGCTGGATCATTGGGGCGGCGCGGGGCTAGGACTGCTCATCGGCCTGCTGGTCGGTAGTGTGTTGCTCATGCTGGTGTGCCGTTTGCCCGTCGAGGGTGATCTTGCCGAACAAGTGGAGCGTGATCCGGTCACGCGACTGGTTCACGGGGCCGCGCCCGCGCTCTACAACCTGGTGGTACACAACAAGGGTGACGACATCGAGCGCCTGTGGGATCGCGCCAAGGATTCCGTCGGCGATCTGCCGATTCCCGATAAGGCGGTCGAGGGTGTCCGTGACGCCGTCAGCGAGCGCCTCGGCGACGACCGAAAGTGATCCCGTGAACGCCCTGCTGGCCGAACTGGCCGCCGCCGAACACGACCGCGTCCTGGCCGACGCACCCGCCCACGACCGGGCCCTGAATCTGCTGGAATGGCGTCGGGTCACCGCCCTGGTGGGCCGACACTGCCGGTGCGGCCTGGCGGCGGCTCGCGTCAAGGCGCGACGCCCCTTCATCGACCCGGAGCCCATCCGACTCAGACACACCCTGGCCGACGAACTGCGTCCCGATTGCGACTGCGACGTATGGCCGCCCCTGTGCGACGTCTCCGAGGCGGTGATCCTGCTGGATCGAGCGCGTCCCTTTCGGCTCGAAGGCGGCGAACTGGTCCACCTCTCGGTCACGGCCGCGGATCTCGACGCCCTGCGGTCCCATTTCCTGACCCGCGAAGAGACCGCGCCTCGCTGGTGCGACAGCGCCCGCCAGCTGACCGGACTCGAGAGCCTGCGCGCCGCCGTGGATCGCTACCTGGATCGTGACGGCCGGATCAGGGACGACGCCACGCCGACTCTCGCGAAGCTGCGGCGGGACATCCGCGACGGGGAGCGCGGTGTGCGCAGCGAGGTCAACCGGGCCATGACCGCCGCCCGCCAGCGCGACCTGTTGACCGCCGCCGAACCCACCCTGCGCGGCGAGCGTTTTTGTCTGCCCGTGCGCGCGGGCGCCAAACGAAAGGTCGACGGCATCGTGCACGACCGCTCGTCCAGCGGCGGCACCTTGTACATCGAGCCTGCGTCCGTAGTACACCGGCAAAACGAACTGACCGAGCGGCGCCTGGCTGCCGTGGCCGAGGAGGAACGCATCCTCCTGGAGCTGAACAGCCGCGTCGAGGCCGACGCCGACGCCCTGGGCGAGGCCTGCGAGTTCGCCCTGCGTGTAGACGAGACCTGCGCCGCGCTACGCTGGAGCGTCGCGGTTGGTGGTGCGGCCATCATGCCCGTCACCGGCGGCCAACTGGACCTGCGGGCCGCGCGACATCCGCTGCTGTTGCCCCCCGCCCTGGCGGCGGAAGATGCCTGCGTACCCCTGGACCTGCCGCTGCCCGAGGCGAAGCGGGTCCTGGTGATCAGCGGTCCCAATGCGGGCGGCAAGTCGGTGGCCCTGAAATGCGTCGGGCTCATGGCCCTGATGGCCCAGTGCGGCTGGGACCTGCCGGCGCGTGAGGATACGGTCCTGCCGCTGATCGACCGCTTCTTCGTCGATCTGGGCGACGACCAGTCCATCGCCCGGTCCCTGAGCAGTTTCTCCGCGCATCTCGGACATCTCGCCGGTTTTCTGAACGAAGCCAACGCCACGACCCTCGTCATCTGCGACGAGATCGGCAGCGGCACCGATCCCGAGGAAGGCACAGCCCTGGCCTATTCGGTCCTCGAAGGCTTGGCTGCGAGCGGCGCCCTGGTCGTGGCCTCCACCCACTTCAGTCTGCTCAAGGCGGCCGTCGACGATCATCCGGCGATGATCAACGCCGCCATGGATTTTGACGAAGACAGCCTGCGGCCGCTGTTCAGTCTGCGCGTGGGCGTGCCGGGGGCGAGCCATGCTTTCGACATCGCGGAGCGGCTCGATTTCCCTGTCGCGCTCCTGAATCGCGCCCGGGACATGGTGGGTGAGGAGCGCTTCCGCGTGGAACGTCTGCTGGTGGAGCTCAGCGCGCGGGCCCGTCGTCTGCAGGAGGCGCAGGACGCCGCGCGACAAGACGCCGAAGACGCCGCGCGGGACCGCCGGGACGTGGCGGCCCGTCTGTCGGGTGTCGATGACGAGCGACATCGGCTCCTCGAGGCCGCCCGCGGGGAGGGGGAACGCTTCCTGGCCGAGGCGCGGCGAACCGTGGAACGTGTCGTGCGTGAGTTGCGCTCGGGCGGAGCCGACGGCAAGGCCATTCGCTACGGGCGCGACGCCGTGACCGATCTGACCGCCAAGTTGCCGGGCGATCCGACGGCTCAGGCCCCGGCCAAGGGTCCCGAGCTTGCCCCGGGTGACCGGGTCCGTGTCCCCCATCTGGGGCTGACCGGCAAGGTCGTCGAGGCGCGGGGTGTGAAGCTCGTGATCAATACCGGCGGTATGCGTCTGACCTTGACCTCCGATCTGGTGGAAGTGCTGTCCTCGGACGAGCCACAGGACAAGGTCGAGACCAAAGCCGGGACCGGCGATTGGCGCTGGAGTTCCGACGATGCGCCGGCCGCTTTCGAGATCGATCTGCGGGGTTGGTGCGCCGAGGAGGGCTGGGAGGCCCTGGATCGGCTCATCGACCGGGCCATCCCCGCCGGTGTGTCGGAGCTCAGCGTGATCCACGGTTTCGGTACCGGTCGGCTAAGGGCCTATCTGCATGAACAGTTGCGGGACGATACCCGCGTCTCGTCCTTCAATACGTCACCCGCCGACCAGGGCGGGGAAGGCCGGACCCTCGTTTGGCTGGCCTGATCGCTACAAATTGGCCTTAAATGGCCTTCATTGTGGACATATGCAGATATTTTGACTACGCTATAGGGTCCCATACCTGATTTTCTCGCCCCTGTCATCAGCTGGAGGGTGCCGCTCAGATGTCACCTGTCTTGCCCAAGGATGTGGTCTCGCGCATCAAGGAAGAGACCGACATCGTTGGTCTGGTGCGTGAATACGTCACGCTCAAGACGGCCGGCACCTCTTTCAAGGGCCTCTGCCCTTTCCATCGCGAGAAGACACCCAGCTTCCATGTGAGTCCACAGCGCCAGATGTTCAAGTGCTTCGGCTGCGGCGAGGGCGGCGACGTCATCTCGTTCCTGATGAAGCTGCAAGGGTTGTCTTTTCCCGAATCCCTGGAGGTTCTGGCCCGCCCCCTGAACATCGATCTGGCCCGCTATCTGGTGGACAACGACGAGTCCGAGGGCGAACGCCAGGCTTTCTTCAGGGCCCAGGAAGCCGCCTCGGAACTGTGGATCGACGCTCTTTGGGACGTAACGGGAATCCAGGCCCGCACGTACTTGACCGACCGCGGCTTCAGCGAGGAAATCCTGCGTCGATACGACGTGGGGTTCGCCCCCGGCGGCAACACCTGGCTCCAGGACGGACTGAAACGCAAGGGTATTGACCAGGATCTGGCGCAACGGGCCGACCTGCTCCGAGTCGGTCGTCGGGAAGAGCTTTTTGCCTATTTCCGCAACAGGGTTATCTTCCCCATCAGGAACATCGCCCAACGGATCGCCGGTTTCGGCGGCCGTATCCTGACTGACGGAGAGCCGAAGTACCTGAACTCGGCGGAGAGTACGTACTTCAACAAGAGGGAGCTACTCTACGGTTTCTCGCAGTCCAGGATTCCCATCGCCCGCAGCAAGACAGCCATCCTGGTAGAGGGGTACCTCGACCAGATCGCCCTGGCCCAGGCCGGGTACAGCAATAGCGTCGCCACCTGCGGCACGGCATTTACGCCCCAGCAGGCCCGGTCGCTGCGACGCGGCTGTCGGACCATATATGTGCTTTTCGACGGCGACGCCCCCGGGCTCAAGGCGGCCGTCAAGGCTGCGGGCACCGGCATCACCGAGGGACTGGAAGTTCGTGTGGCGCGAATGCCCGAAGGGGAGGATCCGGCGTCCTTTCTGCAGGAAAACGACGCGAGCGCTCTCGGGGAACTCCTCGAAGCCGCACCCGGTTACATGCCCCTGCTTCACGATCTGGCCGAGGCCAGCGGACGAGGGCGCGAGGGGATGGAACGGGCCTTGAGGGCGGCCCTGCAGACCATGGCGCAGGTGACCGACCCCATCCGGCAGGCTTATCTGGTGGCGGAGGCGTCGGAACTTTTCCATCTTGATGGAACGATGTTGCATGAGGAGATCGCTCGCCTGACCCGATCGGGACGCGGTTACGGACCCCATCCCGCAGCCGGCGAGCAACCGGTCGAGACGGACGGCGGACCCGCTCCCCGCACGTCGCAAGACCGACTGGGCGTCGATGCCGGGGCCATAGAGGCGCAGATGTTGACCCACGCCCTGGCCGATGTCGGCGGGCACGCCGCCGAAGAAATGCTGACCCTGCTGAGCGAGCGTGAGATGCGCGACGCGACCAGGATGACCCTGAAGAGCGAACTGGCGGCCTGGTTGGCGGCCAGACATGACGGAGAGGTCGCTCCACCGACCGACTTTGTCCAATCACGCTGGCACGATCACGACGACGACTACCGTCGTTTCGTGACCGACCTGCTCACCGAACTCGAGGGAGACGATAGCGTAGACCACCTGCAGATCGTACGGGATTGCCATCATAGACTTGAAACCGACCGGCAGCGCCTGCGTCTGAGCGAGGCCCTGCGTACGCGCACCGGCGGCGAGGGGGATTAGAAAGTCCATGGCTAAAGTGAAACTCGACAGCATCGTCGATGCCATCCGCAAGCAGGCCAGCGAAAACGGTGGGTATATCCTGCTGGATCAGGTCAACGAACTCATTGGTGAGGAAGACAAGATCGTCGACCTCTACGAACGGGTTCTGGAAAAACTCACCGAAGTCAAGATCGACGTCTACGAGACCCAGGCCGAGGCCAAGAAGAAGCGGCGCAAGGAAACCGAGAAGCTCAAGCGTAAGACCGCCGCCCAGCGCAAGGCCCAGCGCAGCAACATGAAGTACGACGACCCCGTGCGCATGTATCTGCGGGAGATGGGACGGGTGCCCCTGTTGACCCGGCAGGGCGAAGTCGACCTCGCCAAGCGCATGGAGGAGGGGCTGCTCGCGGTGCTCCGGGCCACGGTTCATTCCCAGTTGACCCTACGCGAACTGCGCTATATCGCCACCCAGCTCAGCCAGGAACACATCCTGGTGGACGAGGTCGTCCAACACGACAGCAGCACCTGGAACGTGCACTACTCGCCCAAGAAGGAAGGCCAGCGGATCCTGAGGGCTCTCGATCGTATCGAGCGGTGGCAAGCGGAACTCGAGTCCCAGAACACGGAACTGGCCAAGTGCAAGAACGGCACCCGCGTGGCCACGCTCACGCGCATGATCCAGTCGCGTGAGCGCAAGGTCATCGATACCTTTGTCGGTCTGCATCTCTCACCCAATCAGGTGGATCACCTGTCCAATCGGATCCTGCTCGTGGATAACAAGGTGCGCGACCTGAAGCAGCGCATCGCGGACGAGACCACCAAGGATTCGCCTTCGTCTTCGGCCCGGGGCTTCAAAAAGCAGATCACCGAGGTCGAGCGCGAGGTCGGACTTCCCTGCAGTCGCCTGGCCGAACTGGCCCGCGAGATCGAGGACGGCCGCTGCGAAGTCGACGTCGCCCAGCGCGAGATGATCGAGGCCAACGTGCGGCTGGTGATCAGCATCGCCAAGCGCTACACCAACCGGGGCCTGGAATTCCTGGATCTCATCCAGGAGGGCAACTCGGGGCTGATGCGCGCCGTCGAGAAGTTCGACTATCGCAAGGGCTACAAGTTCTCCACCTATGCCACCTGGTGGATCCGCCAGGCCATCACCCGCGCCATCGCGGACCAGGCCCGCACGATCCGGGTGCCCGTCCACATGATCGAGGCCATCAACAAGGTGAACCGGGCCCAGCGGCAGCTGGTCCAGGAACTGGGGCGCGATCCGTCACCCGAAGAGATCGCCCGCAACCTCGAAATGCCCATGGAAAAGGTCAG
The DNA here is from genome assembly GCA_964476155.1 of uncultured Fibrobacteraceae bacterium. GTDB lineage: Bacteria > Krumholzibacteriota > Krumholzibacteriia > LZORAL124-64-63 > LZORAL124-64-63 > JAHIYU01. The sequence continues at coordinate 45,324 of CAYYYS010000020.1, forward strand.
CGGCGTACTCAAGGCCAGCATGGAACCCGTGTCGCTGGATCGTCCCATCGGTGAGGACGAGGACAGCAGCCTGGGCGATTTCATCGAGGACACCGGCGCCCAGTCGCCTTCGCACGTGGCGGCCCACGCCATGCTCAAGGATCAACTGCACCGGGTGTTGAGCACGTTGTCCCGTCGCGAGGAAAAAGTGATCCGCTTGCGCTTCGGACTCGGTGACGGGACACCCCGTACGCTGGAGGAAGTCGGCACCATCTTCAAGGTGACCCGCGAGCGCGTGCGGCAGATCGAGGCCAAGGCCCTGCGCAAGCTGCGGCATCCCAGTCGTTGCCGGAAGCTGAAGGGCTATACGGAGATCGTCTGAGTCTTTTAAGATTTGACCACGGGAGGGCAAGCCCTTATCGTTTGGCGCCGAGTTCGGAGGGCCCATAGCTCAGTCGGTTAGAGCAACCGCCTCATAAGTGGTCGGTCCCAGGTTCAAGTCCTGGTGGGCCCACCACATCTCGAACTCGGCCGGAGAAGTGGGCGATTAGCTCAGCTGGCTAGAGCGCTCGCCTCACACGCGAGAGGTCACTGGTTCAAGTCCAGTATCGCCCACCACCCTTCTCCCGGCTGATGATTCTTCGATTCGACGACATGGTGCCCGGCACCCTTTCTGTTTATCCGGCCCCACCCGCCCTGGAGGGCGAACGCCATGTCGGACCTTCAGCAACCCGCCACGTTGGAAGATCTCCTCAAGGCTCTGGAGAAGAGCGGCAACCTGCGTTCCCTGGCTCGTGAATGCGGTTTCACGCCGGGGGACCTCAAGAAACAGCTCAAGCAGTGGCGTCGCGATCTCACCCTGGGGGACGGGGACAAGTCGCCAGCTCCGAAATCGGCCAAGCCCAACGCCCTGGGCGATGAGATGCTGGAGCTGACCCCGGCCAAGAGCCTCGGCCAGAGCCCGCTGCCCAAGCGCGGCGACCAGATACTGGAGATCTGGACCGACGGCGCCAGTCGCGGGAATCCGGGTCCCGCATCCATCGGCTGTGTCTTTGGCCAACAGGGCGGCGAGATCCTCTGCGGCCACGCCGAGACCATCGGCAAGGCCACCAACAACGTCGCCGAGTACCAGGCCGTTCTCAAAGCTCTGGGCTTCGCGCGGGCCTGGGGCGTCAAGCACGCCATCGTCCACATGGACAGCGAACTCGTGGCACGCCAACTCACCGGTCAGTACCGGGTCAAGAGCCAGGATCTGATGCCCTTCTACCGTCAGATCGTGAGCCTCATGCGGTCGTTGGACAAGGTGGTTATCAGGCATGTGCGGCGTGAGAAGAACAAGCTGGCGGATCAGCTTGCCAATCTTGCACTCGACGGCAAGATCTAGGTACACAGACTCCACAAGACACATCCGAGGCGATAGGAGTGG
>CAYYYS010000021.1:0-45974 GCA_964476155.1 uncultured Fibrobacteraceae bacterium
GCCGGAGATGGACGGAAACGCCCTCTTGACAGGGGGAGTCCTCATAGGTGTTATCCTTGCCCCCCTGGATTCCCGGGCTGGCCGATCCGGAACGTTCTGCTAGGATGTAGGGCGTTGTTCAATCCCCCGAAAGGACGCCCGCATGGCCCAGCAATATGTCTACACCATGGTCGGTCTCAAGAAGATCGTCCCCCCGAACCGTGAGATCCTCAGCGGACTCTGGCTGTCGTTCTTCCCCGGCGCCAAGATCGGTGTCATCGGTCTCAACGGCGCGGGCAAGAGTTCGCTCCTGCGCATCATGGCCGGTCTGGACGATGACTTCATCGGCGAAGCCTTCCCGTCCGAGGGCGTCACCGTGGGCTTCCTGCCCCAGGAACCGGTCCTCGACCCGACCAAGGATGTTCGCGGCAATGTCGAGGAAGGGGTCGCCGAACTCAAGGGCAAGATCGACCGCTTCAACGCGATCAGCATGAAGATGTGCGAGCCGGATATCGACGACGACGAAATGACCCGGCTGATGGCCGAGATGGGCGATCTGCAGACCGTGATCGACGCTCATGACGGTTGGGAGCTGGATCGCCACCTGGAGATCGCCATGGAGGCCCTGCGCTGTCCGCCGGGCGACGCGACCGTCGACACCCTGTCCGGCGGCGAGGTGCGCCGCGTGGCTCTCTGCCAACTGTTGCTGAAGAAACCCGACCTCCTGCTCCTGGACGAGCCCACCAACCACCTCGACGCCGAGAGTGTCGCCTGGCTGGAACGACATCTGCGTGAATACGAAGGCACCGTCGTCATCGTCACGCACGACCGGTACTTCCTCGACAACGTCACCGGCTGGGTGCTCGAACTGGACCGCGGCCAGGGCATCCCCTGGGAAGGCAACTACTCGTCATGGCTCGAACAGAAGCAGGCCAAGCTCCGCGATGAAAAGAAGCAGGACCAGTCGCGTCTCAAGACGCTCGAGCGCGAACTCGAATGGGTTCGCACCGCTCCCAAGGCCCGCCACAAGAAGAGCAAGGCGCGCCTCGGCCGTTACGATGAGCTTGTCGCCCAGGAGCGCGAACTCAGACAACGCGCCGCCCAGATCGCCCTACCGCCCGGCCCGCGCCTGGGCGAACTGGTGGTCGAGGCCGCCGGCCTGCAAAAGGGCTACGGCGAGACGCTCCTCTTCGAAAACCTGGACTTCGCCCTGCCGCGTGGCGGCATCGTGGGCGTGATCGGTCCCAACGGAGCGGGCAAGACCACGCTCATGAAGCTCATTACCGGTGCGGAGCAGCCCGACGGGGGAGAGCTGCGCATCGGTGAGACCGTGGAGATGGCCTACGTCGACCAGCTTCGCGACGAGCTCTCCGACGACCGCACCGTATGGGAGGAAATATCGGGCGGCGCCGAGGAACTGGACCTGGGTGGACGCAAGGTGAACTCGCGCGCCTACTGCTCCGGCTTCAACTTTCGCGGCGCGGACCAGCAGAAGAAGCTCGGCACCCTGTCGGGCGGCGAGCGCAACCGGGTCCACCTGGCCAAGCTGCTCAAGTCCGGCGCCAACCTGATCATCCTTGACGAGCCCACCAATGATCTTGATGTGGATACCTTGCGCGCTTTGGAGGACGCCCTGCTGGAGTTCGGGGGCTGTCTGCTGGTCGTATCGCACGATCGCTGGTTCCTGGACCGGATCGCCACGCATATCCTGGCTTTCGAGGGGGAGAGCAAGGTGCGCTGGTTCGAGGGCAACTACAGCCGCTACGAAGAGGACCGGCGGGAACGTCTGGGTCTCGATGCCGACCAACCCCATCGCATCCGCTACAAGAAGCTCACTCGCGACTAGCAAAGAGAAGGGCCCGGCTTGCACCGGGCCCCTTTTCGTCGCCTCCCTGAACAATCAACGATAGGTCGTTTTTACGTCGCCCCACGACATGGCCGCGTTGGGCGTGATCTCGTCGGTGAGGTCCAGCAGGAACTGCGTGAACTCCGGGCCGACGGTCTGGTTGGCCAGCGTGTTGGGGTGCGAATCGCCGTCGGAGTGGGAGCGCTCGTAGGCATAGCGCAGGCAGTTCGCTTGCCCCGATCCGTCGTCGGGATGAGCCATGCGGTCGAAGAGATCGAAGCAACGCACGTTCGGGTGTCCCGCCAGATACTCGGGACTGCTCAGCCAGTCGGCAAACGCGCGGGCGCGTGTGGCCTCCGACGAATTGGTCCGGAGATGATGTCTGGGCGGCTGTGTCATCACGACGAAGGTCCGGTTGGGATGCGCGTCGAAAACGTCGCGCATGTCCAGGTACCAGTCCTTGTACTGCTGCAGCATCGAACTACTGATGATGTTCGAAGCCGGGTAGCAACTCTTGAAGGCGATGATCTGATGGTCGTTGAGGATCGTTTCACGGGCGGAGTTGCTCGTGGTCCACAAATAGTGTAGGCCGTCGGGATCGGTGTTGTCGTTGGGGATGCTGTAGTTTTCCCCGACGTATTGCCCGTTCGGATTACGCAGGCCGATATGGTTGTAGTCGTGATCCCAGAACTCGACGTCGACGCTGCGACTCGCGTTATAGGCCTCGATGGTGTTGCGCACGTAGCCCTCGTCGATGAGGTTGCGCCCCGTCGAGTGGTGCAGGAAGAAAATATTGTTGGCGGCCAGGGCCGCGTTGAAGCCAGTTATCAGGACGATGAGTACACACATCGTTATCATCGTTTGCCGTCTATTCATGCTACCTCCAGGTGATGTGACCGCACATAATAGCAAAACGGTAAGCAAATAGCCTGCCTGAAGTGAAAAAAGCTGACTGATAATGAATATATAGCTTCGCAATGTAGGGTTGTTGATGGGTGTCAATTTCCCATCACTTCATAACGCGATGGGCGGGAAGAGGATAGTAGAGGATTGGGAGCAAAAAAAATGACGGGAGAGCCGAAGCCCTCCCGCCGCTGACGTGTCACTTGAGGAGACGCGCTGTCAATCAACGGTGATGTAATGAATGTTGCACATCCGCCAATGCATTCAGCGTGATTTCAACGTAGGGAATCCAGGCCCCACAATCAATAACAAACTAGAAGTGAGCGTTGACACCCGGTAGCCACTTGAGCCCCGACGGGTTGTTGCCCGCGTAGTTCAACAGTCCTATCTGCACGCCATGCAGGTTTTTGGTTCGGTTGAAGAGGCCGATCTGCAGTCCGGTCATGCTGTCTTCGACATGGTTGTAGGCGCCGGTTGTCAGTCCCTGGGCATAATGTGCTTTCAAGTAGGCCCCGGTAATCAACGCGCCCTGCAGAGTCTCGACGCCGGCCACGGCACTGGAGACGCCCAGGCCGGTGAAGGTCCGTGAATTGCCGATGCTCAGACCGGCGCCCCTGACGGGGATATCCAGCGAACCGGCCAGGGACGGTCCGGTCAAGGTGAGCGACAGGCACAGGGCCGTGATCAGCAAGATGATTTTTCGCATTCGTCAGCCTCCGGGTGATGTCGGAGATAAGGCTCGGGCCGGGGACGGCAGGAATACGCATGCGGTGGGATTATGGTTGCTCAACAAAGAATAACGCACAAAGAAAAACGCCCCCCGCCCTATGGAGGCGGGAGGCGCCGAACTTAAAAGCTCGCGTCTGCTACCAGGCGGGGCGGGGACGACGGGGCTCGCGGGGGCGGGCCTCGTTGACCGTCAGCGCGCGGCCGTCGACTTCCTTGCCGTTCATTTCCTCGATGGCCTTGCGGGCGGAGTCGTCTTCGGGCATCTCCACGAAACCGAAGCCGCGGGGGCGGCCGGTGTCGCGGTCGGTGATCAGAGCGACGTCGTCGACCTGGCCATACTGACCGAAGAGGTTACGGATCTCGTCTTCGGTCGAACGGAAATTGAGGTTGCCAACATAGATCTTCACTGAAACTCATCCTTTGCTTCGCCGGGGCTGACGCGGGACCATTGGGAACCGGAGGCAGAACCTGGCATGTATGACACGTGGGCTTTTATCGCCCAACCGTACAAATGTATCAGGTCTCGTTAAACGGCACAAGATCATTCGGCGCCAAATCACCGCAAAACCGGCTGGAAATCCGCTTTTTGACACCCTCGAAATCCGGCGCCGGGAAGGACGGATCATTCACGCGCAGGACGGAGTCGCGGGAGTCCGCAGCCGGCCGGAAGGGGATATCAGCAGATTGGTGGGGGCTTGGTCAGGCCTTGTAGGAATCCGGCCCCACGGTCTCGTCACCGGTGCCCGGGACACTCTGGGGAGAATGGCTCCAGCGTGGACCGCCCACCAGTCCGGACAGGTAGCCGAGTCCCGCGCCGAAGTGGGAGGCCAGAAAGGCGCTCACGGTCAAGGGCCAGCTCACGTTCTGACGTAGGGCCAGCCAGGCGGACAGACTGGTGATACCGACGGCGTACAGGAGAGTGGGCGCCCCCCACAACCTGAGAGCGGGTCCCCAGAAGGGGATGGCCAGCGGCATCAGCAGAATCCACAGGACCAGCAGCATCAGGGCCGTCGACAGGGGTGAGAACTGCCGTGGGTGCTTACGCGCCATGCGGGCCCGTCCACTGCCGTAGCGGTAGAGTTGCCGGAACAGGGCCCGGCTCGAGCCGCGGGAAAAATAGCCCACCTCGAAGTCGCGGCTGTGGTGGGCGTAGATGCCGCGTTGGTGGACACGCAGGTTGAATTCCAGATCCTCGCCGGCGTCGAAGGATTCGTCGATACCGCCCATTTCGCGGTAGAGATCCCGCTTGTATCCGCAACCGGCGCTCAAGGGAGAGCAGAGATGGTCGTCGGCCGTGTAGATCTGCGAACCGGTGTGATGCCCGAGCCAGGAGGTGCGGGCCGCGGCCGCGGCGGCCTGGAAGTTGTAGACGTCCTCGCGGATCAGGGGCTGGGGTCGCGACACGCAGAGCGCGCCGTCCTGGAAGGCCTTCAGGACGCTGGCCAGCATGTCGGGACTGCAGATGCGGCAGTGGCCGTCCACGAACAACACGTACGTCGCCCGGGCGGCTTCGACGCCCAGGTTTCGCGCGCATCCCGACAGTCCGGCCGGGTTCTCGATCAGTCGGATCAGCGGGTGGGTTTCGGCCATCGACAGCACGATCTCGCGCGTGTCGTCGGTACTCATGCCGTCGACCACGATGATCTCGAAGTGTGCCTGATCCAGGGACTGGGCGAGCAATTGCTCGAGTACGTCCCGGATATGGCGCGATTCATTGCGCACCGGCACGATGACCGAGAGATCGGGATTGCCGTGATGTTCACTCATCTACTGCAGCCGCCTCGAATTTGCCGGTACATGTGATTCCATGCTCCGGTCTAGTGCGAGTTCAATATCGGTTCAGTCTCACATTCGGTCATGTCAATCCAAACTGAAGTCCTTTTGCCGTAGGCGCTTTCGGATCAGGTAGAGCAACCCGGGACGTGCCGCGTCGGCGGACGCTACGGCCATTCGTGTCCGCTTGTTCCAGACATGGCGCTCACGCTTGAGGGCCGACAGGCCCCGCAGTCCGTCGCGCACCGCCTCGAACCAGATCCCCATGAAACCGTCCCGCAGGGCGTAGAACGCCATGGCGGACAGGCCGCGGCCCAGATAGCCCACAGCGTATCGGGCGGGCTGGTGCAGTACGGCGACCCAGAACAGGTTACGGGTATCGTAATAATAACGTCGCCAGTTGACGCGTCCGCCGGCGGCATGATGGTGCTCGATGGCGACCGTGCCGTCGTAGGCCACGTCCCAGCCGTTGCCCAGCAGGCGATAGGCCAGCTCGATCCCCTCGTGGCTGATGAAGAAGTCCTCGCGGTAGGGACCGGTGTCCCGGAGAGCCGCTGCCCGGTAGGCCACGGCGCCTTCGGTGATCTCGTAGGTGTCGAAGGTGCCGTTGGCGTCCGTGGGGGGGCGATGGTGCACCCAGTCGCGAACGATGTCGCTGCGGGGCCAGGTGATCTTGAAGTTCAGGGCGCCGAGGCGTGGGCGGGACGCGAAGATCTCGCGGAGTCGTTTCAGGTCGGAGCCGTCCAGGCCGAGCATGTCGTCGTCGAGGGTGACGATGATGTCGCCGTTCGCGCGGGATAAACCTTCGTTGCGGGCGCCGACGCCCCGGTTGGTCGGCAGGGTGATGAGTGTCACGCCGGGGTGCTTCGCGGCTATGGCGTCGGCGGTGCCGTCGTCGCTGCCGTTGTCCACCACGATGACGTCGAGGGTGTCGTCCTGCACGGTTGTCAACTGGGCGAGCAGCGCGAGGATCGAATCCCGGCGCTGGTAAGTGAGTACGACGATCGAGATCGGCGTCATGATGCGGATCCTTCCGCGACGCCGAGGTGCGGCAAGCCGCTGTCGAGCACGAAACCGCGCTCCAGCAGACCAGGCAGCAGGTCGTCCAGCAGGGCGTGGATGTAGGTGTGGTAGTCGTGCAGCAGGATGATGTCGCCGTCCGCGACCGTGGCCAGGATCCGTCGGGCCGTCTCGCGACCCGCGTCGTCGTCGCGGCAGTGCCAGTCCAGGCTGTCCAGGCTCCACAGCACGTGCCGCATGCCCAGCAGCAGCGGCGAGACGAGGCTCGCGGGGTGCAGTCGACCCGCCGGTGCGCGGAAGAGGGGCGGGGGGGTGCCGATGGCCCGGGTGATTTCGTCGTGGGCCAGGCGGATGTCGCGATGATAGGCCGTCGGCGAAGGCAGACGCGCGTCGTTATGGGTCATCGAGTGGTTGCAGACGGCGTGTCCGCGGGCCGTTGTTTCGCGCATGAGGTCCTCGCGTCCGGCGACGCGGCGGCCGATCACGAAGAAAGCCGCTTGTGCACCGTGGTCCGCCAGGCGCGCGAGGACGCCCTCGGTCACGCCGGGGGTGGGGCCGTCGTCGAACGTGAGCAGAACGCGTCGCCCCGCCGCCGGCGGCAGGCGTCGGGTCACGAACGGTGAAGTGAGTTTGTCCTTGAGGCTCGTGGGAGCCATGTCACCTCCATATGATCGACTATAAACAGCCGGTCATCAATAGCACACCCCCGACCGCGTCACCACCAGAGCTTGATTGATTGGAGTGGCGCAGTACCCGTTGGCGCGGGTATGTTACGGCGACTCGACGATGGCGTCTACACCTCGGCGAAGGGGCAGCCTTGCGGGTTTTACATATCCTCACCCAGCGACCGGGCCTGACCGGCAGCGGCGTCACTCTCGACGCCTTGACGCGTTGCGCCGCCACCGCGGGTGTGACCCAGCGTGCCGTGGTCGGTGTGCCCGCGGGCGCGAGCTTCGCCGTGGCCGGACTAGACGACGCGCACGTACACCCCCTGTATTTCGAGACCGACGCGCTGCCCTTCCCGGTGCCGGGCATGAGCGATGTCATGCCTTATCGCAGTACGGTCTTTTCGGCCATGACGGACACGGTTCTGGAGCGGTATCGAGGGGCGTGGCGCGCGCATCTAGCGGACGGGATCGCGGATTTCCGCCCCGACGTGATACACGCCTCCCACCTGTGGCTCGTCGGCGCCCTGTTGAAGGATGTGGCGCCCGACATTCCCGTGGTCGGTCATTGTCACGCCACGGGGCTGCGCCAGATGCAGCTCTGTCCCCACCTGGCCGCAGAAGTTCGTGACGGGTGTCGGCGCAACGACGCGATCGCCGTCCTGCACGCGGGCCATGCCGAATGGGTGCGACGTGAGCTGGATCTGCCCCGGGAGCGCATTTTTCATGTGGGGGCCGGTTACCGGGAAGATATCTTCTCGACATGGGGAAGCACGGATCGCATCAATCAGGTGCTATATGTAGGCAAATATAGTAATTCCAAGGGATTGCCTCAATTGCTTGAGGCCGTGGATGAGATTGCGCGGCATCGCCCTGGCCTCGTCCTACACATCGCGGGTAGCGGTGCCGGTGACGAGTCCGACGTCCTTCGCGCCCGCATGGAGACCATGGCGCCGCGTGTGGTACTGCACGGGGCTCTGGGGCAGGCCGATCTGGCCGACCTGATGAACCGTTGTGCGGTCTGTGTACTGCCGTCCTTCTATGAAGGCGTGCCCCTGATATTGGCCGAGGCCCTGGCCTGCGGCTGCCGGCTCGTCGCCACCGATCTGCCCGGCGTGGTCGACCAGTTGGCGACGCCCTTCGGTGCGGCCATGGACCTGATCGAGACCCCGCGGTTGGTGGGGGCCGACGTCCCCGATCCCGACGACTTGCCCGTCTTCACGGCGAAGCTGACCGACGCCCTGGCGCACGCACTCGACCGACCGGAACTGGGGGACCCCCGGCGCGTGTTGCCCGGCGCCCTCGACGACTTCACCTGGACCGCCGTCTATCGCCGCGTGGCCGACGTCTGGTCCGAGTTGGTTGATGGCGCATAGGCCTGTGCTGAGGCATTTGCGCTGCGACTAACCCGGTAGTTCGAGGTGATTTCCAGCCCCGCCGAAAATCAGATTCCCCCAAGATCTGACGAGAAACACTGCAGATACAGGCTTGACCCAGCCCGGAATCGAGAAATTGACCCCACGGAGAACGGAGAAGATGGGCAACCACCCGAGCGCCTGGTAGAATTCGGCTTGGTAAGCTGAAAAAAACAGACAAGGAGGTCGGTTCCTGGGCTAATCCTGCCCAGCAGCAGGAGCGGTGGTGTGTCATCCTGGCAGGGGCAGTTGGAGAATAAGAGGGGACATCGCAAATGCCTCGTGCTATACTCCCGACGCTCGAATAATGATCATGCGCCGACCCGCCAGCGTCGTATTCAGGCGTTCTTCAAAGATCAATAGGGGGTTCCCATGTCGCGCCATCCACGATACTGCATCCTCGTCCTCATGTTGATTTGTGCCGTGTGCGCCCAGGCCGGCGGCGAGCCGGCCGCCTACCGCCCCGGCGAGATCCTGGTCATGTTCGACGCGGGCGCGTCCCCGTCCCGCGACGGCGCCGGCGCGCTGGTCACGACCGACACCCGGCTCGCGGCCTGGTTGTCGCGACACGGTCTGGACAGGGCGGTCCCGGTGTCGCCAACAAGCGACCGGGGCGCCGCGACGATCTTCAGGCTGCTCAGCCACCGTCTCGATTTCGATCCCCTGGTGGCGGCGCATGAACTGACCGGGGCCGGATCCGTGCGAGCAGTGTCGCCCAACTACGAGTTACATCTGTGCAGTCTGCCCAACGATCCCATGGTGTCGACCCAGTGGCACATCCAGCACGCCGGCGATGCGGATATCGATCTGCCCGAGGCCTGGGACGTGGCCCTGGGCGATCCCGGCGTCGTCATCGCCGTCCTGGATACCGGTGTGGACTGGAGTCATCCCGACCTGCAGGCCGCCATGTGGACCAATCCCGGCGAGACGCCGGACAACGGTATCGACGACGATGGCAACGGCTGGATCGACGACCGGTACGGGTGGGACGTGGGCAACGACGACAACGATCCGCGACCGGAAGTCTATCTGGAATCAGGCATCGACGTGGGCTTCCACGGCACCCATTGCGCCGGCATCGCCGCGGCGGCCACCGACAACGCGACCGGTGTGGCGGGAGCAGGCTGGGGTTGCCGGCTCATGGGCCTCAAGATGAACGACAGCGACGGCTATATCACCACCGAAGGTCTGACCGAAGGGATACAGTACGCCGTGGCCAACGGGGCCTCGGTGATCTCCATGAGCTTCGGTGGTTCGCTGGCTGACTTCGGCTTCATGCAGGCGCTGGTGGACGACGCGGCGAGCGCGGGCGTGGTTTGCGTGGCCGCCGCGGGCAACAACAACGACGCGACGCAGATGTATCCAGCCGCCCTCGACGGGGTCATCTCGGTGGGTGCCACCGATAACCTCAACCAGCGCGCGTCCTTTTCCACCTATGGCGCGTGGGTTGACGTGGCCGCGCCGGGACAGCAGATCTGGTCCACCGTGCAGAGCAACTACGACTGGGATTTCCTCACGGGATTTATGTTCATGTTGAGCTATGGCTGGGACGGTGTGAACCCGTACATGAACTGCGACGGCACTTCGATGGCCTGCCCGCTGGTGGCCGGCGTCTGCGGCCTGATCATGTCGGTCCGGCCCGATTTTACACCCGACCAGGTGTTGCAGCGGCTCGTGGATACCGGCGACGTCATTGTCTTCGACCAGCCGCTGGGCGTGAAGGTAAACGCTTTCGCGGCTCTGGACGGGCTGAACGTCACGGCGGTGGGTGATCCGCCGCGGACCCTGCGTATCGATGCGGTGCGTCCGAATCCGTTCAACCCCCGCACGACGATCAGCTTCGACCTGCAACGGGAGCAACATGTGCGGCTGTCCGTTCACGACGTCCGCGGTGCCTGCGTGCGGTTGCTGTACGACGGCCCCTTGCCGGCCGGCGACCACGAGCAGGTATGGGACGGTCGCGACGACAACGGCCGGGTCCTGCCCAGCGGCCCCTACGTGATCGACTTGCGAGCCGCCGGTCGGCGCGACACCCGGCCCGTGGTCCTGCTTAAATAAGGAGCGAGACAACGGTCCTGCTCGAGTTCTCCATGTATCCCACCGACAATGGCGCCAGCGTGAGCGACTACGTAAAACGCTCCCTGGAGATTATCGACGACAGCGGCCGGCTCGACGGCAAGGTCGAGACGCTCAAGAAATAAGACCGGACGCGATCTGAAGTCCTGATCAGGGCGGTGGCAGGGCCGCCAGTTCGCGGGCCTTCAGGAGGACCGCGTCCAGCATGTCCGGCGTCAGCAGCTTCGCGTTGGTGTTGCGCAGGCTCACGTGGTAGGTGTCCAGCAGGATGGTGCCGTCGGGCATCTCGTATGTTGCGCCGTGGGTGAATTTGTAGCGGATCTTGACGATGGGCTGGCCGCGATTGGCCAGCAGGTCGAGATAGGCGTCGTGTCCGATCTTGCCCATGCCGATGACCACAGCCAGATCGTCCAGGGCGTCCAGGTCGTGGGCGAGCCACGAGCGGCAAGTGCGGATCTCGTTGCTCAGCGGCATGTTCTGCGGCGGCACGCAGCGCAGGGCCGACGTGATCCACAGTCCGCTCATCGCGAGCCCGTCGTCGCGTCGCTCGGTCGTCGGCCGGTCGGTGAAACCGCAACGGTGTAGGGCGGGAAAGAGGAAGGCGCCGCTGGCGTCGCCGGTGAACATGCGGCCTGTCCGGTTGGCGCCGTGGGCGCCGGGTGCCAGGCCAACCAGGCAGATGCGTGCCCGGGGATCGCCGAAGCCGGGCAAGGGCTTGCCCCAGTAATCCCAGTCCATGTACGCACGACGCTTGTCGCGAGCCACCCGCTCGCGCCAGTGCACGAGCCGCGAACAGCGACGGCAGGTCTCCAGGTCGGACGGATAGGGATCAAAGGCCGGTTTCGACATGGTCGGTATCATAGAGGAAGCGCGACGACGATGGAAGTGAACTTAAGGATCCCGTCCTGGGCGACGCATTTCATGAGCGATATGCACGGCTGGACGCAGCGCCCCCTGCCGGTGGCCGACCTCGCGCCTTTCGATCTGCCCGACGACGCCTGGTTCGAGTACGCCTGGCTCGATGCCGACGGGCAGCCGCGCCCCGACCCCGGCGGCGTGTCCGCGGGAAATCCCTGGTGGGACTATGCCTGCCGTATTACCGGTCCGCGCTGGCGCGACCATGTGCGGGTGCCCGCGGCCTCGGTACGCTCCGTGCATCGCCTTCGCGGCCATCGTCTCGACTCGCGTCATTTCGGTTCGGGCCGCCGCATCTACACCTATTCGCCCGCGGGTGCCGACACGCCGGCACCGGTGCTGCTGATCCACGACGGCAAGGGCTTCTGGCATCACGGTCGTTGCGGCGCCCTGTCCGACGCCCTGCAGGCGGCGGGAGAGATACCGCCGGTCCATCTGGTCTTCCTGCAGCCCGCGCGGCGGACGGTCGAGTACGCCTTCAACCCGGCCCACGCGGCCTACGTGATAGACGACGTGCTGCCGTACCTGGACGACGTGCTGGTCGCAACGGACGAGCGGCTCCTGCTCGGCGCCAGTCTGGGCGCCCTGGCCGCCGCTCACACGGCCCTGGATCACCCCGGTGTTTTCGCGGCGGTGGGCTCCTTGTCGGGGACTTTTCCGATGGGCCCCGGCGATGAGCCCATCGACCCCTTCACCGGCAGCGAATGGTTGCTCGGGCGACTGCGGGACGGGGCAGGACACGACCTACGCTGGCACCTGGATTGCGGCACCCTGGAATGGTTGTTGCCCAGCCACGAGCGTCTCTGTGAAGCCCTGGTCGCGGGGGGGTATGATCATCGCTGTCTGACCCGCAACGTGGGACACAACTGGACAAACTGGCGCAATGCCCTGCCCGAAACCATGAAATACCTGCTCGCCGGTTGATTTCCCGGGAACTCCCGGTCGATTTCATGGTTCTTCTTGCCCGTCGACCCGGCCTGAAGCATCTTTGCCACTGTTGAAACACAAACCGATTTCTCGAGGGAGACGAAAACATGCGCCGCATTATGATGACGATCGCCCTGCTGTCCCTGTTGCTGGCCGGTACCGCCCTGGCCAAGGAAAAGGTCTACGGCAAGGGCGTCAGCGAAGGCGACTTCACCAAGATCAGCACCATCCTCGCCGACCCCGGCACCTACTCGGGCAAGGTCGTCCGCGTCGAGGGTACGGCCGTAGGCGTCTGCTCGCACCGCGGCTGCTGGGTGACCCTGGCGTCGGACAAGGAAGAAGAGACCATGCGCGTGAAGGTGAAGGACGGCGTGATCGTCTTTCCCAAGGAGATCATCGGCGAGCATGTTCAGGTCGAGGGTGTCTTCACGGTCAACAAGGTCGAGGAGAAGTGCGACTCTACCAAGAAGGGCGAACCCGAGGTCAAGTGCACGACCTTAATGCAGGTGAGCGGGACCGGTGCGCTCGTCAACTGGAAATAGTGGGCGAGTCGTAAACGGATGAGTACTTTTCGCAAAGTCTGTCGCTGGCTCCATCGCGAGCTGGGCTTCTTCGCCGTGGGTCTGACCCTGGTGTACGCGATCAGCGGCATCGCGGTGAATCATATCCATCACTGGGACCCGAATCACACCGCCTATACGCAGACCTGGACCATCGAGCCGACGGGCGTCGGGGAGACCGACGCCCTGGCACCGGTGGTCCTCGAGCGTCTGGCCCTCGACGAGCCCGTCAAGGAGACCTGGCGTGCGGGTCGCGAGCTTTTCCAGGTCTTTGTCGACGACGGCACCATCGACGTGAACCTCGTCACCGGCGAGGTGACCCGACTGGGCCACGCCAAGCGGCCGTTCTTCTTCGACGTGAACTTCATGCACGTGAACAAGGGGCGCGCGCCCTGGACCGGCATCGCCGACGCCTATGCGGGCGTGATGATCGTGCTGGCCCTGACGGGCATCTTCCTGGTCAAGGGACGCAGAGGCCTGTCCGGTCGTGGCGGCGTACTCATGGGACTGGGTATTGTCCTGCCTCTGGCCTACGCCGTCATCCAGCGACTGACCCAGCCCTGACCGACCGACTTGACTCCCTCCTATGCCCCGTCTAGCTTAGGCCGTTCAATCGGCATTGGTATCTTCCACCCCCTCCGCCCCGCGATCGGGAGGCCCACATGACGACCATCGGTATTCGCCGCGAAGACAAGAACAAGTGGGAGCGCCGCGTTCCCCTGACGCCCGCCGATGCCGCCTATGTCCAGAGCGAGTATGGGCATGAGCTCATCGTTCAGCCGTCGCCCATCCGTGTCTTCACGGACGATATGTACCGTGACGTGGGACTCGCGGTCTCCGAAAGTGCGCTGGAGGCCGACATCCTGATCGGCGTGAAGGAGATTCCGCCCGAGCTGTACCGGCCGGGAACGGTCTACATGAACTTCTCGCATACCATCAAGGGCCAGCCCTACAACATGCCCCTGCTGAAGACCTACATGGAGCAGGGCTGTACACTGTTGGACTACGAGTGCATCGCCGACGACGACGGCCGGCGCCTGATCTTCTTCAGCCTCCACGCGGGTTACGCCGGCATGATCGACTCGCTGCGCGCGCTCGGCCTGCGGCTGGCGGCCAAGGGCATCGCCAACCCGCTGAGCGAAGTGAAGTCCGCCTACGAGTACAAGGACCTGGCCGACGCCGAACATCACATCCGGACCATCGGCGACCGCCTCTGGCATGAAGGCCCCTTTATCGGGACCGGACCGATCGTGATCGGCATGGCCGGGTATGGCAACGTGAGCCGCGGCGCCCTGCACGTACTGGAATGGTTGCCGGTGGCGCGCGTGGCGGTTGATGATCTGCCCAACGCGGCCCAGGTGTCGGACAAGATGCCCTTGGCCCTCTGCATCTTCGAGGAGAAGGACATGGTGCGGCCCAAGGGTACCCACGCCTTCGAGCTGCAGGACTATTACGACAACCCCGAGAAGTACGAGAGCCGTTTCGAAGACCATCTGCCTCACATGGATTTGCTGATGAACACCATCTTCTGGACCGAGCGTTACCCGCGCGTGGTCACCAAGGCCTGGACGGCCGAGCAGTTCCGCGACGGCGGCGCACCGCGTCTGCAGGTGATCGGCGACATCAGCATCGACATCGAGGGCAGCGTGGAGCTGAGCCTCAAGGCCACCTATTCCGACACGCCCAATTACCTCTACGATCCGAAGACCGGCGAAGCGGTCGACGGTGTCGAGGGCGAGGGCATCGTGATCATGGCCGTCGACAACCTGCCGTGCGAGCTGCCCGCGGCCGCGTCCGAGCATTTCTCGACCGTGCTGCGCGACATGGTGGGGGACCTGGGCAGGGCCGACTGGACCGCCGACTTCGAGGCCCTGGACCTGCCGTTCCACCTGAAGAAGGCGGTCATCGTGCACAAGGGCGAGTTGACGCCCGCGTTCGCGCACCTGGCCGAGTATTTGCAATAGATCACTTGCCGATCGCGATCCGCATGCGCATCATGCTGTCGCGACGAGCAACGGCCCCGGGCTTGATCATGAAGCCGTGGCTTGAACATGGACGACCGTTCGGAGGAGAGAAGTGATGGCCAAGATGACCAAGGCGAAGATCTTCAAGGCCCTGGGCCTGACCAAGACCATGAAGGGCGCCAACCTGGGCGGCGACTGGTATGCCACCAGCGGCGACTACCTCAACGTCTACAATCCCACCAACGGCGAGCTGCTCGCCAAGGTGGAACAGGCCAGCGCCAAGGACTACGAGCGCATGGTCAAGAAATCCCAGAAGGCCTTCGTCGCGTGGCGCGAAGTGCCGGCCCCCCAGCGTGGCGAGATCGTGCGTCAGCTCGGCGAAGCCCTGCGCGCGAAGAAGGACGTTCTCGGCGCCCTGGTTTCCCTGGAAATGGGCAAGATCTACACCGAGGGCCTGGGCGAAGTGCAGGAGATGATCGACATCTGCGACTACGCCGTCGGCCAGAGCCGCATGCTGTCGGGTCCGACCCTGCAGAGCGAACGGCCCAAGCACCGTATGATGGAACAGTGGCACCCGCTGGGCACCATCGGCGTGATCTCAGCCTTCAACTTCCCCGTGGCCGTGTGGGCCTGGAACACCGCCCTGGCGTGGGTGTGCGGCGACGCTGCCATCTGGAAGCCGTCGAGCAAGACGCCCCTGACGGCCATCGCCTGCCAGAACATCGCCAACGAGGTCTTCAAGGCGAACAAGGTGCCCCAGGGCGTGTCGTGCGTGATCGTCGGTCGCGGCTCGGTCATCGGCGAGAAGCTCGTCGGCGATCACCGCATCCCGCTGATCTCCGCCACCGGCAGCACCCGCATGGGCCAGCGCATCGGCGGCGTCGTCGGTGCGCGGCTGGGCCGCACCATCCTCGAACTGGGCGGCAACAACGCCCTGATCATCAGCGAGAAGGCCGATCTGACCGGCGCGCTGGCCAGCTCGTTCTTCGGCGCGGTGGGCACCGCCGGCCAGCGGTGTACCTCGACGCGGCGCCTGATCATTCACGAGTCGGTCTATGCAAAATTCCTCAAGAAGCTCGTGGCCAACTACAAGAAGGTTAAGATCGGCGACCCCCTGGATCCCAAGACGCTCATGGGACCGTTGATCGACGAGACCGCCGTGGCGGACTACGAGAACGCGCTCAAGGCCGTGAAGAAGCAGGGCGGCAAGATCGTCTGTGGCGGCAAGGTCCTGAAGCCGTTCGGCGCCCGCACCTTCGTGCAGCCAACGATCGTGGAGATCGACAACAGCGCCGAGATCGTGCAGACCGAGACCTTCGCGCCGATCCTCTACGTCATGAAGTACAAGACCATCGACCAGGCCATGGCCCTGCACAACGACGTGCCCCAGGGCCTCTCGTCGGGCATCTATACCGACAGCGTGGCCGAAGGTGAGCGCTTCCTGAGCTACAAGGGCAGCGACTGCGGCATCGCCAACATCAACATCGGCACCTCGGGCGCCGAGATCGGCGGGGCCTTCGGCGGCGAGAAGGAGACCGGCGGCGGACGCGAGTCCGGTTCCGACTCCTGGAAGGGGTACATGCGTCGCCAGACCAACACCATCAACTGGGGCGGGGAAGTCCACCTGGCCCAGGGCGTGGAGTTCGAAGCCTAGACGTTACGGTTTCGCAATGAATCGGGTCGGCCCACGGGTCGGCCCGTTTCTTTATGGCTGTCATCGCGAAACGTACCCATGCTATAACCTATCCAGACAAAACAACGGCGTGGACTGGAGGATCGATGATGGAGCGAAACGATTGGCAGGACGACCTGGATCGCATCTGGCCCGACCTGAAAGACATGGGCCAGGAGGACGGTCACGGTTTTGAACAGCTGATCAAGCGTCGTGTCAGCAACGTGTTGCTGGTCGCCAGTCTCTACGACGCCTTCACCCTGGAAGAAGGCGGACGTCTCACCGAGCTGCTGCTGAGCGAGTACCGTGAACTGAATCTCAGCTCTTCGCCCCACATCACCCGGGCCACCTCCGGCGAGGAAGCCCTCGCGCAGATCCACGAGCACGAATTCGATCTGGTCCTGACCATGACCCGCATCGGCGAGATGGGCGCCTACGATCTCGCGCGCGACGCCAAGCGGATCGACAAGGATCTGCCGGTGGTGGTCCTGGGCTACAACGCGCGCGAACTGGAATTCGTCAACGAAGGGATCGACAGCCCCATCGACCTCTGCTTCGTGTGGACCGGAGACGTTCGGTTGCTTCTGGCCATCATCAAGTGCGTCGAGGACCGTTGGAACGTGGCGGAGGATACACGCTACAGCGACGTGCGTTGCATCATCCTGGTCGAAGATTCGATCCGCTTCTACTCGGCCTATCTGCCAATCATCTATCGGGAGGTGATGCGCCAGACCCAGGGTCTGATGGCCGACAGCGTAAACCTCTCCCAGAAGCTGTTGCGCATGCGCGCGCGGCCCAAGATCCTCTTCGCAACCTGCTTCGAGGAAGCCTGGGCCTACTACGACAAGTACCGCACGTACGTGTTGGGCGTCATCACCGACGCGCGCTTCCCCTGGGGCGGCGAGGTCAAGGCCGATGCGGGCGTGGAGTTCGTCAGGCGGCTCAGACGCGATGATCAGACCCTGCCGATCGTGGTCCAGTCGTCGGAGATCAAGAACCGGGCAAAGGCCCAGGCCGAGGACGCGTTTTTCATCGACAAGAAGTCGCCGAGCCTGCTGAACGACCTGCGCGGCTTCATGCGCGCGCACTTCGGTTTCGGTGATTTCATCTTCCGCCTGCCCGACGGCACCGAGGTGGGGCGCGCCCATAACACGCGCGCCATGATCCGCGAGATCAAGCGGGTGCCCGAGGAATCGATCGCCTATCACGCCGAGCATGATCACTTCTCCAACTGGTTTCGCGCGCGCACCCGCTTCGGGCTGGCCAACATGATCAAGCCCCTGCACGCGAGCGAATTCGATTCGACCGAGCAGCTGTGCCAGTACATGGTCGACACGTTCACCTGGCATCGGGAGCAGTCGCGACTGGGCATCATTACCGATTTCTCGCTGCAGGACTTCGATGCGGATACCGGTTTCACGCGTATCGGGACGGGGGCCCTGGGCGGCAAGGCGCGGGGACTGGCCTTCATGAACAAGGTGCTCAACCGTCACGACGTGCGGGATCAGTTCCCCGACGTGGACATCATGGTGCCTTCGACGGCAGTGGTGGCCACGGACGTCTTCGATGAATTCATGGATACGTCCGGACTGCGCGACCTGGCCTTGGGCTCGGCCGACGACGACGCGATCGCCGCCGCCTTTCTCGAGGCCAAACTGCCGCCGGCCATCTACGACGATCTGCGGGCTTTTCTGCAGGAAGTGCGCTACCCCTTGGCGGTGCGCTCGTCCAGCCTGCTCGAAGACGCCCAGCACCAGCCCTTCGCCGGCGTCTATCGTACCTATATGATCCCCAACAACCACGACGATCTGGGGATGCGGCTCGACCAGCTCTGCGACGCCATCAAGCTCGTCTATGCGTCGACGTTCTACCAGGGCGCCAAGTCATACCTGGCGGCCACGTCCAACCGGGTCGAAGAGGAGAAGATGGCCATCGTCATCCAGCGTATCGTCGGCCGGCAGCATGAGGATCACGTCTATCCCAGCTTCGCGGGTGTAGCCCATTCCACCAACCATTACGCCACCAACTCCATGCGCCAGGAGGACGGCGTGTGTCTGGCGGCGCTGGGTCTGGGCCGCACGGTCGTCGAAGGCGGCCAGTGCCTGCGTTTTTCGCCACGCGAACCCCAGCGTATCCTCCAGTTCGCCACCGTCGAGGACACCCTGCGCAACAGCCAGAGCAAGTTCCAGGCGCTGGACGTGGGCGATCCCGAAGCCTACCCCAGTCCCGACGAGGACTCCAACGTACCCTGGCTGGATCTTGCGGACGCCGAACGTCACGGCACCCTGGCGCCCGTGGGATCGGTTTTTTCGGCGGAGAACAATGCCATCTACGATGGTATCGGTCGGGCCGGACCGCGGCTGGTGTCCTTCGCCCATGTCCTCAAGTCCGGCCTGTTCCCCCTGGCCGACATCATTTCGTTCCTGTTGGACCTGTCCCGCCGCTGCATGAGTTGCGAAGTGGAGATGGAGTTCGCGGTGAACCTGCGCGACGGCAAGGAGCCGGACGAGTTCGGCCTGCTCCAGGTCCGACCCCTGGCCGCGGACCTGGCGGCTCCCGACGTATCGGAGGATCTCTTCAACTCCGACGAGGCCGTCATCGCCACGGAACTGGCCCTGGGCAATGGCCAGTACGACAACATTCACGACATCGTCCTGGTGGATCGGGAACGCTTCGACCGGGGACACACCCGCAGCATCGCCGAAGAAGTGGGCGACCTGAACGATCGACTGCTTGCCGAGGGCCGGCCCTACCTGCTGATCGGGCCGGGACGGTGGGGATCTGCGGACCGCTGGCTGGGCGTGCCGGTCAACTGGGCGCAGATCGCCGGCGCGTCGGTCATCGTCGAGACGGACCTCGAGGAGTTCAAGGTCACCCCCAGTCAGGGCACGCATTTTTTCCAGAACCTGACGTCTTTTCGCATAGGCTATCTGACGGTCAACCAGGCCAGCGGCGGCGGCATACTGGACTGGGACTGGCTCGAAGCCCAGTCCTGCGAGACCGAAACGGAACACCTGCGACACATCAGACTCGACGAACCGTTGCGTGTGTTGATCGACGGTCGCAGCGGCAAAGGTGTTGTTCTCGAGTCCAACTCTGACTGAGCCGTCGCAACGCCTAATGTCGCAACACGTTACGAACTTGCCTGCAGGTAACGAATTTAACTTGCCAACTCTTTCACAACTTCTAGATTTGTGACAGATACGTGGTACGCCCCTTGAGGGTCGTTTTAAGTACTTTCTCAGACACGGGAGAGCTGACATGGCAGAAGGATTCAAGACCTTCATGGGTGAGGTCGTCGCAAAGAACCCCGAGCAGACAGAGTTCCACCAGGCTGTCGAAGAGGTCGTGGAGTCCCTGTGGCCGGTGCTGGACAAGCGTCCCGAGTACCGCAAGGCCAAGATCATGGAGAGGCTCGTCGAGCCCGAGCGCGTGATCATGTTCCGCGTTCCCTGGATCGACGACAACGGCGACGTTCAGGTCAACCGCGGCTTCCGCGTCGAGATGAACAGCGCCATCGGCCCCTACAAGGGCGGCCTCCGCTTCCACCCCAGCGTCAACCTGGGCATCCTCAAGTTCCTGGCCTTCGAGCAGGTCCTGAAGAACAGCCTCACGACCCTGCCCATGGGCGGCGGCAAGGGCGGTTCGGACTTCGACCCCAAGGGCAAGAGCGACACTGAAGTCATGCACTTCTGCCAGAGCTTCATGACCGAGCTGTGCCGCCACATCGGCCAGTTCACCGACGTGCCCGCCGGCGACATCGGCGTGGGCGGCCGTGAGATCGGCTTCATGTTCGGCCAGTACAAGCGCGTCAAGAACGAGTTCGTCGGCGTGCTGACCGGCAAGGGCCTGAACTGGGGCGGCAGCCTGATTCGTCCCGAGGCCACGGGCTACGGCGCCGTCTACTTCGCGGCCAACATGCTCGAGACCCGCAACGAGACCCTCGAGGGCAAGACCGCCCTGGTCTCCGGCAGCGGTAACGTGTTCCAGTACACCACCGAGAAGCTGCTCGACCTGGGCGCCAAGGTCCTGACCGCGTCCGACAGCTCGGGCTACATCTACGACGAAGCCGGCATCGATCGCGACAAGCTGGCCTTCATCATGGACCTGAAGAACGTCAAGCGCGGCCGTATCAAGGAATACGCCGACAAGTACGGCGTGCCCTTCACGCCCATCGACAACAACCTCGATCACAACCCGCTGTGGGACCACAAGGCCGACTGTGCCTTCCCGAGTGCCACGCAGAACGAGATCAACGAGGTTGACGCGGCCAACCTGCTGAAGAACGGCGTCTACGTCATCTCCGAGGGTGCGAACATGCCGTCCGTCCCCAAGGCGATCGAGCAGTACATCGACGCTGGTATCCTCTACGGTCCGGGCAAGGCCGCCAACGCCGGTGGCGTGGCTGTCTCCGGTCTCGAGATGAGCCAGAACAGCCTGCGTCTGAGCTGGACTCGCGAAGAGGTCGACGGCCGTCTGCAGGGCATCATGAAGTCGATCCACGACGCGTCCTTCGAGACCGCCAAGGAATTCGGCACGCCCGGCAACTACGTCAACGGCGCGAACATCTCCGGCTTCCTGAAGGTTGCCGACACGATGCTCGACCAGGGTGCCGTGTAATCACACGCACTGACTCGACTGGGAACGGGGTGGCTTGGCCACCCCGTTTCTTTATACACAGAGGTCGTGCAGGGGGCGCGCTCGCTCCGGCTCTTCGAGAGTCGGTCGCACGCCCCCTGCACGACCTCTGTGCATAAAGAAACGTCCAAGCCGCCCCGTTCACAGGTCGGTGCGTGTGATGATGGTAGTGGCGAGGGGAACGGGGGAGGAGGTTGGGGGTTGAAGGGCGGCGTCTCGTCTGGGACTATGGTCGTATCTTGGAATCGATAATTGCGAACATGTGGAGCGAGGGTTTCTGATGCGATTGGTTGTCTGGGTCATGCTCGTCTTGGCCTGTCTGGGCGGCTGTTCGACGAGCCGGACCGTCATCTCAGCCGAATCGAGCCCGGCCTTTGACAGATCCCCCGTTCACGTGTAGCTTAAGGACGTTCGCAGACTTTGTGGGGGCGACTTGGCTTCGACAGGGTCGGGGGACTATTGACGGCATGCCGAGATTCCAGTTATCTCGTTAAACCCTGGAAAAACAAACAAACGACAATGAGCAATACGCTCTCGCTGCCTAAATAAGAGGTAGCGCGTTCCGCGGGGAGCGGGGCCCCAGGCCCTCCGCAGGAGCGACGTTTTCTGGAGCCTGGTCCGGAGCCTGGTCTCTTGGCGAAGGACGAGATTTGACAGAGACTAGCCTCTCGCTCAGCCTGTTGCCGAGCTAGGCGCGGGGTTAAATTGATCGGCGACTAAGCATGTAGATGTCGGTAGGGTACCGGCTTTGGACGCGGGTTCGATTCCCGCCGCCTCCACCAAAGATTCGAGCCGACGCGCCTGCGTCGGCTTTTCCATGGATACGGATGTTGATCGAATCGACACGCCGGGCTATCTTGACCGCGTCGCCGCAAAACTGCGTCCCCGTTTTCCGACCATTCAAGAGGAGAGATGACATGTCGCTGGTACCCATGCGCGTCCTGCTGGACCACGCCGCCGAGAACGGCTACGGCGTCGGCGCCTTCAACGTGAACAATATGGAGCAGATCCAGTCCATCATGATGGCGGCCGTGGAGACCAACTCGCCGGTCATCGTGCAGGCGTCGCGCGGCGCCCGCTCCTACTCGCAGGACAACTACCTGCGCCACCTGATGCTGGCGGCCGCCGAGTTGAATCCGCAGATCCCCATCGCCATGCATCAGGACCATGGCAACAGCGCCGAAACCTGTTTCTCGGCCATCGACCAGGGCTTTACCTCGGTCATGATGGACGGCTCGCTGCAGGCGGACGGCAAGTCCCCGTCCAGCTACGAGTACAACGTCGACGTCACCAAGAAGGTCGTCGACAAGGCCCACGCCCTCGGTGTGACCGTCGAGGCCGAGATCGGTTGCCTGGGCGGTATCGAGGATGGCCACGGCGCGGGTCTGACCGGCGACGAGGCCCTGGCCCACCTGACCGATCCCGACGAGGCCGAGCGCTTCGTGGCCGACACGCACTGCGACGCGCTCGCGGTGGCCATCGGCACCAGCCACGGGGCCTATAAGTTCACCACGAAACCCGGTGACGATGTCCTGAAGATGGACCTCATCGAGGAGATCCATAGCCGGCTGCCCAACACGCACCTGGTCATGCACGGCAGCAGCTCGGTTCCGGCCGAACTCATCGCCATCATCAACCAGTACGGCGGCGAAATGCCCGAGACCTACGGCGTGCCGGTCGAGGCGATCCAGCAGGGTATCAAGCACGGCGTGCGCAAGATCAACGTGGATACCGACAACCGTCTGGCCATCACCGGCGCCATCCGCAAGGTCTTTGCCGAGAGCCCCGGCAAGTTCGATCCGCGCGACTATCTGAAGCCCGCACGGGTCGCCATGGCCGAGGTCGTCAAGGCCCGCATGATCGCCTTCGGCCAGGCCGGCTGGGGCGACAAGGTGCCCGTCAAGTCACTGGACGAAATGAAGGGGTACTACGCCTGAGCGGAAAAGTAGACGAATAGGTTTGCAAAACTCCGGTTTCGGCGTATATTCCGCGCGGCGCCCACCTACCAACGGTGGGCGTCTTCATTGAGCACCGGGCCCGGTAGCGCCCGATGCCGCAGGTTTTTACGGGGCGGCTGAACCGCCCGGAGCGAGCCATGGCCAGAGATATCGCCAAGTTGAGGAACATCGGGATCAGCGCCCACATCGATTCGGGCAAGACCACGCTGACGGAGCGTTTCCTGTACTACACGGGACGCATCCACGCCATGCACGAGGTGCGCGGCAAGGACGGCGTAGGCGCCACCATGGACTCCATGGATCTCGAGCGTGAGCGCGGCATCACCATCGCCTCGGCGGCCACCCACTGCGAGTGGGACGGCTATTCGATCAACGTGATCGACACGCCGGGCCATGTGGACTTCACCATCGAGGTGGAGCGCGCCCTGCGCGTCCTGGACGGGGCCGTGCTGGTGCTCTGTGCCGTGGCGGGCGTCCAGTCCCAGTCGATGACCGTCGATCGCCAGATGAAGCGCTACAAGGTGCCCCGGGTCGCGTTCGTCAACAAGTGCGACCGGTCGGGTGCCAACCCCCGGCGCGTCACCGACCATCTGCGCGAGAAACTGCGCCACAACGCCGTGATGATGCAGATCCCCCTGGGACTCGAGCTGGAACACGAGGGCATTATCGATCTGGTGCGTATGAAGGCTTGCCGCTTCGAGGGCGAGATGGGCGAGGACATGATCTGGGAGGATATCCCCGAGCGGTACCTGCCCGAAGCCGAAACGTACCGTGAAGTGCTGATCGACGCCGCCAGCATGTTCAGCGACGAGCTGATGGAAGCCGCCCTCGAGGGCGAGCCCTCCGAGGATCTCATCCACGAGGCCGTGCGACGCGGCACCATCGCGCGCGAACTGACACCGGTCTTCATGGGCAGCGCCTACAAGAACAAGGGCGTCCAGCTGCTGCTCGACGCCGTGGTGCGCTACCTGCCCGATCCCACCGAGGTGGAGAACGAGGCGCATCGCGTCGATCGTGACGGCACCGAGGACATGTTCAAGGTCCGGGTCTCCGACGAGGAACATGCGGTTGCGCTGGCCTTCAAGCTGGAGGACGGCCTCTACGGGCAGCTCACCTACATTCGCGTCTACCAGGGGTCGCTCACCAAGGGTGACACCCTGCACAACACCCGCTCCGGCAAGCGGATCAAGGTTGGTCGGCTGGTGCAGATGCACGCCGACGAGATGCAGGACATCGAGAAGGCCCATGCCGGCGACATCGTGGCCTTGTTCGGCGTCGATTGCGCGACCGGCGACACGTTCACCGCGGGTGACCAGATCTCCATGACGTCGATGCACGTACCGGAGCCGGTTGTCTCTCTGGCCGTGATGCCGACGGACACGAAGGCCCAGGGCAACCTGGCCAAGGCCTTGAACCGGTTTACCAAAGAGGATCCGACTTTCCGGACCCGCAAGGACGACGAGACCGGCGATACCCTGATCATGGGCATGGGCGAGCTGCATCTGGAAGTGTATCTGGAGCGCATCAAGCGCGAGTACGGCGCCGAGGTCGAGGTTGGTCCTCCCAAGGTCTCGTATCGGGAGTGCATCACCAAGCGCGTGGTCTTCGACTACACGCACAAGAAACAGACCGGCGGCTCGGGCCAGTACGCCCGCGTCAAGGGATACCTGGAACCCCACGACGACGGCGAGTTCGTCTTCGAGAACCGGGTGGTGGGAGGCAATATCCCCACCGAGTACATCCCGGCGGTGGAGAAGGGCTTCCTCGGCATGCTCGACAAGGGCGTCTACGTGGGTTATCCCGTGCAGGGCCTGAAGGTCGTGCTGGAGGACGGCGCCTTCCACGCCCAGGATTCATCGGACATGGCTTTCCAGGCCGCCGCGCGCGGTTGTATGCGGGAGTACTACGGCAAGGGTGCCCCCATCGCCCTGGAGCCGCTGATGCTGGTGTCCGTCGAGGGCCCCACCGAGTATCAGGGAGAAATTCTTAGTACCGTGATGCAGCGCCGTGGTATCGTGATCGGTACCACCGAGGACGAAGGATTCGTGCGTATCGACGCCCACGTGCCCCTGGTCGAGATGTTCGGCTACGCCACGGTGTTGCGGTCGAGTACGCAGGGCAAGGCCGAGTACACCATGGAATTCGCACGATACACGCCGGCGCCCGCCGAGGTGACCGAGGGATTGGTCAAGGACTACCTCGAGAAGAAGGCAGCCGGCAACAAGTGACGGAAGGATGGATGATGCCGACAAACGACACACAGATCCGCAGCCCGCTGCGGATCTTCGAGAAGGCGACGGACGGCGGCCTGGGGGCGGGTAACCTGGGTGTAGTGCTGTCCCGTCACGGCGTGGGCAAGACCGCGTTCCTGGTGGGCATGGCCGTCGACGCCCTGCTGCGCGGCCGCAAGGTCATGCACATCTCCACCGAGGAATCCGTGGAGCACCTGCGGGCGTTCTATTTCGAAATCTTCCAGCTCATCTGCGAAAACCAGCAGCTCGACAACCGGCTCGAGCGTCGTCTGGATCTGGAGCGGAACCGTCACATCCTCGTCTACAACCGTGATGAGTTCTCCCTGGACAAGCTGGGCCAGTCGGCCGAGTTCCTGCGCGAGAACGCCCATTTTTCGCCCGACGTGGTGATCATGGACGGGACGCCGCGCTTCGAACACTGCGAGCCTTGGGAGATCAAGGGCTTGCGCAAGATGGCCCGGGAGTGGAAGGCCGAAGTGTGGACCTCCTCGCGTTATTACCGCGAAGGCCAGACGTGTGACGATCGCGGCGTACCCAGCGAAGTCGCCAAGTTCGACGATGAACTGTCGGTCATCATCCAACTCGAGCCGTGCAACGATCACGTTCGCGTGCGGCTGCTCAAGAGCCACGAGCAGAGCGAAATGCCCGAGCTCAACATGGAACTGGATCCCAAGACCCTGCTGCTGCGCTGGCGCTGATCAGAGGGAATATGAGCGATGTGGCTGACAACCTGACGCGGATCAACGAGCGGATCGCCACAGCTTGTGCCCGTGCCGGTCGCTCGGCCGAAGACGTGCGGTTGATCGCCGTCACCAAGCGGATCCCCATGGCCGCCCTGGTCGAAGCCAGACTGGCCGGCCAGCTCATATTCGGCGAGAACCGGATCCAGGACGCGCTGCCACGTCAGGATGAACTCACCTCCGCCCTCCAGGGAACCGCTGTCGAATCGCCGCCTGTCGACTGGCATTTCATAGGACATCTTCAGAGCAACAAGGCGCGCAAGGCCGTAGGCCGGTTCGCGCTCCTGCATGCCGTGGATTCGGTGCGGTTGGCCGAGCGTCTCTCGAGTCTCGCCGGTGAGACCGGCGCGCGGCAACCCATCCTGATGGAAGTGAACGTCAGCGCGGAATCCCAGAAGCACGGGCTGACACCGGACGAGACAGCCGACGCTGTCGAACGCATTGCCGGGTTAGCAGGTCTCGACTTGCGCGGCTTCATGTGCATGGCCAGATTCGGGGCGCCCGAAACCGAATTACGCGGCACTTTCGCCGCGTTGAGAAACCTGAGCGAGGCTGCGCGCACCGCCACCGGCTTGCCCCTGCCCGAACTGAGCATGGGCATGTCCGACGACTTCGAGCAGGCCATCGCCGAGGGCGCCACCCTGGTTCGGGTCGGCACCGCCGTTTTCGGGCCCCGGGACCGCTAACTCGTACTCTCCGCGTCCCGCGCCGCGGGAGAGGGAAAGGTCGTCAATCGTGGTACGGCTTCTGCTGGCCGTTTGTCAGGTCTATAACTGGCTGATCATCGCCCGTGTGCTCATCAGCTGGCTCAGCCCCCGGCCGACCAATACCTATCTGCTGATGGTCTGTCGGCTGACCGACCCGCTGCTCAACCTGCTGCGGCCGCTGATTCCCCTGCGCGGAATCGACTTGTCGCCGATCCTGGCCCTGCTGCTGGTAAAGCTCATCTGCGCCGCGCTGATCAAATTGGCTTGAGCTTTTCCCTTTATAGTACGAGACGCGCGTGCTATTTTACCGCGTTTCCAGCAACTGCTGGGTGATTTCGTGCTCTCATGCGCCCTTGGAGGTAGGACGTGACCGATACTTGTTCATCGGATTGCACATGGACCCAGATCGAGGCGGCGACAGCCTATCTGCGGGAGCGATGCGACCTGACGCCCGAGATCGGCCTGATTCTGGGCACCGGTCTGGGTAAGCTCGCCGAGAAGATCGATACCGTCTGCGAGATCCCCTACGGCGACATCCCGCATTTCGCCAAGTCAACGGTGCAGAGTCATTCCGGCAATTTTGTTCTGGGAACTCTCGGCGGTCGCAGCGTGGTGGCCATGCAGGGACGCGTCCACTATTACGAAGGCTACGGCATGCGCCGCATCTCTCTGCCGGTGAGAGTCATGCGTGCGTTGGGCGCCCATACGCTGATTACGTCCAATGCGGTGGGCGGGATGAATCCCCAGTTGTCGCCGGGTGACATGACGGTCATTACCGACCATATCAACATGATGGGTGACAACCCGCTGATCGGTGCGAACGACGATCGTCTCGGCGTGCGTTTCCCCGACATGAGCGAGCCTTATGATCGCGATCTGGTATCCCTGACCGAGACGGTCGCCCTGGAGATGGGGCTGCCCCTGAAGCGGGCCGTGTACGTGGCCGTGGCCGGGCCCAACCTGGAAACCGCCGCCGAGTATCGGTTCCTGCGGGCCATCGGCGCCGACACGGTGGGCATGTCCATCGTACCCGAGTGCCTGGCGGCCGTTCACGGGGGGCTGCGCGTGCTGGGCCTGTCGGCGGTTACCGACGCCTGTTTTCCAGACACCCTGCAGCCGGCGGATGTGACCGAGATCATCAAGATCGCCCAGGGTGTCGAACCCAAACTCTGCAAACTGGTGATGGAAGTCATACGCAGGATGCCGGACCCTGACACATCCGGCGATAAGGCAGGCAATGGATAAGACGTCCGAGACAACGAACGAGCGTTACCGCGCCCTGGCCCGGAAGTTCCACGACGCCGAGTCGGAACGTCTGATCAGTGAGTTCTGGCGTGAGCATGACGTGTTCAAGCGCAGCATCACCGAGCGCGAGGACGGCCCCGACTGGGTCTTCTACGAGGGGCCGCCCACGGCCAACGGTCTGCCCGGCGTCCATCACGTGATGGCGCGCCTGACCAAGGATCTCGCCTGCCGCTTCAAGACCATGACCGGGCACCATGTCGTTCGTAAGGCCGGCTGGGATACCCATGGGTTGCCGGTGGAACGGTCGGTGGAGAAGCAACTGGGTATCCAGGGCCGCACGGCCATCGAAGACTATGGGCTGGAGCCCTTCAACGAGACCTGTCGCAAGAGTGTCTGGTCCTGCAAGGCGGACTGGGACGAGTTCACCGAGCGCCTCGGCTACTGGGTCGATCTGGACGATCCCTACGTCACCTACGACAACAAATACATCGAATCGGTTTGGTGGATCCTCAGCCGCTTCAACGCCGAAGGTCTGCTCTATCGCGGCCACAAAGTCGTGCCTTATTGCCCGTGCTGCGGCACGCCCATTTCGTCGCACGAAATGGCCAACAGCTATCAGACCGTCGACGACCCCAGCATCTTCGTGAAGCTCAAGGCCGTCGACGCCGACGAATTTTTCCTGACCTGGACCACCACGCCGTGGACTCTGCTGTCGAACGTGGCGCTGGCCATCGGTGAGGACTTCGACTACGTGCGCGTCCACCACGGCGACGACGTTTTGATCCTCGCCGAGGCCCGGCTGAGCGTGCTCGATCCCGAGATACCGACCGAAATACTCGACCGCTTCAAGGGCCGCGACCTGCTCGGTCGTCGCTACGAGCAACTCTTCCCGTTCATGACGCCCGAGGCGGGCAAGAACGCCTTTGTGGTGGTGCCCGCCGACTTCGTCACCCTGGACAGCGGCTCGGGCATCGTGCACATGGCGCCCGCGTTCGGCGAGGACGACTATCGCATTGGCCAGCAGGAGAATCTGGCGTTTTTCAATCCGGTCAACGCCGTCGGTGAGTTCACTGATGTCATCGAGCCCTACCAGGGCCTGGGCGTCAAACGGGCCGATCGCCAGATCATCCGGGACTTGACGGCCCAGGGCAAGATGCTGTCGGAAAAGGTCTACTCCCACGACTACCCGTTCCACGATCGCTGCGGCAATCCGCTCATCTACTATGCCACGCCGTCGTGGTTCATCCGCACCAGCAGCATGCGCGACAAGCTGGTGGCCGCCAACAAGGACATCACCTGGGCGCCGCCCGAAGTGGGCAGCGGCCGTTTCGGCAATTGGCTGGCCGGCAACGTCGACTGGTCCCTGAGTCGCAACCGGTTCTGGGGCACGCCCCTGAACGTCTGGATCTGCGAAGATTGCGGCGAGACTCACGTGCCCACCTGCCGCGCCGACCTGTCGACATTGACGGGCGAGGGCCTGTCGGATCTGGACCTGCATCGGCCCCACGTGGACGACGTGACCTTCCCTTGCGTGGCCACGGGCTGTGCCGGCGTCATGCGCCGCACTCCCGAGGTGATCGACTGCTGGTTCGACAGCGGCGCGATGCCCTACGCCCAGTACCACTACCCGTTCGGCGACAAGGCGCTCTTCGAGAGCCAGTTCCCGGCCGACTTTATCAGCGAGGGAATCGACCAGACCCGCGGCTGGTTCTACACCATGCTGGTCATCAGCACGTTCCTGTCCGGCCGCAGCAGCTACAAGAGCAACCTCACCCTGGAACTGATCCTCGACAAGCACGGCAAGAAGATGTCCAAGAGCGTCGGCAACACCGTTGATCCCATGGCGATCATGCGGGAATACGGCGCCGATCCGCTGCGCTGGTACATGCTGACCGCTTCGCCCGTGTGGACGCCGACGCGTTTCGACCTGGACGGCGTGAAGGAGGCCCAGCGCAAGCTGCTGGCCACCCTGGAGAACGTCTACGGCTTTTTCGCCCTCTACGCCAACCTGGACGACTGGTGCGCGGACGATGACGCGCCCGCCGAGCCGACCATGCTCGACCGCTGGGTCCTCAGCCGCCTGAACAGCGTGATCGGCGAAGCCCGCGAAGACCTGGAGGCTCTGGATTTCACGCGCGCCGCCAAGAAGATCGGCACCTTCGTCATCAACGACGTCAGCAACTGGTACGTGCGGCTGTCGCGCCGCCGTTTCTGGAAGGGCGAGTTGACGCCCGACAAGACCGCGGCCTTCCGCACCCTGTTCACCGTCCTCGACGGCGTGGCGCGCCTGCTGGCGCCGGTGATCCCGTTCTCGACCGAAGAAATCTACCGCGGCCTGCACGGCGGCGACGTGTCGGTTCATCTGACCCGATACCCCACCCGCGACGACGCGTGTGTGGACACCGAACTCGAGGCCGTCATGGGGGCGACCCAGCAGGCGGTGGGTGTGGGCCGATCCCTGCGCCAGGACGCCAAGCTGCGCACACGCCAGCCGCTGGTCCGACTCCTACTCCATTCCGAGGACGGCCGGGCGGATGATCTGGTGGGGGACGATCGCCTCAGCGCCATCCTGGCCGAGGAATTGAACGTGAAGGACATCGCGCGTCTCGACGACCCCCGCAAGGTCGTGGATCTGGGCGCCAAGGCCAACTTCCGGACCCTAGGACCGCGTTTCGGCAAGCGCGCCCCGGAGGCGGCCAAGACCATCACCGGTATGACACCCGACCAGATCCTGATTCTGCGTCGCGACGGCGCCGTGGATCTGGACATGGACGGCGAAACCACGTCCTTCACTTTCGAGGAAGTGCAGGTCGTGGAGCAGGGAATCGGCGCCTTCGCCGCCGGTTCGACGGATGGATTGACCGTCGCGCTGGACAAGACGCTCACCCAGGAGCTGCGCGACGAGGGCCTGAGCCGCGAAATCGTGAACAAGGTGCAGAACCTGCGCAAGAAAAGCGGGTTTGCGGTTGCGGACAGGATTGTATTGCATGTCCACGGCGACGCCGACGTACGACGGGCCCTGGATCAACACGGCGAGAGAGTAACCGGAGAGACTCTGGCTATCCTGAGCCAGGAAGATGCGGACCTACCCTATACCGACAGTTTCACGGTAGAGGGGATCGCGGTGTCCATCGCCATCGATCGACAGGTCCGGGACTGAGGAGGAAACCATGCGCAAGACAGCACTCGAGAGATTCCGCAAGTTGATAACGGAGGAGAGGGAACGCGTCGACAAGTCGCTGGTCAAGCATACGAAGATCATCCATCACGAAGGTGAAGACTTCGGCGGCGATCTCGCGAAGGCGCATTCCAATCACATGGCCGATCAGGGCAGTGACGAGTTCCAGTACGAGACGACCATTCACTTCGCATCCACCGAGGGACGCTATCTGTACCAGCTCGGCCAGGCCATGCAGCGCATCGAGGACGGCACCTACGGCAAGTGTAGCGGCTGCGCCAAGCAGATCTCCCTGGAGCGTTTGAAGGCCAAGCTGGACGCCCGCCTCTGTATCGAGTGCAAAGAGCTGGAGGAGAGGGGCAAGTATTGAGTCGCGACGTACCCGGTCCCCCCTGGTTATGGGCTCCCGTCGTGCTGCTGGTCGACTTCGTGACCAAGCGGCTGGTCCTGGCGCATGTGGATCGGCTCCTGGATCACGTGGAGGTCATCGGCTCGGTGGCCCGCTTCACCTGCGTTCGTAATCCCGGCGCCGCCATGGGCCTGGTTTTCGGCGGGCGTTCGCTGTTGATCGCCATCAGCGCCGTTGCCGCCGTGGCGCTGGTCCTGCTTTATCGGTATACCTCACCTCGCCTGGCGATACGCCGTTGCGCCATCGCCGCTATTCTGGGCGGCGCGCTGGGCAACCTGGTGGACCGGGTTTTCTACGACGGACTCGTGGTGGACTTCATCGATCTGGGGATCGGCGTCCATCGCTTCTACACCTTCAACGTGGCCGACATGGGCGTGACCATCGGCGGCCTCGTTCTCTTCCTGAGCCTGTGGCGCGAAGGTCGCGAAGAAAAGGCGGCCCGGGCGGCCGCCGATCACGAACCCGTTTCCACACCCACGGCGGCCGGTGATGACGTCTGATCCCAACACCCCCAGGACCTTCCGCGTCGCCGGCGACGAAGCCGGCCAGCGTCTGGACCACTTCTTGACCGCCCGATGCGAAGACCTGTCCCGCAGTCAGGTCCAGCGATCCGTCAATGACGGCGGCGCCCAGGTCGATGGTCGCGAACGCCCCTCCCGATTCAAGGTGAGCGCCGGGCAGGAGGTCGTGTTCACACCGCCCCAGCCGACGCCGATCACGGTCGAACCCGAGGATATTCCCCTGGACGTGATCCATCAGGACGACGAGATCCTCGTGGTCAACAAACCGGTCGGCATGGTGGTTCATCCCGCACCGGGCCACTTCACGGGGACCCTGGTCAACGCGCTGCTGCACCGCTTTCAGACCCTGCCGGGTGGCGATGCCCTGCGCCCCGGCCTGGTGCATCGTCTCGACAAGGATACGTCCGGACTGATGGTCGTCGCGTTGACCGAGACATCCCTGCGCGAACTCCAGGGCCAGTTGCAGGACCGGAGCCTGGGGCGCACCTACGAATGCCTGAGCTGGGGCCAGTGGAAAGAGGACGCGGGCACCCTGACCGGGGCACTGGGACGTCACCCCACGGTACGACAGCGCATGGCCGTGCTGGAGACCGGCGGCAAGGCGGCCGTCACGCACTACACGGTCCTGGAGGATTTCGGGTTCGTGCAACGCTGCGAAGTAAAGCTGGAGACCGGACGCACCCACCAGATCCGCGTTCATTTCGCCCACGGCAGTCATCCCGTAGTGGGTGATAGTCTCTACGGCGACGACGCGCGGGTGAAGGGCGTTCATCCCCTGGACCGTCAGGCCGCTCTCGGCATGACCGCCGCGGCGGACCGGCAGATGTTGCACGCGCGGGATCTTACGTTGCGACATCCGACAACGGGGGAGACCCTGGGCTTTTCGGTTCCGCCGCCCGATGACTTCATGCGGGCCTTGACGGTTCTGCGTGAGGCGGCCCCGGCGGCCTAGAATCAGGATTGGCGGCCACGGGACGCCATTGGGTCTGGACAGTGTCAGTCGCGGCATTTATGCTCGTTTGAACGTTATGGGCGCAAGACGTCGCCAAGGAGGCCGGTTTGAAGATCAAGGAACGCATTCGCGACGGGGTCGTTATCCTGGAGCTTCACGGAAAGCTCATGGGGGGGGCCGACGCAGCCACGTTCAATGACACGCTCAAGACCCTGCTCCACGAAGATCACAAGAATGTTCTGGTGGACCTGTCGCGGATCAACTGGGTCAACAGCACGGGGCTGGGCATTCTCATCTCGGGCTATTCGACGGTAAAAAAGAGCGGCGGGGATTTGAAACTCCTGCACGTGTCCGACCGTATCGAAAGCATTTTCATGGTTTCCAAACTGCACACGGTCTTCGTTTCCTTCGCGGACGAGGAAGAGGCCGTCAACAGTTTCGCCTAAGCCGGGATGGAGCGATGACGGGCCCCACCCAACAAAGCCAACGCATCGAGCTCAAGATTCCCAGCCAGTATCTCTACCTGGGCGTGCCTGACGCCATCCTGATGGAATTGGCCGGCGACATGCCGTGCGAGCAGAAGGATATCGACGAGATCAGCACGTCGGTGATCGAGGCCTGCACCAACGCCATGGAGCACGGCAACGGCATGGACGAGCATCGTTTCGTGGAGATCTATTTCGATATCGCCCCCGATCAAATCGCCATTACCGTCCTGGACACGGGCCCCGGCTTCGATCATGAGCAATGGTGTCCCCCCGAGGATATCCTGCGTGAACGGGGACGCGGCATCACCATCATGCGCGAATTCTCCGACGATCTTTCCTTCGATTTCGCCGCCGACGGGAGATTTCGTGTGCGGCTCCGTAAACATCTCCAGCGACAGGATTAGACCCGTGGGCGCCGTTCTCGGGCTCGATTATGGTTTGCGCCGTATCGGTTTGGCCGTCAGCGACCCGACCGGTACCCTGGCCTCCGGCGTGGGGTGTCATTGCACTCCCGAAGACGGCTCCATCCTGGACTATCTCCGTGATCTCATACGGGAGCGGTCCATCGACTGCATCGTTGTCGGTTTGCCCTTGACCGCCGACGGTCGGGAAGGCGAGATCGCGCAGAAGGCCCGGCGCTTCGCGGATCGTCTCACCGAAGTCTTCGGTCTGCCCGTTCATCTGGTGGACGAGCGGTACAGCTCCCAGGAAGCCGACGCCTGGCTACGCACGGCGGGTCGTCGTCCGGGCCGTCGCAAAGGGCCCAAGGGAGAGCGCGACGAGATCGCCGCGGAACTCATCCTCCAGCAGTTTCTCGATAGGCCATCCCCCGACGCCGGGAACGACTCATGACCCGCGGCCGCCTGTTCCTGACGGTCGGCGCCGTGGTCGCGTCGGTTCTGGTCGGTATCGCCGCCCTGTGTTGGATCTACTGGACCACTCCGACCGCCGACACGGGGGGCGATGTTGTCATCCAGATTCCCCGGGGGGCGGTTCCGTCCGCGGTGGCCGATACCCTGGGCGCCCACGATCTGCTCAGCCACCGCACCGTGTTTCTCTGGGGCGCGCGCATCACGGGCCGCGATCGCGCCATTCAGGCCGGCCGCTACGCATTGCCCCGCGGGATGCCGCCGCGCGATCTGCTCGACCGGCTCGTGGCGGGTCGAACCGTTCCCGTGAAGGTGACTCTCCTGGAAGGAACCGATGCCGCCACCATCGCGGCCGAACTGGCGTTGTCGTTCGACTGGACCGCCGAGACGTTCCTGGCGGTGGCCGACAGCCTGGTCCGGGAATTCATGGCGGATCCTCCGCTCGATCACGACCCGGCGATCCTGCCGGCATACGAGGATATCCTGAGCGCCGAGCGAGTCCGGACGGGTCGCAGGTTCCCCGTCTGTGAGGGTTATCTTTTCCCGGAGACCTATCACTTCGCCGAAGGTCTTGACGCCGCCCGGGTGGCTGCGTCCGTCCTGGGGGAGGGGGCCACCCTCTGGCGGGACATCATCGACGAAGCCCAAAGCCCACTGGCGACCTTCCACGAGGTCCTCACTCTCGCTTCGATCGTCGAGGCCGAGACCCCCCGCGAGGAAGAAATGCCGCGCGTGGCCGCCGTCTACCTGAACCGTCTGGCGCGGCGC
This sequence comes from uncultured Fibrobacteraceae bacterium, assembly GCA_964476155.1. Lineage (GTDB taxonomy): Bacteria > Krumholzibacteriota > Krumholzibacteriia > LZORAL124-64-63 > LZORAL124-64-63 > JAHIYU01. The sequence continues at coordinate 35,170 of CAYYYS010000021.1, forward strand.
CGACACCTGGAGGCCGATCCCACCATCGCTTACGCCACGAACAAGCGGGGGCAGAGGATTCTCTACGCTGATCTTGAAGTGGCGTCACCCTTTAATACGTATTGTCGGCCCGGCCTGCCGCCAGGACCTATTTGCAGTCCGGGATTGGCCGCCGTAAGGGCAGTCCTGACCCCCGAATCAGGATTCGATGCCCTCTATTTCGTGGCGGACGGTCTGGGCGGTCATGTCTTTTCCCGCACTTTGGCGGAACACCGGGAAGCCGTGCGGGCCTATCGGCAACGGCGCGACGCCAATTGACGGAACTCCACGGGCTTGACGGGGTTGCTCGTCGGCACTATTCTTGGTCGCCGATACGATGCGGCCTTAGCCGCATCACACAGGAGAGAGGATGCAATATGCTTATCATCAAACGGTATGCATGGCTCATTTGCGGTTTCGGGGCTATCATCGCTGGCTATGCCATGCTCAGCACGGGTGATATTTCCGTGGCGCCGCTGCTGCTGGTCTTCGGTTATTGCCTGATGATACCCATATTCCTCCTTCAGTCCTATTTGCAGGGAAAGGGCGAGTAGCTCAGCTGGCTAGAGCGCCTGCTTTACACGCAGGAGGCCACAGGTTCAAGTCCTGTTTCGCCCACCAGACCAGGCCCGCGCCCCTTATGGCGCGGGCCTGGCTTTTTGAGGAGTCGTGCTGAAGTTGAGGATCAGGCTCCTCATGATTAATTGGCAATTAAGTAGGATTCCCGAAAAATGGTGTTGCATAGGGGGTGGGGGTGTGGTAAACTCATTAAGTCAAGTTATGAACTTATGAAGAGTGGAAGGGAGGGTCAACGTAGTTGCACTCGTTCTCGCTTGGGTTTGCCGCCCTCGCATGGAAATGCCTTTTAGGAGGTGTCCTAATGCTTCGTAAGAACATTGTAGGTCTCTTGATCTGCATCGCCGCCTTGGGAATTACATCCCTCGGCTTCGCTGGTATTCCTGACCTCGATAGGTCCTCGGCCGTAATGCTGAACATGACGGCCGACCAGGTCAACGTGTTCAACACGCCTGATGGCTCCGGCTATCTGATGACCGAGGCCCGGGACAAGGATACCGTACCTGGTACCTGGGAAGACGCCACTGTCACCGTCACCCTGATTGACGGCACCGGTGCTACCGGTAACCCGGTCTATTTCTATCCGTTCGAGGACATTTGGCTTGAGAACAACCCTGCCGTTCCCCCGGTCAACCTGGGTGACGCGGCCGGTCTGGTTGCCTGCCCCAATGGTAGCATTGCTGACGCCAGCACTGATATCAACGGTCAGACTACCTTCTCGGGTCCGTTCTACGCCGGTGGATTCGTCGACTATACCGCCGATGCTAACGACGACAACGACGGCAAGGCTTACGTCATGATCAGCGGTGCGCCGATCGATGACCCCTTGAAGCTCCTGTTCAACAGTGCCGACATCGACGGTGACGGCATGTGGACTTCGGGTACCGACGTGATCCTGTTCTCTCAGCGGTATCCTGCCTCGGCTGGGTACTACTACTCCGTCGATTACTACTTCGACGAAGTGAATGACCTGTCCGACCTCGTGCTGTTCTCGGCGGCGAGGAACGTTCAGTGTCCGTAACCTCAAGAACGTTGTGAGGTTCTGGGCAACGAACAGGTAAAATAGACGTCCCGCGGCCCGCGGGGTCGCGGGACGAATACAACCTGATCGAGTGTCACGGAAGCAACAACAAGGAGACGCAACATGAAGAAGATGTTAGTACTTTCGATGGTGGCTGTTCTTGCATTCAGCAGCTTTGCCATGGCTCAGATCGATCCCGATGATGACGGGATGGGTATCTACTTCGACACCGGTGCGACGATTTTCTGCGTCGAGACGATCGGTTCCTATCAGCCCATCACAGCTTATCTCGTAGTGACGAACCATTCAGTGGCCGAGCCTGCGATTCTGGGTTGGGAAGCTCGCCTGGAAATTGACGGCAACCCCATGGTCGCCATTCCCTCCAGCTGGAATCTTACTTCGGGTGCCTTGAATGTAGGCAGCGGTGATGATTACATCTGTGGTACCACAAACCCGCCCTTGGCGTTCACTGGTACTGCCACGGTGTTGGCCGATATCACGCTGACGTTCATCGGCTACGAAGTCGGTCCCTATGCCAACTTCTCCGTTGGCCGGGCCACCGGTTCGCTCACTTACCCTGATGGTGGTGGCTATGCCTCGCAGGTCGGTTTCCCGACTCCTTGCCAGCACATCTTCGGCGCCTGGGGCACCCCCAGCGCCTGGGTAAACGGTGGCGAGAACTGCGACACCGTCGCCAACGAGGAAATGACCTGGGGTAGCGTGAAGACGCTGTACTAGGATCTATCCTGTAGAATAAGTGATCGCGGATCGCTACCGGAGGCACCCCAAGGGGTGCCTCCGATTTTTTGCGATCCGGAAAATGATATGGACACGAAGAAATCCCTGCGCGACAATGCGTCTTGACAGCGATTGCGTTTGCACGGATATTGATTTACCCGAACGCACGACTCTCGCTTCCCGCCAACGGGAGGACCGAACGAATCGGACGTGCGTTCGCAGATGCGTTTGTCAGGTTGTAATTCTCCAGTACTGACCGTCATTGATCTTGTTTTGATAGTCACGACAGATCATTGCGAGTTGGGACCCAGGGAAAGGGGCAGGAATGATGAAGAAAATGCTTATCGTCGTGTGCTTGATCGGATTGATGGCGTCCAGTGCATGGGCCTATCCGGGGCCGAACAGCATGGGTGTCTACATGGACACCGAGGCCACTGAGTTGCTGGATGTCTGTACTGAACTTGGACAGTACGCAAGTGTGGACTTGTACTTGCTTATTTCAGGTCCCACGCATTCTCAGGTTGCGTCCTGGGAGGGTCTGGTTCAGATCGTGACCACTTCTAATGTAATTGGTAGCTGGACGATCCCCGACGGCGGTATCAATGTAGGCTCAGGCGAAAACTACATCGTCGGCCATGGCGCCTCACCTCTGCAGCCAAACGCAGTCGGCAACATCGAGTTGATGTCAATCAACCTGACCTTGATCACAGCGGTTGATCCCATTGAGATCTATGTCAGTCGCAGTCCTGGTTCCTTGACCTTCGAAGACGGCCCGGGCTATGCCGAAGATGCGGGTGTGATCGTTCCCTGTCAGACCAGTACAGGCGGTCCGGACTATCCCGTGTTCGTCATCAACCCCGACGGTGGAATTGAAGTGTGTCCGATCGTGAATAATGAGATCTTCACATGGGGTGGTGTGAAGAGTCTCTACAACTAGGCTACCCAGCGGATTTGATTCGGGGGCGGGATTATTCCCGTCCCCGTTTGCATGTCCGGCAGCCCGTTCGTTCGTTGACGAAGATATATGATACGTCTATAATAGGTGCAGCTTTCCCCTGAGCGTTTATCCCATCCCCACAGGTTGTTGTCGAGTGGAGCGAATAGGCCATGTCGGCAACCAAACCGCCCCTGGATTAGGAGTACGGCATGAGCCGGATTCGGAAGGTCTCATCGGCCGGGCTGGCGATCCTCATATTGGTCCCGTTGATCACCGGCCTCTGCGATGCCTCGCCCCTGCGCATCCTGAGCAGTGATCCCGATGGCCTGCACCTGCGCCTGGAGATGGGCGAACTGATCTGGGATGTCCGTGAGTTGAAAGCGCTGGGCGTGACTCGTCACGAGCCTCGCCTGACAGGCTTTGCGACCTCCGGTACTCCCATGTCACCCATGGTGCCGGTTCATGGCACCTGGGTGGTGCTGCCTCCCGGAACGACGGCCGAGATCGACGTCGTGACCGAATCCTGGACACAGCTCGATGGGCGGGAGTTGCTGCGAGGGCCCGTGCCCGTGAAAAGAACCGATCCGGTCACCGGTGAAGATATCCTGACGGCCGAGCACGTCCTGCCCGGTGGGACGCCTCGCTTTGGTGAAGCCGTCTCCACGCCCGACGAGCTGGCCGCGACCCTGGGCAAGGGGGCCGAGGGGCCGACGTTGCAGCTGGGCGAAATCGTGACCTGGCGCGGACATCGCATTGCGCCGGTGACCGTGCGGCCCCTGCAGGCGGGTGCCGACGGCCGGGCGCGGCGTGTCCTGAAGACCGCCGAATGGCGTATCCGTTTCAAGCGTGAGCCCGGAAAAGCCGCGCCCGTCGGGCGGTTGGAGCGGCGCGACGGCCGCTTCTCATCCCTGTTTCTCAATGGTGATCTGCTGGCGACACAGCCCCGCGAAGCGTCTGGTGTGAGACGCGTCGACAAGTCCCGTACCGCGCGCAAGATCCTGCTGGCGCCGGAAGTGCGCCTGCCGGTCGCCAAGACCGGTCCGGTCGTGATCGAGGCCCAGCAGCTGGTCAACGCCAGCCTTCTGAACGGCGCCGGCATTCCCGAGGAACACATTCGCCTCTACCAGCGCCGGTACGTGCCGGACCAGGACCCGCCCTACGACGAGATAGAGGTGCCGATCCAGATGCTGGGCGACGGCGGCGACTTCACGGGGTCGGACGCTTTCGTATTTTACGGCCTGCGCGTGCGTGACGACGGCCCCTTCAACGATGGCGGCACCGACTACGCGGGCTGCGGGGATCAGGAGGAAATTTTCAATCCCAGCAACTCCGATCCCGTCAACAACGGCAATATCTATTATCTGGCCGCTGCCGATCCGGACGGGGGCGATCCCTGGGCGCGCATGGAAATCCTGACGTTGCCGGCCGCCGGCGGGGCTCCCGAAGTGAGTTACCGGCGTGTCGAGTACTTCGAGGAAGACACGCACTACGGCACGTTCCCCATTTCCCATACGGCCGACCGTAACTACTGGAGCGCTTCGGGAGCCTACGGAGTCGAGCGCGAACTCGATCTGGCCAACCCCGTGCCTGACGACTTGGATGCTCGCCTGCGGGTGGGGGTCTTGGCCTACGGCGACGTCGAGAGAACATTCCGGATCTCCCTGTTGCAAGGTGAGACCGATATCTTTCTGGGGACGATCGACTGCGACAACACGGGCGGTGTTTTCGACACCGGACCGATCGTGCCGAATCAGGATCTGATCGGCTCGGACCTCGTCTTCGCTCACAACACGAGTCCCTACAACAATGGTTACCTGGACTGGTATGAACTTTCCTACAACGCCGCGTTCCTGGCTCTGGACGATGTTCTGGAGTTCAACTGTGGCACCGGGACGGGTGACCGGTCTCTCGAGATCACGGGCTTCACCAGTGAAGAGATCCGTCTGCTCGATGTGAGCGACGTGCGGGATCCGCGCTTCGTGGACCTGGTCGCGGCCAACATAGTGGATGCGGGGGAGACATCGACCTTGTCGTTGACCGCCGCACAGGCGGCTCCGTCCGCTCGTCGTTTTCTGGCGATCGCGGGCAATCCCGTCTACACCCTGACCACGTTCCAGTATTTCAAGGCCAGTCTGGTAGCTTATCCCGACGATCCCGCGGACGTGGCCGGCGCGCCCGATGTCCTGGTCATCACCCATCCGACTTTCCGTGCCGAAGCCGAGCGTTGGGCCCAGTATCGGCAGGAAAGATCGTCCGTTCCTCTGTCGATCCACATTGCGGACGTGCACGCCATCTACGATTGGTACAGCGGAGGCCTCAAGAATCCCGAAGCCATCAAGCGGTTGTGTACCATTGCGATGGACGAGTGGGGGGGCTGGGCTCTCCAGATCTTTGGTGACGCCAACGAGAACGTGAAGGGTCTGAACGACCCGTTCAATCAACGCGACTGGGTGCCCACGCATTTCCATTGCTGGGAGGCGACCAATTTCGCCAACGAGTTGCTCCCTTCGGACAAGTGGTACGTGAATTCGTCGGCCGGTCCCGACTACCCCGACGACACCCCGGCGATCCCCGAGATGCTCGTAGGACGCTTCCCGGCCAACTCGGTGGCGCAGGCGGCCAGTATGGTCGACAAGGTGATCGCCTACGAGAGCGCCACGGCTGATTGGAAGAAGCGCGCCATCATCATCGCCGACGACGCCTGGGCGGACGGCCCCGACCTGAGCCTGCTTTCCTACTGGGGCAGCAACGAGGCATTCGAGACTTCACAGGAGATTGCGTCCGCCAACTGGGAAACATTCGCCCTGGCCGGAGCCGATGGTGTCGGCAAGGATGATTTCGAAACGATTCGGATCTATCTCTCCGAATACCTGGAACCCCTGTCACCGCCCCATACCGAAGACCGGTCCCAGGTCGAGTTCGAGGCCCTGACCGAGACACACTGCTTGCCGGTTATCCTGGCCGAGGCGAACCAGGGCGCCGCGATCATGCACTATCAGGGGCACGCCAATCCGTATCTGCTCGCCCACGAACAGATGCTCGAGGATGACAGTGACTCCCACGACTACCGCACCGACTCGGCCAGCTTCAACAATACGGGCAAGCCTTGGTTTTTTGTCGGTCTGGGCTGCCACGTGACGGCCTGGACGCTCGACGGGTCCGATGAAACCAGTCCCCGTGACGTTCCGTCGATCGGTGAGAAATTCCTTTTCCGCAACAATGCCGGTGCGGTGGGGACGTATGGCAGCGCGGGCTACGAGTACCTGACGCCCAACACGGTCCTGGTTCAGAAGCAGTTCGCACAGATGTTGCAGACGCCCCCCCGCGGCGAAATCTCCGGCAGTGTTGGACGCTCCCGCTGGCTGATCGGGGAGATCCTGCTCGCGAGCGAGGGCGCCTTCCTGGCCAGCAGCTCCGGCAGCAGCCACTATCGGCGCGCCGCGGCCCAGTACACGCTGCTCGGTGATGCCCTGATGGTCATCGACGCCGGGCCGCCGAGTGTCGATGTCCTGCTGGATTGGGAGCCCGTGGCCGACGGCGCGATGCTCACGGCCGCCGACGCAAGCAACGAGTTGATACTGACCGTGCGGGCCTTCGACGAGGCGGGCGTCGATCGCCTCGTGGTCACGGGGTCCGACGGCGCGGATCTGTCCTCCCTGGCCGAAGGCGGTACCCCGGTCGGTGCGGACAGCGACCAGCGCGTGGAGTGGACCGTGCGTCTGCCCATCGAGCCGCACGACTACAGTGTGACCTTCAAGGTCTATGACACGGCCGCGGTGGACTATGACAGCGATCACTTCGAACTCACCGTTCATCTTCCCGTCGCGGTCACGCTCCATTACGACGGGGAGCTGTTCGTGGCGGGGGAGACGGTCCTGCCCGCGGGCGAGGACTGGGTCTTCACGGGGCGCGCGGTCACTGCCGCGTTTGTCGCACCCGACGCCCAGCTCGATCTGCTCGGACAGAACGTGACCCTCTCGAACGTCGTGCTAACGCGGGTGGACGAGCACATGGTCGACATGGCGTTCACGGCAGGCGCGTCGGGGGGCGGCTTGCCGGCCGTGGTGTTGACCATCGACGGCTTCGGCACGGAAATCCCGCTCCAGGCGGCGGGTTCCGCGTCGGCGGACGGTATCGAAAACCTGCTCGCCTTCCCGAATCCCGTGGCGGACGCCACCAGGTTCCTGTTCGAGACGGACGCTTCGCCTGCGCCCGGCCGTATATTGATCTACACGGTCGCCGGGCATCTCGTGAACCAGGTGCCCGTGCGGGCTTCCGATTTCAAGGGTGGCGGTCGTGTGATAGTGTCCTGGGACGGTCGTGACGCCCGGGGCGACGAACTCGCCAACGGCGTTTATCTCTACCGCGTGGAGTTGACCGCGCCCGGTGGCGCCCTGGCCAGCGACATGCAACGTCTGGTGATGATGCATTGAAACCGACACGTTCGTTGATGGCGAGATTCGCGTCGCTGCTTCTCCTTGCGGTCGTCGTCGTATCTCTGGACGGTTGTGCCGCCCGCAACCGCGGCCCGGTCGTGCGCAGCGACAATACGGCTGGCGAGGCGCGCCGACTGATGATCGAGGACGGCGGCCCGCGTCTGTTGCGCATCGGCCTGATCAATCAAACCGAGGCCGTGACCCTGACCCTCGACGGCGAGTGTCTGCTCCTGGCGGGAACCGGGCGTCGGTGTGTCGATCGTCTGTCCGCGGGAGAGTCGATCCGCATCGAGGCGGACGGTGGTGCGCTGGTCTGGCGCGCGGGGCGGCGCACGGGCCGCAGCGGCGATCACCTCTTCGTCCAACCCGTCGATCCTTCTCTCACCGTGACCTGGCAAGACACACCGTACCCCGGCGAGTTGCGCGTGGATATCGGCAAGGGGGCGTTGACCCTCGTGAACGTGGTCGAGTTGGAAACCTACCTGCGCGGCGTGGTGCCCTGGGAGATCGGACGTCCCGGCGCCGAGGGTCAGGCCGCCCTGGCGGCCCAGGCCGTTGCGGCCCGCACCTACAGCATTGCCCACCTGGGCGAGCGTGAGCCCCTGGGTTTCGACATGTGGGCCGGGGTTACCGACCAGGTCTACCGGGGACTGCACGGCGTCGACACCCACTGCGATCGGGCCATCGTCATGACCGCCGGTCTGGTCCTGCGCCACCAGGGGCGGGAGATCAACGCCTACTACAGTTCCACCTGTGGTGGTGTCACCAGCAATATCCATGAGGTTTGGCCGCGACCGTCACAGCCCTACCTGGTGAGCCACGACGACGCCGAACGGGGCGGCAATCCCTATTGCGGCGGTTCGTCCCATTTCATCTGGACCACCGACTGGAGCGCGGGCGACCTGGAGCGCATCCTGGCGGTCACGTTGCCCGAGTACCTCGCCTGGTATGAGGCCTCGCCGGCGCGCCAGCGCTGGGCCGGTCGGATATTCACGCCGGCGCGACCGGGTGTGGACGGCAAGACGCCGGGGCGTCTGCTCGATCTGCGCATCGAGCGAAGAACGACATCGAACCGTGTGGCCGCCTTGTCCATCGTCACCGAAGCCGGGGTCTATACGGCGCGCGGCGATCGCGTGCGGTGGATCCTCGTCCCGGCCGAGGGCCGCTATTCCATCCTCAAGAGCGCCTGGTTCGACCTGGAGCTTCGCCACGACGGATCCGGAGCGTTGACCAGGATCGCCGCGAGCGGTCGCGGTTTTGGGCACGGTATCGGATTGTGCCAGAGCGGCGCTCTGACCATGGCGCGTCTCGGTCACGGCTATCAGCACATCCTGTCCCACTACTATCCCGGCGCCAGTCTGGAACGGGCGTGGTCGAAATGACGGGCCGTTCCGAACTCGCCTCACGTTTGGTGGTGGGGCTGGTCGGAACCGAAATTACCGACAGCGAAGCCGTCTGGCTCACCACGTATCGTCCCGCCGGTGTGATCCTCTTTCGACGCAATGTCCGTGATGCTGCCCAACTGGCCGAGCTGTGCGGTCGTCTGCACGATGTTCTGCCGGGGAACGCCGAGATCATGGCCGACCACGAGGGCGGCCCGGTATCGGTCCTTGACGCCGCCTGTGGCCGTCCACCCGCCCCCTGGACTCTCGGTCGTATCGATGATCCCGACCTCACGCGCCGGGTCATGCGAGACGCCGCGCAAGCGGCCCTTGACCTGGGTGTGGACCGGATGCTCGCACCCTGCACGGATGTCCTCACGGTTCCCGACAACCCCATCATCGGCGCACGGGCTTTCGGGGACGAAACAGCGCGCGTGGCTCGCCACGTGGCCGCGGCGGTCGACGGGCTCGTCTCGGTCGGGATACACTGCTGTCTGAAGCACTGGCCGGGGCATGGCGGTACCCACGGCGACACTCATCTGGACGCCGTGGCTCCGGTGACACCCGACGATTCCGCTCCCCTGCGCGCCGGCCTGGCGGCCGGAGCCGACGCCGTGATGCTGGGCCACCTTTGCCTGCCCGGGGACACGTGGCCGGCCTCGATCAGCCCGTCCGCGGTGGCGCGCCTGCGCGCCGAGGCGCCGGCAGCCCGTCTGTTCACCGACGATCTGACCATGGGGGCCCTGCGAGGCCCCCTGGGCGGGATCGCCGGTGTCGAGGTTCCGGGGCGTGGTCTCTGCGATCCCGCCGACCTGCCGTTGGCCTGGTTCGAGGCGGTGGCGAATGGAGGGTGCGACACCCTGCTCTGTCGGGGGATTCCCTGGACAGCCTGGCCCCTCGAGATCGCCCACCTGAAGCCGCCCCGTCTCGGTCCCGATGTGGATCCACACCGGTCTCCGGACATCGCGCCGCCCGTCGCACCCAAGAGCTGGGATACGGCGCTGGCCCGTGCGGCAACTCCCCACCTTTCGGCTGTGCAGGGAGACTTGTTGTGTTGGCGACCGGGAGCCGATCATCGCTGGGGGTCCCTGGACGAGGCACACGTGCGCAAGGCGGGGTGGAGGGGCGGTCTGCAGATCCTGGATCAACTCGAAGGGGGAGATACGGATACGCGATACGATCAGCTGGTCGTCGCGTCACAGGCTCCCCTGGCTGTGAACGGTGCCGCGGACCTGCTCGACCGGCTCCTGCCGACGGGACGCTGCGTGGCGCTCGGTCATCCGTCGCTGGCCGCGTCGCTGGTTACGCTCTTGCCGGCCGGCTGGCATCTCGTTGAGGGACACGATCTAACGGCCCAGGTATTGACGGAATTCATCATCTAAGATGAGGTATTCTGAACAGCGAAAAAAGCACCAGGCCGGTTGACAGCACACCGGCGGCGGACTATATTCTGCCTTCGTTGTTAGCGGGGGCGTAGTTCAGTTTGGTTTAGAACGCCGGCCTGTCAAGCCGGAGGTCGCGAGTTCAAGTCTCGTCGCTCCCGCCACAACAACCAAAGACTGCGGCATGCTGCGGTTTTTTTATGCGGTCGAAGACAGAACACCACGGGTTACCCGTGGGCTCTGTCTTCGACCGCATAAATTATGATATACGTTATATAAAAGTTTGTATGAGTATATTCCAATAGAGAAATTGAG
>CAYYYS010000022.1:0-43024 GCA_964476155.1 uncultured Fibrobacteraceae bacterium
AGAAGAAGCACCACAACCGGTAGTGGGTACTTGAGTGAAGGACATATCCCCTTGTCGTCAAGTCGAGATCAAGTCGTGTCGAATAGGATTCAGACAGCGAAATCCGATTCGACACGACTTTCTGCCGTGACGACACGGGAGGTGGACTCTTGGGCTCCTTCGTAATAGCGAGATCGCGACATCCAGGTCCCCGGGGTCTGCCGGATCTGTCCGGACAGCGGGGGGCGACCCTGATCGAGATCATGATCGCCACGGTGATCCTGGGCATTGTGGCCATCGGCATGGTCGAATTCTTCGCCAGCGGGCGGATGGGTTTCGAACAGGAGGAGCGCAAGCGGGTCGGCACCCTTCTGGTTCAGGAGGCGCTCGAGCGCACGGTCGCTCAACCCTATGCCCAGGTCACCCCATGGACGGAGCAGCGCACGATCGGCTCGATCACATACACGATCTCGGTGGCCACCCAGACGGACGTTCCGGAGCGCGACATGAAGACGGTCGTGGGGATCGTAACCTGGAACGTTACGCCGGTGGCCAGACGGTCCGCGTCGCTTACGACCCTCGTCTACAGCAATTGAGGCCGGCTATGAAAAGTGTGACACGAACTGAATCCGGCGAGGCGGGATACGCGCTGGTCGCGGTGCTGGTTCTGGTCTTTGCCATGTTCATCTTCGGCGCCGGCTTCTTCACGTTGGTCGGACACGAGGTCAAGGCGACGCAGGCCCACCTGGATTCGCAGCGCGCCTTCTGGTTGGCGGAGGGCGGCAAGGAGCGGGCCCTGCGCTACCTGTCGGAGCTCAACAGCCCGCCCACCGCTGATTTCAATATCTACCAGGACGTTCTCGGGCCAAACGGGGGGACCTACTCGGTTCACTGCGCCGTCGACACGACGGCCCTGTGGGCCGTCAAGAAGGCCTTCGTGCTCGAATGCGTCGGGAACTCGCAGGGGATCGAGCGTCGGGTCCGACAGTGGGTCAGCATGACCTCGTTCGCGCAGTACGCGATGTTCACCGATGAGGAGTCGAACGGCCAGTTCCCGCTCTGGTACATCTAGGGCGATGCGGTCGAGGGGTGCCTGCACACGAACGGGACCTACCACATCGCCGGCAATCCGCAATTCCTCGGCAAGGTCACGTCCGCCTCCGATCATATGGTCGGATACCCGCGCTATCGGGTCTACGACACGGGCGACTGGCCGGTCGGCGGCAATTCCCCCAACTTCGCGAGGGGGGCCGATCTGAGCTCCCCCTTGATCCCGATGCCCACCAATCTTCCGGACCTCAGTCAACTGGGCATGTTCGGCGGGGTCTATACCGGGTTCGAGACGGATATCGAGCTGGGTTATTCGGGAGCACAGGCGCCGGTCTCGTCGCCGGGATGGTTGCGCTACCGGAACCATGCCGACCCCACCGGCGATTGGACATCGGTCGAAATCTCGAGCCTGACGAATCAGATCTTCTACAGCGACGGCACCGTTCGCATCCAGGGAACCCTCGACGGGGAATTGACGGTCGCGAGTCGTCAGAACGTCAGGATCGAGGACAACATCACGTACCGGGACAGCTACGCGAACGGGACGCCCCGGCCGAACTGCGACGACCTGCTCGGCCTCGTGGCGGAACGGAACATCATCTTCTCGGACAACATGGCGAACCAGAACGACCTGATCGTCAACGCCGTGCTCATGGCGCTCGACACGTCGATCACGGCGGAGAACTACACATCGGGTCCGCCGCGGGGAACGCTGACGATCTGGGGCGGGCTGATCCAGAAGTACCGGGGCGCCATCGGACAGTTCCGCAACAACACGATCATTCACGGATACAGCAAGGACTACCACTACGACCCGCGCGTGACCGGGCGGGCGCCGCCGTCCTATCCGATCACGGGTGTCTACGAGAAGACGGCATGGGAGGAGACCTGGGATGCAACCGATCCGTTTTAGAAGCCGGCAGCTCGGCCTGACCCTGGTCGAATTGATGATCGTCGTCATGCTGGGCATCGTGGTCGTGCTGGCGGCCGGGGCGATCTATAGAGGCGTGGATCGCAGCTTCAAACAGGGCGCCCAGAAAATCGTCGGCAGTCAGGGAGCGACCCTACTGTCGTCCGTGCTCAGTCGCCGGGCGAGGATCGCGTCGGGCTTCATGATTTACGATGTCCGCGATCGGACGGTGGAGGCCGATCCGGGCAACGGCCTGGCTCTGCTGGACAGCGACGGGAACGTGACCTACCGCTTCGAATGGGATACCGGCAACATGACGCTGGCCGACAGCACCGGCACCCGTGTGACCGCCATGAATCTCCAGACCGTGCTGTTCAGTTCGGACCCGGTTTCGCCCCAGACGATCCGCTTCGGGTACCAGACGGTCGATGAGAATTACGGCCTCGTCGATATCGAGAGCGCCGTGGCGCTGCGCAACTGATTGTCCGTCGGGATATCAGGCTGGTTGCGGCAAGGAGAACCGGGGAGCGTCAAGCAGCTCTACCGCCAGGCGTCAGCAGAACCAGCAAGGAGATCGCGACGCCCGGGAAGATCGCTTCCACCCCGAGCCACGGTCCGCCCCGACCGAGCGTCAGCCAGGCCAGCGACACCGCGGCCGACAGGAGCATCGACACCACGACGCGCCGCCCATCGGGGCGGCGTTTTCCGTGCGCCGCCAGCACCGGCAGCAGCAGCACCGGCGTGCCTACGCTCCCCAGATGGTGCCACAGCTCGATGACCGACCCGGACCACAGCGCCAACCCCACCGAGAGCAACCCGACGATCGGCAGCGCCAGTCGCGAGGCTCGCAACGATGACGCCTCATCGCCGCCGCGCAACCGCGCCCAGACATCCCGCCCCCCGGTGATCGCCGCCACGAAGGCGTAGCTGTCCACCGTCGACATGATCGTCGCCAGCAGACCGGTCATGAACAGGCCGCGCCAGATCGGGGGGAGCACCTCGGCGGCCAGGCGTGGGAATGCGGCCAGGGGTTGGTCCAGGTCCGGTAAGACGGCACGCGCGTAAAGCCCGGCCGTGGTGGTCAGAAAGTCGAAGACCATCCAGAACCCGACCGAAATGAACAGTCCCCGCTGCGCCGTCTTCCCGTCACGCGCCGCATAGCACCGCTGATAAAACGCAGGCTCCACCAGCGTCGAAGCCGCGATCACATACCAAACCGCCACGGCCTGGAACCCGCGTCCGCCACTCCACTCCAGGTGTGTCGTGGGCAACGCCTCGCGCAGGAACGACCACCCGCCGAACTTGGCCGCGCAGACCGGCACCAGCACCGCGAACCCCAGGAACATCAGCGCGAACTGCACCATGTCCGTGCCCACGATGGCCCGCAGCCCGCCACGCAGTACATAGCTCAGCGATAGCACCGCGCCCAGCGTCACGCCCAGCCACAGGGGCCAGCCCGTGGCCATCTCCACCAGCACGCCGATCATCAGTACGTAGGCGGCCGGGACGGTCATCACGAAGATGGTGATCGCGCCCAGCAGGGCCGGTGTGCGGCCGTAACGTCGGTGCAGCAGCTCGGGGAGGGTCAGCACTTCGGACTGCCTGGCCCGTCGCGCCATGAAGATCGCGAAGAGGATCGCGTACAGGTAGTAGGGCACCCCGAAGACCAGCCAGTTGCTCACCCCGTAGGACCAGGCGTACTCGCCGACGCCCAGGATGCCGCCGTACCAAGACGAGACCATGGTCGCCACGAAGGCGGGCAGGGTGAGGCGGCGTCCGGCGACTATATAGTCGGCCTCGGTCTCGGCCGGCCGACGGAACAACCGCAGCACCGCGTAGAGCAGGAAGAGGGCGTAGATAACGGCGAGGGTCATCGGGACATCCTGCGGACATTGAGGCCCGTCATGTCGTTGCCGACCGTCGCCAGCACGGAGCCTTCGTGCACTTCGATACCCAGGGGGGGCGCCGCGACCTCGTTGGAGATGGACAGATCACCGCCGTTGATCAGCACGTCGTCGGTCACCGGCCAGCGCGTGCCCGTCACCCTGCCCAGCAGGGCCGGCGTCGCGAGGGGCGCGAGCGAGAAGGTCGTGCCCACGGGAAGGTCCCAGCTAACCTGTTCACCGGCGCCGATCCGCACCGACGTGCCGTGATCGTTGGCGAGACACAAACGCATGCGCTCGGCGAAGCCCTCTATCAGGGACAGGTTGTACAGTGTGTGGTCCAGGCGCTTGCCAGTGGCGCCCAGCAGGACGGCCTCGGTGCAGTCCAGTTCGAGAGCATGGAGCAGGCATTTTTCCATGTCCGTGGTCTGTGGGTCGTCGATGTGGAGGAAGGGCGGATCATCCCGGCCGATCACCTTGATGATCTTCGTGTCCAGATCGCCGATGACGGCGTCCGGCTGGCGCGGCAATCGTTCGTAGGCCAAGGCCGACCAGTCGGCGGCGAAGAAGAAGTCGATCATCTCCGTCCAGTGGGCGAGGCACTCCTCGCCGGGTGCCTCGCCGCCGCCCACGATCACCGCCCGCAGTCCGGCCTTCGCGAAAACGATATCCGCGTTGCGTCCGAAAGGGGGTGGTTCGCTCATAACGACTCCTAGAACGTGTAGTGCACCCCGGCCAGCACGTTGCGCCTGGCCGCGGGGATCAGCCACTTGCCGCGACCGTCGTAGTTCTGATCGTACCAGTAGCCGGTGGTCTCGTACATCTCGTCGAGCAGGTTGTTGACGCGCAGGTCCAGGCGCGTGTGACCGGCCAGGCCGCCCAGGTCAACACCGAGAGCCAGGTCGAGGGTGACGTAGCCGTCGATGGTGCGCGTGTCGATACCCGTGTTGTCCAGATGCTGCCGGCCGACACTGCGCAGACGCAGGCGGGTGTCCACCTTGCCGAAGTCCGACTCGACCGCCACGCTCGCCAGGTGCTGCGGGAACAGGGCGATGGGGTTGCCGCTCAGGTCGAAGGCGCCGCCGGTCCAGGTGTCGGGGTCGAAGGTGGACGTGAAGGTGTCGAACTCGTCCCAGCTCTTGGACGCGGCCACCTTGAGTATGTGATCGTCGGTCAGCTGGGCGGCCAGCCCCAGCTCCACACCGCGGTGCAGGGTCTTCTCGGCGTTGCCGCGGATCGCCGCGCCGTCGTCATCCACCGCGCCGTAGGGGATGATCTCGTTTTCGAATTCCATCCAATAGCCGTTGAGCGTGAACGACAGGCGCTCACCCCGCCAGGACGCACCCAGTTCGTAGTCGATCGCCTGCTCGTGTTGTACGTACGGGTCGGACCATTCGAGGTAGTCGTACGCGCCGTCGCCGTCCTCGTCCACCGGCACGCTGTGGCTGAACAGGGGCGCGACGCCCACATCGTCCGGTCCGTCCCAGGTGTCGAAGAGTTCGCCGTCGGTGGGCTCGCGATGGGTCTTGCCCACGTGGGCGTAGAGCGCGGTAGTGCCGCCGAAGGGCTGCGCCGGCAGTTCCCAGTGCACGCCGCCCTTGGGATTGAAGAAGTCGTACTCGACCTTATAGGCGTGACGGTCGGACTCGGTGAAGTTGCCCACCTCGGTCTGCTTGAAACGGTATTTCTTGTGCTGGAACTGGAGGTCGGCCAGCAGGGTCAGGCCGGGCAGCACTTCCCACATCTCGTTGACGTAGGCGCTCCAGGCCTGCTTGTCGCCCGTGTACCCGTAGTAGTGCAGATCCTCGCCGGCGCCGCGCTCGCCGAAGACCCGCAGCACGTTGCCGAAGTGGTCGCTGTGGAAGTCGTAGATGTCGCCGCCGACGATGGTGCGGCCGCCGCCGTGGGCGATCTCCAGGTGCGGCACCCAGCCCACCTGGTTCTTGTCGACGTTCTTGCGGCGGATCAGGTCGAACTCGGCGCTCGGGTCGAGGCCCAGCAGTGCATCCAGGCTGAAATCGGCTCCGTCCTCGCCCGTCTTCAGGTTCTCGTAGAACCCCTCGCCGTGGATCCAGTAGACGGCGTTGCGTGCGGTGAAGCGGTCGCCCAATCGCAACTCGTGGTGCAGCTCGTAGTGGGGCTGGCGGAAGTCGTCGATGGCGTTCTCGTAGGTCTCCGGGTTGTGACGGCGGTCGATCTCCAGATCGACCTCGTTGGCCGCGTTCCAGCCGTGCTGCGACTCCTCGTGTCCGGTGTAGATCTTCAGTCGCGTGGTGCTGTTTTCGGTGAGGTAGCGCCCGCTCCAAAAAACGCCCCACATGTCTGTGCCGCTGCGGTCGCGGTAGCCGTCGCTCTTCAGGCGCGAGACACGCAGGGCCGACTGGAAGCGGTCTTCGATCAGGCCGGTCTGGTAGGACGTGGTTTGTTTCCAGGTGCCGAAGCTGCCGCCCATGCCGGACACACGCAGCTCGGGCTCCGGCGTGAACAGATCGGTCACCAGATTGACCGTGCCGCCGATGGCCGTGGTGGCGCCGAGCGAGTTGGTGATGCCGCGCTGGACCTGGATGTCCTCCACCGAGGCTGCGAAGTCGGGCAGGTCGACCCAGTACACCTGATGATCCTCGGGATCGTTCAAGGGGATGCCGTCGATCATCACACCCACGCGCTTCTGGTCGAAGCCGCGGATGTTCAGGTACGTGTAGCCCATGCCGTTGCCCGCGTCGGACCAGGCGTGCAGGCCCGGCGTGTCTTCGAGCAGTAGCGGGATGTCGACGGTGCCGATGCGCGCGGCCAGTTCCTCGCGGGTAAGATTGGCGTGGCTCAGGTGGACGGACTCGTCGTAGCGCGAAGCGGTGACAAGTATACCGGTGTCGCGG
Organism: uncultured Fibrobacteraceae bacterium; assembly: GCA_964476155.1. Classification (GTDB taxonomy): domain Bacteria; phylum Krumholzibacteriota; class Krumholzibacteriia; order LZORAL124-64-63; family LZORAL124-64-63; genus JAHIYU01. The sequence goes on from CAYYYS010000022.1 coordinate 6,699, forward strand.
TGGACGCCGGCGGTGTCGGCGGGGGCGAGGGCGGCGCCGGATGCGGCGACCGTAGACAGGACGATCACGCAGGCCGTTGCGAGAATGCGGTTGAACATGATGGGCTCCCTGGATCGAACTTCGCAGGAGCCGGACATAATAATAGCCGGCTCCGTTTGAAGGGGCGCCGGCGGATGCGGCTGCGTTGAGAATCCGTTTCCCTACGCCGGAATGACCCGGTTCAGGTTCGGAGGGTTTATCTCAGGCCTTTTGGGCCACCCCTAACGGTTGACGGTCAGAACGATAGTGGCGGATCGGGGGGGCGTCAACCGGAGATGGGCATTGCCGATTGAGAGCGTCGAGATTTTACACGTGTAAATCGCTGCTTGGCGGAGGGGGCGGAAGCCGGACAGCGCATCCCCACATGTCATGCTGGACAAAAAATTCCTAAATCACACCGACGTCTTGAATACCCACACGACCGCATGCTCCCTGGACGTAGTCGTTGATTCACTTCATCGCCATGACCCAGGAGGACAATCATGAGAAAAGTAATTATCCCTGGATTCCTGTTGATAATGATGCTTTTCGCCAACGTGGCCTGCGAGCGGAGCATCACCGGGCCGGCCGATAAAGGGCTCTTGCTACCCATCAACCAACCCGTCGTACCGGTTCCGCGTGGCATGTCGTTCGCTCTGCAGGTAGGGGCGGATCTGGACGCGATCGATGGGTGTCCGGTTACCTTGCGCCAGGGCTTCAAGCATCTGGACACGACTACCGGCGTGGATGGATTCACCGAGGAAATGCCCATCCAGTTCGGACTGGACATCGATATCACCATCCACGAAGCGCAGACACCGCGGGGCGGCTTCACCGTTGGCCAGGAGTTTTCGTTCAACTGCGCGAACGACGGCTATGATCACACACTCCAGAACGGCGATCAGTATAATCTGCTCTATTACACCCCGGAAGCCAGGCCGGTGCAATTCGACCAGTGGACGCCGCAGATCCTGGACCCGGTCTCGACGCGGTGGTTCGCCAAGCCTGATTGGTCGGGAAGTCTGCCCGCCTTCACGGCGTACATGGCCAGCCTGTTGGGGTATGAGACCATCGACGCCTACTACCAGTACAACGGCGTGAACAACAATACCAACGCCCGACAGGGCATCCTCTTTCGTGTGGACAACACGTGGGATCTCGGCAGAGAGGGTCTGATTCTATTCATCAACACCGAAGGCTACATGTATAACGGTTCGCCGGTGGTCACCAGCGCCTACTTCGGCGATGACATGACCGGCAACGAACTGGTGGTCGAGGGACTCGGCTGGGTGGATGCCCACAAGGCGCGATCCGGCGGCAAGTCCAACACGCCGGGCGTACCCATCGATCCTCATCCCCTGTACGACACGTATGCCGTGCGGGTGAGCGGCAAGCTGAACGCCGGTGACAATATCGTCTTCCTGGAGATGACCGACGCAGGCAAGGGCGCGACCGCTGGGACCGACTATTACAAGCCGTCCGACTTTCCGATCGTGCAATGTGATAGTCGGGCCGAGGAATGCACTTGCCCGACGCCGGGGAACTCCGGTTCCGCCTCCTGTACGCCCAGGAAGCCCTGCCGCCAGTCATCCCTCGTATCGACGACCAGTGTGAACAGGGTCGTCAAGAAGGGCAAACGGTGTAACTTCACGGATCAAACCCAGCAGCCCGTGAAGTACGGATTCGGCAAGAAGGGCACGTTGAGTTTCATGTTCGGCACCGGCCCGATCAAGGTCACCGCGGGCGGAGAGGTGTCCGGTTACGAGGAGATCCAGATCGTGGCCGCGCCCGGTACTTGCGTGTGCGAGTGGCTGCTGATCAAGGGCAATCGGGCGCAGTGGCAGTGCACCCACCAGTTCCTGTGGTTTGAACCGGAAACGTACACATTATACACCCGGTGCTATGACAGCCCCGGGACCACCGCGACGACGTCCTGCAACATCCAGTGATAGACAGAGAGTGGGAACAGCGAGCCCGATCGCCATGGAGGCGGTCGGGCTCGTCGTTGTGGATGTGATCATCACCCCAGACCCCTCTCGTAAAATACCGACGTCTCGGATATAGTTCTCCGGGATTAGCCCGCGCCTTATTGCAAACTCCCGGATTGGAACCCGTCATGCCAGACCTCCTCCTCGTCCGCAACGCCAGCCTCTTCGTCCGCCACCCCGAGCTGCGCGACGAGCTTGGCGACCACAGCGAGGTCCGCGAGCTGGCCCAGGACGAGCTGTTCCATCCCGTCTGCCCCGCCGACTTCGTCGTGCGTCTCGGCCGCCTCCGTTTGACCGAGTTTCTCCCCGACGGTCGCGAGGTGACCCATTCGGTGCTCCAGTCCGGATCCTGCTTCATGACCCGTAAAGAGGCGTCCGCCGTCGAGTCGACTTATCCTCTGGACCAAACGACCCTGATGGCCCTGGGCGACGCCAAGATCTGGCACTTGCCCGTGGGCACACTCGAAGCCCTGAATATTCTCTGAGGTGACCGATATGTCCTCGCGTTCCAACACGCCCTTGGTTCTCTGTATTCTCGACGGCTTCGGCTGGCGCGAGGGACCCGATCGCGAGCGCGGCAACGCCATCGCCGCCGCCAAGCCCACGTTCTACAACAGTTTACTCGAGTGTTATCCGCACACCTCGCTGGTGTGCATGGGGCCGGCCGTCGGTCTACCCGAGGGACAGATGGGCAACAGCGAAGTGGGACACCTGACCATAGGCTCCGGCCGCGTCATCGACCAGGATCTCAATCGGGTCACCCGCAGCCTCGACAGCGGCGACTTCGCCGACCTGCCCGCCTGGCGCACGTTTATCGACGACCTCGCCGCCCGCGGCGGCAAGCTGCACCTGATGGGCCTGGTCTCACCCGGCGGCGTGCACTCCCATACCGACCACCTCTACGGCATCGTCGCCCTGGCGCGCGATGCGGGTGTGGCCGACATCCGTATCCACGCCATCCTCGACGGGCGCGACACCGATCCCAACAGCGGCCTGGGATACGTGCGCGACCTGCAAACGAAGCTCGATGAACTCGGCGCCGGCCGCATCGTCTCGGTGTCGGGCCGCTACTACGCCATGGATCGCGACAAACGCTGGGACCGTGTCGAAAAGGCCTGGCGCGCCTATGTACACGGCGAGGGGGAGGCCGGCACGGACGCCGAGTCGATCATCCAGGCGTCCTACGACGCCGGCGTCACCGACGAGTTCGTCCTGCCCACCCTGATCGGCGATGATCCGGTCACGGTAGGCGACGGCGACGGCGTCTTCTTCTGGAATTTTCGCGCCGACCGTGCCCGTGAGTTGACCTGGGCCTTCAATGTGGACGATTTCGACGGGTTCGGCCGGCCGGTACGCCCCGATATCTCGTATCTCTGCCTGACCATCTACGACGAAGCCCTGGGTTTGCCCGCCCTTTTCACCAAACAGCGGCACTCGGGGATCCTGGCCGACGTTTTCACCGCCGTCGGCCTGCGCAACCTGCGCACCGCCGAGACCGAGAAATACGCCCATGTCACCTATTTCTTCAACGGCGGTCGCGAGGAACCCTATGCTGGTGAGGATCGTCGGCTGGTTTCGTCGCCCAAAGTGGCGACCTACGACCTGCAGCCCGAAATGAGCGCGCCCGAGGTGGCCGACATCGTGCTGGGCGCTCTCGACGCCGGCGAGCACGAGGTGATCGTGGTCAATTTCGCCAACGGCGACATGGTGGGGCATACGGGTGTCTTCGAGGCGGCGATCACCGCGGTGAAGACCCTCGATGGTTTGCTGGAGACGATTGTCGCCAAAGTGCTCGAGAAGGGCGGCGTGATGCTGTTGACCGCCGATCACGGTAATTGCGACGAGATGAGCGATGCCGGGGGACGTGTCCTGACTAATCACTCCCTCAATCCGGTACCCTTCGTGGCGATCGGGGAGGCGTTCGAGGGTCGAACCGATGCCCTGGCGCAGGGGGCATTCGGCCTGCGCGACATTGCTCCGACCATGCTGGCCCTGATCGGCCTCGATCAGCCCAAAGAGATGACCGGTCGGCCTATTCTTAAAGCAAGAGAATGATTATTCAAGGCCCATGTTACGGCACATAATGTAAAAAAACAGTTAGGACGTAGACATCTATGGCATTGCGTGTTATCATTCCGCAAACGCGTAGGCTAGAAAGCCAGATCCTATCTTCCACGGCTTCATGTCCGTAACTTGACACCGGGATCCGATTTTTCAGCCCAGTCCCTGCGCGGTTGTAATCGTGTGTTTGAAAGTAGGGGAGAAAACCCAATGAAGAAATTCGCTTACGGCGCTTTGGCGCTCGTGTTTGTCATGTCGGCTGGAGTCGCCATGGCGCAGGTCGATGCTATCGACTATGTCCAGGAATACCTGCCGGACGGCACTCCTAACTCGCCCGTCACCACAGCCACGGTCGAGGGAGTTATCTATGTGGTGAACAACACCTACAACGGTGGCACCCACTACATCCTCGGCGACGACGGCAACGGCATCAATTTCTACCAGCCATCCGCTCCGGCGCTGACCTACGGAGACCGCGTCCAGGTGACCGGCAGCGTCGGCACTTATGGCGGCGAGATCAATTTCTACCAGCCTTCGGTAACGTTCATGTCGACCGGTACCGAGCCGGTACCCGTCGTCATGACGGTCGACGAAGTGCTCAACGGCGTCGATCTCGAGGATGGCTACGAGAATGTCGGCAAGTTTGTCGATGTGACCGGCACCGTGACCTCGGTCAGCGGTAACGCCAACTTCTACATGATGAACGACTCCGGGTCCGACACGATCCAGGTCTATATAGACAGCACGACCGGGATCAACCTGGGCGCCGTTGCCATCGGCGATGTGTACCGTGTGCTTTCGCCCGTGGTCGTTTATAATGCCGAGATCGAGCTCAAGCCCCGCAAGCAGGGCGACCTGATCGAGGGGTCCGGCCCGGTCATCGACGACATCGAGTTGGACGACTGGTCGCCGTTGGACAGCGAGAGCATCGTGGTCAGCGCCATGATCACCGACGACGTGGCCGTTGTCGGCGCCACGCTCCACTATCGTGACGACAACGGCGACAGCACCGGCGTTTTCACGCCCGTCGTCATGACCAACGTATCCGGTGATACGTGGTCCGGTACGATCCCCGCTCCCCACGTCGAACGCCAAGTGGACTTCTACATCGAGGCCACCGACGGCACCGACGTCGGCCTGAATCCGGGTGACGCACCCCTTGGCTGGTATGAGGTCGCCATCGGCTTCACGACCATCTACGACGTGCAGTATGCCGACCCCAGCCAGGAATTGCAGGGCTCGGCCTACTACGACAAGACCGTCAATATCCGCGGTATCGTGACCGTCGGCACCGGTGACGCCGGGGCCCCCAGCAAGTTCCTGATGCAGGACGGCGCGGGCGCCTTCAACGGTATTCTGGTCTACGAGAGCTCCTCGGGCATCTTCGTCCTGCCCGGTGACGAACTCGAGGTCGGCGGCTACATCGACGAGTACTACGGGCTGACCGAGATGGCGCCCCATGGCTCCTCGGCAGTGGAACTGATCGGTTGGGGCAACGACCTGCCCGCAGCCGTCAGGTGCCAGACCGATGTCCTCAAGGATGATACCCTCGATGACGGCGACGACGTCAAGGGCGAGGCCTACGAAAGCGTCTGGGTGGATACCTATGCCGCCGCGGTCGTCGACACGGCCGGCGCCGACTACTACAACACGTTCAAGATCGCCGACGTTTCGGGCGACACCCTGACCGTGGACGCCATAGTAGACCTGTTCTACATAGCCCAGATGGGTGACGTGGTCCGGGTCGAGGGTTTCATGGATTATGCGTACGGCGACTACGAGCTGATTCCTCTGGAAGACAGCGCCATCGTCGTGACCGGCGCCACCGGCGTCGAGGACGAACTGCCCCAGATCATGCCCGCCGGCGGGTTCTCGCGCATCGCGCCCAACCCGTTCAACCCCAAGACGGAAGTCCGTTTCGTGCTGACCCGTCCCAACCTGGCCCAGTTGAACGTGTACAACATCCGCGGTGAGCTGGTGCGTACGCTGGTCAACGGCCGGTTGGACAGCGGCGAGCACATCACCAGCTGGGACGGCAACGACTTTGCCGGCCAGCGGGTGTCCAGCGGGACCTACTTTGCCCGCCTGCGTATTGGCAGCGAGGTCATGCAGGTCCGTAAGCTGATGCTGGTGAAGTAGTTTAGATTCAGCGTCAAGAGAGTCGATAAGCGAGGAGGCCCCGGCATTGAGCCGGGGCCTTCCCCTTTCCCTTGCGGTGTGGCGTACGTGTGATTAAAGTAAGTGTTTCAATCAACTGTATGAATTGTCTCTGTGAGGAAAACATGAGTGAACAACCGACCAAGGAACGTCTGCTGGACGCGGCCGAGCTCCTTTTCGCCAAGCAGGGCTACGAAGCGGTGTCCATTCGCGAGATCGCCGGCGCCGCCGCCGTGAACCTGGCCGCGGTCAACTACCACTTCCAGGGTAAGCACAACCTCTATGTGGAAGTGTTGCGCCGTCGGCTAGAACCCAAGCGCGAAAAGCTGCTGGCGGCCATTGCCCAGGTGGAGGCTGCGGATGACGACCAGCCCAGGCTGGAGATGCTGATCCGCGCCTTCGTGGGGACGCATCTCGAGGATGCCGTGAACAATCCGCGGGGCCAACTGGGTCTCCATCTCATGTCCCGGGAGATGTCCGAGCCGCGACAAGGCGCGAGCGTGCTCTTGAAAGAACTCATCGCTCCGGTCCGTGCGCGGATCCGGGCGCTCCTGGCCGAACTGTTGCCGGAGGCCGACGAGACGCGGATCCAGATGATCATCGGCAGTCTCGTGGGCCAGTTCCTCTACTACGCCATGTATTGGTACAACCACCAGAGCAGGCAGGACCGATCGCAGGATGTGGCGATGGCGCTCGTTTCCCTGGGGGACAGCAGCGAGGATTACATCACCAACGTGATCGACCACGTGACCCGATTCACGCTGGGCGGCATACACGAGATCATGAAAAGGGAGCGATCGTGAAGCGATTGACAGCACCCCTGCTGGCCCTGCTGGTCCTGACGACCGGCTGCGCAGTAGGCCCCGACTATCACCGGCCCGACGTGACCGCCGTCCCCGATACGTTCGTGGAAGACGCAAGCGCGGACGTCTCGCTGGGGAGTGTCGACCACGCCTGGTGGACGTCCTTCGGCTCGCCGGAACTCGACGCCCTGGTCGACGAGGCCCTGGCCAACAATCCCGACGCCGCGGCCGCCGCGGCCCGCGTGCTCGCGGCTCGCGCCCAACTCGACGGCGCCAACGCCGGTCGCCTGCCCTCGGTGGAGATCGGCGGTACCGCCAGTCGCTCCCAGAGCAGTCGCGCGCGTTTCGGCGGCATCGGCAGCTTCTACCAGAACTTCTACACGGCTTCGGCCACGGCGGCCTACGAACTCGACCTCTGGGGCCGTCTCTCGCGGACACGTCGCGCCGCCTGGGCCGCGGCCCTGGCCAGCGAAGTCGACCGTCGCACCGTGCAACAGGCCCTGATCGCCGACGTGGTGCGTGGCTGGCTGGCCGTGCGCGAGTCGACCGATCAGCTCGCCCTGGCGCGCGGTACCGTGGCGGCCTACGAGCACAGCCGCGACATGGTCGAGGACCGTTACCTGGCCGGTGTGGTGTCGTCGGTCGATCTGCACCTGTCGCGGCAAACCGTGTCGTCGGCGTCGGCCCTCGCAGCTATGCGCGAGCAGGAACTGACCGCCGTTCGACGGGCGCTCGAGATGTTGCTGGGACGCTATCCGGCCGGGGCGCTCGCAGCCGACGGGCCAAGTGTCGCCGAACTGCCGGCCTTGCCGCCCGTGCCCGCGGGTCTGCCGTCCGACCTGCTGGAGCGACGCCCCGACATACAGGCCGCGGAGATGCGTCTCCTGTCGGCGACCGAGTCGGTCGGCGCCGCCAAGGCCGAGCTCTTCCCGAAACTCGCGATTACCGGCGAGTACGGCTACAACTCATCGCTGTTCGAGGAACTCCTCAAGGACGCGTCGAACGTCTGGAGCCTGGCGGGCGGCCTGGCCATGCCGTTGTTCAACCGCGGCGCCCGCACGAGTCAGGTGGACGTGGCCCGCGCCGGTGCGGCCGAGGCCGAGGCGATCTACGTCAAGGTCGTGCTCAACGGCTTCCGCGAAGTGGAGTCGGCCCTCACCGCCGAACGCGTCCAGCAGGAGAGGCGAATGCACCTGCGGGACAGCGTGGAGCATGCCCGCCGTTCCCTGGCCGTGGCGGCGGATCGCTATCGCCAGGGACTCGACGGGTTCCTGTCCGTTCTCGATACGCAGCGCCGCCTGTTGCAGGCAGAGGGGGACTGGCTGGGCGCCGAACGCGCCTGGCGCGCCTCGCGTGTGGATCTGATTCAGGCGCTCGGGGGCGACTGGGATGAAAGAGTTCCCGACGAGTCCATGACCGATAACGACCAACCGGGCGACGCCATGCCGTCCAATCGATAGAGGAGAGGGACGATGAGTGGAAGGAAACTGCCCAAGGGCGTGTTGCCGCTGGCGATCCTGATCGTGGGCGTGCTGGGCGCCGTGCTGATGCTCAAGCTGCGGCCCGAGCCCATGAAGCGGCCCGCGATGACCATGCGGCCCGTCGTCCGGGTCCATGAGGTGGCCGGCGAGGCGTCCGGAGTGACCGTCACCGCCTACGGCACGGTTCGTTCGCGACAGCGCGTGCAGATCACGCCGCAGGTATCCGGCACGGCGATCTACAAAAGCAACACCCTGGAGATCGGCGGCGCTTTCGATACCGGTGACGTGTTATTGCGTATCCAGGAGACCGATTACCAGCTGGCCGTGGATATGGCGGCGGCCGCCGTCGCGCGATCCGAATTCGAGTTGGCCCGCGCCAATCAGGAGGCGGAGATCGCCCGCCGCGAGTGGAACGAGATCCAGGAGGCCGCCGGCGACGAGCGCCGCGTGCGCCCCAACCCGCTGGTGCTGCACGGGCCCCAGCTCAAGCTGGCCCAGGCCAATCTTGTTTCGGCGCAGGCGTCGTTGGCCAAGGCCGAACTGGATTTGGCGCGTTGCACCATCCAGGCGCCTTTCAAGGGCCGCGTGGTGAGTGAGTCCGTGGACGTGGGACAGTATGTCCGCGCCGGCACTCCCGTGGGTGAGATCTACGCCTCGGAGGCTCCCGAGGTCACCGTTCCGCTCGACGACGCCGACTTGGCCTTCTTCGATCGCCCGGGCGCCGACGGTGTCGGCGCAGCTGCGCAGATCGTTGCCGAGTTCGCCGGTGTCGAGCATATCTGGAGCGGCCATGTGACCCGATTATCGGGCGCCCTCGATCCGCGCACCCGCATGGTCGATGTCGTGGTGGCCGTGGACGCCGCAGCCGAAGGCGATCCCCCCCTGCTCGAGGGGCTCTTCGTCGAAGTTCTTCTGCTGGGACGCCGGCTGCCCGGCGCCGTGGAGGTGCCGCGCGCGGCCCTGCGCGAAGGTGGTCTCGTATGGCTGGTCGACGACGACAACACGGTGCACATCCAGCCCGTGACCGTGGCCCGCAAGGGGCGTGAGACGGTGTTGCTGTCGGCTGGCGTCGTGAGAGGCGATCACGTCATCATTTCCAACCTGGACATCGTCACCGAAGGGATGGACATCCGCGTGGTCGGAGTACCTGGGGGCGGGGCGCAAGGGCCGTCCGCCGCGGCGGGAGGTGAGCGGCAGTGAAGGGAATCATAGACTGGTTCGCCGGCAATCACGTAGCCGCCAACCTGCTCATGGCCTTCCTGCTGCTGGCCGGCCTGATGGCTGCGCTGAGCATCAAGCAGGAGGTCTTTCCGCAGATCGACCTGGACATCGTCACGGTGCAGGTGCCTTACCTGGGCGCGAGCCCGGCCGAGGTCGAGGAGGCGGTCTGTATTCGCGTCGAGGAGGCCATCCAGGGTATCGACGGCATCAAGGAGATCACGGCCACGGCGGTCGAGAACTTCGGGACGGTCATGGCCGAGATCGAGATCGAGGCCGATCCCGAACAGGTGCTCGACGACATCAAGCAGGCCGTCGACCGCATCATCACCTTCCCCACCGAGACGGAAAAGCCCGTCATCCAGCTGTTGGAGTCGCAGGAGCAGGCCATCGACGTGGTGCTCTACGGCGACGTGGACGAGAAGGCGCTCAAGGCCACCGCCGAGCGTGTTCGCGACGATCTGCTGGCCATGCCCGACATCACGCAGATCAAGGTGGTCGGCACGCGGCCCTACGAAATCTCCATCGAGGTGAGCGAGGCGGCGCTGCAGCGCCACGGCCTGACCTTCGCCCAGGTCTCGCGCGCCGTTCGCGCGGGTAGCCTGGACCTGCCCGGCGGCAGCGTGAAGACCAAGGCGGGCGAGATCCTCGTGCGTACCAAGGGGCAACGCTACACCGGCGAGGAATACGGCCGGCTGGTGGTCATTGCCACCGCCGTCGGCACGCGCCTGACCCTCGACCAGATCGCCGGCGTGCGCGACACCTTCGAGGATCTGGATTCGCGTTCCTACTTCAACGGCCGGCCCGCGGCCATCGTCAGTGTTTACCGCGTGGCCGATCAGGCCATTCTGGACGTGACCAATTCGGTCAAAGAGTACGTCGAGGCGCAGGCGGGATCACTGCCGGCCGGCCTCGAGATGTCGGTATGGGCCGACCGCTCGGATATCTATCGCGGCCGCATGAACCTCATGCTCAAGAACGGCGCTATCGGCCTGCTGCTGGTCTTCCTGACCCTGGCGCTCTTCCTGCAGCCGCGCCTGGCGTTCTGGGTGTCCATGGGCATTCCCATTTCGTTCCTCGGCGGTATGTGGATGCTGCCCTGGTTCGACGGCTCGCTCAACATGATCTCCATGTTCGCCTTCATTATCGTACTCGGTCTGGTGGTCGACGACGCCATTGTCGTGGGCGAGAACATCTATACGCACCGCCAGATGGGTAAATCGCCCGGGCGCGGCACGCGCGACGGCGCCCTGGAGGTGGCGGCGCCCGTGATCATCGCCATCATGACGACCATCTTCGCCTTTCTGCCCTTGTCGCAGGTCGAGGGCATGATGGGCAAGTTCATGGGCGTGATTCCGGTGGTGGTGATTGCCGTACTGATCGTCTCGCTGGTGGAGTCGTTGCTGATTCTGCCCGCGCATCTCTCGATGGTTCCGGACTCCAGTCTCGCTGTCGAGCCAGCCGGGCAGTCGTCGGGATCACGCTGGAATCCCATGCGCTGGCAGAGGTCGTTCGCGAAGACCTTCGAGTACTTCATCGAGCACAGCTACCGCCCGACGCTCAACTATGCCCTGTCTCACCGCGCGATCGTGGTGGCCGTGGCGATCGCCTCCCTGCTGTTGATGATCGGCTTTGTGGGCGGCGGACACATCCGCTTCACCTTCATGCCCAAGATCGACGCCGACAACATGCTCTGCGTGGTCGACATGCCCGCCGGCACGACCCTGGCCGAGACCCAGGCCGCGGTCGATCAGATCATGTTGGGGCTCGAACGGCTCAAAGCCGAAAGGGACGACCCCGACCTGTTCATCCACGAATACGTGACGATCGGTTCCCAGCCGCGCAGCAACGCCAGTCATGGCCCGTCCGGTACCAACGACACCGGCTTTCTCGGCGCTCACAAGGCCGAGATCAACGTGGAGCTGCAGGCGGGTGAGACGCGCACCGTCGGCAGCAACGAACTGGTCACCCAATGGCGCAAGCTGTCGGGACCCATCGCCGGCGCCAACGCGGTGTCGTTTACCTCGAATCTCTTCGGCGGCAGCGCGGCCCTGGAGCTGCAGCTCTCCTCGCCGGACGTGACCATGCTGTCCGAGGCCGCGGAGAGTCTCAAGGCGGCGCTGGCCGAGTACCCCGGCGTTCAGGACATCACCGACAGCTACGAAGAGGGTAAGCAGGAACTGAAGCTGGATCTCAAACCGGCCGCAAGCACCCTGGGCCTGACCCTCGAAGACTTGGCCCGCCAGGTGCGCCAAGGGTTCTATGGAGACGAGGCTGCCCGCATACAGCGCGGACGGGACGACGTGCGCGTGATGGTACGCTATCCCGAGGCCGGCCGGCGTTCCCTGGGCGACATCGAATCGATGATGATCCGTACGCCGTCGGGCGACGAGGTTCCCTTCTCCGCGGTGGCCAAGGTGGAGACCGGCCGCGGCTATGCCACCATCAACCGCCATGACCGCCGCCGCATCGTCAGCGTCAAAGCGGACGTGAATCAGAACGTGACCAACGCCCGCGAGGTACTGGCCGACCTGCAGCAGGGCTTCTTGCCGAGCCTGATGGCCGACTACCCGGGACTGCGTCTCTCGATGGAGGGGGATGAGGCCGACCGGGCCGAATCCATGTCCAGCCTGGGCAGCGGATTTCTGATGGCGCTGTTGGCGATCTATGCGCTGCTCGCGGTTCTCTTCCGTTCCTACTCGCAGCCCATGATCATCATGTCGGCGATCCCCTTCGGTTTCCTGGGAGCCGTACTTGGCCACGTGCTAATGGGGTGGGACCTGACGCTGCTCAGCCTGTTTGGCGTGGTGGCGTTGACCGGTGTGGTCGTCAACGATTCGCTGATCATGATCGACTTCATCAACCGCAACCGGAAGAGCGGCTCTGATCTGATCGAGGCGGTCACCAACAGCGGCGTGCGCCGCTTCCGCCCGATCGTGCTGACGTCGCTGACCACCTTCGTCGGTCTGACGCCCATGTTGCTGGAAAAGAGCCTGCAGGCGAAATTTCTGATTCCCATGGCCATTAGCCTGGGATTCGGTGTCCTGTTCGCGACAGTCATCACACTGGTGTTGGTGCCGGTTAGTTACATGGTACTGGAGGACTTGAAGACGCGTCGCGGGGGACCCGTGTCCGAAACGGCCACTCAGGACATCGCCGGATAGCTGCACCTGTTTGCAACCGTGCAGACGGCGAGTTACCTTGGTGAACAGGTTCAAACTGGAAACAAACAATCAGGATGGTTGACGTGAACGATTTGATTCGCATCTCCGACGCCGCTACCGCGGCCTTCGGTTCACTTGAATTACCGGCGGACGGCCCCCAGGCCGTGCGGTTCTTCTTCCAGGGCGTCGGCTGAGGCGGGCCCTCCCTGGGCATGGCTCTGGACGAGCCAAAAGAAGATGATCTCACTATCGAGACCGACAGTCTGACTTTTGTGGTCGCACCGGACGTGCAGACCATCATCAATCAGAACGGCGGCCTGATCGTCGACTTCGTCGATGACGGCATGCGCAAGGGCTACATGATCAAGCTTGCCAGCCAGGGCGGCGACGATTGTGGCAGCTGTGGGGATCACGGCGGCGGTTGCGGCTGATCCGGGTCGGATTCTGAAATAAGAAAGGGAGAGCCTTGCGGCTCTCCCTTTCTGTCTGATCAAGACATGTGACTCCAGGCGGGTGCCTTGGCGACCGGCACGACCGAGTGAGACCCGGTGCCGGCCACGCCCGCCTCGACGGCGGCGTTCAAGGCCAGCCGGGTCTTGCCACCGTCGCGCAAGGCGTCCAGAGTCGTCTCGAACAACGTGGCGGTCCGGCCCTGGGCCGCGACCGTATTCCGGTATAACTCGCTGTTGACCACGCCGGGCTTGGCGTTGGTGGTTTTGATTGCTTGTGGGGGTGTGTGTGGGCGGGCGTTATCGGATCAGAATTCGGCTTCCTCGTCGGGCGGCAACTCGCCCTCGAACTCCTCGAGTTCGTCCGTGAGCGGATCACGCTCCTCGAATTCGCCGAGGTCGATGCTTTCGACATCGACGTTGTCGTCGGTCCAGTCGTCCTTGCAATCGTTCGAACAGAACATCATGCCCTTGAAGGGGAGCCCGCCCTCTTCGATCTCGGCTCCGCACCATGAACATTCACTGGCGTCCATTATGTCTCACTCCCGAGCGTTCAACGAAAAGCCACTAGATATGCAATCCAGGCGGGGGAGGTGTCTCCCTCTTCGCTCACCTGAAAAATTCCATCGGGTTCACCCTCATCATCGGCGCCTTCCCAGAAAACTTCAATCTTTCGGAAGCCCGCTTCGCTGAGCAATCCCCGGACCTCCGGCACGGTCCATAAGCGCCAGTGGTATTCGAAGGCGTTTTGGATTTCGGTGCCGTCCGGGAAGCGGAAGTGGATCTTGCAGCGATACTCGTGGGTGAGGGGATTGAAGACATCCTGGTCCCAGATATACGTGAAGTCTTCGTACTCGCGTTCCTCGAACTGGAGGACCTGCGCTTCGGGGCCGCCGTATATGTCCAGCATGAGCAGACCGTCTTCGCGCAGGGACCGACGACAGTTGCGGAGGTACGCCAGCAGATCGTCGCGCGTGTGGAAACCCCACCACGAGAAATTGGTGGCGGCCAGCACATCGACCGACGGCTGGCTGACGTTGCGCACGTCGTTCCGGATCATGGTGACGCGGGCGGCGCCGTCGCCGAGGGGGAGCACGTTGTGCTCGCGGCCCCAGTCCAGGGTCGGCTGGTCCAGGTCGACGCCGAGGGCTGTGTTCTCGGGGTGCGCGCCCACCCAGCGGCAGCCCAGGTTCAATGTGCCGCAGAAATCCTCACGCAGGTCGCGGGGCGAGCGACCGAACTCGTCGGTGAAGACGCGATCGATGAACTCGACTTCGGCTTCGGGGTTCTGCACGGAGTCTTCGTACAGCTGGTGCTTGTCGGCGGTGGCTGCGGTCAGGGACATCGGGAGCGTCTTCTCCATCTTGGGCATGACGAGCTGTCTTTCTGTGCTTCGTGCGCTGTTTAGCTTTTGCGGCAGATGGGAAAATATACACCTCTCCGTTGAGAGACAAGCCTATTCATGCCGGCTCGGCCGATGCTCTTTCGCGAAGTACTCGCTCGTCATCCCCCGTGTCAGTCGCATCAGCAACACCAGACCGATCAGATTGGGCAGCGCCATCAGCCCCAGGGCGCTGTCGCCGAAATTCCAGACGATTTCCAGCGAGAAGATCGCCCCCAGGAAGTGCATGAGGCAGAACACCGCCTTGTAGGCGAACACGTATCGCGTGCCGAAGAGGTAGACGATGGCGCGGTCGCCGTAATAGCTCCAGCTGATGGCGGTCGACAGGCCGAAGAGCAGCACGCCCAGGGTGATGATGTAGTGGCCCCAGCTGCCGAGGGGGGATAGTCCCCGCTGGAAGGCGGCCGCGGTGAGCGGCGAACCGTTCAACGCCATGCGGCCGCTGAGCCAGAGCGTGTCGATGGTGTCGAAGTCGACCGAGCCGTCGTCGATGCGCAGTTCGCCGGAGAAGGGTGTGCCGTCCTCGTTGGCCACGACGGGCTCGATAACCAGGGAGTGGTTGCGGGCGAAGGACGCGCCGATAGGCTCGCCCTTGACGATGTCGAGCGTGCCCGAGAAGCGGTCCGAGTCGTTCACCTCGCCATCGACCAGGATATGCGCTTCGCCCATGAGTACCGTCAGGTCGGACTGGGCGTTGATCTCCACGCTGTCGACGTGGCGCTGGTTCCAGACGCCCGTGGTCAGGATCACCAGGCCGGTGATGGTGCAGATGATCAGGGTGTCGATCAGCGGGCCCATCATGGCCACGACGCCCTCGCGCACGGGCTCGTCGGTCTTGGCTGCCGCATGGGCGATCGGCGCCGAACCCTGGCCCGACTCGTTGGAGAACAGACCCCGCTTGACCCCCCAGGTCAGCATGAAGATGAACGTGCCGCCGGCAAAGCCGCCGATCTGGGCGGCGGGCTTGAAAGCCGCCCCGACGATCTCGCCGAGCACGCCCGGCACCTGGCCGAAGTTCATGATCAACACCAGCAGTCCGCCGGCGATGTAGATGGCCGCCATGTAGGGCACCAGCCGGCTGGTGACCGTGCCGATACGCTTGATGCCGCCGAGGATCACCGCGGCCACCAGACTCGCCAACACCAGACCTGTGATCCAGGTCGGTACACCCAGATCGCTGCGCAACTGGTCGGCGACGGTGAACGATTGGATCGAGTTGCCCGAACCGAAGCTGGAGATCACCGCGCAGACGGCGAAGAAGACCGCCAGCGGTTTCCAGTTCCGTCCCAGCCCTTTTTCGATGTAGTACATGGGCCCGCCGGAGGCCGACCCGTCGGGCAGGATCGTGCGGAACTTCATGGACAGGGTGCACTCGGCGTACTTGAGCGCCATGCCGAAGACAGCCGTCACCCACATCCAGAACAGGGCGCCGGGTCCGCCGTAATGGATGGCCGTGGCCACGCCGGCGATGTTGCCGATGCCGACGGTCGCGCTCAGGGCGGTGGTCAGGGCCTGGAAGTGGGAGAGGTCGCCCTTGTGCGAGGGATCGTCATACTTGCCGCGGATAACGTCGAGGCTGTGCTTGAGCTGCCGCAGCTGAATGAAACGCAGGGCGACGGTGGTGACCAGGCCGGTCATGAGCAGGATCGCGACCATCAAGGGGAACCTGTCGGGCCAGCCCCACACCGCGCCGCTGAGGTCTTCCGCAAAATTGCTGATGAATTCCATGTGTGTCCGTTCGCCTGGAGTCGGAGTGCCGCCGCGACTGGTTGCATATTTCCAGAGCGGCGGTGGTTCGTCAACGCACGGCTGGTCTCTTCAAGACGAGCCCGCCAACCCCCAATATCCTGTTTGACAGAGCACTAGAGCTCCGTAACCTTCTCCGTAAAAGCGATGCCCTCCTCGGCCAGCGCCGTCAGCACCGGCTCATAGATGGCCGGTTCGGTGGGAATCAGGCAGCCGGTCAGGTCGAGTTCACCACGCAGGATCATGCGCGCGGCCAGGGCCGCGGGCCCGCCCACCGTCTTGGACATGGCGGTGAAGCCGTCGGGCTCGCCCTTGGCCACCAGGGTTGCGACGATGTGCTCGGCCGGCTTGGTCCCGTTGTAGGTCACTTCCATGTCGTGCAGCAGCACAACCATGTCACGTTGTCCCGCCAACAGGGGCAACTTTTGTTCGAGCAGGTCGGTCATCATGGCGGCGGCGGTATCGTGGGTGCAGCCGGTGGGCACGTCGTCGAAGAGACCGAGCCAGCGCATCTTCTCGATCACCGTACCGGTGGGGCTGATGCCCAGGTAGCGGGCCACGCGGTTGGACAGGCTGGATCCCGAGGTGGTCTGGGGCAGGAACATGTCCACGACTTCGGCGTAGGTGCGCCCGGCCAGATCAGGGATGCGCAATTGTTCGTTGGGCAGACCGAGCTGGATGATGCGCGCCCAGGTTTCGCTCCAGCCGGGATAGCGCAGCGTGCCGCGGATCATGGTGTGCACGTAGTCGAGTCCGAAGGTCTGCATGTAGGACAGTGAATCGCGGTTGGGGTAGGCCTCGAGGGTGCCGACCCCGTCCACCTCCACGCGCCAGGTGCGATGGAAAACGTGGTGGTAGGGCACGATTTTGATCATGCCGTTCTCCATGTACTGGGCGCCGTTTTCGCCCGACATGACCACGTTGCGCGGGTTCCATGTTACGACGTAGCGTAGGGGCGAGTGCTCCTGGTCGTTTGCGGGGATGCCGCTCCCGTAGGAACAGAAGCTGGAGATGCGGCCATCTTCGCTGCGGATGCGATCGATGATCGCCGCGGCCGACATGTTGTCGATGCCGGGGTCGAGGCCCATCTCCGAAAGGATCAGGACGCCTTTGCGTTTGGCGTCGGGGTCGAGGGCGCGCAGGTCCGGCGATCGGTATGAGGCCGAGATCATCGGCTTGCCGTGGTTCACGCAGTCCCAGGCGATCAGCGACTGGAACTGCGGCGCCAGGAAGTTCACGACCAGGTCGGACCTGGTGACGAACTGGTCCCGCTGATCGGAGTCGTTCACGTCGAAGGCGACGGCTTCGCCCCGCGGGTGTCCATCGATGCGCTGGGCGGCCGTCTCCGGGGCCAGATCACCGACGGTAACCTGCCAGTCCTCCGTATCCGCGAATTCCAACAGACGACTGATGAGATAGGGTGCGCTCTTGCCGGCGCCGAGAACGAGAACCTGCTTCATGTCACATACCTTGAGTATGGGGAGGGCCTGTCGACCCAAGCGCGGAGCCGGGTCGCTGAACGACCCTTCAAATGAAAGCTCTGGGGGCCGTCAAATCAATAGAGAAGACGCGCATTTCCCGAAGGAATTGCGCGTCTTGGTGTTGTCGGCCGTGTCAGGCTAGCCGCCGTGCGCGGTGCGCATGATATCGGCCAGCTCGCGGATCTCCACCAGATCCTTCTTCATCTTGGCGTAACCGTACCAGGTGCTGTAGTCAGGATTGTTGTGGAAGCCGGCCTGGAAGGCCTTCATGCGGTGATCCATGAACATCTCGTAGAGGATCTGCTCGATGTGGGTGTTCACGTCGTAGAAGGCGAGCAGGTCGGGATACAGGGCGCCGTCACGCTCGATGACGCCGTCCCGGTAAAGGCCGGCTATGATCTCGATGGCCTCGGCCATGAGCTTGTCGGCCTCCTTGACCATCAGGTCGGCGTTCTTGAAGTTTTCGGACACGAAGT
The DNA here is from genome assembly GCA_964476155.1 of uncultured Fibrobacteraceae bacterium. Classification (GTDB taxonomy): domain Bacteria; phylum Krumholzibacteriota; class Krumholzibacteriia; order LZORAL124-64-63; family LZORAL124-64-63; genus JAHIYU01. The sequence goes on from CAYYYS010000022.1 coordinate 25,143, forward strand.
TCGGTGTGTGGCACTTCTCGCAGGCGGTCACGTACTTCGCCCGCTCGGCGTCGAAGGACGCCTTGTCCAGACGGGCCACCTGGCCGCCGATCACGACATCCAGCCGAGCGGTCGGCTCACCGGCGGCGTCCAGAACGCCCAGGCCCTTCAGGATCGAAGCGCGATAACCCATCCACTCGGCGTCGTCCTCGGGCAGGCGGACCGCCAGGAAGCCCCAGGCCGAATACACCCGGTGATCACCCTCTTGCATGTGGCAGTCCTGGCAGGTGGGGGCGCGGTCGCGGTTTTCGGGATCGATGGCGCGGTTCATCAGATAGGTGACACCGTGCTTGCTGCCGCTCCACATCTCCCACTGGGGATGGTCGAAGCCCATGTGGCAGGTCTGGCAGGCTTCGGGTTCAAGAGCCTCGGCCTTGGAGAAGGCGTGTCGCGTGTGACAGTTCTGACAATCCATGCCGTATTTGTAGTACTGGCGGTTGTCGGCTTCGCGCGCCGCGTCGTCGGTCAGGCCGAGCATGTGACAGCCGCCACAACCCTTCTGACCCTCGATGAAGGCGTCCGGTTGCATGTGCGTGTAGGGCATGGCTTCCAGGGCGACCCGGCCGAGGGCGTGCTTCCCGCTCAGGTACTGCTTCGCCTGGTCCTCGTGGCATTCGGCGCAGGTGGCGATGGTCGGCAGCTTGGCCAGATGGACATCCGTCTCGTCCTTGTGGTTGTCCCCGTGGCATTGGACGCAGGTCATCTCCTCGGACATTACACCCCGATTGAAGTCCTTGATGAGCATCGGCGTGAGCTTGGCGTGGCAGGTTTCGCATTCCGACGGAGTGGCCGTTGCGCTCAAGGGTGAAAAAGTGATGGCTACCAGGACGATAGTCACCCATAACGCGTTCCTACACTTCATGTTATCAGCCTTCACTGGAGCCTGACAATACGCTGACGATCCCGGGAATTATAAAGACCACCTTGGCGTGGTACAAGCAATATCGAATCATTTCCACCGGCGTGTGATTTCTGCACGACATTGGCACCGGATTCTCCGATCCCCCGGATCCCCCTCTCGCTCTTCCCACCGTAACATATAGCACAATAACACATTACGTCCTCTAGTGGATTGCGCCGACATGGCATATGCCTTGCATTCCCCATACTCGTCCCGTGTAACCCCCCAATTGACAGGCCCTTGGCTATGCAATCTGCACGGATGGTTTGTGGTCAGAATTGTCATCAGGCACTTCAGTGGCAGGACAATCATGAATTTGCGCAAACGCCTCGTTTCGATCCTCGTCGTCAGTATTCTGACGCTGGCCTTCTTCCCAGGCGCGGCTCTGGCCTTCGATCATCTCGAGATCACGGTCATCAACCCCGAAATCGTGGAAGGGTGGCCGTCCGTAACGGTTTTCGAGTACTTCGACGTACTCGTACGCGCCGTGAACGGAGACGGTTCGACCGATACCAGTGCGGATTACATCAACGCAAATCTGCTGTCACCGGACATTCCGGCGATCCTGCCCGCATCGGGATATCTATCCAACGGTGAGCGCATCTTCACCAATGTCGCCTTCCAGGACGACGGACAGCCGGTGCGATTGCGTGTCGAGGATCTTGATGATGGTTCGGTGCCCTTCGCCGAGGTTGAGATCAACTGCTACGATTTCGTCGATCATATCGATATCGTCGTTCCCGGCGGCGACAAGTACGTGGGCCAGGTCCTGAACCTGACGATCACCGCTCGCGACGATGAAAACATCTCGGTCAAGAACTTCGACGACGACGTGGTGCTGACGCCCGACATCGGCCACTTCACCGCCGGTCCCACGATCACCGTGCCCGGCGGCACTTTCGTTCTCGGCGTCGCCGACATCTCCGTGGTCCTGCAGGGGACCGACATGCTTCTGCACCAGAACACCATCGATGCCCTCAACACGGTCACCTACCCCTTCCAGCCCGGTCCCGCCACCGGCAGCGAGCTGGTGTCGCCCCTGTATCCCGGCAACCTGGACGATGTTGTCCTGCTGCTGCCCGGTGAGACCCTGACGCCCGGCATCAGCCCGGGCAAGAGCGGCACGCCCAACGCCCAGATCTCGAGTTTCCCCTTCAACAACGTCGACGTGTACGCCACCGACGAGTACTGGAACCCCGTCAACTCGGCTCCCTATCCGACCCTGAGCTGGTCTGTCGATGACACCGCTCCGGGTGTCTCGCTGCCCCCTGACGGCGGTATGAGCAGCAACGCCGAACTCGACCAATCCGTCACCCTGATAACCTCGGGCCTGCGCCAGGTGACCGTTCACGCCACCGGCGCCGGGAACGCCTCGTGCACCAGCAACGTCTTCGTCAACTCCGCCGGTCTCGATCGCTTCGTCTTCGATTACGCGGTCTTCGATACCCTCGCCGTCCAAGCCACGACCAGCCCCTTCCAGGTCCGCGTCCGCGCCTACGATTCCTTCGACAATATCTTCGACTACAACGGTCCCGTGTCCATGCGCGTCCGTATCGGCGCCGCCGACGAGAGCGCCGACTATCTGCTGACCACCTCCAACGAATTCGTCGACGGCGTCCTCAATGCCAACGTGCAGGTGACCAAGCGTGCGTTCAGCGTGCGCCTGATCATCGACAGCAACACCGGCGTGATTGCCGAGACGGGCACTTTCCAGGTCAACGCCGGCCCCATGGAGAAGGTGCTGTTCACCTACCCGGGCCAGACCTGGACGCCGGGTCTGAGCGATCCGGTCTTCAACGGCAACATCGGCGTGCCCAGCGACAACGTGGCCGGCACGCTCATCACGCCGGTCACCCTGCGGTCGGTGGATCCCTACGGTAACCTGGTTGCCGGTTCGCGGACGGTGAACTTGTCCTGCCCGACGGGCTATTTCCTGCTCTTCAACGACGACGGTTCGCCCAACGAGGAGACGACGGTCACCCTGGACGGCACGTTGCCCGTGAAGGTGGTCTTCACGACCGCCGGCGACATGATCCTCAGAGGTATCGTCAGTGGGCTTGACGAGAGCGATTCCGAAGAGGTGGAGATCTCGCCCAACGTCTTCCAGAAGATGATGATCGTGGCGCCCGGCGAATCCCTGGACCAGGGGGCACTGGAAGCCCCCGGCAAGCTCGGCGAGCCGACACCCCAGGACGCCGGCACGGTCTTCACCGTCGATGTCTACGCGACCGACCTGTTCTACAACCCCATCGACTCCTCGGACCCTGTCCTGCCCATCGACTTCGATTTTGCCAGCAGTGACCTGCAGGCCGTCCTGCCAGGCAACCCCCAGACTCTCAACACGAATACGGCTTCTTATGGCGTGACCCTGCGCACTCTCGAAGATCCCAACGAGCAGATCATCAGTGTGGAGGACCTGATCAGCGGCACCACCGACACGGTCCTGGTGCCCGTGGAAGCCGGCGTGCTCGACCACTTCGACGTGGGCGTCAACGACAACACCAACCCGGTGCCCGGCGACGCGCTGGACCCGATCCCCGATCACCAGGCCGGTTCCTGGCTGCCCAACCTGACGGTCATCGCGCGGGACGCCTTCGGCAACCACATCAACGCCTTCAACGACTCGGTATCCCTGTCGGTGAGCATGGCCGGCGACGTGCTGTCGCCGCTCCGGATCAGCCTGCAGGACGGCTTCGGTACCGGTTCCTACGAGGGTGTGTGGCGCGGCAACTCGCGTATCACGCGCGCCGGCGTCGACGTGACCATCACCGCTACCGACGAAGTCTACGGCCGCACCGGCGTCAGCAACACTTTCACGGTTTTTCCCGGCGCCTATGTCGACCTGCAGGTCGTGTTGCCCGGCGAGACCGCCACGCCGGGCGAGGCGCCCGGCAAGTTCGGTTCGCCCTGGCCCCTGACCGCCGGCGCCACCGTCACCGCCACCGTCACCGCCCTGGATATCTGGTGGAACCCCGTCCCCGTGCAGCCGGTCGTGCAGCTGGCGACCAGCGATTTCTCGGACATCCTGTCGCCCAACAACGTGGCGCTGGGCGCCGCAGGGACCAGCGATTACGACATCCTCGTCCGGGCCGCAGTGACCCAGGACGTGACGGTGATCGATCTGGCCCAGCCCGCGCGCACCGATACCAGCACCGTCGACGTGATGCCCGGCGATATCTTCCGTCTCATGGTTATCGCTCCGGGCGAGACCCATCAACCCGGTGGGCCCGAAGTGGACGGCAAGACCGGGACTCCCAACGCGCAGATCGCCACGCTCCAGTTCCCGTTGGTCGTCCGTGCCGTCGACGAGTACTGGAACCTGGTCGACAACAACACCGACAACGTCCTGCTCGCCAGTGACGAAGGGTCGCTCGGGCCGGGTAACCCCATGAATAACGGCATGACGCTGGCCGGCGGCGAGATCATCTTCCCGATCGCCTTGTCGACTCTCGGCTACGCGACACTGTCGGTCAACAACACCACCGATCCCGGCGTCCTCGGCAACGAGGTGATCGTGCTGGTGGAGGAGGGGGCCCAGTACCGGATCACCGTTCCCGGCACGGCCTACGTGGGGCCGCCCAGCAGCTTCCCCCTGACCATCGAACTGGTCGACGAGTTCGCCGTGGTCATGACCAACGCCTTCAACGACATCACGATTCGCGCCATGACCCCCACCCTGCAAGAGGCGCCGGGCGTGCTGCTGACAACAGCAGGGCAGCTGGACGAGGGCGTGGTGGCCATCGCCGCCCAGGCCTATGACACGGCGAGCCAGATCATCATCGAAGTCAGCGACGCGTCCGGCCGCATCGGCTACAGCGGCTTGATCCAGATGCTGCCCAACGGCCTGCGCTACGAGGTGACCGTCGATACGTCCGGCCCGCCGATCGCCGGCCCGCCGAGCGTGTTCCCAGTGACGGTGCGTCTGTTGGATACGTCCACCGGCTCGGTCATCGACGACGACCGTTTCTTCGACGTGTCGATGGTGTACGAGAGCGGGGGGGCCGGCGTCGGCGCCCTGGGCTATTCGATCCAGCGCCTGCTCAACGGCGAGGTGACCTTCGACCAGAGTTGTACCGAGGCCGGCAATTTCGCCGTCCACGTGGAGGACGCGACCACCCTGAGCGGTGAGAGCGCCCTGTTCACCATCGAACCCGACGGCTACAAGCAGTTGCAGATCCTGGCGCCCGGCGAGACCGCCGAACCGGGACACGCCGCATTCACCGAGACCGGCAAGTCCGGAGCCCTGATCCCGCAACGGTCGGGCGAAGCCTTCTCCCTGACCATCCTGGCCGTCGACCAGTACTGGAACCCGGTCGATACGATCGATACCGGCACTATCCATCTGGCATCGGCCGACAACGCGTTCAACCAGCCCAACAACCCGTCGGACAACGACGTGCCCTTCGTCAGCGGCCAGCGCGTGATCAGCGCGTTCCTGGTGGCCGAAGGCGAAGTCGCCGTGACCGTGGGCGATCTGGACGATCCGGGGCTGCCGGGCCAGACCCTGCACATGCCGATCCTTGCCCCCTACGTCTATGAGTTCACCCTCCCGGCGACCGCCCAGACCGGCGGCATTCCGGGCTTCAGCATGATCGTCCGCATGGTCGATCCCGACACGGGCCTTCTGGTCACATCGGCGTTCAACCGCATCGATCTGACGCCCCTGAAAGCCGATCACACAGCGGGTTCGGGCGTGCTGGGCCTCGACGAGGCCTATCTGGTCGGCGGTATCTCCGTGATCAACGATCAGAGCTACAGCGCGTTGGAGGACCTGGTGGTCCAGGTCAGCGACGACTTCGGTCGCGTCGCCTTCAGCTCGCCGCCCATCGTGATGGAGACCGGCGGCCTGTACTACTCGGTTGTCGTGCCCACCGACGCCGTCGTCGGCGGTCCCGCCTCCTTCGACATGGAAGTGGAACTGATCGACAGCAACACCGGCGAGCGTGTTACCGGTCATGACGGCGTGATCAACATGGAAGTCTTCAACGCGTCGACCGGTGAGCCGGGTGCCGGTGTGTTGGGCAACATCCAGCAGACCATGACCGACGGCTACGCCCTGGTCGACCAGACCTACTCCCTGGCCGAGGAAGTCTATTTCCGCGTCTTCGACGTGAACGACGACACGGGTGTCAGCAACAGCTGCCGCATGGCTCACGACGGCTTCAAACAGTTGCAGATCGTCGCGCCCGGCGAGACGCCGGCCCCCGGCGACGACGAGGGCGACGGCAAGGTCGGCGATCCGCTGGTCCAGTCCGCCGGCGAACCCTTCCTGATGGAGCTGCGGGCCGTGGACCAGTTCTGGAACGTGGTCGACGACCTGAGCGCCGGCGCCATCGAGCTGACCTGCTCCGAGCCAGAGGCGTTCGAGTGGCAGAACCCGGGCGACTACCATTCCGCGTTCGTCAACGGCCGCCGCCAGGTGGGCGTGATTCTGGACGCGGTGGGCAGCCTGACCTTGTACGCCGCCGATGGTCAGCACCCGGTCGCCGGCAACGGCCAGGTCGTGATCCCCGTGGCCGAGGCAGCCTATCAGATCGTCGTGCCGGATACGGTCAACGTCGGACCGCCGTCGACCTTCCCGGTCGAAGTGCGACTGGTGAATCTGGGGACCGGCGAGACCGTACCCGCTGGCAGCGACTTCACCATGACCGCCCTGAAGTTCGACCGCACACCGGCCACCGACGTGCTCGGCGTCACCGACAGCTCGCTGCTGTTGGGCGAGGCCGAAGTGACCGATCAGACCTACAGCGTTGCCGAGGACATCGTCATTCTCATCGAGGACGAGCGGGGACGCGAAGCCTACAGCGACGTGATCAGCGTGGTGCCGCTCGGCGTCACCTACGAGATCGTTGCTCCGGACACCGTCATCGCCGGCGAGCCCTGGCCCCTCGAGATTCGTCGCGTCGACACGGTGACCGGCCGTCTGGTGGAGGGTTACGACGAGACCTTCGACGTCGCGGCGATCAACGCCTGGTCGGGCGCGCCGCGCCCCGATGCCGGCCTGATGCCGTCCGGCGTGTTGCTCTACACCTACGGCACGACCCTCGACGGCATCATCAACCTGAGCGATCAGAGCTACGATCGCGCCGAGTCCATCTACCTGCGCGTGACCGACCTGACGGGCGACGATGTGCTCAGTCACGTGATCACCGTCCGCGCCGCCGTGGCCCAGCGTTTCGAGGTCTCTCTCGAGGAGTTGGACGGAACGCCCATGGACCGGATCCTGCGTCCCGACCAGCAGATCCGCGTAGTCGTCTACGCCGAGGACCAGGGTGGCAATGCGACTCCGGGTGCCCAGGTCACCTTCACCGTGATCCAGGGTGACGCGAGCCTCGGCCCGAGCCACGCGCCGGAAGGCGTCGGTGAGACCGATATCTACGGCCTCACGTCCATGATCCTGCGAACCACCGAGTTCGGGGACGACAGCGTGTTGCTGCAGATCCACGTCGACGACCTGCCCTACGAAGAGATTCTGGTCGAGCTGGCGGGGCCACCCACCACGACACCGACCTACGCGGGTATCGCGGACGAATACCAGGACGGCTGGTACGTGACCTTCGACAGCATCATCACGCTGAACGCCCTGGCCGGTGTCCCGGAGATGGGCACCACCGTCTACTACGACATCAACAACGGGGACGGCGTGGTGCCGATCACCCCCTACAGCGATTCCTTCACCCTGGGTGACCTCGTCGACGATGAACCCGGTGTTCATGTTTTGCGGTTCTTTGCCGAAGAGGACGGGGGAACCCGGGAACAGCTGTGCACCGTGAATCTGTACACGGCGCAGAGCCTGAACCTCGAACAGCCCATCAGCAACCGTCCCAACCCGTTCCGGGCCGGAGCGGGGACGACCAGGATCATGTTCGTGCCGACCGCCACGGGCTCGGCCAGGATCACGATCTACGATCTGTATGGGTCGGTCGTGCTGATCGAATACATGGCCGTGACGGCGGGCATCGAGGCCCGGCTCGAATGGGACGGCCGCAACGACGCCGGCTATGTGGTGGGCAACGGGGGATACATCTGCCGGGTAACCGGTCCCGGCTTCGACCTGCGCCGCAAAATCGCGGTAGTGAAATAGGAGGTGACCATGGGACGCCACAGCAACGACACCCTGCAAGCACACCCGAGCGGTTCCCGTACCGTCACGACGATCCTGTGTCTGGTATTGGCGATGGTCGGTCCGGCCGCGGACGCCCTCGCGTCGGCCGACGCCGGCGCGCCGGGGGCCTTCCTGCGCTTCGGCAGCAGCGCCCGCAGCCTCGCGCTCGGCGGTGCCGTGGCCGCCGTCAGCGACGATGCCGCCACGTCCTACTGGAACCCGGCCGGTCTTTCGCAGCTCCGCACCATGGAGCTGACGGCCATGAACGCCAACCTGTTCGCCGACACGAAGTACTCCTTCGTCTCGTTCGGGTTGCCGTCGGATGGGAAGGGGACCTTCGCCTTCAGCGGCACCTTCACCACCAGCGGTGAATTCCAGCGCGCCACCGACATGGTCGACATGGACGACTTCTTCAGCGAGCAGGAAGGCATCTTCTCGCTGAGCTACGCCCGCGGCGGTACTCGTCTCGGGTGGGGCGTCACCCTGAAATCGGTAAGCCAGGATATCGGCGGTTCCAGCGGTTCCGGCTTCGGCGCCGACGTGGGCCTCTACCTGCGTCCCGACCGGCGCATGAGTCTGGGCCTGAGTTTCCAGAACGCCCTGCAGCCCGAGATCACCCTGGAGGAGATGCCCGAAAAGCTGGCGCGCACCCTGCGCGGCGGCGTGGCTCTCCACTTCTTCAACAATCGCTTCCTGGTGCTGACCGACCTGGTCAAGACCGACTTCATGGACATGGACTTCCAGGGCGGCATCGAAGCCTGGCCCCTGCAACAGCTCGTGCTGCGCGGCGGCTACGACACGGTGCGCGAATCGATGAGTTTCGGCGCCGGCGTCCGCTGGCAGAACTGGCAGCTCGACTACGCCCACGTCTCCCACGACCTGGGCTCGACCACGGTCGTCGGGGCGACCATGCGCTTCGGCATCGCCAACGGCGTCGAGATCGTGGGCGACCGCGTGCGGTTCAGCCCGTCGGGCAATGACCGGAACGTGTCGTTCGACATCGCCACCGCCCTGCACGGCGAGATCGCCGAGTGGAGCGTGGAGATTCGCGACGAGTCCGGCGCCCTGGTGCGTCGGATCTTCGCGGAGGGACCGCCGCCCGGGGACGTCTCCTGGAGCGGCGACGATGAGCAGGGACGCCTGGTCAACGACGGCAACTACACCGCGACGGTGACGGTCATCGACGACCTGGGCCAGTTATGGGACCACGAAGTCGCGGTCGAGATTCTCGGCTTCCGCAATCGGACCCGTACGCCTATCCGCATCGACATAAGCGGCTCCGAAAGCCGTAAGACTGGAGAGGAAAACCGATGAGACCCATGCAGTCCGTCCGGTATCTGTGGCTGGTGATCCTGTTGTTCGCCACGCTCGCGCAAGCGGCCGACGAGGAACAGATCGTCATGAGCGAAGAGGCCCTGTGGGCCGCCGCCGGCGAAACCTACGGCGCCGACCAGGACAAGAGCGTCGCTCTCCAGCAGTACCAGCTCTTCCTCAACCGGTACGGCGGGACCGAACGCGCGGCCCGGGCCCAGTTCATGATCGCCGAGTGCTATTTCGAGAACGGCGACTACGAAACCGCCATGCGCGAGTACGACCAGGTTGAGAAACGCAAGGGCAAGACCGATTACCTGAAGGCCAGCGCCCTGCTGCGCAAGGGTGAGTGCCAGTACAACCTGGAGCGTCTGCCCGAGGCCCTGGAGACCTTCACGTTCCTGGCCGACAAGTACGGCGACACGTTCCTGAACGCCGAAGCCCTGTTCGCCGTCGGCCGGGTCCAGGCCGCCATGGAGAACTGGCGCGGTGTCGCCAAGACATACAAGCGTCTGCTCGAGGACCGGCCCGGCTACAGCGATCTGCCCCGCGTCAAGTTCGCCCTGGGTCTCTACGCCTACGTCGAGGGCGATTACGACGCCGCGGCCGATTACTTCAAGGACATCAAGAGCGACCTGGGCCTCTACTACCTGGGCCGCTGTCTCGAGGCGTCGGGCCAGTACATCCTGGCGGTGCAGCGGTATCGCCAGTCGCTGCGTCTCTACCCGGACAGCCACCTGTCGGACGACGTGGCCTTCAGCGTCGGCGAGGCGTTCTACAACAGTGACCAGAACAAGATCGCCCTGCGCAGCTACCGCGACTTCCTGGAAGAGTACCCGGACAGCCGCTTCACGCCGCTGGCCCGATACAAGGAAGCCTGCGTCCACTACCGCATGGAGAACTACCAGGAGTGCATCCGCAAACTGGAGGGTTTGTGCGGGGACATGACGGGTGAGCCCATCTGTGCGCCGTCCCATTACCTGACGGGATCGGCCTACATGGAGCTCGGCCGCAACTCCCACGCCATCTTCGCCTATACCGAAGTGGTGCGGGGCTACCCCGAGTCCGAGCTGGCCAGCGCGGCCATGCACAAGATCGTCTACGCCTACACGCACGAGCTGAACCATCCCCAGGCGATCCTCATGGCCCGGGAGTTCCTGGACCTGTTCCCCGGCGACGAACTGGCGGCGCGTGTCCAGGTGCTGAAGGGCTTCTCCCACATGGAGCTGAAGGAGTACGACCTGGCGGTGCGTGAATTCCAGAACGTCCTGGACCGGCACGTGAACACCGAGGTGGGGGAGCGGGCCCTCTTCCTGGCCACGACCACCTATACCGAGTTGGAACAGTTCGACCGGCTCATCACCAACTACCACTTCATCGCCAACCGTCTGCTGCCGACGCCCAGCGTGTGGCGCGGCCGCACCTACTACCAGCTCGGCGAAGCCTATTACAACCAGCAGCTGTATCGAGAGGCGGCCGGTATGTACCGCCTGGTGCTGACGGGCTACCCGCGCAGCGACGTGGCCGCCGCGAGTCTGCAGGGGCTGGTCGCCAGCTACAGCCAGGTGGGCGAGTACGATCTGGCCCTGGAGGAACAGGAGAAGTTCCTGCTCGAGCTGGCCAACGCCGACAGTGAAGAGGGCGGGAACTCCCTGGCCCTGGGCTCGCTGTACTTCAACCGGCACGACTACGAGCAGGCGCTCGAGGAGTTTACCAAGTACATCGACCGCAATCCCGACAATCCCGAGACCGCCGCAGCCCTGCTCAATCAGGGCGACTGCTTCTACCGGTTGCAGTACTACGAGAACGCGGTTGATGTCTGGAGCGCTGTCGTGAGCCGCTTCCCGAAATCGTCGGTTGTGGAGGAGGCCATGTACAAGCTGGCCGACACCCGCTTCGGTCTCGGACGCTTCGATGAGGCGCGGAGCACCTACGCCACGTTGCAGCAACGCTTTCCCGAGGGCCCATACGCTGCCGACGCCGCGTTCGGCCTCGCCAACAGCTTCTACAATCAGCAGATGGACGATCAGGCCATCGAATCTTTCCAGACGTTCGTTGAGACCTACCCCGACGATGTCCGCATCGAGGACGCAGAACTCGGTATCCAGTCCGCTTACTACCGTAGTGGCAGGGACATGGAGGAATATCTCGGGACCCGTCCGGACAGTCCTCTCGCTGCAGACTATTACTGGACTAAAGGTCAAAACGCTTTTGCCGAAGAGAAGTATGAGGCAGCAGCCAGGTACTTCGAACAAGTCACCCTGGATTACGCGGATAGCGAGAGCGCACCCGGTGCACTCTTCTATCTCGCCGAGACCTATTACCGCATGGAAGAGAACCACGTGGCGCAGGCGGTCTACAGGAACTTCATCACGACTCATCCCGATCACGAACTGATCGGGCTGTCGCGATTCCGACTGGGCACCGTGCTCTACAAGATGGAGAGCTACGACGAGGCGGCCCTGGAATACGAGATGCTGGCCGATCTCGAACCGGATGGTCAGTACTCGCCGCTGGCACTCTTCAATGCGGGCCTGTGTCACCAGGAACTGGAGGACTGGCCGTCCTCGATCGGTGTGCTGGTGCGCTTCCAGGCCGAATACCCGGACGACGAGCGCGCCCAGGGAATCGCCTATCAGATCGCCACGCTCTATCAGGACGAGATGGGCGACTACGAGAACGCCATCGGCTCGTACCAGAAGTCGTTGGAGCGGGGCGAAGCCGCCATCGAGGAGATCGGTTACCGACAGGGCGAATGCTACGAGAAGCTTGAACGGTATGACGAGGCCATCGCCAGTTACGAGATGTCCGCCAGCGGTGCGGACCTGACCGCGGCCCACCGCATCGCCAGTCTGGCCCAGATCGGGGAGCTGAGCGAAGAGCGGGGCGACTGGAACACGGCGATCCAGGCCTACACCCGAATTGTACATGCGAATGGAAAGCCTGAATGGACGGCGATGGCCCAGGGCCATATCGCCGAGATCCAGGCTCAATCGTTCGGCAACTAGCCGGACAAACTCGAGAGGACGAAGAAACCATGCTGGGAATGTCGCTCGCAGAACTCTTTATGAACTCGCCGACCATGGTCGTGCTTCTGATCTGTTCCGTGATCACCGTGGGCTTTGCCGTTGAGCGCGCCCTCTACTTCCTCAAGACCAAGGGCAACGCACCCCGGTTCTTGACGAACCTGAAGAAGCAGCTCCAGGGCAACGACCTCAAGTCCGCCCTGAAGTGGTGTCAGCAGCAAAAAGGGGCGGCGCCGCGCGTTGTCAGCCAGTGTCTGCCGCATCTCAGTATCAATACCGGTGAGCTGAAACAGCGCTTCAACACCGCCATCGAGATGGAACAGGTGGAGATGGAGCGTAACCTCAGCGTGCTCGGCACCATGAGCAACATCGCTCCCCTGCTGGGTCTGTTCGGTACGGTCATCGGCATCATCCGCGCCTTCGCCGACATCGCCCGCACGGGCGCCGGCGGCAGTGCCGTGGTGGCGATGGGCGTGTCCGAGGCTCTGCTGACGACAGCCGCGGGTATCGTCGTCGCCGTGATCGCGACGATATGCTTCAACCTGTATGTCCGTCGCATCCGTACACGGGTGATCGAGCTGGAGGACGTCCGCGAGGAGTTCTTCAACATCGTTCGCGTCTTGAAGGCGAACCGTCAGAGCGCTGCCGCAACCAAGACTTCGGGACGGGGCGCCGACACGATCTACAAGGCCGCCAGCGAAGCGACGCAGGAACCGGTTGCCGCAGGCAAGTAGGAAGCGAGGGGACTCATGCCAGGTATCAAGAGAAGCGGCATGCGCGAGGAAAACTCAGCCAACATCACGCCGCTCGCCGACGTGACGACGACCCTCATCGTGGTCTTCCTGATCACCATGCCGGCCATCATGGGCAACGGCATCCAGGTGAACGCCACGCGGGCCGAAGCGAGTGAAACGGTCGTGACTACGCGTGGGCAGAGCGACGACGAGATGCTCATGGTGACCGTTGCGCCGGAGGGGATCAAGGTCAACGGCGATACGGTGGCTCTCGCGGAGCTGGAGGACCTGTTGAAGTCGCGGCTGGACGAGCGCATCGACAAGACCGTGGTCATCGTACCCAGTGATTTCGTGAAATTGGGAGACGTGGTCGACGTCATGGACGCGGCCAAGGGCGGCGGGGCCACGAGTCTCGCCCTGCTCAACAGGAAGGAGGGGGACGGAGAATGAACGTATACCGCTACGAAACGAAAGTCGACGTGGTGCCCGTGATCAACGTCTCCCTGGTCGTGGTGCTCACGCTGATGATCATCTCACCCTTTCTGAACGAAACCGAGCACGAAGTGGAGCTGCCCGAAGCCCGGGCCAGCAAGATGGACGATACGGAAAAGACCGAGATCATCTATACCCTCGAAGGCGATATCTTCATCGGGGAAGACCCGGTGACGCTCGACGAGCTGACGGATCGTCTCTTGCCCCTGTTCGAGAACAATCCCGACGCGATCGCCGTGGTCAAGGCCGATAAGGCCCTGCTCTACGGAGATGTGGAAGCTCTGCTCGCGCGGGTCGAGGCGGCCAAGGCGCCGCGCATCTCCATCGCCACCGGCAAGAAGGGCGAGGAGGGTGACGGCTGATGATGATGCGTGCAGCCATGAACCGCAAGGCGGCGACCACCGGCGGTTTCACCACCAGCGTCGCCATCCACGGCGCCATCCTGCTCCTGTTCTTCGTGCTCATGCGCATGGGACCGGCCGGCGTGGAAGAGGCCATGGATGAACTCACCGAGATCGCCTACATCGAGGCGCGCTACGGTGAGGACGTGGCCAAGCAGGTTCGCATGAAGACCAAGCCGATCATCGAGAAGACGGCTCCGGTCGAACAGAAGATCGAGGAGGTCGAGCCCGTCAAGGTCGAGGAGCCCGACGTTCCGGTGCCGCAGCCCACGCTGCAGAGCAAGAAGATGCTCACGCCCAAGACCATGCCCAAGCTGGACACCCGTTCGCTGCTCAAGCCCAAGACCTTGACCGATATCGAGGCGCCCCAGCTCACGGCCGCGCAACAGCGCCAGTTCGTGGACACCACCGCGCGCCGGCTGGACTCGAAGAAATTCGCCGAGCCCACGGTGGCGAACCTGAACACCTCCAGCCTGCGCAACGCGGCGTCCCTGAGTGATATCGACGCGCCGAACCTGAAGTCGCGGGACAAGCCCTCGTCTTCGTTCCAGGGCGACAACGTGGCCCTGGTCGGCAGGAATAGTTCCGTGGACCTGAGCGAAGTCGGCTTCGATGTCAGCGCGACGGGCAAGTCGAGTGGTGGGCGCATGGCCCTGCAGATCGCCACCGGCGGCAGCGAGACCGGTCACGCCGGACTCGTGGGCGGCAACCTTGCCGAAGGTCAGGTGGCCTACGAGGGTTCGGTCGCGGATCTGGTCCAGAGCGCCAAGGCCAACGAACGCCGCAAGGCCATCGAGCTCGATGCTCCGATAGCCCTGTCCGAAAACATGACGGGACGCAAGACGCTGTTGGATTACGGCGGCGGCGGTGTTCCGAACACGTCCAGTCTGTCCGGTCGCAAACCGGCCCTGGCTGAAACGTCCACCGCCACCGATATCGCCAAGGCCGAACCGGTCGCGCCGGAGCCGGTGAAGATCGCCGATGTGGCCTCCGATGCCGCGGCCGGCAGGGGCGTGTCGATGACCGTCAGCGGCCAAATCGCCGGGCGCAAGATCACCAAGAGCACCTCACCCGTCTACAGCGAACAGGCCCAGGTCAAGGGCTGGGAGGGCGTCGTCGCCGTTCACTTCACCGTGCTGCCCAACGGCAAGGTGAAAGACAATATGTACTTCGAACAGACATCGGCTCATCGAGACCTGAACCGCGCGGCCATGGCGGCCATCAAGCAGTTCGTGTTCGAGCCGTTGGTCGGCAATCGCGTCGAACAATGGGGGGTGATCACGATCGTCTTCCGCCTGAGCTAGCAACAGCTCCGGCAGAAATAACCCAATAGCTGGAATTACCTGAGTCAAAGGACACACATCATGACTCACACCGACCTCAGGGGATTCGTATTGATTGCCGCGTGTGCTTGCGTACTGCTCTGCAGCGCACCGGCCCCCGCCTGGACAGAGCAGGACGCTACCCTGGACGAAGGCCTTCCCGAGATGGTCGTGGAGGCCGAAAACAAGGTGGAACAGGAAATCCGCAAGACCACGCACAACGTTCCGTTGAGCGCGGCCATCATCGACACGTTCTACTGTGCGACGGACGAGCTGATCCTGGCGATCAGTCCGGTGGAGGGATTGCAGCCCTTCCTGAACAATCCGGAACCCATGCACAGTGATCAGGTGCCCCATCCCTGGTTGCATGATCCGGCGGTCAAGCCCGTCGTCACCTTCTACCCGGAAGAACCCGAAGGCCACAAGGCCCGCAAGTGGTCGCTGACGGTCACCGATTACCGCGGCGCCACTTTCCGTCGCTACGACGACGGCGGCAAACCACCCAAGTCGCTGGACTGGGACGGCCGCGGCGATCATGACGAGATCCTGCAGGTGGGCTATCCGTACAGCTACATCTTCAGCGTCACGGACAAGGGGACCAACACCTACAACTATGCGGGTGTCAGTTTCCGCATCCCGGCGGTGGATTACGTCGAGGGGATCGAGCGCTGCATCGACATCACCGGCGACGAGGTCTTCAAGCGGGGTGCCTCGCGTCTGAGCGAGACCGGAGAGGGGTGGTTGGTCCGCGCGGCCGATCAGATCCGTGAGGATCATCCCCGCGCGCCGATGAAGGTCGTGGTGCAGGCCGAGAGCAAGCGCCTGGCCGTGGACCGCGCCGAGAAGATCGCCGCGTTCCTGGCCGATCACATGGTGTTGGCCGATGATTGGGTCGGAGTCGAGGCCGTAGCCAAGCCCGACCTGCGCTCGGAGATGGACGGCTCGGTCAGTATCCGGGTCACCCACGCCGACGACGGCTGATCCGGCCCATTTGGTCCCAACGAGAGAAGGCGCCGCTCATGCAGCGCCTTCTCTTTTGCGTGTATTGGCGTATCAGCCGCGCGAAGCGTCGGCTGCATACGACAGCATATCGATCAACCGATACGCTTCCAGTGCCCCTTGATCCACAGGCGCCGGCAACCGGGCTTCTTCACGTAATGACCGGACACCCAGACATACTGGCCCTGGACCGGCTTCGCGGGCCGCACGACCACCGTAGTCTGCACGGGCGCGATCCTGACGACGACCTTGGGCGCCACCACGACCCGCGGTTTGGGCACGCGAACCCTGACACGCACGGTCGCTTCGGCCGCGCTCGGCATCACGGCCGACAAACCCACGACGGCGATGGTTGCGAGGGAAGCGTTTCGGATTAAGCGCTTGATGTATGTTGTGTCGATTCGCATGGCTCTCTCCTTGATTTATTGATGACCTGATCGATTGCCTGTTCACATGAGCGGTGGTTGCATGTGCGGTGCCTGAAACGGTCTCGGGGAGATTTACAGCGACAACTCGTTGTACTCCAGAATGTTACTGATGCACTAACGTGATCGGAGCAGCCAGTCACCCCTTTAGTTGTGTACCCGTAGGTGCAAGTGTGGGGGTACGTAAATTCCTTGCTTTTGAATATCGGTGGTTGATTAGAGCCTGTCTTTGCATCACAATCGGCTTATTGGTGCCGACAATCGCCCACCATTCTCTATTGACATCCGTGTGGGCTCTTATTGTCGAATGATACGTGCCATGAGGGTATAGCCACCTGGAGGGATGGTGCACCTATGGGACCGACAGCCGTAAAAGAACATCTCGAGTTCATGATGAGCAGCCCGTTCGGGCAGCGCGTGGGTCCCGATATCTGCGAGGCCATGATGGCCACCGCCGAGATCCTGGAGGTCCCGGCCGGAGACCTGGCTTTCGAGGATGGCGACAAACCCCGCGGTCTGTACATGGTCGTCGAGGGACAGTGCAAGCTGATCCGCTCGGGTCCGGGTTACCGCGAGCATATCGTCCACTTGGCTGAGCCCTACGCCATGTTCGGCGAAGCCGCTCTCTTTCTCCCAGGGCATCCCGTTTCGACCGTCGCCTTGAAGAACACCCGGCTGCTCCTTTTCCCGCGCGAACCCTTCCTGAAAACCATGCAGGACCATCCCGTCCTGCAGATGTACACAATGCAGGTCATGGCGACCTGGATCTCCAAACTCGTCGAGAAGATCGACGAACTCACCCTGTGTGACGGCGCCCAGCGTCTGGCCCGCTACCTGCTGAGTCTGTACGAACGTGGCACCTATTCCGAGTATGTGACCGGCGCCCACGTCGATCTGCCCACGCGCAAGCGCGACCTGGCGACCATGCTGAACATGAACCAGCCGTCACTGTCGCGAATCTTGCGCCAACTCCAGGACGCCGAGCTGATCGAGGTTCAGGGACGGCGGGTTGTTCTTAAGGAAATGGACGCACTGCGGGGGATGGCGCGTATGCCGACATCCCAGAATCCGCGGAGTCAATCCCATTCTTAGTTGAAACTCTCCACGGCCATCCAACCTCATGCGGC
>CAYYYS010000023.1:0-39785 GCA_964476155.1 uncultured Fibrobacteraceae bacterium
CACCGGTGTTCCTCCTGATATTTACGCATTTCACCGCTACACCAGGAATTCCACCATCCCCTAACGGACTCAAGACTAACAGTATCAGAGGCAATTCAACGGTTGAGCCGTTGGCTTTCACCTCTGACTTATCAGCCCGCCTACGAACCCTTTAAACCCAGTAAATCCGAACAACGTTTGCGCCCTATGTATTACCGCGGCTGCTGGCACATAGTTAGCCGGCGCTTCCTCTGGAGGTACCTTCAACTCCTGCGGGTATTGACCGCAGGCATTTATTCCCTCCTGACAGAGCTTTACGAACACTAGGTCCTTCATCGCTCACGCGGCGTCGCTCGGTCAGACTTTCGTCCATTGCCGAAGCTTCTCGACTGCTGCCTCCCGTAGGAGTCTGGGCCGTATCTCAGTCCCAGTGAGGCCGGACACCCTCTCAGGCCGGCTACCCATCGTCGCCTTGGTAGGCCATTACCCCACCAACAAGCTAATGGGACGCGGGATCATCCTTCAGTGACAGCTTTCAAGAAGAGGCCATCTTTCACCAGGGCGCCATGTGGAGCCTAGGTCGTATGCGGTATTAGCACCTCGTTAGAGATGTTGTCCCCCGCTGAAGGGCAGATTTCCCACGCGTTACTCTCCCGTTCGCCACTTTACTCGCTTCCCGAAGGAAACTTTCTCGTTCGACTTGCATGCCTAAACCACGCCGCCAACGTTCGTTCTGAGCCAGGATCAAACTCTCCGTTGTTAAAAATTGAACAACAGGATTCATCCTGCTTTTTATCTTCGCAAGAATCACGCGGATCCGGACGAACCGGTACCCACGCGTACTCTTAGAATCGCGGGTATTTCTCGTACGCTATTCCGTTGTCAAAGAGCCGTGCCCGTTGGCGATTCGCCGGCCGGGGCGCCCATTTCTGGGCCGACTGCAGAATCTATCTGCAGGCCTTGGAGTTGTCAAGGCTTTTTCGGAAAAAACCAAATCAACTTAAGACAAATTGCCGCCGGTCTCCCGGGGCAACCGTTGCCGCTCAGTGCGTTTCCGTACTCGGGCAGCGGCGCGCAATCTAGCTTCACAATCCCTCGGCGTCAAACTAAAATTTCGTTTTGGGGGAAATATTTTCCTCCCCGGGCGTTTACGCCTTCAACTGCCCAATTCCGTTGATCTTGGACAATTCTTGAGCTACCTTGAACCCACTATGAAGAATATCTTCGCAAGAGAAATCACCCCGTCGCGCGTTCGCGTGTGCCTGGCCGTTATCGCCGGCCTTCTGCTTTTGGTCATCGCAGCCGGTCTATATACGGTTAGGCAACTCTCCCGGGACCTGCCCTCGCTGGCCCGCATCCAGAACATCGAACCGCCACGGAAGACCTTGATCCTGGCCGCCAACGGAGACACGATCCACGAGTTCTTCGTGGAGAACCGAACCGTCGTTCCCCTGGACCGCATGCCGCGCCGGCTGCTGGAGGCCGTCGTGGCCATCGAGGACC
Organism: uncultured Fibrobacteraceae bacterium; assembly: GCA_964476155.1. GTDB lineage: Bacteria > Krumholzibacteriota > Krumholzibacteriia > LZORAL124-64-63 > LZORAL124-64-63 > JAHIYU01. The sequence continues at coordinate 1,483 of CAYYYS010000023.1, forward strand.
GGCGCTTCTACCAGCACTACGGCCTGGACATGCGACGCTTCGTGCAGATCGTGTGGATCAACCTGACCTCGGCGGAGAGCCCCGGCGCCAGCACCATCACACAGCAACTCGCACGCAACACCTTCCTGACCCTCGACAAGAAGATCTCCCGCAAGATCAAGGAGATGATCCTCGCCCTGCAGATCGAGCAGACGTACAGCAAGGACGAGATCCTCGCCATGTATCTCAACGAGATCTACATGGGCAGCGGCACATACGGCATGCAGGCCGCTTCACGCAAGTACTTCGGCAAGAACGTATGGGAACTCGAAGACGCCGAAGCGACGCTCTTGGCGGGCGTCATCCAACTGCCCGAAGTCTACTCCCCGCGACGCCACATCGACCGTGCGTACCGGCGGCGAACCATCGTGCTCGAGTCCATGATCAACGCGGGAAGCCTCAGCCGCGCCGAAGCGCGCAGCATCAACGAGACGGACGTAATGGTCTCGGGCCCGTCCCAAGAAGAAGACGCCCCCGGGTTCGCCGCATATTTCGTGGAGGAAATCCGCAAGGAGTTGGAGGACCGCTACGGTTACGACGGACTATACAACAAGGGCCTGCGCGTCACCACGACACTCGTCCCCGAATACCAGCGGCTGATGGAGGAGGCCACCGAAGCCCACCTGCAGGCCATGGAGGCGGAGAACGAGTACCCGTTCACCAAGGCCATGTACGACAGCCTCGCCGCGCTCGGGGAAACGCCGGAGCGTCTCGAGTACCTGCTGTCGGCTTCGGTACTCGTAAATACGCGGACAGGCGCCATACTGGGTCTCGTGGGCGGACGGGACTACGAGCACTCGAAATGGAACCTGGCGACCCAGGCCGCGCGTCAGCCTGGTTCGATCTTCAAGCCGGTCATCTATCTCACGGCCCTGAAGCACGGCTATGTCCCCTGCTCCATCCTGCTGGACACGCCGGTGCTCATCGATACGGGGGTCAGCCTCTGGCGCCCCCGCAACTTCAACAACCGCTTCATGGGACCGATGACCGTACGCTACGCCCTGAGTCGATCCAAGAACGTGGTAACAGCCAAGCTGATCAATGATTTCGGTGTGGCGCCCGTGCTGGACACCGCCCGTCAGATCGGTATCAGCAGTCACCTGCCGCCGGTCCAGGCGCTGGCCCTGGGCGCCGGCGAGGTCAACCTGCTCGAGATGGTCGCGGCCTACGCAGCCTTCGGCAACCACGGCGTCCATGTGGATCCCCACTTCATCACGCTCGTGGAGACCGAAAACGGAGAGATCCTCGAGGAGGCGCGCATCCACCAACGCGAGGTGCTCGACCCGGCCCAGGCCTACCTCATGAGTGACCTGATGCAATCGACCTTCGGCCCCGGCGGTACGGCAGCCGGCGCCCGCTGGCGGGGTTTCGACCGAACCGCCGCCGGCAAGACGGGAACCTACAACAAGTACACCGACGCCTGGTTCGTGGGCTTCACGCCCAGCCTGGCCGCCGGTGTCTGGGTGGGATTCGACGAGAAGGTCAATATGGGGCGACGCGCCACGGGATCCCACATGGCCCTACCCATCTGGGTCGGCTTCATGAAAGAGGTCGTGCGCGACTTCCCCGATGAGGACTTCGTGCGCCCCGCGGGCATCATCGAAAAGCACGTATGCCTTCGCTCGGGCATGTTGGCCACGACGAGCTGCGACTCGACAGCCTCGGAGGTCTTCCTGGCGGACAATTTCCCCCAGCGCCCGTGCGACCTGCACGGGGGCCCGCTTCAGGATTTCGACGGCATTCAGAAGGACTTCAGCACACTCGATGACGAAGACGAGTTCTAGCGGCTAGTGCTCTGTCCGATCCAGAATTACGTCCGGGGTCTCGGCAACCTCGTCGTCGATGGAGACCGCTCCGGCGACGACGGCGGCCGCGCGAGCGGCCGCCGCGGCATCTGAGCTGCGGATCCAGGCCAGGGGCTGACCCTTCGCCACCTTCTCTCCCCGATTCACCAGGAAGTCGATACCCGCGCTCAGATCCAACGCGTCCTCCACGCGCTGACGGGCACCGCCGATCTCACCGAGCGCGGCGCCGAAATCGCGGCAGGCGATCTCGCCGATCCATCCTTCGCGCGAGGCTTCAACGGGTAGCAGGCGCGGCGCGAGGTCGAGTCCGAAGTCGTCCCGGTCGGGATCGATCCGTCCGCCCTGGGCGGCGACCCATGCGATCATCACGTCGAAGGCGGCGCCACTCTCCCAGGCCCGGCGCACCATGTCCGCCGCGGCGTCACGAGTATCCGTCCGACCCGAGGCCAGAATCATTTCCGTGACGAGATCCTCGGTCAATCGAGCGAGATCGGCGGGAGCTTTATCCCGGCCCTCCGGTCGCAAGGCGGCAAAGGCCTCCACAGTCTCGTTGGCATGCCCTATCGCCACACCCAGGGGTTGAGACATGTCGGAGAAAATAACAGCCATACGGCGATCCCAGGCCTTGCCGATGCGCACCAGCGAGGCGGCCAGATCCCGGGCCTTGTCCATGTCGGTCATGAAAGCGCCGGCCCCGACCTTGAGATCGATAACGATGGCCTGTGGCCCGGCCGCCAGCTTCTTGCTCATGATGCTGGCGGTGATCAGCGGGACACAGTCGACGGTGCCGGTCACGTCGCGCAGGGCGTAGATGCGTCCGTCGGCGGGTGCGATTTCGGGACCCTGCCCGATTATTGCGCAACCCACATCGGCCACGGTGTCGATAAAGGCCCGGTTGTCCATGTGTATGCTGTAACCCGGAATGGCCTCCAGCTTGTCGAGGGTGCCGCCGGTATGGCCCAGACCTCGTCCCGACAACATGGGTACCCGTACCCCGCACGCGGCCGCCAGGGGCGCCAGCAGGAGGCTCACCTTGTCGCCGACGCCACCGGTACTGTGCTTGTCGGCCGTAGGCGAAAGCTCGTCCAGATCGAGCGCATCGCCGGAATGCAGCATGGCGCCCGTGAGCGCCGTGGTTTCTGCGGGCTCCATGCCCTGGAACCAGACGGCCATCAACAAGGCCGCCATCTGATAACGGGATACCTCACCCGCGGTAAAGCCGGCGACCAGTCCATCTATATCCTCGGCGGTCAGAACGCCTCCCCGCTTCTTGATCTCGATCAGGCGTACAACGTTCACTGATCGCCTCCAGTGTCCAGGGTTTCGAAGGGCCGCGGCAGGAGATCGCCGAGCGTGTGGGTTTCCACTTCTGCGGATCGGCCGGCCAGATAGATCTCAAGGTCGGACGCGAACTCCTGCAGCACCTGGCGACAAGCGCCGCACGGGGGTGTCGGCCCGTCGGTCTCGGTCACGACGGCACAGGCCGTGAAAGCCGTACAGCCTTCGGAAACCGCCTTGAAGACTGCCGTGCGTTCCGCGCAGATGGACAGGCCGAAGCTGGCGTTCTCGACATTGGTGCCCGTATAGATCCGACCGTCCACACCCAACAGGGCCGCACCAACGCGAAAGTGGGAGTAGGGCGAATGGCTGTGTATCAAAGCGTCGCGAGCCGCCGCGACCAGGGTATCTCGATCAATCTTCATCAGGTCTCCCTCCCCTGGAGAGTTCGGATAGGAAGCTCCGCCCCAAGTCCGGAGCGGACAGGGAAAAGAACTCGGCCAGTGTGGCGCCCAGATCCGCGAAGGTCTCGCGCACGCCCAGGTCGACCCCGGTCTCGACGCCCCCGAGCTTGGCCAGCAGGGGAACGTACTCGCGCGAGTGGTCCGTGCTGGGCGTCGTGGGATCGTTGCCGTGGTCGGCGGTCAACAGCAGGAGATCGTCAGCGCGCAGGTCGGCGAGAAAATCACCGAGCCAGACATCGAAGGCGACGAGGTCCCGGGCCATGCCGTCGGGATTGTTGCGGTGTCCCCAGAGCATGTCGAAGTCCACAAGATTTAGCAAATAGAGCGTATCGACCCCGTTGTTGTCCGCATAGATGCGGGCCAGGGCCACCATGCCTTCGGCGTTCGACTTGGATTTGATTTTTTCACTGATTCCCGTATCCGCATATAAATCGGCGATCTTGCCCACCGCTTTGATGGGAACATGCCGGTCCGCGAGCTGGGCAAGCAGGAGGTGATCCGGCGGTTTGACCGAATAGTCGCGCCGGTTGGGCGTGCGCTCGTACGCGCCGGAGGTCCCCACGAAGGGTCGCGCGATCACGCGGCTCATCTCGTGGGGCGGTTGCAGGACGGCGCGCGTCGCCGCGCAGACCCGATAGAGCTCATCCAGGGACACGACGTCCTCGTGCGCCGCGATCTGGAAGACCGAATCGGCCGATGTATAGACGATGAGTTTACCGGTGGACACGTGCTCATCACCCAGATCCTGGATGATCCGGGTGCCGGAGGCGGGGATATTGCCGATCAGATCGTGGCCGGTCGCCCGGCGAAACGCGTCGAGGACGACCTCGGGGAACCCGTTTGGGTAAGTGGGATAGGGCACCTCGGTGCGGACGCCCATGAGCTCCCAGTGCCCGGTGGTACTGTCCTTGCCCTTGGACACCTCAGCCATGCGGCCGTAGGAGGCGATGGGGGCTTCGGCCGGCGCAACCCCTTTTATCTCATGAAGATTACCCAACCCCAGAGATCGGAGATTGGGCAGGGCTAGTCCCCCCACGGCGGCTGCCGTGTGGGCGAGCGTATCGGATCCCGTGTCGCCGTACTCGGCCGCGTCCGGCAGAGCCCCCACACCGACACCGTCCAAAATGATCATAATCGCGTTGCTCAATTCGTCCTCCCGGAAATTGACGTCCCCCAAGCGTAGAATCGGTTTTACACGAAGTCAATATCCTGGTGTAGGTAATCCCACGATCGATGAAGACTTGTACCGGATTCGAAAGCCATTATTATGATCCCATGCACGCCGATCTATTCGACAACAACGCCCCGCGCCGGCCCCGCCGCAGCGCTACGGACAGGCCGGTGCCTGAAGACGCCGCGCCGCCGCCGCTCGCGGAGCGAATGCGTCCGGCCACCGTCGACGAGATCGTCGGCCAGGACGAACTGCTTGGTCCCGGGTGTCCCCTGCGGCGCCTGATCGACGGAGACGCCTTGCCTTCACTGCTGCTCTGGGGTCCTCCCGGCTGCGGCAAGACAACGCTGGCCCGGGCGATCGCCCACCATACCACGGCCCACTTCCTGGAATACAGTGCGGTTCAGGTGGGCAGCAAGGAATTGAAGACCGTGATGGCCGAGGCGGCCCGGATCCGCCGCACCCTGGGGCGTCGCACACTCATCTTCCTGGATGAGATCCACCGCTTCAACAAGGCCCAGCAGGATGCCCTGCTGCCCTGGGTCGAGCGCGGCGACGTCACTCTCATCGGCGCCACCACCGAGAACCCGTCCTTCGAGATCAACGCCGCCCTGCTGTCCCGCACGCGGCTCTTCGTCCTCAAGTTGCTGGACGAATCCCAGCTAACGGTCATTCTGCGCAGGGCTCTCGAGGCTCCGCACGGTCTGGCCGATGCAACGGTCCCGTTTACGGACGACGCCCTGGGCGCCCTGGCGATCATGAGCGACGGCGACGCCCGCGTGGCCCTGACCCTCCTGGACATGGCCGCGGCGGCCACGCCCGAGGACCGTGCAGATCCTGCGTCCCCACTCGACGCCGACGACATCGCCCGCATGGTCCGCGAGCGCAGCATCCGTTTCGACAGGGCCGGTGAGGAATTCTACAACCTCATCAGCGCGCTGCACAAATCGTTGCGCAACAGCGATCCCGACGCCGCCCTGTATTATCTCGCCCGCATGCTCGAAGGCGGCGCCGACCCGTTGTACGTGTCCCGCCGCCTGACACGCTGCGCCAGCGAGGATATCGGCCTGGCCGACCCCAACGCCCTGGTCCAGGTCATTGCAGCCCGAGACGCCGTGCGCTTTGTGGGAATGCCCGAAGCGGCCCTGGCTCTGGCCCAGGCCTGTGTGTACCTGGCCCTGGCTCCCAAGAGCAACGCATTGTATAAAGGCTACAAGGCGGCAGCCGAGGAAGTCAGGACAGGGGCTACGCCGCCGGTTCCCTTGCATCTGCGCAACGCCCCCACATCCTTGATGAAGCAATTGGGTTACGGCGAGGGTTATCGCTACGCCCACGACGAGGAAGGCGGCGTGGCCGCCATGGATTGCTTGCCGGACAGACTGCGGGGACGACGGTTCTTCGAGCCGACCGAACGCGGTCTGGAAAAACGATACGCTGAGCGACTGAACCGGATCCGTGAATGGCGCGCGGAGGCCACGCGCGACAAAACGAAGGATGGAGACTGACGATGAAGAGGATCGGAGTTCTCACGGGCGGCGGCGACGCCGCCGGCATGAACGCGGCGCTGCGGGCCGTGGTCCGCACGGCCCTCGGGGCCGGCGTCGAGGTCGTCGGCATCCGCCAGGGCTGGTTGGGTCTGAGCGAGGCCCATGTGCAACCCCTGACCACGGTCGATGTGGGCGGCATCCTCCACATGGGCGGCACCATCCTGCGCACGTTCCGCTACCCCGAGTTCAAGGAGAAGGAGGGGCAGGACAAGGTCCGCGCCGCCCTGAAGACACTCAATCTGGACGGCATGATCGTGATCGGCGGCGACGGCAGCTTCCGCGGGTCCCGGCTGCTGGACAGGGATTTCGACCTGCCAGTGATGGGCGTGCCGGCGACGATCGACAACGACATTGCCGGCACCGATTTCTCCATCGGCTTCGACACGGCCCTTAACATCGCCGTGGACGCCGTGGACAAGGTCCGCGACACGGCCTCGAGCCACGGGCGCATCTTCGTGATCGAGGTCATGGGACGTCACTGTGGACTATTGGCCATGGAGACCGGCCTGTGCTGCGGCGCCGAGGAAGTGATCGTGCCGGAAATTCCCCATGACCTCGACGCCATCTGCCATCGCATCGAAGGCGGATACGACCGCGGCAAACAACACGCGGTGATGATCGTCGCCGAGGGCGCGGCCAAGGCGCCGTATATCGAGTACGAACTCAAGTCGCGACTGAAACGCAGCGTGCGCATGGTGGTCCTGGGCCACGTGCAGCGCGGCGGCTCACCCTCCGCTTCGGATCGCGTGCTGGCCACGAAGCTGGGCGTGGCGGCAACGGAAATGCTGCTGGCCGGGAAGCGTGACCAGATGGTCGGCCTCGTCGCCAACCGCATCAAGACGAGCAGTCTGGTCTCGCGCGGTCACACGACGACGGACGCCGTTCTGGCTTATGAGCAGATGTTGCGCAAGCTTACTTGACGTCCTCGCCAACTCCGAATAAAAAAAGCCCTCCGCCGAACGGCGGAGGGCTTTTTCGTACGACACGCCGGCTAGCTGCCGGCGATGTACGTGTTCGCGTAGCGGAACCAGTTGATCTTCATGGTACCGCACACATGACCCAGGTCGCCGTGGGTCTTGCGACGCTCGACGCGCTTTGGTTCATGGCTGACCAGGGAGAACGAGCCCACCAGGGGCAGATTCTGGGCCTTGAGCAGCTCAAGCATGTACGGAGCACCCTCTTCCAGCTCCACGATACGGAACGTGGACTTGGGAAAGACCGCGTACCAGGCGTAGTCGCCGTCGGTGGGGTTGTCCAACTGCTCCTCGGACAGGTCGTGCCGCGGCATGTAAACGAAGTTCTCGACGATCGACTGCACCTTGAGCAAGGCGTCGCCCTCATTGACGGGCAGGAACTCCTTGATCTTGCTTTCACGCTGCCAGTCCAGATCGGGTAGCGGAGCGCCGGGGGTTTCCAGCTCATTTTTGTTGATGGTCCGAACGTCGGGCAGCATGTAGCTCGTCACGGAATCGATGGGCGTAACCATCTCACCGTTCCGGTACCGCATCAGGAAAAGGTGCGTGGTAGAATTGACGGCGTTGAAACGCTTCTGCACGCCCAGTACGGAGCCGGCGTAACTGGCATAGCTGTTCTCGATGTCGGGGCCGACCACGAACTGGAGCTGGTTGCCCTTGCGCACGATGCCCACGTCACCCTCGGCGTAATCGAGGGTCGGGGCGTCGATCTCGAACAGGAAATCGTTGCTGAGAGTGTCGCCGGCCATCACACGCTCAAGCGTCGTGTAGACGTAGGGATCGGCCTCTTCTTCGCCTCCGCAACCGGCCAGGCCGATGAAAGCCACGGCGGCGAGGGCCAGCAACAGGGGATATGAGGCCCGGTGCAGCGAGGATGAAACAGCAAACATGGAAAACCTCCCTTGGAGTATCAACCGCAACATCCGGCGCAGGTCCGGACGAACATGAACCCAGTCATGGCATGTCGCATCTAGCGGCATGTTATCCGCCGCGTCCGCCAGCGTCAAGCGCGAGGCGGGTACGGACGCTATGAAATTGGCGACTTGTGACGAAAAATGCAAATGCCAAAACGGGATTGGACGTCGCCGACGGATTCAGCAAGGATTTATCAACCGCTTGCCAGGCCGGGTAATGCGGCGGCCAGTTCGAGCAGCTGTTCGTGGTTGGGGTGATTGCAGTCCCACAGGGTATGGAAGATATCCCAGTGCTGGGGCAGGAGCATGCCCGTGGCCGAGAAGGTGCGAAAGAAGCGGCGGCGGCGCTCGGCGACGGGGTGGCCCGGCAGGGCGCCGCGCCGGAGCCGGCCGTCCACGGTGACGGCCCAGGCTTCCTGGTACGCTTCGGCCAACCCACCGGAAACATCGCCGGGACGGACGACACCGGCGAGAAGATCCTGGACCGCAAGAAACTGGTGATGGAGATAGCGTTCGGTCTTGCGGGTCGAAAAGAGGGCCGAAGACTCGGGAAGCGCGTCGCGCTTCTCCCCTAGTTCCCAGGGCAGCGACAGCGGCCGCATGGCCAGTGACGCGGCGCTGTCGCGCAGAAACAGGTCCTCATGACAGTAGAGCGTGAGACCCGCGCCATCGCGCAGGGAGAGCCAGGAACGCTCGTCGGCCGCCAGGTCGTCGATGACCAGGGTAATCTCCGGGAGCATGGTGTCCAGCTCGTGGTGGGCCGCCACGGAACGCATCAGCGGCAGCAGCCGGTCGCGATGGGCCCATTGAACCGGTATGATGGCTATGCTCGGGGACAAGCTGTCTACTCCTTGATGAGCGCACCACCGCCCAAAGGTTTGAGGCGGGCGGTGAAATGCCGCAGGACGGGCGCCTCGAATATGATCTCCATCCCGTTAAGACGTTCGCCAAGTGCGGCTAGTTCCCCGCAAACTTCGGCCACATACTCCAGGTGCGTTTCCGTATACACGCGTCGGGGTACGGCCAGCCGCACCAGTTCCATGGCCGGATACGTGGTCTCGCCGGTGTCGGCGTCGGTGCCGGCAAACATGAGGCTGCCGATCTCGACACCCCGCACGCCGCCTTTCAGGTACAGGGCACAGGCCAGGGCTTGGGCCGGGAACTGGGATTGGGGAATGTGCGGCAGCATGGCCTTGGCGTCCACGTAGACGGCATGTCCGCCGGTGGGCTTGATGATGGGCACGCCCTTGGCGGTCATCTGCTCGCCCATGCGCCGGACCTGGCCGATGCGGTAGGTCAGGTAATCGTCGTCGGTGACCTCGCGCAGTCCCTGGGCCACGGCGGCCATGTCGCGCCCGGCGAGTCCGCCGTAGGTCCGGAAACCCTCGATCAGGATCAGCAGGTTGGTAATGTCCTGGGCCCACTCGTCGTTTTCCAGACAGAGGAAGCCACCTATGTTGACCAGGGCGTCCTTCTTGGCACTCATGGTGCAGCCGTTGCCGTGGGAGAAGATCTCCTGGGCGATTTCCTTGATGGACTTGTCGGCGTAGCCGTCCTCGCGCTGCTTGATGAACCAGGCGTTCTCGGCGAAGCGGCAAGCGTCGAAGATCAAGGGCAGGCCCTTGTCGGCGCAGAAAGCGCTGACGGCCCGGATATTGCCCATGGACACGGGCTGACCGCCGCCGCTGTTGTTGGTGATCGTCAGCATCACGAAGGGGATGCGGTCGCCGTAGCGCTCCCAGGCGGCGCCGAGCTTGTCGAGGGACATGTCGCCCTTGAAGGGTAGTTCGGCAGTTGGATCGAGGCCTTCGTCGATGACGCAGTCGATAGCCAGGGACCCCTGATGCTCGACATTCGCGCGCGTGGTGTCGAAGTGGATGTTGTTGGGCACCACGGACTGTTTGTCCAGCCGCGTGGTGAAGAGCAGGTTCTCCGCCACCCGACCCTGATGGGTGGGAATGACGTGCTTATACCCGAAGATATCGCGGATCGTTTCCTCGAAATCGTAGTAGCTGCGGCTGCCGGCATAGGCCTCGTCGCCCTGGATCAGGGCGCCCCACTGGGCGTCGCTCATGGCCGAGGTCCCGCTGTCGGTGAGCAGGTCCACGTAGATGGATGACGACGGGATGCTGAAGAGATTATAACCGGCCTTGGTCATATACTCGGCTCTTGCGGCGGGACTCACGTTCGCGATGGGCTCGACGACCTTGATGCGATACGGGACGAAGGGCAGATCCATGTTCGTATGCTCCGGGTTCGTGTAGTCACGTCCTGCGGCGTCGTGGCACCGTGTGCGGCCGAATCTAACAGGCAGAATCGGCAGGAACAAGGAAATGCGGGGGTCGCAGATTCGGGCTAATCGCCGTCATCGGTCAGGGGTGAGCGATCCTTGTAGAGGACGAGCAGACGATCGGTGGCCCGCGCGAGAATATCGTAATGGCGCCGCGGGTGCTCGGTCCCCAGGCAGAAATAGGCGAGCGAGCCGACGGTAACGCTCTCGGCTTCATCAGGGGTCGTGAGCATCAGGACGGGGCTGCCTCGCCCGACCGGCGGTTGTCCGGGAAGGTCGGCGACGACACGTCGCCAGGCTTCGAGCAGGGGACGCGAGAGGAAATCGCCCAGAGCCACCTCGGCGAAATCGTTGACGAGTCCCTGGACACGATGACGGTTCTCGGTGTCCGACAGGAAGGACTCGGACCAGTTGGATCGTACCATGGCGTCGTGTAGCCGACCCAGGGTCATGGCGGTCCCGGCCGACGCCATTTCGAGCCAGGCGAGGTAGTCGTCCTGGACCTCGTCCGGCATCAGGGCCAGCGCCGAAGGCGCGTGACGGGCTTCGTCGTCCTGGTCGTCCTCGCTCATGGCGGCGCCTACATCCCCGGCCACGACGATAAACTCCAGGGGTCCGGGCAAGAGCATGGTATCCAGTTCCCAGAGGTAGACGGGCAACCAGCCCAGGCGAGCCGCGGCACGGCCCAGATAATCCAGATCGGCGGGCACGGGCGCCACCGCATTCCACAGGAGGCCGCCCCACTCGGACTGCTTCTCGCACAGAGTCGTGATGCCGTCGTCAAGACTGGCCGTCAGGCGCGCGGCCACCTCGCCGCGCTCTTGCCGACTCGCCTGCGAGCGGGCACGGTGGCCGGTGGCCTGATCGGCCATGTCCGACACTTCTTCGTGAACACGACGCGCCTGGCGTTTCTGCTCATCGAGATCACGCACCGAATCAGCATCAGGCGACGCCAAAAAGAGATGCTCCCAGGACTCGGTGGCGCGCACGGGTTCCACGGTCCAGATCTGCACACCGAGTCGGTAGTGCTGGGCAAGTCTGAAGCGATCGGCGGCCCGCATGGCCTGGGCCTCGAGCAGGACGGCAACCTCCGCTGCCGGCATGTGGGGCACGCCGCCGCCGGCCAGGGTCGACACGGCGGGAAGATCGTCTCCATACCGGATGCGGGGGCTGGGCAGATTCCGGGAGCAGGTTCGCCAAGCCATGTTGAACCGGGCTGCGGTAGCGGCGTCGGCGCAGAAGATACGGATATCGCTCACGTCCACGGCCTCACGCGCCGCGCCGGACAGGGCCTGGGCGATCGTCGCGAAACGGCCGGTTCCCGTCTGACCCTTCAGGACCATCAATTCCGGTCCACCGTTGCGCGCCGCGACTTCCAGATCGCGGGCGACAAGCGCATGAGCGATCGACGGTACGACAGGGAACTCCCGACAGCTCTTGACAGCCGCCGCGGGGACCTCGGCGACGAAACCCGTACACCAGGCTTCCATGAGTCTGGACACCCACTGGGCTTCTTCGCGCGCCAGCGACCGCAGGAGCGCGATCGCCGCAGTCGAAACGGCCGACCCGTCCCCGCTCGTGCGATGTCCCGACTCGGCGGTTATTTCGCCCGGTTCACCCGGACCCCGGACGTGCCAGAGCCCCAGGAGGATACCGGTCTCCAGGGACGTGTCGCCCAGGATCATGTTTGTCGCTTCGGAGAGTTGTGCCGTGCCTGGCGCGTCTCCATCTTCCCCCGGCGTGAACAGGGTCCGGAAAGACCCGCTTAAATAATCCAGCTGACAATGCAGGTTGGCGTGAACGTCTTCGAACATGCCCAGGAAACCCAGCCTGCGCTGAGTGCCGTTGATCACGCCGCCGAGGGACGTGTAAAGAAGGTTGTCCACGCCGCGACCCGATCCCGGGATCTCGCTCCCGTCGGGCAGAGTCAGGGAGACGCCGAGCAGAAACCGGTCCAGCCAGGAAAGCTCGACCGGGTCCACTTCCAGGGGCAGGTCGTCAAGTTGCACGTGGCCCACGGCCCCCGCGCTCAGGGACGCCGACATGACCGGGAGGATGGAGTCGAGCAGGGCGTGCAATCGCGTCAGCTTGTATTCGGCTTCCATGAGCGAGAGATCGCGGCAGAGCAGACGCGGTCCCGTAACGGTCGCGGGTTCGTTGTCCATATCGCCGGACGGCTGCTCGTCGTGCACGGCTTCGAGCCAGGAGCTGACACCCTGGGTTTTGCGCACCTCGGCGACGGGCATCCCCGTGAGAATCTCCACGAGCCGTGGCGAGAGCCACCCGCGCCAGCACCAGACCGGATCAAGCCCCGGTGGCGAGGCGAAGCGCGTCATCAGACGCCTGTGGGCCGAGGCGACATGGGCGCCGGGAGCCCCCGCCAGTCCGCCCGCGGCACAGCTCAACTCGAGCGGGTGGAACCATAGGCTGACGCCGCCGCCAACCCGTCGCCGAAAGTCCTGGAAGTCCGCCTCGTTCAGGGGCGGTTCGAGCAGGGCATGGTGACACTCCGAAGGCGGTTCGGTCAGGTCGCCGTGTACACAGATCAACCAGTCGGGTGCGTCGGCGTCCTGCGTGGTCAGATAGCGGTCCCGCTGGCGCCGCCAGGGAATGTGCAACTCGCCCAACAGCAGCGTGAGACGGTGGACCCGCTCGGTGGTTACCCAGACGCAAAGGGGACGATCCCGATGGAGGTCCTCGCGGTCGCGCAGGGCGGCCAGCTTTGCGCGCCAGAGATCCGCTTCCAACTGACGACGCTCGGCCGGATCCAGCCAGCGCTCCAGACTCGTGCCGCAGTCCGGACAGAGATCGTGCCAATCGTGCCAGCCGGATTCGACACCACAGCCGGGACAGGCGAGTCGGGGGTGAACGATGCGCCCGACCGTCGCCGGCGGCAGGTCGAGGCCGATCGGCAGGCTGTGAGCGGCATCCTCGTGGTAGATCGCGTCTTCTGTGTCGGCCAGCAGGACGCGGAAGTAGTGCGCCCAGGATTGGGGCAAATTACGGGCGTGAAGCGTCGTCGGCGCGCGCATCTCGTGCAGCAGAAACCGCAGGACGGGCGCGTGACCGTAACCGGTCGCCCGAGCCGAGGGGAGCCAATCGCGCAGATCCGTGGCCCAGACCTCCAGCGGCGGTTGCGCGGCGAGTCGACGCCGCAAACGCGGATCCGTCAGTTCGTCGGGACGCACCCAAACGACCACATGCCAGATATCGTTGGTTTCCCCGTGTCGAGCCAAACAGACACCCGGTGAAAGAACGGTGTCGCGCAGCGCAGCCGCCTCCGGGGGCGGCGTTTCGGCGATGACCAGTAGCCAGGCTCCGAGATCACCGTGCTCGCGAGCGACGGCGATATTGGCTAGAGCGGACCACCAAGTCCGGCCCGGATCGCCCACTACCAGACGTCGCACGCCCGTTTCCCAATGCGGCGCCAGTTCACCGGTGGGCGGAGCCAAAAACCCGGGGGGCACCCCCCGAAGATCGTCTCCGATCCAGCCCTGGACCTTCATCCAGGCCACGGCGGTCGTCACGTCGGGATCCCTCTTGTCGCGCCTCGGTTGCCAGCGGCGCCCACTCCCGGGCGCCTCGAGGCTTGAACTGGTCAGACCGAACACTTCGGCGCGTCCATCGCCGGCGAAACGCGCAGCCTCCGCAGGCGGCACGGGAAAAACGGCACCCTCCCCCGTCTCGGCCAAAGGGAAACTGCGCCACCAACGCGGATCGGCGATGTCGACCTCGGCGGCGCCCCGGCTCAGGAATGCACAGACTTCCAGGGCGCAAAGGGCTCGGCGGCGGCGGTTCTGCAGGGACAGCGCCAGATCGCGTCGATGCCAGCCATGGGTAGGCTGGTTGGATTCGGCAAGAGTGGGTTCGGTATCCAGGCTGTCCAACCGGGTGACGAACAGGCAGGCGTCGCGCAGGCGAGCGCGGGCCGCGGGACGTCGCCAGAAGCGGTCCGAATCCTCCCAGACCAGATTCCGGTGCGGGGCAGGGACGATTTCACCACGCTGGAATGCGGCCAGAAAGCCCTTCACCGGGCCGTCACGACCCGGCAGGAGGTGGACACGACGGCCCTCGGTGGTCAGGTCCCGCAGCCGCAACATCAGCCCGATAGCGGCCGTGCCGACCGCGACGGCGGCGTCGGGGCCGGCTCCGGCTCCGGCCAGGCGCAAGTGGGGCAGGCGTTGATCGGTGAGCGCCAGACAGGTCGTCCGTCCAAAGGGCGCCAACCAGTCGGCAAGCTGGGCCTCAAGATCGCGACGCAGAAAACCACCGCCCAGGACCAGGGAGAGATGGGCGTCGCCAAGACGGGCCAGCATGCCGTGCAGGGCGGATATGTCAACCCGATGGGCCGCCAGCAATTGCCAGTGGACCGAAGGGCTGTCGCAGAATATCCAGGCCAGCGGCGACTGGTCGTCCGATCCCCAGGCCAGCCGTAGCAGATCGTCCGGTACCACCAGGTCCGTGGCCAGACCGGCGATTACCTCCGACCGCCGGGCTCGCTCCACGTACTCGCCGCCCCACCCCGGATCGCCGGCGCGCAGCGGGGCCCGTGGCAGATCGTCGAGGCGGTCGAGGTATTCGTCGTAGAGTGGGACCGTGCCGACTTCGCGGGGACGCAGCTGACGAAAATCACCGAGATCGCCGTTGTGTGTCTCGGTGATGCGACACCAGTGAAACAGAGGCAGGAGCTCGGATCGCGCGTCGCCGGATTCGGCCAGCAGGTCGTCCAGCATTGCGAGCGCCGCATCGCGATCGTGGACCGAAGCGCCGGGTGGAATCAGGGTGTGGCGTCCCCCCCGCCGGCCGAGACACTCGGCCAGATCGTCAAGGCGATCCGCGGTGTCCAGAACCAAACGCCAACGCCCCCGGTCACAGCCCCAATGATCGAGGATAGCGCCCGGGCGCCCCGTGGCGATCACGGCGGCGGAGGTTTCGAACAGCGCCGGATCCAGGTTGAGGGGCGGGGTGGAGGACACTGTGGATACCGGATACTGGGGATTCGCACGGTCCAGCAGGGGGGTCGCCGTCCAGCCCGCTCCGGTTTCGGGATCGGGAGGCAGAAAGGCTGCCAGGGTCGCCGCGGGACCGTCGCCGCGACGCGCCAGTTCCCGGATGCCGAGACGCAGCGCCGGGTCAGCCATCAGGATGCGCGCCCGCACCCGCCGCCAGCCCTGGCCGCAGCTCATGGCCCGATCGGCCCCACTGTCCGGCGCGAGCCGATCCGGATCCAGGCCGGGGTGGATTATCCGATTACCGGCGTGATCGGCCGGCGGTGTGGTTTCCAGACCGGCAAGCTTGGACCAGAAAGAGAGATCCGGGATCGTGGGATACAACTCTGCTTCCATGAACACTTGCACGAATCCATGCAACTCGCATGTATCCAATATGTTGCACGGCTCTCCGTGGCGAATTATCCGACCATTGCAAATGGAAAGGGCCCGTAACAAGGGGGCGGGATCCTCGTCGGGGCGCCAGGTCATCAGGTCTCGCGGCTGGTCGTCCTGCCACAGGATGAAATGCCACGTGTCGCCGGCCAGGGCGAGGGACGACCAGGCGTCGACACTCGAAACGATACGACGGTCCATCGCGGCCAGTATCGCGCGCCGGCGCGCTTCCTGAACCGGTGACGTCATGGACCCGGCGTCGAGGGTTCGGCGCGCCTCGGCATAGCGAGGTACGTGCAGATGGGCCCCGGTTACGTTGCCGAGAATCTCCCCGATTCGTAGACGCGCTTCCTCATGTCGTTCCAGCCGCGGCGCGACGACATCGAGGTAGGTGGCATAAAGCGCCGCCGCTTCGGTGTGACGCATCAGAAAGCGGTCGGTCAGCATGGCGCTGTACCAGCAGCGCTCCTCTTCGTGCGCCTCTTGGACAAAGCCGCCGGGATCCAGCAGGGACAGGAGTCGGGCGGCGAGCGCCTCGCCTCGACCGTTCAAGGTCGGTGTGGACAGCTCGTCGACCGATAGAACTTGCACGCCGCGCCGGACCAGATCCAGGCGGGCTTCGGCCGAGAGCGGCGCCTCGGCGGGGATCACGTCGTCCGGTGGAATCTCCCCTATCGCCAGGGCTGCGTCCAGGGCGCCGGCGCCGAAGGGATAGGAATCCACCGTCGTCAACTCCGACAGGGCGCTGGCGGTGGTCAAGTGGACGGCCAGGCGGAACAGGGCGAGTCGGTCGGGCGCACCGATGGTCAAGGGCTCGGACAGGACATGGCGGGACCGCTCCAGGGACGCGTGCGAAGCGCGCCGGAAATCCTGGAGAAAACATTCGGTGTCGTGTCGCCAGCGTGTCTCGTCACGAGCCACGTCGTGTCCACTGAGGCCACGCCAGAGTCGGCGCGCCGCGTCGCCGACCGTCTCGCTCCAGAAAACACGACCCGGCGACTGGTCGCGCAATCCCCGGGCCTCATGGTACGCATCCTCGGCGGCGCGCAGGTCTCCCCGCTCCAGCAGCTCCGTCGCTTCGGCCAGGATGTTCCAGTAACTCATTGCCACCCTTCCGATCACACGACGATGTTCACCAGCTTGTTGGGGATCACGATCACCTTTCGGGGATCGCGGCCGTCGAGCAGCTCGGGGATTCGACCGCAGGCCAGAGCCTCTTGCTCGACCTCCGCCTTGTCGGCGTCCCGCACCGCGTCGAAACGCTCGCGGATCTTGCCGTTGATCTGAATGACATAGGTGACGGTGTCGGCGATGAGAAACTCCTTGCGCCACTCCGGCCAACCGGCGTCGAAGACGCTGTCCGGATATCCGAGCCGAGACCACAGTTCCGCGCCCAGGTAGGGGGCGAATGGCGAGAGCATGCGCACCAGGGCCTCGAGAGCGTCCCGGTAGTTGGCATCGTCGAGGGTCACGCGATCACGCCCGGCGTAGTGGTGCAGGGCGTTGGTCAACTCCATGAGCCGACTGAGGGCCGTGTTGAACTGGAAGCGTTCGAGGTCCTGGGTGCAACCCTTGATGGAGTTGTGCATCACGAGCCGCAATTGGGGCCAACGCTTGACGGCCTCGGCGGCGGTCATCACGACGGCGTCGGCGGGCGCGTCACCGGCGGGCGAGCGTCCGTCGAGGGACGCATCGATCAGGCGCCAGACACGATTGAGGTATCGCCAAACACCGTCGATGCCCTCGTCGGTCCAGTCGCCGCCCTCGGCGAACGCGAAACCGAACATGAGGTAGGTGCGCAGGCAGTCGGTGCCATAGCGCTCCAGGTAGTCGGCCGGCACGACCGTGTTGCCCTTGCTCTTGGACATCTTCTCGCCGTCCAGGGTGATCATGCCCTGGTGGCGGAGGCTCTGGAACGGTTCCTCCGCAGGAACCAGCCCCAGGTCGTAGAGGACCATGTTGACGAAGCGCGAGTAGATCAGATGGCCGTAGGCGTGATCGGCGCCGCCCACGTACATCTCCACGGGGAACCACTTCGCCAGGGTCTCCTTGCTGAACGGCTCGTCGGTCAGTCCGGGATCCAGGTAGCGCAGGTAGTACCAGGAGCTGCAGACAAAGGTGTCCATGGTGTCGGGGTCGCGCCGGGCGTCTTTGCCGCAGGCGGGACACGGCGTGTTCATGTAGGACTCGCAGGCCGCCAGGGGCGACTTGCCGCGGGGCCGGTACTCCTCGACATCGGGCAGCCGAACCGGCAACTGGTCCTCGGGGACCGGCACCGCCCCGCAGTCGGGACAGTGCACGATGGGAATAGGCGCGCCCCAATAGCGCTGACGGCTGATGATCCAGTCGCGCAGGCGGTACTGGATGGTGGCGTGACCCAGGTCGCGGGCCAGCAGGTCGGCGACCATCGCCTGGCCGCCCTCCCCGTTCTCGGCGCCATCGTAGTCACCCGAATTGACGAGGGTTCCCGGGCCGGTATAAGCCTCGGACATGTCGTCGGTCGGAGCCGCGCCCGGCGGCAGAATGACCTGTCGTACGGGCAGGTCCAGGGCGTCGGCAAAAGCGAAGTCGCGTTCGTCGTGTCCGGGAACGGCCATCACCGCACCGGTTCCGTAGGTCGCCAGGACGTAGTCGGCCACCAGCACGGGAATCCGTTCGCCGTTGATGGGATTGACGGCCGTCGCGCCGGTGTGAACGCCGGTCTTGGGACGATCGGTACTCTGGCGGTCTACCTCGCTCAGGCGCTGGGCGTCGCGACGGTAGGTCGCCACGACGTCGCGATGGGCGTCGTCGGTGAGGGCGTCCACCAGGGGGTGTTCGGGCGCCAGGGCCATGTAGGTCACACCGCAGAGCGTGTCGGGACGGGTCGTGAAGACGCGCAGGAGCACGCCGCCGTCGGCATTGGTCTCCGCGACCGACGGCAAGTCGCCGGCAATGGCATCGACGGGTACGGTGAAGACCACCTCGGCGCCGTGGCTGCGGCCGATCCAGTTGACCTGCTTCTTCTTGGTCTCCCCGGGCCAGTCCAGGTCCGCCAGGTTGTCGGTGAGACGATCGGCGTATTTAGTGATCCGGAAACACCACTGGGTCAGCTTGCGGCGCTCCACTTCGCTGCCGTCGCGCTCGCACAGGCCGTCGACGACCTGCTCGTTGGCCAACACGGTCTGACAGGACGGGCACCAGTTGACCGGCATCTCCGACCGGTAGGCCAGGTCGTTCTTGAAGAGGGTCAGAAAGAGCCACTGGGTCCACTTGTAGTACTCGGGCGTATGGGTGGCGAGTTCGCTGCGCCAGTCGTACATGGGCGCCAGGGTCTTGAGCTGTTCGCGGATGACCTTGATGTTCTCGTCCGTGTGTACGCCGGGGTGGACACCACACTTGATGGCGTAGTTCTCGGCGGGCAGGCCGAAGCTGTCGAAGCCCACCGGCTGGAAAACGGAGTGGCCGCGCAGGCGACGGAAGCGGGACCAGGTGTCCGAAGGAACGTAATTATACCAGTGACCGAGGTGCAGCTTGTCGCCGCTCGGGTACGAGAACATGCTCAGACAATAGGTGCGGGGACGGTCGGACGCGTGGTCCGTCTCGTCGTGGTGCGATGCTTCCCAGTGCTCGCGCCAGCGCTGCTCGATCTCCCGAAACGCGTAATCGGACATGGGCTGCGGTACCTCCGGCTCCCACCATCCCGGGGGACGGCGTGCCGCGATGAAGAGCTGTCGTGGGTTGAAATCTCGAATCGTCGCTACACTAGCCGCTACCGATGGGCGATGCCAGAGCAAACTACGGTTCTGTCACGCCTTTGAGCACGTCGATCTGCAAGCCGTTGCCGCCGTGTCGCAGGGTCACGCCGACCACGTCGAACCGATAACGTGCGACGCCTGTCGGTTGCGCGTCCGACAGGTAGCACCCGGCCACCCGCCGCATACGTCCCAGCTTGCGGTGGGTCACCGCCTCGGCCGGCGCACCGCAGTGATCGCCGCGCCGGGTCTTGACCTCCACGAAGGCCACCACGTCCCGGTGTCGCGCCACCAGATCCAATTCGCCTTCGCGGGTCCGGTAGCGGATCGACAGAATTTCGTATCCCTGTGCAACGTAGTACAGTCGCGCCATCTCCTCGCCGAGGCGGCCCAGGGTCACCTTTTCCAGAGACATGATAACACTCGTTTTCCGGGAGGCGGTCAGCAGCGGCCCGTCACCACAGCCGGGTCTGGCGCAGGTCGGCCACGGGCTTGAAACTGAAACGGTGCAGGGGGCAAGGCCCGTGCTCGGAGAGGTTATCCAGGTGGTCCGGGCTGCCGTAGCCCTTGTGGGCGGCAAACCCGTACTCGGGGAAGCGGGTGTCCATGCCGGTCATGATGCGGTCGCGGGTAACCTTGGCGATGATCGCTCCCGCCGCGATGGCGGCGCTGCGCCCGTCCCCCTTCACGACGCATTCACACTCACGGTCCAGGGGGGGCGTCTGATTGCCGTCCACCAGCACCAGGTCGGGCTCGAGTCCCAACAGGCCCACGGCTCCGACCATGGACTTGAGGCTGGCGCGCAGGATATTGGTGCGATCGATTTCGCGGGGCCAGACGGCGAAGACGCCCCATGCCAGGGCGCCCGCCAGGATCACGTCGTAGAGACTCTCACGCACCGGGGCGGAGAGCTTTTTTGAATCGTCGAGCCCCTCGGGGCACCAGCCGAGCCGCAACACGGCCGCGCCGGACACCACGGGACCCGCCAGACAGCCACGCCCCGCCTCGTCCACACCAGCCACGCACGTCAGACCTCGACGGTAACGCACGGAGTCGAAGTCGGCGAGACTGACGCCGGTGCGACTCACTTGCGGCCGAACTGCTTCTCACGGATACGGGCCTTGCGACCGGTCAGGTTGCGCAGGTAGTACAGCTTGGCGCGCCGCACACGACCGCGACGGATCACGTCGATGCCGGTCAGGTTCGGACTCTGCACCGGGATCACACGCTCGACGGCGATGCCGCTGGAGATCTTGCGAACCGTGATGGACGCCTCGTTGGCGGTGCCCTGGGCGGCGATCACGACGCCCTCGTAATTCTGGACACGGGTCTTGCCCGCTTCACGGATCCGCATCTTACAGCGAATGGTATCGCCGATGCCGAACTCGGGCAGATCGTCCCGCTGGTTTTCCTCACGAATGGAATCTATGACGTTGCTCATCGTCGCCTCCTGGACGTGCCGCGCCGACTGTGTCAGCGTCTTATCGGTTTGAGCACTCGCGCGCTCTATGAATCCTTCCGGCCGTCGTCGCTCGACGACCGATCCATTTCGCCCAAAAGATCCGGGCGCTTCTTACGGGTCCTATCCTTGGCCTCTTCCCGACGCCAGGCGTCGATCTGGGCATGATGGCCGGAGAGCAAGATCTCCGGGATACCGAGGCCCCGATACTCGGCGGGACGTGTGTACCAGGTCCCTTCGAGTCCGCCATCGCGGGCATCCGTAAAACTGTCGCTCTCGGCCGAATCGCTGTTGTGCAACACGCCGGGCAAGCGTCTCACCAGCGCGTCGATCACAACCAGGGCCGGTAGTTCGCCGCCGGTCAGGACATAATCCCCGATGGAGACTTCCCAGGGCCGCAGCAAATCGATGACCCGCTGATCGATACCCTTGTAGTGACCGCAGATCAGGGTCAGTTCACCGACCTCGGTGACTTCATCCAGCAATTCCAGCACCAACGCCTCGCCCAGGGTCTCCCCCTGGGGGGTCAGCAGCAGGAGCGGGGCCGCTTCGTCTTCCCGATTGGCTTCGACGGCCTCGACCACCGGCGGCGCCATCATGATCATGCCGGCGCCCCCGCCGTACGGGGTGTCGTCGACCGTGTTGTGCTTGTCCACCGCGAAATCGCGGATGTCGACCACCGTGTAGTCGACCTGTCCCTGCCGGGACGCACGACCCAGAATGCTCGTCTCGAGCACGGACCGGACCATGTCCGGGAAGAGGGTCAGCACTTTAATGGCCAGCGACATCCAGCAGTCCTTTCGGCGGATCGATCGTCAGGGGTCCGTCCAGACCGTCTTCGGATCGGAGGATCGGCGCGACCGCGGGGATCAGCACCTCTCCCTCTTCGCCCTGGATCACCAGCGTGTACTGGGCGCCATGTCGTCTGACTTCGTCGACCGTACCGATCTCGTCACCGGTCACGGTGCAGACCGGTCGCCCCACATAGCGGAAGGGCAGTCCGCCTGGCGGCTTGGGAAAAGCCGGCTCGGTATACTGGCTCCGGAGGAAGCCCACCGAGCGTCCGCGCGCGTTGTCCGCAGCGTCACGATCGTCCAGACCCGCCGTCTTGACCACATAACAATCGCGGCTGTGACGCCAGGAATCGACTTCGACCACCGCGCCATCGTTCCAGCGCAGATAATCGCTACCCAGCAGGGGCTCATACCAATCGATCAACGGGTAGAGTTTGATCTCTCCCCGCAGACCCACCGCCTTGACGACCTCGGCGATGGTCACGAAATCCCCTGCTAACTTATCATCCACCGGCCTAGGCCTCTTCCTCGGCGATCTCGAAACCGTAGTACCGGTTCTGCTTGGCGCCGACGGCCTGCAACAGGGCCCGTACCGCACGAGCCGTCTGACCGTTCTTGCCGATGACCTGTCCCAGGTCGTCGTCGTGAACGTGCAGGCGATAGACGTCCTCCCCGTCGCGCGTCACCATCTCGATGCGCACGTCCTCGGGATGATCGACGAGATTGACCACGATAAAGGAGATGAGTTCCACGACTTTACTCATGGTACTCAACCCTCGTCCTTGACCTCGTCGGCCTTGTCCTCGACCGCTTCAGCGGCGGCAGGGGCGGCCTCGGCGGTCACGGTGTCTTCTGTCGTCTCTTTGGCCTCGGGCGCTTCCGCGGCGGCGGCTTCTGCAGCTTCGGCGGCCTTACGTTCCTCGTCCTCGGCGGCCTTCTTGGCGTCGGCGGCTTCCTTCTCGGCAGCGCGCTCGGCGTCGGCCTTGGCCTTGGCCTTGGCGTTCGCACGGTTGGCGAAATCATCACGCCAGACAGCGACCTTGGCAGCGACCTCGGCCGCGTCCAGGCCCTTGCGCTCCAGATCCCAGCGATAGAGGATGCCCTCGCGCTGGATCAGGGACCGGGCGGTGTCCGACATGGTGGCACCCTTGCCCAGCCAGGTCAGGATCTCGTCCTCGTGCAGCTTGACCTCGTAGGGATCCGCAAAGGGATCGTAGTGACCCAGGTTGGCCAGGTAGGCCCCGTCGCGCCGGTTACGGCTGTCGGTGACGATGAGCCGGTAGAACGGGCGCTTCTTGCGACCCATCCTCGTCAGTCTGATGGTGGTCGACACGTGATACCTCCGGGTTTGTGTCGTTTTGCCCGCGGTGTCGCGGATCAGCGTCGTGTGATCCGTGCGAAGCCGCGAAATATAGTGTCCTGAGCCTGCGCTGACAACTTTTGTCAGTTCTTGCCCAGAACCTGTTGTCCGAACTGCTCCAGTCCGCCAGAGGCGTTGATCTGGCGCATCATGCGTCGCATGTCGCGATACTGCTTGAGCAGCTTGTTGACCTGCGAGACGGTGTTGCCGCTACCGCGCGCGATACGCTTGCGGCGCGAGCCGTTTATGATCTCGGGCTTGCGACGTTCGACGACCGTCATCGAATTGATGATGGCCTCCACGCGCTTCATCTGCCCCTCGTCCACGTTGGCGTTGTCCAGCATCTTGCCGTCCACACCGGGCAGCATCTTCATGATCCCCTTCAGTGGGCCCATGCGCTTGACCTGGCGGATCTGGCTCTGGAAGTCCTCCAGCGTAAATTCGTTGTTCATGAAGCGGCCGGCCATGGCCTCCGCTTCCTCGACGTCCATGTTTTCCTCGGCTTTTTCGATGAGCGTCAGCACATCGCCCATGCCGAGAATGCGCCCGGCCATGCGGTCGGGATGGAAGACCTCGAGATCCTCGACCTTCTCGCCCATCGAGACGAGCTTGATGGGCCGGCCGGTGACCTTGCGAACCGAGAGGGCCGCGCCGCCACGGGCGTCGCCGTCCATCTTGGTCATCACCGCGCCGTCGAAGCCCACCCGGTCGGCGAACTCCTGGGCCACGGTCACCGATTCCTGGCCGATCATCGCGTCGAGAACGAGCAGCTTCTCGTCCATGGACACGGTCTTGTCGATAACCTTGAGCTCGTTCATCAACGTTTCGTCGATGTGGAGCCGGCCCGCCGTGTCGACGATCAGCACGTCGCACTTGTTGTCCTTGGCGCGACGCAGGCCGATCTTCACGATCTGGGCCGCGTTCTTGCGCTCGCGGTCGCTGTGGACGGTCACGTCCACGGACTCGGCGAGGGTCTGCAACTGATCGATGGCGGCCGGACGGTAGATGTCCGCCGCCACCAGCATGGGCTTGCGCCCTTCCTTCTTCAGCTTGTGGGCCAGCTTGGCACAGAAGGTCGTCTTGCCGCTGCCCTGCAGACCCATGACCATGACCGTGGCCACGGGTGTCTTGTCCAGGGACAGGTCGGCCGTGTCGCCGCCGAGCAGCTCGACCATCTCGTCGCGGACCATCTTGACGACCTGCTGGTCGGGCGTGAGGCTGTCCCAGACCTGCTGTCCGGTGGCCGTCTCGCCGATCCTGGCCACGAAGTCCTTGGCGACCTGGTAATTGACGTCGGCCTCGAGCAGAGCCAGGCGCACCTCACGGAGCACGTCCTTGACGTTTTGCTCCGTCAAGTGGTCGGGCCCCGACAGTTTTTTCAGGGCACCGCCCAGCCGGCTGGTCAATTCCTGGAACACGGCAATCACATTCCCCAAAAAAGGGCTCTGGACGCGCGTAAAACGCACCTGCCCGATCGGCACACACAAAAACAACGGGCGGACGTACAACAACGCCCGGCCCATCTGCCGAGAGCCGACAGAATAGCCAATCAACCCGCTATAAGCAAGGGATTTGTGGAATTCAGGCCGTTCCGCGCAACCTCACTACGGCCACGCTTCGGTCCGGTGCGCCGAAAAGGTGTGATCCCGAGACGAGAATATCAACACCGGCCTCTCGACACGCGGGAGCCGTCTCGTCGTTCACACCACCGTCCAGGGAGATGGCGAACGACAAACCGAGGTCTTCGCGCCAGGATACGAGCTGTCGAACCTTGTCCAGGACACCGGGCTGAAAGCTCTGACCACCGAAACCGGGTTGGACGGACATGATCAGCACCAGATCCAGGCGGTCCAGATACGGACGCAGGGTTTCGACATCGGTCCCAGGATTGAGGGACAGGCCGCGTTTTACGCCCAACGCGCCGATGGCGTCCAGCGTCGCGCCAACATCGCAGTCCGCTTCGACATGGATGGTCAGGGCGTCCGCCCCCGCCTTGGCAAAGGCTGCGACGTATTCGTCCGGGCGAGTCATCATCAGGTGCGTATCCAGGGGAAGATCGGTGCAACGCCGGATGGCGGCCACGACGAAGGGGCCGAAAGTGACGTTGGGCACGAAATGGCCGTCCATAACGTCAAGGTGGAAAAGGTCGGCGCCGGCGGTGGTCATTTCTTCGATCTCCACCTGCAACCGCGCGAAATCCGCGGACAACACCGACGGAGCTATGGCCGTTTCAGCGTGTCGAGGCCACCAGTTCAATGGTCTCCCCCTTGAGGATTCGAGTGCCGGGTACGGGCTTTTGGGAGAGCACCGTGCCGTGGGGAACGTTGCGGTCGCGTTCGTAACGGACCGGCGCCGTGGCGCAGCCCGCCGACTCCAGGGCTTGCCGCGCCAGATACAGGGCCTGCCCGCGCAGATCGGGCATGAGAAAAGCCGACGTGGGCGGCGGATCGGCGACGAGCAGATCCACTTCGCCCCCCTTCCGGATCCGTGTGCCCGCGGGCGGATACTGCATGGTCACGGTCGATGCGCCCACACTGGAGCGCATCATGCGCAGGACACGACCGACCCGGTAGGACTCGCGTTGCAACGTACTCTCGGCTTGACGTCGCGACAGACCGCCGAGCAGGGGAATCTGGCCGGCGGGTGGACCGGCGCTGATCACCAGGGCAATGGCCCGTCCGGCGCGCACGATCCGCCCGCTCTCGGGAATCTGGCTGATGACGGTGCCTGCGGACAGGATGGGATGTGTCTCCTCGCGCACGACTTCTACCGTAAGACCGCTCGCCGCAGCCAGGTCACCCGCGTCCGCGGTCACCCGGCCCGCCAGGTCCGGCACGCGGACTTCGTCGTTGCGATGGACCAGGCGCGGCACCAACACGGCATTCGAGAGGATCAGACCGACGGCGAAAACCACCGCCAGTGACCCCAGCAACAGGATGAACTGCCATATCTTCAAACGTGCTCCTCCCGTCTGATCCGGGCGGCGAAAAAACCGTCGGCGCCGTCGCGATGGGGCAGCCAGTATCGGCGCCAGTCCGCAGGTTCGCGGCCGACCGGCGCGCAGGGTTCGAGATCAGGATATTCGCTCAACAGCCTATCGACAACCCCTTCGTTTTCTTCGGGTTCCAGGGAACAGGTCGCGTAGAGCAGCATACCGCCGGGCTTGAGCACTCGCCGGGCTTCCCGAGCCAGGTCGAGCAGGCGTATCGCGTTGCGGGCCGGCGTGTCGGGCCGCAAGCGCCAGCGACCATCGGGATGATGGCGCAAGACGCCCGTACCGCTGCAGGGGCCATCGAGCAGGACCGCGTCGAAAACGGCGTCGGCAAAGGGCGCGCGCAGCCCGTCGGCCGCCATGATGCCGGCGGGATGACAGCCGGTTCGCTGTGCGGTGTCCGCCACGAGGCCGAGTCGCTGACGATCACGGTCCATGGCCACCACTGTCGAGTCGTCGGGCAGGCCCCGGATCAGGTGGACGGTTTTACCGCCGGGCGCCGCGCACATGTCCAGCACGTGGCCGGACATACCGATCGTCAGGTACTCGGTCGCCGCCTGGACAGATTCGTCCTGGACGATCAGGGTCGGCTCGGAGGTCAACAGGGTCGCCAGCTCTCCGCGCTGCAGGGGTGACGCCACGATCAAGGCCCGGGGCGACAGGCTCCCCGGTGTCGCCGGGATGCCGGCCGCTTTCAGGCGGGCGGCAACGTCCTCACGCGGCTCGTCGCCGAGCACCCGCAGGGTCAGGGACGGACGGACATTGTCGAACCGGCACAAGCCGTCGACCGCCTCGACACCAAATCTCTCGATCCAGCCTTCGATCAGCCAGCGTGGATGAGATTGCCAGGCCGCAATGAAGGACACGGGATCCTTGTCACGATCAGGAAACAAATCGCGCAGTCCGTCGACTCCGTCTGACTTGACACGTCGCGACACGTTCTGGAGCAGGCCGTTTACATAGGGTACGGACTTGGCGCCGGCGATGTGGCGGGCCAGATGGGCGCTCTGATCAACGGCCGCGTAGGGCGGCACCCGATCACAGGCGAGCAGTTGGTGGAGTCCCAGGCGCAGAATCAGGCGGACATCCCGCTTGGGTCCCCCCTTGCGGCGGGACAGGGCCTCGATGATGTGGTCGTAACGGTCGCGCCACTGGGTCGTTCCACGCACCAACTCGGCCAGGAAGCGGCGATCCCGCGGCTCGTCGACACGCCCCAGGGCCTGGTCGAGCTCCAACTCGAGTAGGCCGTCTTTTTCGATGGACGACAGGATGGTCCAGGCCGTTCGCCGGATGGGATCCAGACTCATGAGCGGAGGCGTTCGCCGGGCTCCACGGGACAGCCACGCAGGAACTCGGCCGCGGACATGGGCTTGCGTCCGGGATTCTGCACGCCGGTCACCAGGAGGACGCCCTCCCCACAAGCGACGCGCAGACCCTCTTTGTTCGCGCATAATACGGTGCCGGGTTCGGCCTCGGCGGTGGACAGGGCGTAGGGCCGCGCCGCCGTGATCTTCAGGAGACGATCATTGAGAAAAGTGGTCGCGCCGGGCCAAGGCTGAAGGCCGCGGACCTGGTTGTGGACGCTGGTGACATGACGTTCCCAGCGGATGGGCGACAGGGAGCGATTCAGTTTCGGCGCATAGACCGCACCCGTCTCGTTCTGGGCCTCGGGTGTGATCGCTTCCGCGCTCAGCCCGCGCAAGGTGTGGACCATGAGATCCGCACCGAGTCCGGCGAGACGCGCGACCAGATCACCGGCGGTCTCCTCGGGATCGATACCCACGGCGCGCTGGTTCAGGACGGGCCCCGTGTCGACGCCCTTGTCCATCCGCATGACGCTTACGCCGGTCCAGGCGTCGCCGTGCAGGATCGAGTAATGGACAGGCGAAACGCCGCGCCAGCGCGGCAGCAGCGATGCGTGCAGATTGACGCAGCCGAGCGGGGGACCTTCCAGGAGAGGCTTGCGCAGGATGTGTCCGAAAGCAACCACGACCACGACGTCTGGTTCGTGTTCCAGCACCTGCGCGGTGACGGCTTTCCGATCGCCGAGACCCCAGTCCAGGACCTTGAGTCCGTGGGCTTTGGCCGCCGTCTTGACTGCGGTCTCCTCGACGTGCCGCCCGCGTCCGGCCGGGCGGTCGGGTTGGGTGACCACCAGGGGCATATCGAACCGGGCCTCGACCAGGGCGTCGAGTGTCGGCACCGCGAAATCGGGAGATCCCATGAATACGACTCGCACGCGAATCCCTTCTTCAAACCGACAAACCGCGCCACCCCATGCGGAGCTTCACGCCCATCTTCGTCCACCCCTTAAGATGGTCCACGAGCAGCACGCCGTCCAGATGATCCATCTCGTGCTGGACGATCCTCGCCAACAAACCGTCGGTCCGGAGACGCCGGGGCACCCCCGACAGATCCGTGAAACCGAGGGACACCTCGGCGGGTCGCACAACCCGTCTGTAGATGCCGGGAAACGACAGGCACCCTTCCTCGAAAGGCAGATGCCGAATCGACAGACTCAACGGCTCTGGGTTCAGAAAGACCAGCGGGCGTCGGTTCCGATTCTCCGGCGGATGGGCCAGGAACACCCGCACGGGTTCACCCACCTGGGGCGCCGCCAGCCCGACGCCGTCGTGGTCGGTCATGATCCGCCGCATCTGGTCGATCAACTCGCGTAATCCCGGCTCACCCGGCGTGACCGGACGGCACGGCTCCCGCAACGGACGGGCGCCGTAGTAGATCAGGTCCCGGTCGGGTACGGCGCGGCGCGGCATCTAGGACGTCTCGGCGACTCCGGAAATCGCACTTCGCGCGATCTCCACTTTGACGCCCTCCGCTATGGTACAGACCACGAAGTCGTCCTTGACGTTCAGCACGGTGGCGTAGAGTCCGCCACTGGTGATGATACGGTCGCCCTTCTTGATCGCGTTCAACATTTCCTTGTGTTTCTTCTGCCGCTGGGCGTTGGGCCGCCAGATCAACAGGTAGAAAACCAGCACCATCATACCGATGAACAGGAAGTTCATCATCATGGCGCTTTGTCCGCCTCCGGCGTCGCCTTCGCGCGGCGGTGCGGCCATGGCCATGAAAGTCACGAATTCGGTGAACATGTTCGGCTCCTTCTCGTTCTGGGATTTTGCCAATCATGGCACACGGTCCGCCCGCGGGCAAACACCCGTTCAATGACCGCCCGGCTTGGCATTGAGCGCCGCCTCGCGACGGGCCGCCTCCCCTGCGCGCCAGCGCGCCAGGAAAGGATCGGCATAATCGCGTAGACGCCCCCGGGACAGGGCCCCGCGGATATCGCGCATGAGTGACTGGTAGAAGTGAAGATTGTGAATGGTGGCCAGCATGGGCCCGAGCATCTCGCCGGCCGCAAAGAGGTGGCGGATGTAGGCCCGGCTGTGCCGGCGGCAGACGGGACAATCGCACGCGCTGTCCAGGGGCTCGGCATCGCGTGCGTAGACGCTGTTCTTGACGACGAGCCGACCGTCCCGCGTGACGACCGTGCCGTTTCGTGCCAGGCGTGTCGGCAACACGCAATCGAACATGTCCACACCCATCAATACGCTCTCGACGATGTCATCGGGGAAACCGACACCCATCAGGTAACGGGGTTTGTCCGCCGGCAAGCGCTCCGCGGCGTAGGCCGTCATCTCGCGCATCAGGGGAATGGGCTCACCCACCGACAGGCCGCCAATGGCATAACCCGGCAGATCGAGATCGACGATCTGCGCCACCGATCGCGTCCTCTGCTCGGGGAATACGCCACCCTGCGCGATGCCGAAGAGGACCTTCTCGTTATCGGTGTCCCGGTTACGCCCGGCGATGCCGAAGACATCGCGGCACCGTTTGAGCCAGAGGGTCGTGCGATCGACCGCGGCGGCAACGTCTGTTGCGGAGGCGCCGTAGGGCACGCAGTGGTCGAAAGCCATGACGATGTCCGCGCCCAGGGCCAGCTGGATCTCCATGGAGATTTCAGGTGTGAAGCGGTGGCGGCTGCCGTCCAGATGGGAGCGGAAGGAGACGCCGTCCTCGTCGACCTTGTTCAGGTCGCCCAGGGAAAAAACCTGATAGCCCGCGCTGTCGGTGAGCAGGGCGCCGTCCCAACCCTGGAAGCGGTGAAGGCCTCCCCGCTCGGCGATGAGCTCGTGTCCCGGCCGCAGGTATAGATGATATGTGTTGCCGAGGATCAGTCGCGACCCGGTTTCCCGGACCTGCTCGAACGTGGCGGCCTTGACCGTGCCGGCGGTGCCCACGGGCATGAAGACGGGTGTGTCCACGACCGCATGAGGCGTGGTCAGTCGACCCCGTCGCGCGGCACTGCCGGCGTCGGTACCGAGCAGATCGAACTTGAAATGCTTCATGGCGCGCTCTCCTTCTCGTCACGCTCACCGTCCGGCAGAATCAGCATGGCATCACCATAACTGTAGAATCGGTAACCGTCGGCGATGGCCTGATCGTAGACATCCCGCCAGACGTCCTGCCCGGTAAAGGCCGCGATCAGCATGAGCAGCGACGAGCCGGGCAGATGGAAGTTGGTGATCAGTCCGTCCGCCGACGCGATCCGGTCGGGCGGCAGGACGAAGAGGCGCGTGAAACCCGAGACCCGCCAGCCGGCGTCGTCGTGTTGGGCTTCACCGGCGAACTCCGGCGGCGCTGCGTCGTCGTCGGGCCAGCGAACATGCGCCTCGGTCCGGACCTGCAGATCGAGTCGCGCCACGGTCTCGAGAACCCGCAGGGCGGTCGTGCCCACGGCGATCACGCGCCCGCCACGGGCTCGCGTCTCCCGCACCGCCGCATCCACGTCGGCGGCATAGACGAAATACTCCTCGTGGAGGCGTCGCGCATCGATGTCCGCGGCGACCGGCGGCCGGAAGGTCCCCGGCCCCACATGCAAGGTGACCCGGGCCATGCGGATGCCCCGCTGCGCAAGGGTCGCGAGTAACGCTTCATCGAAATGGAGTCCCGCGGTGGGCGCGGCCACCGAGCCCTTATCGCGGGCGTAGACGGTCTGGTAACGCTCACGATCCAGGTCCGCCAGGGCCGCACTCCGCGAGTCGTCCACGTCGCGTTTGATATAGGGAGGCAAGGGAGTCTCGCCCCGACGCGCGGCGAGCTCGGTCATCGATCCGTCGACGACGCGCACGGTCACGTAGCCGTCACCGATCACCTCAACGACATCCATACGAATGGTGCGTCCGCTCTCGCCCTCGGATACGAGCCGACTTCCCGGCCGTAGTCTGCGCACGGGCCTGGCCATGGCCAGCCAGTCCCCTTCGGCCCGGGGTCGCACCAGCAGCAGCTCGACACGCCCGCCGCCGGGATCGCGCCGCAGACGCAACCTGGCGTTGAGGACCCGACTGTCGTTGACGACCAGCAAGTCACCGGGAGAAAGCAGGTCGGGCAGGTCGGCGAAGGCCGCCTCGCTTCGCACGCCGACACCACGGGTCACGCGCAACAGGCGCGAGGCCGTACGTCGCTCGACCGGAACCTGGGCGATGAGAGCTTCGGGCAGGTCGAAGCGATAGGCATTGAGCCGGCTTGCCGGATCAGAGAAGTTCACCCTGGGGATCCTCCCGGTCGGCGGCTGGCGCGGACAGTCCGAGATGGGTCCAGGCGCGCGGCGTAGCCTCCCGGCCACGGGGGGTTCGCTTGAGCAGACCGGTCTGAATCAGGAAAGGCTCGACCACGTCTTCCAGAGTGTCGATCTCCTCGCCCAGGGAGACGGCCAGGTTCTGGATGCCGACCGGGCCGCCGTCGAAATGCTCGATGATCAGTCCGAGGTAACGCCGGTCGAGGGGTTCGAGGCCCAGCCAGTCCACGCCGAGACGCGTCAATCCGGCGTCGGCGGTTTCGCGTCCGATGTTGTCGTCCCCGGCGACCTGGGCATAATCGCGCACGCGTCGCAACAGCCTGTTGGCGGCGCGAGGGGTACCGCGGGACCGTCGCGCCAGTTCCATGGCGCCCTCGTCGTCGATATTGACGCCCATGACCTTGGCCGACCGTTTCACGATCAGGCACAGGTCTTCGGGGGGATAGAAATCCAGATGGCAGATGATCCCGAAACGCGATCGCAGGGCGCCGGTGATCATGCCCGCGCGGGTCGTGGCGCCCAACAGGGTGAACGGCGGCAGATCGAGTTGGAAGTGCCGGGCGTTGGGCCCCTTGTCCACCACGAGTTCGATGCGCCGGTCCTCCATCGCCGGATAAAGGTATTCCTCGATGACGCGGCTCAGACGGTGGATCTCGTCGATGAAGACCGCGGACGGTTCCTCCTGCTGGGTCAACAATCCCACCAGTTCGGCGCTGTTCTGGAAAGCGGGACCGCTGCTGGTGCGCAGTTCGAGCTTCATCTCGCCGGCGATGATACCGGCCAGGGTCGTCTTGCCCAGGCCGGGCGGCCCGTATAGCAGGACATGGTCCAGCACTTCGCCCCGCTCGCGCGCGGCGCGGATGAAGACACCCAGATTGTCCTTTACCTCTTCCTGACCGATAAACTCGTCCAGGGTTTGCGGACGCAGGCTCGGCTCCCGGTCGTCGAGGCCCGGCTGCAGGTTCGGATCGGTCCAGCGATGGTCTGTCACCTCGTCACCTTTCCCGTCAGGTCAATCGACGTAGGGCGGCCCGCACCCAGCGCACGGGATCCGCGGCCAGATCCGCATCGTCGGCCAGAGCGTCGCGCAGCAGTTGGTCGGCCCGGTTGCCGGTCAACCCCATCGACGCTAGCAGGTCGAGGGCCACAGGCATATCAGGCGACGTGTCGCCGGTTCCCGTCGGTGCAATTCCGGTCGCGGGCGAATCCGCCAGCAACGCGGACGGCACCTTCTGGGACAAATCGATGATCAGACGCGCCGCACTCTTGCGGCCGATGCCGGGCAGGGCCACCAGCGCCTTTTCGTCCTCGGTGTGCAGGGCCAGGGCGATGGCCGTCGCCGGCGCACCGGACAACATGCCCTGGGCCAGCTTGGGCCCGATGCCGTTCACCGAGATGAGCAGTCGAAACAGGGTCAGCTCGTCGGGGTCGAGAAAGCCGTAGAGGGTCCAGCCGTCGTCGCGCACCGCGAGATGCGTCCAGAACTTGATCGTCTCGCCCACCGGGGGCAGACCCGCTGCGGATCGTTCGGTGACCGACACGGCCAGCCCCAATCCCCCCACGTTCACCACGCAGATCGGATCGCGGCTCTGCAACACACCTTCGAGGCTGGCGATCATGCGCCCTTTCCCTTCTGGCGCAACGCGGCGGCCGGAGACCCCTGGCGCAGCGCGTGACAAAGCGCCAGTCCCAGGGCATCGCTCGTGTCGCTCGACTCCGGTGGTTTGGGTAATCCCAGCATACGCTGCACCATGAATCCTACCTGGTCCTTGGTCGCGGCCCCGTTTCCCGTCAGCGCCATTTTTACTTCACGCGGTGCGTACTCTGCAACGGTTAAGTCCCGCAGGGACGCCGCGAGCATGGCGGCGCCGCGCGCCTGGCCGAGAATCAGGGAACTGCGGGCATTGCGTGCGATGAAAACATCCTCGATCGACGCCACGTCCGGTTCATGATCGGCGATAACGCCCAGCAAGGCCTCGTGGATCAGGCGCAGGCGGGACGGCAGCGCGGCACTCTTGGGGCACTTGATGGTACCGGCGTCAAGCAGGCGGTTGCGGCTGCCGCGGACTTCGATCACGCCGTAGCCCGTACGGTGGGAACCGGGGTCGATACCCAGGATGATCATGGTCGGTCACCCGTTCGCCAAAAGAAAGAGGGGCGGCTGTTCAGCCGCCCCCGGTCGTCGTTGATGACGCGGCTCAAAGACTATCCACGATCTCGGCCATCTCGGCTTCGTCGATGTCGAAATTCGCCGACACGCGGGACACGTCGTCCAGATCGTCCATGAAGGTGATCAGCTTCACGAGGGTCCCGGCGTCCTGGCCCGTCAGCTCGACAGTGGTCGACGGTTCCTGGACGATCTCCGATTCGATCACGGGCAGTCCCTGATCCTGCAGCGTCTGGAGGATCGTGTTGAAATCGGCGAAGGCCGTGCTGACCACGATGACATCGCCCTCGTCCTCGACATCCTCGGCACCGCTCTCGATGGCCGCGTCCATGGCCGTTTCCATGTCCACGCGCGTGGCGTCCAGGGTGATGGTGCCCTTGCGCTCGAACAGATAAGAGACGCAGCCGTTCGTCCCGAGATTGCCGTTGAACTTGGTGAAGATGTGTCGGACCTCGCTAGTGGTACGATTGCGGTTGTCCGTCTGGGTTTCCACCAGCACGGCCACGCCACCGGGTCCGTACCCTTCGAAGGTGACCTCTTCGTAGACGGCGCCCTCGATCTCACCGGTGCCGCGCTTGATGGCACGGTCGATGTTGGCGTTGGGCATATTGGTGGCCCTGGCCGCCAACACGGCCGACCGCAGCCGCGCGTTGGCGTCCTGGTCACCGCCGCCGATCTTGGCGGCGACGATGATCTCCCGGGCCAGACGCGACCAGACCTTGCTGCGGGCCGCATCCTTGGCGCCTTTCTTGCGCTTGATCGTGCTCCATTTGGAGTGACCGGACATATCGTCTCCTCTTCCCTAGCGAAACCGTGCAGACTCGCCGGCGATCAGTCCGCGTCCTCGGTCCGGCTCTTCTGGTACGTCTCGATGAGCTGCTTGGCGACGTCGCCCGGCACCTCGGAGTAGTGACTGAACTCCATGGAGAACTCACCTGTCCCCTGGGTCATGGCACGCAGGGTGGTCGAGTACTGGTACGTCTCGTCCTGGGGTACCAGAGCCTTGATGATCTGGATGGGGCCGTCGGCTTCCATGCCCTGGGGCTGGCCGCGGCGACCGGAGATGTCGCCCATCACGTCACCCATGTAGGTTTCGGGCACGCGGATAGTCACCTGCATGATCGGCTCGAGCAAAGTGGGCTTGGCATCGGGAACGCCCTTCTGCAGGGCGATGCGCGCGGCGGCCTTGAAGCTGTTCTCGCTCGAGTCCACCTGGTGGAAAGAGCCGAAATACAGGGCGACCCTCATGTCTACCATCTGGTAGCCGGCCACGACACCCCGGGCCATGGTCTCGCGTACACCCTTTTCCACCGCGGGGATGAACTTCGACGGCACGACACCGCCCACGATCTCGTCCGCGAACTCGAAGTCCTCGCCGCGAGGCAACGGTTCCAGGCGCAGGTAGACGTCGCCGAACTGGCCGCGACCGCCGGTCTGCTTCTTGTAGCGCCCCTGGACCTCGACCTTGGTCTTGATGGTCTCCTTGAAGGCGACCCGTGGCCGGTTACGTTCGACGACGACACCGAACTGCTTCTTCAGACGGTCCAGCACGGACGTCAGGTGCATCTCGCCCTGCCCATTGAGCAGGGTCTGACTGAGTTCGCCGTCGTGGATGATCCTGAAGGAGGGATCCTCCTCCATGAGCTTGTTCAGGCCCACGCCCATCTTGTCCTCTTCACCGGCGACAGCCGACGTAATGGCCTCGGAGCTGGTGGGATTGGGCAAACGCGGTGCGGGCAGCTGGATCTGCGCGGCTTTGGTGTAGAGCGTCGTGCCCGTGGGGCTGCTCTTGAGTTTGGCGGCCAGGACGATGTCGCCGGCCGACACGCCGTCGACCTTCTCGCGGCTCTTGCCCTGGGCCAGACTGAGCTGGCCGATGCGCTCGCTGTTGTTGGTGGTCGTGCTGAAGTTGTCGCCCG
The DNA here is from genome assembly GCA_964476155.1 of uncultured Fibrobacteraceae bacterium. Taxonomy (GTDB): domain Bacteria; phylum Krumholzibacteriota; class Krumholzibacteriia; order LZORAL124-64-63; family LZORAL124-64-63; genus JAHIYU01. The sequence continues at coordinate 37,370 of CAYYYS010000023.1, forward strand.
ACTTCAGGCCGCCGCTCCAGACCTTGAGCCAGGTCTGGTCGCCACCCTGGGCTTCCCGCTGGTACTTGAAGGCGTAAGCCACGGATTCCTTGTCGGGGCCGATCTCCACGGTCACTTCGTTCTCGGTGCCGGGATCCATACCCTCGATCTCCGTCTGTACGGCGGGGCTGGGCATCAGCTTGGCAATGGCGGAGAGCAGGGGGGTGACGCCGACTTCGTTGTCGGCGGCCGTCAGGAAGACCGGGTACACCTGGCCGGCGATCATGCCGGCGGTCAAACCGGCCATCATGTCCTCGTCGCTGAGCGTGCCTTCCTCGAGGAACTTCTCGATGAGGTCTTCGTCGGTTTCGGCGGCGGCGTTCATCAATTCCTCACGCGCGGCCTCGACCTCGTCGGCCATGTCTGCCGGGATATCGATGGGCTTCACCGTACCGTCACCGTCGAGCTCGTAGGCCTGATTGCTCAGCAGGTCCACGACACCCTTGAAACCCTCGCCGCTGCCGATGGGCAACTGGGCGGGCACCGAGGTACCACCGAGGTGGTCATTGAACTCGGACAAGGCCTTTTCGAAATCGGCGTGTTCCTTGTTCATGCGGGTGAGCACGATTATCGTGGGCATCTCGCGCTCGCGCATGGTGCGCCACAGCGCGTCACTGGACACTTCCAACCCGCCGTCGGCCTTCACGCCGAACAGGATGCTGTCGACGACCTCGAGGGCGCAATACATGTCGCAACGGAAATCGTTGACGCCCGGCGTATCGATAATGTTGATCTTGACGTCGTCGATATCCACCCATCCCATGCTGGCCGACATGGTCTGCTTCTTTTCGATCTCCTCGTCGGAATAGTCGAACACCGAGGAGCCGTCATCCACGTTCCCCCGTCGCCCGACCTTGCCTGCCACGTGGAGCATGGCGTCTGCCAGGCTCGTTTTGCCGACCCCATGCGGGGCCACCAACGCGATATTCCGAATCATGTCCATGGCATAGGTCTTCAACTTCAGCCTCCGGTCAGGGTCGGTTCAACTGGGGAAATCGACGGCCGGCAACATGCGCGAATCCTTGATTCGGCACCCTGCCACCGATTAAAGCCGAACCCGTATGATAACCACCCGCCCCGATCGTGTCAATCCCGCCGCCCTCTTGTCCTACCTGCCCTGATCCCCTATGTTTACGAACGTCCGACAAGGACAAAGTCCTTGCTCCTGTTATGTGTCTGCATTACCGTAGCCTGACGTGCGCGGACCGGTTGCGGTCGGCGTGTCACGTCCGCTGGCGCGGCTCCACTGCACCCGCGGACGCATTACGAATGTCCGCCGCTATCGACGCCGAGGTGACAAATGAAGTCGAAATCTTCGCTGGTCCTGATGATTGCCGTGCTGCTCGCCCTTGGCACCGTGGGTGCACTGGCCCAGGACGAGGTCGACGAACTGACCAGCCGCGTGAAGACGATCAGCATCAGCTTCAGCGGCGGTCACTATTCCGGCACGACCTTTCTGGATCTGCCCGTCGTGGATCAAAGGGCCCAGTTGGCGGACGGGTCCAATCATGTGACCTTGTTCAACGGCGAGTCCCTCGATCTCGGCGACTCCCGTCCCGAGAACGGTTTCGACGCGCCGGCCAAGGAGATCGAACCGGGCGAATTCTATGGCATGAACATTAGTTTCTACCTGTCCGACTCTTTCCACATCGATCTGAACGCCTCGTACAGCCGTTCCAGGGCAACCCTTGCCATGGACCGCTTCGAAGACAACGTCTTTATCGAGCGTGTGTACGGCGAAGACCTGGACTCATGGTACGAAGGCTTCTACGGCCAGACGACCTATTCAGGCGGCAGTGTTGACCCCAGCTTCAAGTCGTATATGGGCGGCATCTCCGTATCCTACGACGCCGACACCCTGAAGCTGTTCGGCTTGACCCCTTATTTCGGCATGGGTTTCGGCGGCATCATCAACCGGTTCACCGTGCTTGAGGACAAGACCGCGTTGTACTTCCATCTTTTCAGTGGTCTGGATCTGCCCCTGACACGGTCCATACACGTCAACACGCGCTTCGCGGCGACGACCTTTGCCTTCCCGACCGAAGAGGTGGCCTACTCTGAACAGGTCACGACGATGACGGCCACGCTGGGACTCACAATGCATTTCGACGTCAAGCCCATCTACTAGCAGACCATACCGACTAAAAGAGAACCGCCGCTTCCCCGTAGGGAGCGGCGGTTCCTTCGTGATCAGCGCCTTAAAGGCGCTCGAAATCACTTCTTCTTCTTAGTCGCCTTCTTCTTGGCGACCTTCTTCTTGGCAACCTTCTTCTTGGCGACCTTCTTCTTGGCGACCTTCTTCTTGGCGACCTTCTTCTTGGCGACCTTCTTCTTGGCGACCTTTGCCTCGTCGGAGGCAGCCGCTTCCGCGGCTTTC
>CAYYYS010000024.1:0-39524 GCA_964476155.1 uncultured Fibrobacteraceae bacterium
TGTGCCAGACCAGGATCGCCAGGAAGGCCAGCCAGGCCTCGTAGTAGTGGATCACGAGCATGACATCCATGAAACCGCTGGGGAACCACTGGGTGACCATGTTGTCGAACCACAGCGCGAAGCCCGTGATCACCATCACCACGGTCCCCCAGATCAGCGCCCAGTACTCGGCCTTCTCCACGTAGGAGAAGCGGCCGAACTGGGGGATTTCCTTGCTCAGGCCCAGGTTGAACTTCGTCTTCTGCAGGATCTGTTTGGCATCTTCCCAGCCGGGCAGCATGTCGCGCAGGAATCCGCGCCCTCGCGGGGTCAGCAAATAGATGGCGTGGAAGATGGAGCCGAGGATCATCACCACGGCAGAGCCCCTATGGATATACCCGCGCACGGCGTAGCCGCCCTCGTGTCCGAAGAAGAGCTGGCTCCACCAGGCATCGTAGAAGCGCAGGGAGAAGCCCGTGACCACAAGTACCGAGAAGGACAGGGCCAGCACCGTGTGCTGGAAGACCTCGCCGGGCAGCATGCGTCGGACCTGGGGCTTGCGATGGACCACTTCGTGCATGCGCTTGATCAGGTCGATCAGCCAATGCAGGACCATGCCGCCGATCACACAGGCGATCAGGATCGTGTAGATGATCTGCACGATATGCGCGACACCGCTGCGGTGTCCCGTCGCCGTCTCGTGGATCGGCTGGCGCGCCACATCGGCCGTGATGCCGTCGTGGCAACGGCCACAGGTCCGCTGCAGATTCGCCGCGTTGACCGACGACCGTTCGTCATCCGAGGGCAGGATCAGGTGGGCGCCGTGGCAGGACGCGCAGTTGGCCACCGTCTTGTCCCCCGCCTTGCTCTTCAAGCCGTGATATGAATCCACGAAGGACTGCAGGCGCCCGGTGGGCAACTCGTATTTCTCGTTCAGGGCCGCCGACTCGTGGCAGGGCGTACAGGTCGCCTCGGCCAGACGATACGGGCTGACGGGTGAGCGCGGGTCCTGGGTCGGCAGGATGCCGTGTTCGCCGTGACAGGTCGTACAGGTGGGCGTATCCACTTCGCCGCGACGCGTCAACAGGCCGTGCACGCCCTCCCAGTAATCCTGCTCGATGGCACCGTGACACTGCCCGCAGGTCTCGGGGATGTTGAAGTGGGCGATCGTCGACCGCGAATCACTCGGCGACAGGATCATGTGGGCCGAGCCGCCGGTGGAGTGGCAGTCGTTGCAACTGGCCGCCTGGTGGATGCCGCCCGCGGTGGCCATGCCGTGCACGCTCTCGGAGTAGACACGGATGGGATGCTTGAACTTGATGTTGAGATCGTGGATAAGCGTGGAGTCCTCGTGACAGCTCCCGCAGGTGGCGGGCAGGTTCAAGGGGTTGGTCCAGGCATCGCGGTCGAGGGACGACAGGATGGCGTGTGTGTCGTGACAGTCGGCACAGGACGGCACGAACTCGGACGATCCCACCGCGCTGCGACCGTGGATCTGATAGGTTTCCGCCTCGTCCTCATGGCAATCGCCGCAGACGACCGGCGCCAAGTCCTCGTCATGAGGGAGATCATCGATGGCGGCATGGCAGTCCAGGCAACCCAGATCTTCATGAACGCTGCCGAGCATGTGCGCCAACCCGACCTCGGGGGTCTCCTCGTCGGACTCCGTGTGACAGTCGGCGCAATCGTCGCCCGTGAAGTCCTGGGCCATCGCCGCAGGAACGATCACGAGCAACAGGATCATGAGTAATGTAAGCGTGAGCTGGAGCTTTTTCCGCATGCCGTCCTCCGTAAGCAATCGTTAACTTATTTAGCCAAAAATTGAATGGTTCACGTCTTCAAATCAAGGTTATTTCTCTGTCTATCTTGTTGATTTTACAAAAGATGTCCTAGTTGTCCAGTAGTATATCTCGCTGTAAATGACACCGAAACAGATCGAAAAGCATGGAAAACCCTATATTTAACAGGCAGATACGTGATTTCAGAAACTTGAGTATCGATATCATCGTATCCCTATGTAGTACAAATAGTTACATGCGTTATATCGTTGACACGCTCTGTTACGCAGCCTACCATGGTCGTCAACGAACATACGAATTGTTAAACAATTGATCCGGCATTTCTCATACGGAAAGAGGGATGTCGAGGGAAGGAGGACTTTAATCCGCGAGCGGAAATGTCACTGAACTGTCACGGTGCTTTCCGCCTTAGCTGCTCGAACAACCCCGAGGGGTTTCATTCCACACCCGCAAAGAGGTGAAATGATGAACCGCTGTACCATTCCCAGAACCGCACGAGTCGCCTCGCTGCTGGGAATGGCCATCCTACTGGCCGCCACGGCAGCGTGGGCCGGTGCTGGATATGTTGGTACGGAGACGTGCCTGGAATGCCACGATGACATCGGGGCTTCCATGGCCGCCAACCGCCACGGTCGGCTCGCCGACTACCAGTACCCGACCGACGTCCACGGTTGTGAGATCTGTCACGGCCCGGGCGAAAAACACGCCGAAGACGAGGACCCCGCATTGATCATGAAGCCTTCTTCCGAGATGGGCGCCATGGCCGATACGGCCTGCCTCGAATGTCACAAGACCGGCGTTACCCTAGATTGGCTAATGGGAAGTCACGCCGACGCGGACGTTTCCTGTGTGAGCTGCCATGGCATCCATGGTGGCCAACTGCTCGTCAAGGAGCAGACCGAGCTCTGCCTGGGCTGTCACACGGACTACCGCGCCCGGATGAACCTGCCCAGCCATCACCCTGTGAAAGAGCACTTCATGGCCTGCACCGACTGTCACAACGTCCACGGCGGCGGCTACGCCGGCCTGATGACGGGCGAGACCAGTCGTGAGCTCTGCCTCGAATGTCATACCCAGCACAGGGGTCCCTTCATCTTCGAGCATTCACCCGTCGAAGATGACTGCATGATCTGCCACGACCCGCACGGCACCGTTGCCAACAACCTGCTGGTCCAGAACGAGCCCTTCCTCTGTCTGCAGTGTCACCAGCCCCACTTCCATTCGGGGTTGATGTCCTACGACGGGGATTACGACATCCCTGCAGCCAACTACAACGACAGTGGTTCGTCGATGTATGAAGGCTGGAGCGGCACGTCGCATCCGGATTCGTTCAAGCAGACTATGCTGACCAAGTGTTCCCAGTGCCACCAGTCGATTCACGGCACGGATCTGCCCTCCCAGTCCATTCCCGGACAGGGTCGGGCGCTGAATCGCTAACGGACCTGCCCGGCAGGACCGAACCGATGAGGTGACCATGAAATTGCGATGCATCCCAATCTGTCTCGCGGTGGCCGGCCTTTTGGCCGTGTCCGCCGTCGCGATGGCTGACGAGGGGACGCCCGTAGTAGAGGGCAAGTCCTATGTCGGGGCTCATTACCTTGAGCAAACGGGTGCCTTCGACAAGGTGGGAGAATATTTCAGTGACGCCAACGAGGGGAAGTTCCAGGCTCATACCTGGTTCACCCTGAACGGCTCCACCGACAACACCTTGTTCGACGTCTACGGTTTTTACCGTGACAAGGACACCAAGGCTTTCGGGATCGATGTGAACCCGGACAGCCGGCTCTCTGCGAGCTTCGACTATATCTCGTTCATCCATCATCTGGACCATGATCGTCTGGATAACATGGAGGCCCGCGAGGCCTCCGCCACCGGCTCGCCCGGCGGCAAGATGATCTTCAGCCACGACATGGATCCCATGGGCCGCTACTGGATGGAATATCAGAAGACCAGCGCCGAGTTGGACTACGATCTGACCTCCATCGAGAACGGCAAGCTCTACGTCAGGTTCGACGACCAGCACAAGAACGGCTGGAAGCAGACCCTGACGCTCGACCATTGCGCCGCCTGCCACGTTGAGGGCAACCGACGCATGATCGACGAGCAGACCCGCACCCTGCGGGCCGGCGCCGAGGGCACCATGGGCAACCTGACCTTCAACTACGAGTTCAAGGCCCAGGACTTCACGGACTACACGCAGGGCGGCACACGGCAGTGGGCCCGGGCACAGCACCCCGTCAGGGGTAGTGTCTGGACCAACCCCGACACCGGTGACGTAAGCAACTACAACGTGGAGTTCGGCTCCAGGCTTCAGTTCCAGGACGTGGCCATGCCCTACGCGGTGGGACCCACGACCGAGAAGCGAGCCCACGAGTTCGGCCTGAATCTCGACGTCAACGCCAAGAACGCCGTACGGGGTTCCTACAGCCATTCGCGCATCGACAACGCCGGGAACGCTCTGTCGAGCGACTTCGACGCCTTCGCTGCCGGTTGGCTGGCCCGTCTCGGCCAGAAGACCCGACTCACCGCGCGCGTCCTCAAATACGAGATCAAGGCCGACGACGCTTTTGTCGACCTGAACCCGTATCGCGATGGACGTCCGGGCGGCGGCCAGGACTTCGACTGGACCCGGGTGTCCGCGGCCAACCGCGACGTCTTCCAGGCGGACCTGAAACTGCGCCGTAAGCTGGGCAACAAGTCGTCGCTCGGTCTGAGCTGGCGTCACAAGGTGATCGACCGGGCCGCCATGGCCCAGAGCCAGACGTCGTACTACGCCGATCCAACGACCGGCGCGGACGTCATGGTTGCCTCGATGCCTTACGCCAACGAGACCACGTCCGACCGCTTCAGGGCCACCCTGAACAAGCGGTTCGGTCGCAAGGGCAACGGCAAGCTGACCTACACCTACACGTCGGTCGGCAACCAGTACATGAACCCCACGGCCATGTGTGAGGACGGGATGTACGGAGACGTGCACAACCTGACCGGCAACGGGGTCGTCTACTACTTCCAGCGTGAACGAATCGGCAACGGTACGTCCTTGCCGAATCAATCTCACAAGGTGGCTGCGCGCGGCTCCTACCAGGTGTCCTCGCGTATGTCGCTGAACGGTTTCGTGAATATCGCTTCGGAGAAGAACGACGAGCTGAACTCCTACGAGTTCGAGCGCACGATCTTCTCCCCGGGCGCGAACCTCTGGGTCGCTCCCAACGACAAGCTGATGCTCACGCTCGGGTATTCGTTCAACAGCGTCGAGAGCAACGCCAAGTTGTGCCCGCCGCTGTTCGGCGGCTGAGCGGGTCACCTAGAGGGCTCCGGTTCGGAGCTCGATCATTGGGACTCGCCTGAAGCCATGAGCGATTACACGACCGAGTTCAGCACGGTGTTCTTCAACGCCATGCTGGACGCCTCCGATAAGTTCAAGTTCTACATGGATGGTATCTACACGAAGTCCGCGGGCTCATACTCGTCGTTCGGCATACTGGAATCCACGATTCCGGCGACCGATCACGCGGGTGACCCGATCGTGACCAACCATGACCTGGACTACTCGACGGTGAATGAGTACAGCGACCTCGATTTTACGATGTTCGAGCTGACATACGGCGTCTCCTTCCAGGTCGACACCAACGCCAGGCTCTACACGTCCGTGACCTACTTGGATCTCACGGATGACCAGCCTTACGTTTATGGTGACCAGGACGGATCGCTGAGTATCTACAGCGCCGGCATGACAGTGGGCTTCTAGCTCAGCCGGATGTAGAAGAATAAGAGGCGGGGGCGCAGCAGCGCTCCCGCCTTTTTTCCCACTGACACCGACCCCCCCTCATTCTTTCATGTCATAGATCGGAGCCCGGCACACCGGGCATCGCCATTGTTCGTCACGGAAGTGCCAGACGTGGAAAAAGTGCTCGTCGCTACGGGGACAACGTAACCACTGAAAGAACCAATCATCCGTCTCGTCGACGTGATCGGTACAGCATATGGTGCACGAGAGGCCGGATGGATGCGCGCGCAGGGCCGCGAGCGCCTCTCCCGCCACGATCAGACCGTGTCGGGTCGCGAACGCATGGGCCATCGCGTCCGTGGCACGTGGACCCGGGTCAGTGGCGACAACGGCGCGGGATCTGAAGCCGCAAATCGAGTAGCCGACAGCCGCGACAGCCGGCCAGACCAGCAGCAGATACTCGTGAACATCCGCGAAGACGGAGGCGTCAAACGCCGCGAGCAGGGGGGGCATCATGAACCACATGAAAGCCGCCGAGACGAGGGATATAAAAACCATGAGCGACAGACGGGAGACAAGGCCCAGGATGGCATCCCTCACCAGTCGGCCCAGCCCCGTTCCAAGGATCAGGTGGCCCGCCGTGACGAAGAGCCAGGTGTAGTCGATCTCGCGTACGAGCAGGGCCCTGTAGGCGAACAGCAGAAAGAGGCCGCCGAGAACGGTGAAGAACAGCGCCGCCAGGATCGTGGTCAGGTTGCGCATGGTGTCGATCCTCTTTCGCTCAGGCCCACGGCGGGAGCGCGGCATCCCCGGTCAATTCGTAATACCGGGTATCGGTCGTCACGCCGAGGGTGTCGTAACGGACGACCTTGACGATGTCCAGGGGTCGCAGACCGCAGGTGATCAGGGGGCGGTCGCCGCAGGCGGAATCCGCATCGATCTCCCCGACCATCGCATTGGCGATGTCGGCCGTGAATCGCCCTTCGCCGCAGCGGGGACATTGCAGGGTATCGCGACAGAGACGATACGTGGAAAGCTGCTTGAACAGCTCCCAACGCGCACCGCATTTATCACAGGTCCCGATGGTAACGACGTTTTCGGGCAGCTGTATCGAGACGTCGCGGGAGTGCATGTCGTCGCCGGCGCGCGCCAGCACTTCGTCGACGGTCGTATCCCGTGAGGTCCAGGCCGGGCATTCGATGACCTGGTCGCCGAACCGTTGGAGACCGCTCAGATCGTGATGATAGCAGGGGCTGCGCCGGCGCTTGTTGAGACGACGAGCCGCCAGGTCGCGGATGTCCAGCTCCCAGGCCCCGAAGGGCCAGGCGATCTCCGGACCGTCGGGCAGGTCGCGCAGCATGAGATCCACGGCCGCCGCGGTCTGCACACCGCCCACTACCGAGGCCATCATCGGCGTGGTCGGCACCACGCCCTGGGCCGCCATGGCTTTTTCGTGGTCGTGACAGCCCACGAAACCCCGGTGTTGGCGCAGCCGGTCGGCCACGCGGTCGGGTGAAACGCCGCAGGAATAGCAGAACGCCTCCTCGTCCGCACCGTCGTAGACGCAGACCCCGCCCCTGGCGTGTTCGCTCGGCGACATGCCGCCGTCGACCCAGGCCTTGCCGAGCCGGAGACAGGCCTCGTTGATCAGGTAGCGCGGGAAGAAGCGATCGAAGGTGGAGAAGATCATGTCGGCGCGGCGAAACACGCCCAGTCCGAGTTCGCCGATGCTGTCCACGACCGGGATGACCTGTACGTCGGGATTGATCTCGCGCAGGCGCTCGGCGGCAACTTCGGCCTTGGGCCGGCCGGTATCGCCCTGTCGGAAGAGGATCGACCGGGTCAGGTTGTGGATCTCGATCGTGTCATGATCGCACAGCAGGATCCGGCCCACACCGAGCAGGGCCAGGTTCTTGGCGACTTCGTTGCCGAGGGCGCCCACACCGCCGACTATGGCGAACGCGTCGCGCATCCGTTCGACCGGCAGAATGGGTCGCAGGCGAGCGTAGCGGTCGTCCGGCGGCATGTCCACTTCCTCGGTTCCGCGGTCCAGTCCGGGCGACTCGGACTAGTCGTCGTCCAGAATCGTGATGGTCGCCCATTCGTCGATGATGGCGTGACCATCGGCATCATTGATGTGAATCAAGAACACCTCGTCACCGGTGCCATAGTCGTGGCCAATGCCGATGCGCACGGTATCCTGCTGCACGGGCGCCGTGAAGGTCACGACGTGACCGCTCCACGGCGTGTAGTCCTCGCCGGGCTCTGCGGTGACGGTCGAGGTCGTCATGGTGATGTCGACGTCGCGCTCGCTCAGTCGGCCCAGATCGATCCGGATCACGGCGAATCCGTCGTGCTCCACGACCGACGTGTCGGCGATGGCGACGGCGAGCAGGTCGTCGTCGGCGATCGTGATGTCGTAGGGAGCCGGCGATGTCGCGACCCCGGGATCCGTGGCGGTAATCGTGGCCGTGAATATGTCGTCGGGATCGTGGGCCGCATCGTCCAGGATGGTCAAAGGCACGTCGAGGGACGTGGCGCCGGCCAAGATCGTGAACGGACCGCCGGTATCGGTGTAATCTTCGCCCTCCAGAGCCGTCCCGTCGGCGAAAGCCGCCGTGAAATCGACGCTGCGGGCGATGTCCGGCGACTTGGTCACGCGCAACAGGTCCGTGTCCCCGCCGTCCTCGGTGGCGATCACGGGCGCGATCACGAGTAGCAGGGGATCGTCGTCGTTGATGGCGCCAAGCCCCGAGCCGTCGTCGATGTTGGCTCCAATGGCGTCGTCGATGGTCACCGTGAAGCTCTCGTCCAGTTCGGGAACGCCGTCGTCGGTGATCGGCACCGTGAAGGTCGTCTCCAGTTGACCGGCAGCGATGACCGCGGGCTCGGCCGTCTGGGCCGTGAAGTCGCCGGGCGCCGTCGCGGAACCGTCCTGGGTGGACAGGGTCAGATCGACGTCCAGGGCACTGGTGCCCGAGAGAGTGAGCGTGAAGTCCACCGAGCCTTCGTCTTCGTCCACGGTCGCGTCGCTGATGCTGACCGACACGGGCACCTCGTCGTCGTCGGTGATCGTACCGACACCCGTGGCGTCGCCCAGGACCGCCAACGCGGAGGGATTGCTGATCTGCACCGGGAAGGTCTCCGTCACCTCGAACGTGTCATCCGGGATGATGGGCACGTCGACGAACACGCCGGAGCTGTCGGCCGGTATCGTCACGACGCCGTGCACACCGGTGAAGTCCGCGCCCTCGACCGCGCTGCCCGACGCGGTGTCGAAGTCGAAGGAGGCGGCGCGCCCGATGCCGGGAGTCTTCGTCACGCGGAAACGGACCCAGGCCTCGTCCTCGCCCGCCTCGCCGTCGCTGACGTCCAGCACCACGGGATCATCGTCCTGGATGACACAGGTGAAATCGTCGGGACCGACCACGACGGCTTCGTCGGCGTCGGTGAGCGTGAGCAGGAAGGATTCGGTCGTCTCGGGGGTCGCGTCGTCGACCAGGGGCACGACGGCCGTGCCTACGGTCCCGCCGGCGTCGATGGTGAAGGTGAGCTCCCCCGGCACCGTGTAATCGTCGCCCGCCTGGGCCGTCTGGTCCGTCAGGGAGAAGGACATGACCTGTGCGTACGCACTGGCCCGGTTCATGGTGAACGTGACCACGGCTTGGCCGTCATCCTCGTCCACGGCCGGCGCCGCGCCGCTGACGGTCAAGGCGTCGTCGTCGTCGATGGTCACGTCGGCGGTGTCATCCACGACCGTGGATTGACCCGCCACGCCGCTGATCACGACAGCGAAGAATTCCTGATGCTCGTGGATCCCGTCGTTGTTCAGGGCGACCGGGATCTGGACCGAGCTGCCGGCGGCCGGAATCAGTTCGAGCTGATTCGTCGCGCCGGTGAAGTCGCCGCCCGCGAGTGCGGTGCCGTTGACTGTGCTGTAGCGGAAGTTGACGTCCTGCGCGACCGGATCGAGCTTGAGAACGGTGATCGTGGCCACGCCGTCGCCCTCGTTGACCGTCACGTCGGCCTCGACGGACAGGCGCACCAGGTCGTTGTCATCGGCGATCGTGCAGACGGCGGTGGTGTTGCCGAAGACGACCGTGTCGAAATTGGCGTCGTCCAGACGCAACGTGAAGGTCTCGTCATTTTCGGCCTTCACGTCGTCCAGGACGGGTATCACGAGCTGAGCCGTCGTCTCGCCGCCGGGAATGGTCACCACCACGCCGTTCTGCGCGGTGTAGTCCTTGCCGGCCGTGGCGGTACCGTCCCCGGTAGAGACCGTCAACTCGATATCGGGTTGGGCTTGGCCGGAGAGTACGAACGCGAAGACGACTTCACCATCGCCCTCGGTCACGGATTCGTCCTCGAAGGTGACCGTGACGGGATCGTTGTCGACGATCTCGCCCTGGGCCGTGCCCTGACCGACGTTGGCCTGGTCGGGCGTGGCCGTGATCGTGGCCGTGAAGAATTCCGTGTCTTCGAAGAGCGTGTCGTCGGTGATGTTGACGGGAATCTCGATGAACGTTTGTCCGGGCGGGATCGTGTACTCCTGGGACACGCCCGTGTAATCAACGTTCTCCGTCGCCGAACCCGATTCGGTGGTGAAGGTGAAGGTCACGGACTGGACGATCGGCGGCGATTCCGTCACCACGAATACGACCGTGCCGGCCCCCTCGCTCACGACCGCGCCGGTCACCGAGATCGTCATCGATTCGTCGTCCACGATGCTGCCCTGGCCCGTGCCGTCCAGGATCGTGGCGCCACCGCCGTCTGTGATTTCGAGAGTGAAGATCTCGGTGTTCTCGGTCACCTCGTCGTTGATGATCACGACATCGTGTGTGATCGACGCCTGTCCCGCCGGTATGACGACCGAGACGTCGGTCTGCTCCACGTAGTCGGCGCCGGCCGTGGCCGTGCCGTCCTGCGTGGCGACGACCAGCGACAGATCCTGCTGGCTCAGGCCGGACAGGGACAGGGTAAAGACGGCCGGGCCGCCGTCCTCGTCCACCATGACGTCGTCGACACTCACGGTCAGTCCGTCGTCATCGACGATGATTCCCTCGCCGGTCCCGTCCCCGATCACGGCCAATCCCGACGGCGCGCTGATCTGTACGAGGAACGCCTCGTCGGTCTCGTTCAGGGAATCCTGCAGGACACCCACCTGGACATCCACGCCGGTGCTGTCCGCCGGGATCGCCAGCGTCGTGTGCACACCCACGTAATCGGTGCCCTCGTCCGCCGTGCCGGACGTCGTATCGATCTGGAAGGAGACGGCGCGCGCGATGGCGGGCGTCTTGGTGACGCGCAGTACGATCGTGCCGTCATTCTCGCCGGCCGAGGCGTCACCCACGTCGAGGGTCACGGGATCGTCGTCGGCAATGTCGCAGACGGCGTTCGGATCCCCGATCGCGGCTCCCGCGACTTCGGTGATCACCAACGAGAACGCCTCGGGATTCTCCGCAACGCCGTCGTCGGTGATCTGCACCGCAAAGGTCCCGGACAGGGAACCGGCCGTTATGACGACCTGCTCGTCCGTCCGGGCCGTGAAGTCGTCGCCCGCCACGGCCGAACCGTCCTGGGTGGACAGGGTGACGGTCACGTCCTGCTGGCTCTGGCCCGACAACGTCAGGGAGAAGACGGCCGGACCGTCGCTTTCGGTTACGACCGCGTCGGCCATGTACACATAGAGCGAACCGTCGTCGTCGTTGATGGTCCCCACACCTTCGCCGTCGAGGATCGTGGCCTGGTCGGGCGCCGCCGACAGGATGACCGTGAACGTTTCCTGGGGCTCGGACACCGTGTTGTCGACGATGACCACGGGGATGTCCAGCCAGGTGTCGCCGGCGTGGATCGTGTCGGTCACCGCGACCGCCGAGTAGTCCGTGGGCGCGACGGCCGTGTTGTCGGCCGTGTGGAAGGAGAAGACCACGTATCTTGACGCTACGGGATCGAGCGTGACGCGGAAGACAGCCGTGCCGGCGCCCTCAATGACGATGACATCGTTCACGGACAGGCTGGGCAGGTCGTCGTCCAGAATCGTACACGTCGTCTCGACGTCGCCGAGGGTGGCTCCCTGGGCGTCGGCGAGCGACACGGTGAAGGTCTCGGCGCTCTCGGGATCCTCGTCGTCGAGCAGGAGCACATCCTGCACGAAGGTGATTTCCCCGGCCGGAATCGTCACATCGAGATCGGCCGCGACGTAATCGGCGCCGGCGGTCGCCGAGCCGTCATGGGTGGTCAGATGGACGGCCACGTCGTAGGCGCTGGGCGACGTGAGCCTGAGGGTCACCGGAATCGTCGCACCGGCGGCCTCGATCACGGGGTCCGGATCGTCTAGGGAGAGGGTCGGTTGTCCACCGTCGGTGATCGTCAGCTGCACCGAAGAGACGGCCAGGGCGTCGTACGCGTCGTCGTCGGAAACGGCGACGTGGCCGATGACCGCGTCGTGCGATCCTTCGGCGACCCCGTCGTCCTGGACCCAGACGGTGACCGTGGACGGCAGGTCCCAGGTCGTCGTTTCGAAGCGCAGGGTGTCGGGGTCGATATGGACCAGGGGATCATCGGCCGCGGGGATGACGAGCACGTCCGCACCCGGTTGGGAAAGCAGCCTGACCGCGTAGGTTTCCGTCGCGTCGCCATCGCTCTCCACGATCTGGAGAGTGACGGGCGTGACATCCACGGCTGCGACGTCGTCGTCGGCAATGGTTACCACGACATTGGGCACGGCCACGTCCTGGTAGCCCGTGTCCCCGGTAATGACCACATGCCGCAGCGTATCGGTGCGGGCGGCTTCGGCGATATGATCATCGACGGCCGTCACGGCGACGCCGCGCGCATCATCCCAATCACTCACGCGGAACACGACCGTGTCGGGATCGACAGACACTTCGCCGAAGTCGGACGCGACGGCGACGCGCACTTCGTGCGAGGGGGCCATGGCCAGGGACAGGTTATATGCGCCCGCCGTGCCGCCCTCGACGATTTCGACCAGGTCCGTGTCGACCTCAACCGCCTTGATCGACTGGTCGAAGTCCGGCCAGTCGTTGTCCTTGCGATCGCAACCGACAGCCGTCAGCAACGCCGACAGCAGGACTAAAACCAGGATCACCGTAATGCTGCGCACCATGATCTCTCCCTAGTAAACAGCCAAGCCCACGGCCACGGAGGGCAAGCCACCGTGCCAGATATCCTCGGCGTCGGCATCGGCCGGGTAATACATGTATCCGAATCGACATACCAGACCGATGTTGGCGTCGGACGACGACGGCACGCTGCGCAACATCTGCGCGTAGAGACCGACACCGAACATGTCATAGCTCCGGCCCCCATAGGCCAGAACCTCGTCGCCGTCGTAGACGCCTCCCTTGGCCAGGGAGACTCCGGCCCGCAGGTCCCAATCCAGGGACCGGCTGATCCGGCCGAAACCCAGCGAAAGACTCACCCGATGGAAAGTCACGTCCGACAGGACATCGGGCGCCATGAGTTGGTACGTGTCGTAGCGGTTGCCCGCGTACGAGATTTCGAGGACGCGATAGCCGAGCCAGGCGGAGCCATCGTCGTCTGCGGCGTCGCCATAGCCGAAGAGACGGGCCGCACCGAGTGCCAGACCCGGCTTGACGCTTTCGACGCCGCCGGCGAAGGACGGATCGACCCCGAACTTGCCCCCCAGCACGAAGGGGACCCGCCAGGAGAGCATGAATCCCGGGGGTGGCGTGGCAACGACATCACGCCGCTGTTCCGCGCTCACGACCTCGGCCACGGCGGCTTCGGCCACGGCAGCCTCGCGCATCGTCTGCCAGGCGGGATTCACTTCCGTGTTCAGCGAAAAGATCAATTGCCCGTCGGCCGTGCCGGTGAAGGTCGGCGAGATGATCTTGCGATCCACGCCGAGATCGGGATCGTGGCCACGGTCCCACGACGAAGACACGTAGCGCCATCCCCGCGCGGCGTAGACCGTACGCCCCTGCTCGTTGTAGTAGATCACGGTATACGCCTGGTCAGGGTCGAGGTCCGCCAAAGGAATCATGATACGGCCCGCCGAGGACTCCAGTTCGACGAACAGGCAGTCGTCCCCCAGGCAGAACTCCATCTCGCCCACCGACAGGGGAACACCCGTCTCGTCGAGGATGGTGAAAGTCAGCGAATCCGCCGGTGCCGCGACCGTGTCCGCGACAGACGTCCCGGCCAGCGCAAGGCAAGCCATCACCACGACGGTGCACAAGGTCTGCACTCGGTCCATATCAACCATCACCGATCCCCCTCGCTTTGCGAATCCCGTCGACGCCGCCATTCCTGGACGGACATCCCCGACAACCGAACCGGTTCGACTTCGACCGGGGCTACGGCCGACTCCACCTCATCCTGTTCGGTTCCGTCAATGGCGCCCCTGTCGCGCCGCGCGTACAGCAGGGCCCAGCCCGCCAGCAGCAAGGCCGTCACGAGACCGATCAGATCGAGGGCGATGAGCCGGTAACGCGTCGAGATCTCGACGCCGGCGGACGGCAGCAGAAGCATCCTGTCGTTCATCGGCGGCGCGTCGCCCACGGAAATGCCGATCCCCTCGAGAGCCACCTGTTTGCGGCTCTTGCCGGTGTCGATGTCCACATACCACGACCGGCCCTCCAACTCGACCACGTCCTCGTAGGCTGCGCGCAACATCGGCGTCGCGTCATCACCATCGGCCACGGGCGTGAAACCTACATTATCCAGTTGGGCAAGACTCTCCATCGTCGCGATCGCGGCCGGGTCGTCCAGGCCGAAGCCGATGGTATACACGGCCGGCGCCCCCTCGGCGGCGAAGCCCCGCATGACGTCTTCCAGAAGCAGATCACGATACGCTGCCGGCGCCTGCAGCGGATCGTTCATGCCGTCGGTCAGTAGGATCAGAACGCGCTTGGCGCCCCGCAACGCCGGGATGGAAGCGGCTTCGTCGAGTTCGCGGAGGCCTTCGAGATAGGCCGCAAACAGGGAGGTGTCAACGTTCCGGTCCCCGTTGCGCACGTAGACATCGATGTCTGAAACACCCCGCTTCAGGTCCCGAGCCCCCTGGCCCGCCAGGGACAGGTAACGCCTCTCCCACGCCGCCAGATCCTGGGCGGCGGATTCGATATCCACGGGATGGGGCACGAGATGCGAGAAGGGATAAAGCCGGGCAAAGACATGCGGGAGGGTATTGGTGTCGAAGAACGACAACAGCGCATCGCGCAAGGGCAGCATGCGGCGGTCATAATTGGATATGCCGCGCCAGCTGCCGAAACCACCCATCGACCCGCTCACGTCGATTGCCATCAGGAAGACCATGGGCGCGGGACGAACCTCGGAACGCACCCGGTCGGGCGGAGCGATGAAGGGGGTGACTTGGCCGTCCAGGTGGATCTGTGCGAAGACCTCTTCGCCCACGTCCCGCGTCCACAGTGATTCCGGATGCGGTTGCTCGGTCGTATAGACCTTGAAGAAGACGCGCGCGAGGGCCGTCCCCTCCTCGGAGCTGCCCAGGGGTTCGACGGAATCGATGCGGAGATGGAGATCCGGCGGTTCGGCCACGGTATAGGCCGTGGCGGACGAAGCCGTCAACAGCAGCAACCAGAGAATCGGCTTCAGTGCTCTCACGTGAGGACCGTCCCTTCCACCTATCCCGCCAGCGTAAAACGGAACGACGTGCCACCCAGGGTGATGACATCGCCGTCCCTGATTATCGTCGCGCCCTCGCCCGGCCGGCGCCCGTTCACGAAGGTATCGGCATGCTCGTCCACGACACTCAGCAACCAGGCATGAGCCTTGGTGTCCAGTTCGAGCCGAACGTGTTCGCTCTGGATGTCGCGATCCATGGCGACCTTGAACGTCGCGTTCGGCGAAGAGCGCGTGGGGATGCCGGACCCGATCACGTTCGGTGAATCGGCCAGCAGCGACTTTTCGAAGCCCAGGGCATACTTGAAGATGTTGCCCTCCACGCCCACCAGGAAGGCCGCGCTCCGGAGCAGCGTGACCGAGCCGATGAAGCCCGCCAGCAGCGTCGCCATCAGCACGATGGACAGGATGCTCATCAACTCGACGTTGCGGACCAGGAAATGGAAGACCAGCGCCGCGGACACGCCACCCAGCCCGCCGCCCAACACGCCCGCCAGCAGACGGTCGTTGGATCCGTTGCGCAGTTTTTCCGTCAAACCGACCGCAAGGCCCAGCACCAGCCCCAACACCATGGTGCCGAGCGCGCGCCCCAGGGGCGACATATGCTCGCCCGGCAGCGCCTGGACCTCGACCATCACCCATTCACCGGCGTATCCGCCCAAAAAACCGCCGATGCCGCCGATCAGGGCGCCGCTGAGCAACCAACGCCATTCCGTGGCGAGGGTCTCCTTGAAGCCGCTGTCGTGCACCGATTCGACGGCGCTCAATACACCGCCCAGCAAACAGCCCAACGGCACATAGAACAGCAGGATCGTGATGAACTTCAGCTGTCCCTCCGTTCCGTAAGGAACACCCCCCTCGGGATGCCACAGCGAATCGATGGACCAGATGAACACCGCGCAGACGACGACACCCGTCAGGGCGCCCAAGAGACTGTAAAGACTGACCTGGGACCAGAGATGCGAATTGATCTTCATCGTCATCACCTGTCGAATCACGGTGAGAGCGCCTTGCACGGCGCCCGTCGTCGTTAACGGGGCAACCGGTAGCTGCCCAGATTGAACGCGTCTTCGTCTTCGATGTCCGGAGGGCGGATGGACAAGCGCCCGTTGGGCGTGTCCGAAATCAGATCCAGAACCTCCGGGTAGGCGATCAAGGCGTCGCAATGGGTCTTGAACCCGTCGTCGGACATGGCGAAGACGAGCAGGACACGGTCCGTATCGAAGTTGTAGAACCACGCGATACGACCGTGGCCCGCGCTTGCGAGTTCGTCGCCGATCGCCGCCAGCCGCGGCCAGGTCTCGTCGTCCACGCGCGGGCTCCCGGTGACGAGCACCCAGCCCGCCGTGGCGGCGCCTTCCAGATCCGCGTAATGGCGGAGGCCGCCGATCACACCCAGCTGCGCCAGGTCGGCCGCCGCGTATCGATCCGCATGCCGGACCCGAAAGGAACGGCCCGCCGGGCCCTGGGATCGGTCGAAAGCCACGTCGCGTCGATCCACCCGTGAGAAGGAATATACGTACCGGTACTCGTAGATGCCGTTTTCGCCCAGGAAGGCCGCCCGGATGCGCAGCTTGCCGATCGCGGGGTCGTAGTCCCGGGTGTGCGAAATGGACTGACCGGACGCCAGGACACCCCGATTGACACGCCGCCAGCCGTCCCCTTCGGCCACTTCGACCGCCCAGTGGGCCGTCGTCGGCAACGGCAGGGTCACGAAGGTGAACGAGCCGCCATCCATCTCGGGCGGCGGCAGGGTCCAGTCCCGCACGCTCTTCACGAGGCTCGCGGTACCGACGGTGCTGAGGTTGACGATCCGGTCGGGATGCTCCGTGCTCTTGGCGGCCCGCGCCTCGAACAGAAGCTCCGACCAGTCCAGGGGTGACGGCAGCTCGGTGGGCGCCACGCGCAGACGGGGCTGATCGACCTCACGGGTAAAAACCGCGGTTTCCTCGCGCCCGGCGCGCACCGACAACGCCACGCTCATGGTCACATCACCACCGCTCACCGGACAATCGGTCAGGTCCCAGGAGATGCCGCCGTACCCCACGGTCGGCTCCCCCGCCTGCCAAGGCGTGGTCTGCTCAACGAGACGGATGTTCTTCACGCCCATGACGGGAATCGTCGTCGTCTGGACCTCGGCGCCCTCGGCCCGCGGCACGACCTCCACGATCACATGGGACAACAGACTGTCCCCGGGTTCGATCATACTCATGTCGGCCGAGACGGTGATCTCCACCTCATCGGGATGAACGACCTCGCCCTGCGACGGATCGACACTCAGCCAGTCGGCGCGCCCTTCGGTCCGCACCGTATAGTCGTAGGCGCCGGCCGCGTCCAGACTCAACGTGACCGAGCGTTGCGGCGCCAGCGGATCGAGATCCAGGCTGTGTTCGCTGAACCTCAGGATCGGGATACCCTCGGGCTGGATTGTGGTTTTGGACGTGAAGACAAACGTCGACACGGCCACGACGACCAACAAGGCGGCCAGCAGCGGCAAGCTCCGCCAGCTCCGACCCTTCTTGCGTTTCGGCGGCGGGGTGAACCCCACGGATTCAGCGACGAAGAGCTCGTTGTCGACGACCGGCATGTCGTCTTCGTAGTCCACACGGAACTCGGGCTCCTGGTTGGTGCCGTAACCGCCGAGCTCGCGCTGCAGGAAGAATCCGGTCGCGTTCTCGCCCGGACCGACGATGGCCGCAAGCTGATACGCCTCGGTGAGGTTCTCCCGGAAATGCAGGATATCCTGCTCCGACATACGGACCGGGTGCATCGGATGACTGTGGTAGTAGCCGATGAGTTGCCCGCCCTCGAACTTGCGCAGTTTCTGATCCAGTAAAACGTGGTCGGTGGCGGTGAAGTACGCGGCGGCGTTGTTGTCCAAGGCATGCAGGGGCAATTCAACGGTACGCTCGACGATCACCCGCAGCCGCCGGCCCGACTGTCCGACCCGTCCCAGCAGCCAGCCCTTCACCTCGATGGCTTCCCGCTCCATCAGGCCGCCCTTGGCGACCGTCAGGCCCTTGCGGGCGTGACCGAGCATGGCGCGCAGCACGCCCTGGGTGCAGCACACCTCGAAGCGACCATCTTCGTCCCGGTGCAGGCAATAGGTGGGGCCGGCCGGGTAGACGTTGACCGCCAGCACTCTGACTTTCCTGGACGCATCAGCCATCACGGATTATCACTTCAGTTTCATGGTGGGCTTGACGGGGATCAGATCGCTCTTCTCGGCAAGACGGGTTTCGAGCCAAAGGCTGGCCTCCAGGTTCAGGCGGCGATGCGGCTCCTCCAGATTCCAGGCTGCCGACTGGTACTGAATCATGCGAACGAACTGATCGACCATATAGGACAGTGTATCCTCGCCGTGGGGCACGTAGCCCTCCGAATAACACACATGACATTCGTCGCCGCTGAGACAGATGTTCGGATGGAAGACCCTGGTCAGCGGCACGAGGGTCGGGCTTTCGTAGGGATAGCGCTCGGGAATGAGGATACGAACCCGGTGATCGTGCACGTAGCCGACACCGCCGTCCTCGTCCACATCCCGAATGGCCTTCACGCCCGTCACCGCGACGTCGATGGTGCGGGGCTTCGCCTTGACGATACTCAGATGGTCCGGGTTGCGCCGGACCATGTCCATCAGGCCCACGCGGTCCTTGACCACCCGCGCGTCGTTGCTCATCAGCGGCCCGCCCACACCGATACTGATATCGGTGACGACGATCTCCGACCCCGGCATCACGCCCTGATCCTTCAGGCTCATGTGCTCGGCGAGTTCTTCGACGCCCATCTCGGAACCGCCCCAGGCGAAGACCCAGATCACCTCGACCTCGACGCCCGTTTCATCCCGTCTGACGATCGGGATCTCGTCCTCGGTGCCCACCATGGTCTCGACGACGGCGGAGAAGGATTCGATCAGCGGCTGCCGCTCATCGATCTCGACGAGGTATTCCTTGGTTCCCTTGTAGGGGATTTTGACGATGAAGGTGAAATGTTCCATCTGGCCTTGATCCGATCGTCACGTGAGGGGCCGCCAAGTTCCTTGCTGCGCGTAGCATAGTTAATTTGGGGAGATATGGGAATCAATTACTCGGCGCATAGGGGTCTCACGGGGAAGATAGCTGCCGAGGGCGACTCGCAGATCCGAGTAGTCGTATAGCAATTTGATTCTACCCCACGAGGATCGCTCGTTGGCCACGATACGAGAAGTCTCGGATAGCAAGGACTCCAGAATACCTCGCCGCCCATCTCGCAATAGTGGTGGGCATTATCATCGCCATCCGTGCGCACGGCAACGGTTACACTATCCACAGTGGCATCAGCGAGCGCGACATCGAACTCGGATTGAATCCAGTAATACCGTAATGGAATGGTCCCATGCAGCTCGAGAGTTGGGAATTGAATGGTCAGCACATCCGCGGATGCGTTAGTCGCAATGACGATAAGGATGATGATAGCTGATGCGAATCGCATAAGGGATAGGCATTCAAACGATTAGCCCCCATCCTCGCAACTACTTGCCCGAACCAAGCAACCAATTATACCTCCAAGTGATCGCCCACGTCACTTTCACCGCCGTCTGATCCATCTCCAGCCATTCGTCGGAGCCGACCACCTATCCTATTCGCAGTACACAAAAGAAGCGGCTGCTTTGCTCGGGCGTTTGATCAAACTCGAGCGTAAAAACCGCCGCTGGACCGCATCCGATCTCGCTGAGCGAGTCGGTGTTTCCTTGGTGACGCTCCGCAGGATTGAGAACGGGGATCTGTCATGCTCGGTCGGTCTTGTCTTCGAGGCAGCCGCAGTTCTCGGCATTCCCTTGTTTGATTCAGACCGCACGCCGCTGGAGACGAACCTGGACAGGGTGACCGATACGCTTTCCCTGATGCCGCAGAAGATCCGCAAGAGCGAAAGGAACCTCGATGACGACTTCTAGCTCCAATCGCGGCGAAGCCTTCGTATGGATCTGGCTCCCCGGCACAACCGATCCGGTCGTGGCGGGCAAGCTGACGGCCGATGGCGAGGATCTGATCTTCAACTACGGCCAGAGCTATCTCAGCCGGGATGACGCCATCTCGATCCACGAGACCGAGCTTCCCCTACGCTCCGGAGCGTTGCCGCTGGTAGCCGGGCTGCACGTGCCGAATTGCATCCGGGACGCCGCTCCCGACACGTGGGGGCGACGGGTGATCATGAACAAGGTGCCGGGAACGAGCAGCCCCCATGTCGATACCGCCGAACTCGATGAGCTGACATATCTACTCGAGTCCGGATCCGATCGAATCGGCACTTTGGATTTCCAGCGATCACCGACGGAGTACGCGCCTCGCCTGAAGGCAGGCTCCACGCTGGAAGAGCTCCAGAGGGCTGCAGAGAAGGTGGAGCAAGGAATCCCCCTCACTCCGGAGCTTGATCAGGCCCTGATCCACGGCAGTTCCGTCGGTGGCGCACGGCCCAAGGCCCTGATCGAGAAAGAATCTCGGCAGTACATCGCCAAGTTCTCGTCGAGTTCGGATCTCTACAGCGTGGTGAAGGCGGAATTCGTCGCCATGAAGCTGGCCGCGCTCGTCGGGCTTAACGTCGCGCCCGTGTCGCTGACCCGCTCATGGGCCAAGGACGTGCTGTTGATCGAACGATTCGACCGGATTCCTGTCGAGGATCAATGGCGTCGCAAGCACATGATCTCGGCCCTGACCCTCTTCGAACTCGACGACATGACGGCCCGTTACGCCAGCTATAAAAAGCTGGCCGAGATCATTCGGCACCGCTTCAAGGATCCCAAGGCGACGCTACGAGAGCTTTTCTCCCGCCTGGTCTTCAACATCCTGTGCGGCAATACGGATGATCATG
The DNA here is from genome assembly GCA_964476155.1 of uncultured Fibrobacteraceae bacterium. Taxonomy (GTDB): domain Bacteria; phylum Krumholzibacteriota; class Krumholzibacteriia; order LZORAL124-64-63; family LZORAL124-64-63; genus JAHIYU01. The sequence continues at coordinate 20,980 of CAYYYS010000024.1, forward strand.
CACGAAACCACGCGGCGTTCTGGGATGGCCAGTGGCTGACACTGACTCCAGCCTACGACATCTGCCCCCAACCCCGGTCGGGCAACGAAGCCACACAGGCCATGCTGATCCATGGCGGCAATCGCATGAGTCAAATCTCGTCATGCCTTGACGCTGCCCCCGCCTTCCATTTGACCAGGGAGAAGGCCGGAGAGATCGCCGCACACCAAAAAGCGGCCATTCAAGACAACTGTAATGCTGTGTGTGATGAAGCCCGGCTGACTGAGATCGATCGTGCCATGCTGTGGGGCCGGCAGCTCTTGAACCCCTTTTCAATCATTGGTCTCGACTGATTTCGTGGTGGTCGGGCGTATTGTTTTTGGAAACCTGAGCGCTTCACAGATGGAATCGCGGCTATATAAAGCGGGTCCCCCATGCCAAGTGGGAGAGGCAGGGAGGCCGAGCTGACGCTCGGCCCCCCTGTCTCGATTTCGGCAGGATTATTCCGTCTCGAGCAGGAGAGGCTCGATCAGACGCTCGAAGATCCAGTCCGGTACCCACCACGGCAAACATTTCACCATGCAGATCACGACGTCAACGTTGCACTGGGTGCAGGCCGCGCCCTGACCGTGTCCGGGCAGCCAGCTCCTGGCGGTGCAGTTGTTGTCGGCGTAGCACTGATCGTGGATTTCGCAACATTCCAGCATGCACTCGGTTTCCAGGATGTCGGGAATGCCGTCGCAGCCGGGATTGTCCTTATCTCCTCCGAGCAGGCCCTTGCCGTCGCCCAGGGCGGCCGTCGCGTTGATGTAGACGTAGTACAAGCCCACGTTACAGCCGAAGGGAGTCGCCGCATCCGCGCCGTACCCGGAGAGGGAGGTCACACCGGGCACGTCGATGACCAGGGACTGATCGGCATGGGTCCAGATCAGCTCGGCCAGCAACGCACCGCTTGAAATCTCGATCAGCTCGGTGGTGATGCCCGCGGGGGTGACCGTACTGGTGGCCTTGGTACCGTCGCCGAATTTAATGGGGTTGAAGGGACGACGGGCCGGTACAGGATGCACGATGCCTCCGATGTCCCCCGGCGACTTGTCGCCCCCGATGGCCTGCTGGTCGTCGAGGCTCTGGTTTTGTTCGGGAGCGGCTATCTCATCGGAACAGCCGGTGCTCAGGACAATTCCGCCGGTGAGCAAGGCGAGAAACAGTAGTACTTTCGCTACGGTCAGGTTTTTCATGGTGTGCCTCCTGGTTTCTGATTCGTGCCACTGTTGGATATGTGTGGAACAACCAAGGGCGGGGCTTTTCAACAAGGGGGCAAATAAAAAACAGCCATATACTGATCGGGTGCGAACAGGAGAAATACAAGACGCGACGAACCCACCAGGGAATCCGCCGTCACTTGACCAAACTCGACAAGAACACCCCCGCCGCCACCGCCGACCCGATCACCCCGGCCACATTCGGCGCCATCGCATGCATGATCAGAAAGTTCTGCGGGTCCTCACGAGCCCCGACCATCTGACACACCCGCGCCGAGTCGGGCACCGCCGACACGCCCGCGGCCCCGATGATCGGATTGATCTTGGTCTTGTAGACCAGGTTCATGCCCTTGGCGAAGATAATGCCCGCCGCCGTGGCGATGGCGAACGAGCCGGCGCCCAGCACAAAAATCTTGATCGACGCGGGTGTCAGGAAGACCGAGGCGTCGGTCGAAGTGCCGACGGTGAATCCCAGCAGGATGGTGATGATGTCGATCAGGGCGTTGCGGGCCGTCTTGGCCAAACGCTCGGTCACGCCGCTCTCCTTGAGCAGGTTGCCGAAGAACAGCATGCCCAGCAGCGTGATGGCGCCGGGAGCGATCAAGGCCGACAACAGGAAGGCCATGATCGGGAACACGATGCGCAGACGCTTGCTCACCGGCCGCGAGGGCTTCATGCGGATCAGCCGTTCCTTGCGCGTGGTGAGCAGCTTGATGATGGGCGGCTGGATGACCGGCACCAGAGCCATGTACGAATAGGCCGCAATGGCGATGGGGCCAAGGAACTCGGGTGCCAGCTGCGACGACAGGAAGATCGCCGTGGGACCGTCCGCGCCGCCGATGATGCCGATCGCCGCCGCCTGGTTCACCTCGAACCCCAGGGCCAGGGCGCCGAAGAAAGTGATGAAGATGCCCGCCTGGGCCGCGGCGCCCAGGATGATCAACCGCGGATTCGAGAGCATGCACGAGAAGTCAGTCATCGCGCCGATGCCCAGGAAGATCAACGGCGGATACCAGCCCTTGCTCACGCCCTGGTATAGGATCGACAGCACGCTGCCTTCCTCGTACACGCCGATATTCATGCCGTCGGAGAAGGGGATGTTTCCGACCAGAATACCGAACCCGATGGGAACCAGCAGCAACGGCTCGTAGTCCTTGGTGACCGCCAGATAGATGAAGACACAACCCACGATCAGCATCGCCAGGTTGCCGAGGGTGAAGTTGCCGAAGGCGCCGACCTGCAGGAATTCCCAGATCACTTCCATGGCTAACCGAACTCGACCAGTTGCTGGTTCTCACGCACGCTGTCGCCGGCGGCGACGAGGATCTGTTTGACCGTCCCGGCGCCGGGCGACGCGATCGAGGTGTTCATCTTCATGGCCTCGATCACCAGCAGTTCCTGACCCTGGGTCACCGCTTCGCCGGCCTTGCACTTGATCTCGACGATGGTCCCGGCGATGGGCGAAACAACGCCGTTGCCGGACGCCGGCGACGGGGGTGCGGGCGCGGCCGAGCGGGCCGGGCCGGCCGGCGCCGACGAAGCCGGGCGGGACGAATGAGGAGTCGTACCGTGCGAACCCAAACTGGGCAGAGCCCCGGTGGGACCGAACTCGTCCCGCTTGGCGTCCAGGACCTCCACGTCGACCTCGTAGGCCACACCGTGGACGGTGATCTTGAGCTTCATTGCAAACTCCTTGGCTTGCCGACTAACGTCGACCGCCACGTTTTTCTGCCGTTCTACCGATGGCATGCGAGCCCTGCAGGACCGCCCGGCCCTGGGCCGACCACGGACTGCGCCGGTGATCGGCGGGCATCAGCCGCCGGATGCTGCGAATGCGATGACGGCCGCGCAGGACGGTAGCCGCGGCGGCGGCGATCAGCACTACCGTAGTGGCGTCGATCGTCGGCTCACGGTCCAAGACCTCGGCGTTGCGCCGCTTCTCCTGATGACGCCACTTCTCGTCGAACTGGCGCACGAAATAGATGGCCATCGCGATGATCAGCTGCACCGCGAAAACGATCAGCAGGCCCACCAGCGCGAGCGGCATGTTCTGCATCAGGGTGTCCTGGCCGTCCATCCGATCGCCTTCCTACAGGGGAATGAGGCCGTGCTTCTTCTGCGGCCGGATCTCGCGCTTGGCTTTGAGCAGCTGCAGCGACTGGGCCACGTAGACCCGCGTCTCCGCGGGCTCGATGATATCGTCGAGCAGGCCCCGTCCGGCAGCCACGTAGGGATTGGCGAACGTGTCCGTGTACTCCTCTATCCGGGCCTGGCGTTCGGCGTCGGGATCGGGGGCCGCGGCGATCTCGCGCCGGTAGAGCAGATTGACGGCGCCCTCGGCGCCCATCACGGCGATCTCGGCGCTGGGCCAGGCGCTGCAACGGTCGGCGCCCATGTCCTTGCCGCACATGGCCAGGTAGGCGCCGCCGTACGCCTTGCGCACGATGATCGTGATCTTGGGTACGGTCGCCGAACCGTAGGCGAAGAGCATCTTGGCGCCGTGGCGAATGATGCCGCCGTACTCCTGCTGCACGCCGGGCATGAAGCCGGGCACGTCCACGAAGGTCAGCAGCGGGATGTTGAAGGCGTTGCAGAAGCGGATGAACTTGGCGGCTTTGTCGGACGAGTCGATGTCCAGCACGCCGGCCTTATGCAGCGGGTTGTTGGCGATCACGCCGATGGTCGCGCCTTCGATCCGCGCGAACCCCACGATGATGTTGGACGCCCAGTGTTCCTGGATCTCCATGAAGTCGCCGTTGTCCACGGTGAGCTGGATGATCCGGTGCATGTCGTAGGGCTGTCGCGGATCTTCGGGGATCGTGTCGTTGAGCTCGTCGACCGGCCCCACGGCGTCCTCGTGTTGCTCGGGGTAGACCGGCGGCTCGTCCGTATTGTTGCTGGGCAGGAACGAGAGCAGACGGCGCGCGATCTCCATGGCGTGCGGCCCGTCCTCGGCCTCGAAATGCACGACGCCCGAGTAGTGGGTGTGGCTGTAGACGCCGCCGAGATCCTCGGCGGTGACGTCCTCGCCGGTGACCTGCTTGATGATCGAGGGGCCGGTGATGAACATCTGGCCCTCGCTGCGCACCTGGATGATGAAATCGGTCAGCGCCGGCGAGTAGGCCGCCCCGCCCGCACAGGGGCCGGCGATAATGCTGATCTGCGGGACGACGCCCGACAGCAGCACGTTGCGGTGGAAGATGCCGCCGTAGCCGGCCAGGGAATCGACACCCTCCTGGATGCGGGCGCCGCCGCTGTCGTTGATGAACACGAACGGATCGCCGGTCTTCAGGGCGTCGTCCATGGCTGCCTGGATCTTGCGGGCGGTCGCTTCGCCCACCGCGCCGCCGGCCACGGTAAAATCCTGGCTCGCCACGTAGACGGGCCGATCATCGACCAGACCGCAACCGGTCACCACGCCCTCGCCGGGGAATTCCTTGTCGCCCAGTCCGAAGTGCGTGCAGCGATGACGCATGAACAGGTGCGTCTCCTGGAAAGTCTCCTCGTCCAGGAGCAGGGCCAGACGCTCACGGGCGGTGAGCTTGCCCGCGGCATGGTGCTTGGCGATGCGGGCTTCGCCGCCGCCCAGGTACAGGCGTTCCCGTTCGTTCAGGAGCTTGTCGATCTTCGATTCGGACATGCCGGGCCTCCGCTGGTGTTCGCTCCGGTCCTGATTTCATCAGCCAGCTAGGGGATATGGTGTTTGCCTGCTCATTTGTCAAACTTTTGACAGGCTTTTATTGAGCTTTTCACTCCCCCTGGTCACTGCCCACATTATGCCAAAACTTGTCCTGTTTGCAACTTGTTTAATGAATACCAGTTACTGTGTTTCCGGACATCGGCTTATACAGACGGGGCGGCCTCGCGACCGCCCCGTTTCCACGTGGAAAAGTCTACGCCGAGCCTACTTGCTGCGATCCAGCGGCAGCACGCCGGCCATCTCCCCGATCACGTTGACCAGGTCAGAATCCGAAGGAACGACGATCTTGGCGTTGTCCGCCAAAGCATTCTCCAGGGCCTCCAGCTTGCGCAGCATCTGGGCATTGCCGATGAAGTACTTGTTGGCCGCTTCGTTCACCAACCGAATGGCTTCGGCCTCGCCTTCCGCTTCCAGGATCTTGCCCCGCTTGATGCCCTCGGCCTTCTTGATCTCCGAACGTTTCAGGCCGTCGGCTTCGCGCTCCACCGCATTGGCGTAGTCGAGGGCCGCGATCTTCTCGTTCTCCGCCTTGACGACCTTGTTCATGGTGGCCTGCACGTCCTGGGGCGGGTCGATTTCCTTCAGCTCGGTGCGGACGATCTCCATGCCCCAGGTCTTGGTCTCGTTGCTGAGGGTCGTCAACAGTTCGCCGTTGATCTTGTCACGCTCGCTGTTGGCCGACTTGAGCGTGAGCGTGCCGATAATGTTACGTAACGTGGTACGGGCCAGGTTGACGATCTGCCACTGGTAGTCGTTGACGTTGTACTGGGAACTCTTAACGCTGTCCTCGTCGCTCATCACCTTGAAGTAGACCTGCGCGTCGACACGCGCGTTGAGGTTGTCGAAGGTGATGATCTCCTGGGGTTGGGCGTCAACCATCTGTTCGGTCACGTTGACCGTGATCATGCGGTCGATGACCGGGATGATCCAGTTGAAACCGGGGCTGGCGAAGCGGTTGTACTTACCCAGACGCTCCACGAGTCCGCGATGGGTGGGTCGAATGATACGAATGCCGGCGAAGAAGATGATGACGATCAGAATGAGCGGTACGAACAGCATGGTTTCCTCCATAACTCGAGACTTGTAAACACCGCCTAGTGCGGATCGGGTATTCATACGCGGTAGCGCCGCGATTGTTCGGTTCAGGAAACACGGCCCGGGAACCACCAGGCCTTCTCCACCTTCTCGACGGCCCGTTCGCCAAGCGCGTCCAGGACCGGCGTCAGCTCATCCAGGCGGAACGCCGCCAGATGATGCTGTCGCGATGCGAGGTTGCCGGCTTCGACGATCGAAAGACCTTCATCCGTCCGGTCCGCCGCCGGCAACACGTCGAGCTTACCGTACCAGCCCCCGAAATGGCGAATGACATAGAAGAGCCCGTCCCAACTCGTTACGTACGCACCGCAATGCGAACACCGCTGGATGCGGATCCGGCCGCGACGCCACCACTGCGGCTCATGGCCAAGTTCGCCGCAGAAAAGACAGCGCAGTGCGCGCGTGTCCCCGGTCTCGGCGGGACCGGCGAGAAAGGTCCCCAGCGGCTCGCGGAACGGCGACACGCATGCGGCATACGACATGACCGCTCCGAAAAAACTCACGCCCAGCCACAACAGGATGAAGAACACGACCAGGGCGAAACCGCTGAAGGCCAGGGCGTCCCACAGGCCGTGAGCCAGGCAGGCGTAGACGAAGGCGCGGAGCAACAGACCGGGGCGGGCCCCGTCACGGTTGCGGGTGTAGACCGCGAGCCCCATGGGAAAGCTGAAGAGGATGTGGGCCGGCGTGGCGGTGATCAACCTAAGCACCAGCAGACCGCCCGCGTTGTCGGACGAGGTGGCGTAGAAGTAATTCTCGATCAGGGAGAAACCGAGCGCGACACAGGCCATGTAGATAACGCCGTCAGCCGGTTCGTTCATATGCTTGCGGAACAGGGGCAGGCACGAAAGCATGGCCAGCAGCTTGGCCCCTTCCTCCAACGGGCCGATGACCAGCATGGCGCCGGCGATGTTACGCGGATCCCCCATCCCGACCATGTTCAGAACGATGTAAATGAAGGTGCTGATGGCGACCGACCAGGCCCCGCCGATCAGCGTCACCATGAGCAGGACGCGCCAAGGCTCCTTCTCGTGCACGTCAAGATATCGCAGCCGGGCCAGGATGATGACGCCGGCAATGGCCGATACGGTGATGATCATCAGGTTGGTGGGCAAGGGTGTCCTTCCGTCACGCGGTCATCTCACAGAAGATACTCGAACCCGCGACGATCTCGATGATCGCCTCGCGATCGCAACTCGCGGCCTGGATGCGGAACCACGCCAGCCGCGCCTCCCAGAATTCGGCGGCATAGCTGGCGAAAAAACCAGGCCACATACGAAAGCCGCCGCCGGCGCCAGGTCCTTCAGGATGCGGCCGTAGCCGCAACCCAGCTCCAGAACCCGGTCATCCGGTCGCAGACGCTCCCGAACATGTGCGATCTCGCCGTCCATGTACTGTCGCACCGCCGGTGTGGCGAGGTCGTAAACCAGACGCAGCCGTTCGGCCGCGAGTCCCTTTACGTAGTAGCCCCGGTCGCCCACGTCTTCCTCTCAGTTCACGTTTCATGGTAGGCTATCACGAGTCGACCAGGGCTCCCACCCCGAAGCACAGGACCAAGATGCCGACCAACGTCTCACCCGAATACAAGAAGGCCGAGGCCGCCTACCGTCAGGCGCGTGATCCCGACGAGCGGCTGGACTACCTGCGCGAGATGCTCAAGACCATCCCCAAGCACAAGGGGACCGAGCATCTGCAGGCGGACATCAAGACGCGCATCAAGGAACTGACGGCCGAGCTGGTCGGACCGCAGAAGGGCGCGGCGCGCACCGAGCCGACCCATGTGATCCGGGCGGCGGGCGCGGCGCAGATCTCGTTGATCGGTCCGCCCAACTCCGGCAAGTCGCTCCTGCACGCCAGGCTGACGGGCTCGCGGGCCGAGTCGGCGCCCTATCCCCACACCACCAACGCCCCCATGCCCGGCATGCTGCTGCACAACGACGTGCAGTTCCAGCTGGTGGACCTGCCGCCCGTCTCGGCCGACGTCATGGTTCCCTGGTTACCCAACGCGATGCAACCGGCCCACGCCGCGCTGCTGGTCGTCGACCTGCACGAGGCCGGCTGTACCGAGCACGTGATCACCATCAGCGAACGTCTGGCCGAGAAGCGCATCATCCTGTCCGACGACTGGTCGGGACGACTGCCCGGCGGACTCATCGAGGGAATACCCGAGCTGGCGGACGACGAGACCGCGTCGGATACGTCGGCACCGGACGACAAGGACGACGAGGCCGACGAAAGCCTCTTCCACACCCGGCTGCCCACCCTGCTGGTGGTGAGCAAGAGCGACCTGGGCATCGATCCCGACGAGGTGGACGTGCTGCTGGAACTGGTGGAGGTGCGTTTCCCGACGATCGCGCTCTCGGCCGAGACAGGCGAGGGGCTGGACAGGCTGGGCGCCCTGCTGCGACGCGGTCTGGACGTCGTGCGTATCTACACGAAGGTGCCGGGCAAACCGCCGGACATGGAGAAGCCGTTCACGGTATTCAAGGGCGACACCGTGGCCGACGTCGCCCGACTGATCCACCGGGGCAAGGCGCGGGATCTACGTTTCGCGAAGGTCTGGGGCAGCGGCAAGTTCGACGGACAACAGGTGGGCGTCGACTACCTGATTGATGACGGCGATATCCTCGAACTGCACATGTAAAGCGTAACTCCGGGTCAGTCCCCCACCACCAGCAGACGATCCAACACGCTCACGAGTCCACGCAGGGATTTGGCCGTGCGCGAGCCGTACCAGGTGAGCATCTTGCCGTCCAGGCGCGGGCAGAACTCGGGCGCATCGAGATAACCGGCGGCCTCGGCCACGACGACCGAATCGCGCTTGCTCCAGCGATAGGGTTCGTCGGGCATCAACACCAGGTCCAGTTCGCAACTCTCGAGATCCTCGAGTTCGATCTCCAGGTAGTCGTTACGATCCGCGTAGTGGTTCTGGAGACCGATCGCCTCCATCACGGCGTTGATATGCGTGCCGGCTCCCGCCACCAACCAGGGGTTCTTCCAGATGAGCGTAGCCGACGGCACCGGGTAGGGCGCGTCGATTTCCTTGCGCGACGACTTGAGCCGGTCACACCAGGTCGCCGCTTCCTCGCGGGCTGCGGACAGTTCGGAGCGGGCCCGTTTCGCGGCGTCTTCGGCACCGACCAGCGCGCCGATGTCGGCCAGGAGTTTCTCGACATCGTCCAGAGTGTGGGGGCTCACCGCGAAGACGGGGATGTCCGCGAGCTCCAGCGCCTCGAGGTGCTCGGCCTTGTTCTCCTCGACGCAGGCCAGGATCAGGTCGGGCGCGGCCTGGATGATCTGCTCGATGTTGGGATTCTTGGTTCCCCCGTACTCGGGGATGCCGCGAACCTGGAGTCGCGGCTCGGTGCAGTAGAGGGTGCGTCCGACCAGACGATCGGCGGCGCCGAGGCCGCAGACGGTATCGGTCATGCTCGGCACCAGTGAGACGATTCTCCGGTAGGGTCCGGAGGGCACTTTGCGATCGCGGGCGTCGACGATCGTCATGTCTGAACCTCCTGTGTCGCCGCCACGGAGAAGCGGCTTTAACATGAAATCTGAATAGGCAAGTTCGTATGCAGAACTTCTCTACGACCAGTATAACCGCGACGTGGGGCCGGCCGCTTGCTATGCGCACAAGAAAGGAGACTTGATTCATCCCCGATCATGGGCGATGATCGAGAAGGAACGCGCCTCCCTCCAATACCCCTGTCACGATTGCCGACAGCGGTCACTCGTCGGCGCCGGACTCGAGATCGTTCCCACGCATCCGATCCAGCCACCAGCCGATCAGGATGAAACGCAGTCCGCATTTGAACTGGTCGAGCGATGAGTACATAACAGGAACTACGATCAGGGTCAAGAAGGTTGCAACCGCCAGCCCCCAGATCACAGCAATACCCATGGGTCCCCACCATTGGCTGGACTCGCCGCCCAACGTCAGCACGTGATCCCAGTCGCCCCTGAAGATGTTGGCGAAGTTGATCGACACGCCGGTCGTCAACGGGATCAGCCCCAGGATCGTGGTGATGGCCGTCAGGATCACCGGTCGGAAGCGGGTGAGACCGGCGCGCACGATGGCGTCGGTCTTGGCGATGCCGCGATTGCGCAGCTGGATAATGTAGTCCAGCAACACGATGGCGTTGTTGACCACGATGCCCGCCAGTGAGATCACGCCGACCCCGGTCATGATGATGCCGAAGGGCGTGCGGTGGATTATCAGACCGGTAAAGACGCCGGTCAACGAGAGCACCACGCTCGAAATAATCACCAGCGGCACCGTCACCGAACTGAACTGGCTGATCAGCACGACGAAGATCAACATGAGTGCGATGGCGAAGGCGTCGCTCAGGAACGCCTGGGCTTCTTCCTGGTCCTCGGTCTCGCCGGTATAGTCGATGCCGTACCCTGCCGGCAGGGGGAAATCGGCCAGCACCTGCCGGCATTCCAGCAACAGGGCATTGCTGTTGTAACCGGCCGCCGCGTCGGCGCTGATGGACACCACACGCTCACCGTCGATACGGTTGATGGCCGCGAGTCCCGACGTGAACTCGGTGGTCGCGAATGCAGACAACGGCACCTGTTCGCCCTCGTAGAAGACGTGCAGATTCTCCAGGTCCTCCACCTTGGTACGGAACGGCTGCTGCAGACGGACGCGGATATCGTACTCGTCCTCGCCGACCCGGTACTTGCCCGTCTCGGCGCCATGGAGGGCCGTGCGGACGGTCCCCGCGATGTCCCAGGTGCGCAGACCGAAGCGACCGGCCTTGTCCACGTCCTGGCGCACCTCGATCTGGGGCAGGTCGCGGTCGTAATCGTCGACGATATCGACCAGGCCCTCGATGTTGCGGATGCGCTCGCGGACCTGGGCGGCCAAGTCGCCCAACACGTTGAAGTCGTCACCGGAAATTTCGATGTTCACGGGCGGCCCCGTGGGCGGCCCTTCCTCCATCTTGTCGATCACCAGACGCGCGCCCGTGAACCCGCTCAGACGACCGCGCAGATCCTCGACGGCGTCTCGCGACGAGTACAGACGGTCCTCGATATCGATGAACTCCATGGTGACGAGACTCTTGTGGGTCGGTGCCTGGTTGGCGCTGAAGGCGCCGTTCTCGGCACCCACCTGCCCGGTGTAGGCTTTGAGTTCGGGAACATTCGCGACGACGGCCTCGACCTCTTGCGTATACACGTCGCTGACTTCGATCCGGGTGCCCGATGGCGCGTCGATGGACACGTAGGCGATGCGGGGATCGATGTCGGGGAAGAGCTCCATGCCACTGTTGAAAACCCCGAAGAGCATGAACACGCCGATGAACAGGACCGCCATGGACGACAGGACGACCACGCGGTGTCCGAGCGCCCAGCGCAGGGTGGGTTCGTAGGTCTTCTGGCCGAAGGCGATCATCTGTTCACCCAGAGCGGGTTTTCCGGGGCGCTTTTTCGGTCGGCTCATGAAGCGGGCGCAGAGTACGGGATTGAAGACCAGCGCAACCAGCAACGACGCCAGCAGCGTGATCACCAGCGTGATGGGCAGGTACTTCATGAACTCGCCCATGATGCCCGGCCACAGGATCATCGGCCCGAAGGCGCAGACGGTCGTCAGGGTCGAGGCCACTACGGCGTTGGAGACCTGCCGGGCACCGTCTCGCGCCGCCTCGTCGCCCCCCTTGCCGCGCCCACGGTGACGGAAGATGTTCTCCACGATCACGATGGCGTTGTCGACGAGCATGCCGAGGGCCAGGATCAGCGAGAAGAGCACGACCATGTTCAGGGTGATGTCCAGCGCCCGCAGCACGATGAACGTGATCAGCATGGAAAAGGGAATCGCCACGCCCACGAACAGGGCGTTGGTGAAGCCCATGAACAGCAACAGCACCACGACCACCAGGATCAGGCCGCTGATGATGTTGTTCTCCAGCTCGGTGACCATGTTCCGGATGCCCTTGGACTGGTCGCCGACGATGGTCACGTCCGTTCCGTCGGGCAGACGGGACGCCCACTCCGCGAGGATGATCCGGATCTCGTCGGCGATATCGATGATGTTCTCGCCGCTGCGTTTCTTCACCGACAGGATCACGGCGTCCTTGCCGTTCACGCGCGAGATGGTCTCGCGGTCCTTCAGCCCGAAGCTGACCTCGGCCACGTCGCGGATGTAGACCGGCGACGGCAGGCCCGGGTTGAGCACGAAGTTCTCGAGTTCCGCGACGTCGTCCACCTCGCCCGGCACGTTGACCTGGTAATCGTACATACCCAGGCTGAGCTTGCCGCCGGGGATGGTCGTGTTCTGCAGGAAGAGCGCATCCTGCACGTCGACCAGACTCAGGTTGTAGAAGCGCAGGCGCTCGGGATCCACCTCCACCAGCACCTCGTGTTCCACACCGCCGGTCAAGTCGACTTCCAGCACGCCCTTGATCGTCTCGATCTCCTCCTGCAGGTCCTCGCCGACTTCCTTGAGCAGGGACGGATCGTAGTCGGCCGCCAGGTTGATCTGCATGATGGGCCAATCGCTGGAGCTCATCTCCATGATCAGCAGATCCTCGCGCGGATCCTCGGGCAGCTCCGGCTTGGCCAGGTCGATGCGGTCACGCACCTTCTGCAGGGCGTCGCTCATCTCCACGTCGGTATTGAATTCCAGAAAGATATTGGAGAATCCCTCGACCGACGTACTCGTCATCTCCTTGAGATCGGACAGGCTCTTGAGCTCGCGCTCGAGCTTGCGGGTGACCAGGTTTTCCACGTCCTCGGGACTGGCGCCCGCATAGGGCGTCATCACCATGACGAAGGGGATCTTGACGTCGGGACTCGATTCGCGGGGCAGCCCCCGGTACGAGTCGAACCCCACGATGATGATGATCACCATGAAGGCGAAGATCATCGGATACTTGCGGATCGCTTCGTTGGTGATCTTCATCGGCCGGCCTCGTCCCCGGTCGTCGCGGCCTCGAGAACCGCGGCGGGATCGGCGCCGACACTGCCGTCACGAATGTCCGACTGCTCGGTGACGTCCACCAGGGCGCCGTCGATCAGATCACGATGTCCACGAACCACGAGTTGCTCGCCGGCGGCCAGCCCATCCTCGATCACGATCATCAGGCCCTGGTCGGGGCCCGTGACGACTTCGCGTTTGCGGGCGCGGTCACCTTCGATCACGTAGACCACATGCCCACCGACCGTATACATGACCGCATCGCGCGGCGCGACCAGCACGGCTTCATGGGTGATCTTGTGGATCCGGGCCCGCGCTACCACGCCGGCCCGCAGCGACAGGTCGGTATTGTCCATGTGGACCTCGACCTTGAACTTGCCGGTGATCGGATCGGCTTCGAAACCCATCCAGGCCACCTGTCCCGGCACTTCCCGGTCCATGCCTTCCAGCACGACCGTCGCCGGGGCGTCCACGCGCAGCCAGGCCACTTCGCGCTCGGAAACCGAACCCGCCAGCTTCAGGACATAAGGATCGATCACACGGCCCACGGGCTGCCCCGGGGACACGAGTTGGCCGAGTTCCACGTGCCGGTCGACGAAGACACCGCCGAAGGGCGCCTTGATGGCGGCCCGCCGGTACCGAAGTTGGGCGATCCCGTAGTAGGACTCGGCCTGCGCCTCGGCCGCTTCGGCACCGAGCAATTCGGTCTCGCTCACCTTGCCGGCCGCGAAGAGGGCGGCGGTGTTCTCGGCCGTGTGGGACTGCAGTTTCAGGTTATCGCGCGCGGACGCCATGTCGGCCGCCAGGATCCGGCGGTCCAGCTCGATGATCACGTCGCCGGCGGCAACCCGCGCCCCCTTGTCGTGGGGGATCGCGTAGACCGTACCCATTTCCTCGGCGGACACGTCGGTGCCGCGCACCGGACGCAGCGGGCCGGAGATCTCGAAGAACTCGACCAGATCGGTCGGCTGCATCTCCAGCACGCGCACGTTGCGGGCCACCTCGACGGGTGCCTCGGTCTCGGCCTGCGGCGCGCAACCGGTGAGGATTACGGGTATGACGAGCATCGCCACGACCGCGACGCGCGGTCCTCGCTTCATCAATTCAGACATGACACGCTCCATGACGTTGTTCATTTCGTCCCTCCCGCGACTAATCCGTCCACGGCTGCCAGGGGCAGCATGGGAGAAACACCGATAGCCCGTTTAAGAGACGCGGTCGTGGTCAACACGTCGAACCGCGCCTGGATCAGGTTGCTGCGGGCCAGGGACCGGCTGGCCTCCGACTGCAGAACGGTCAAGTAGTCGGCGCGTCCGAACCGCAGTTCGAGCTTGCTGGTCTCCAGCAGGTCCTCGCTACGGGTCAGGTTGAGTTCGGCCGCGCGCAGATTGGCCCGCGACACGTCGAGGGCGTCGAGCAGTTCGAGCACGTCGGCGCGGATGGTCCGCTTGAGCCCGCCGAGCTCCACCTCGTTGCGACGGATCTGCGCCTCGGTCTGGTTGACGAGCCCCTTGGTGAGCAGACCGTCGAAAAGCGGCACGTTCACCGCCAAGGTGGCGCGCCAGAAATCGTGGCCCGTATTGTCGAGATCCTGGATTTTCTTGCCCACGAATCCCCATGACCCGTCGACCGACAGATAGGGTCTCATCTCGGCCTTCTGGGCCTTGCGGTTCTGCTTCAGCATGTCCGTGAACAGATCGGACATGCCCACGTCGGGGCGGGTCATGGCCAGGATGACGGCCGTGTCCGGATTGATCGCATCCAACTCCATGACCTGTTCGCGTCGGATGGACAGCGGCATGTCCGGGGGCAGCCCCATGCCCGCGTTCAGGCGGGCGCCGGCGTTGCGCAGCTCCTTGCGCGCCGTATGCACGGCCGGCGCCAGATTGGCCACCGCGACGGCGGCCTGCAGGGTGTCCAGCTCGGTCGCCATGCCCAGCTCGAAACGCAGCCGCATGATCTCCAGGAACTCGGCCTGGTTGGCCAGATCGGCCTCGGTGGCCGCCAGCGACTCGGCCGCCAGGATGATCCCGTGGTATCCGGTGACGACGCCTTCCTCCACCTGATGGATCGCCGAGGCGATGGCCAGGTCCTGGCGCTTGATGCTCTGACCCGCGGCGCCGACCGCACCGAGCACCTTCGATGGATTGAGGGTCCAACGCAGGTTGAGCTGGGCGCGCCAGTAGGTCTGGGCGGGGATGTCCTCGGGTGACGGCAGGAAATCGAAGCCCGCCAGCAGGGTGTCCAGCGGCGAAGTGCCGATGGGCCCGTCGTCGCCCCCGCCACCGAAGGTCTCGTCCAGGGCGAAGCTGGGATCGCGTGAGCGCGCCCACTCCCCCGTGGCGTCGACGTAGGGCAGGCCGGTGGCCAGCGCCTGGTACATCTGGCCGTCGAGTTCCTCGCGGCGCAGTCGCTCGGCTTGCAGGGCGTGATTGTTGGCCAGGGCCTCGTTCACGCAGGCGGTGAGGTCACGCGCCTCGACCGCTCCCGGCCGAGCCTCGATGATCCCGCCCCCGTCGTCCGCGAAGGACGCCATGGCCGTCAGCGTCAGAACCATCAAGATGGCCGCCGACATGTTTCTTCCGCACATCATTTGTCCCTCCGGTCGATATCGTAGTCTGGATTGCGCAGGCCGTTGAGAATGAAGGCGCGCAGTTCTCGCGAGAGCGTCTTGTTCTCGAGCGCCCCCGGCTCTCCCGTCATATCCGGGTACACGTAGTACATGGCGTCCAGCAACCCGTCGATGATCCACACGATCGTCGGTGGATCCATGGGCCGCAGTTCGCCGGACTCGATCCCCTCCACGATGACGCCCTCGATGGTCGCCAGCATCTCTTTCATCTCGTCACGCGCCATGAAGCCGCACGTGTGCTCCTTCACCTCGGACTCGTACATGCAGTGCGTGAAGACCGGATGAGCCCGTCCGAAGTTCTCGTAGCCGGTGATGTATGCATCGAGCCTCTCCAGGGCTCTCTGTCCGGGCTGGAACGACTCGCGCCAGCCGGCGACGGCCATGGCTGACATATGCAGGAGCATGCTGATCAGCAGATCCGCCTTGTCCTTGAAAAGTTCGTAGTAGGTTCGTTTCGAGATGCCCGCCTCGCGACAAATCTCTTCGACGGTCGTCTTCTTGAATCCAAATCGGTCGAACAACGGCTCGGCTACCGCATAGATCTCTTCCCGTTTGGTCTGAGACATATCTTCGGACACGGGCCACCTCCTTTCGCGTGCGACGAGAAAACGAATACGCTTTATTCGTTTATTTGTTTCACATAAAACGCCACACGACCGAGAAAAGCAAATCCGGTTTTGAAAATGCCCGTTTATAGCCTATTTTCGGTGATTCCGGACACCTTAAGAGAGGACTGACATGTCGCGATTTATGATCACCGGCGGCGCCGGCTTTCTGGGCATCAACATGGCGCGCTACCTGCTCGAGCGCGGACATGAAGTGACGTCCCTGGATATAATGCCCTTCGACTATCCCGAACGGGACCGGGTTCGCGAGGTCATCGGCGATGTCCGCAGCCGCACGGACGTGGACCAGGCCATGGACGAATGCGATATCGTCATCCACACGGCGGCGGCTCTGCCCCTCTACGATCACGACGATATCCTGTCCACCGATATCGAGGGCACGCGTACGGTGCTGGAATCGGCGCTTGCCCACAAGGTCGACCGCTTCGTACACATCTCCTCGACGGCCGTCTACGGCATTCCCGACCATCATCCGCTGGTGGAGGAAGACCCCATGGACGGCGTGGGCCCCTACGGCATCGGCAAGGTGACGGCCGAGGGCATGTGCGCCGAGTTTCGTGAGCAGGGCCTGTGCGTCCCGATCATCCGTCCCAAGTCCTTCATCGGCCCCGAGCGCTTAGGCGTTTTTGCACTC
The DNA here is from genome assembly GCA_964476155.1 of uncultured Fibrobacteraceae bacterium. Classification (GTDB taxonomy): domain Bacteria; phylum Krumholzibacteriota; class Krumholzibacteriia; order LZORAL124-64-63; family LZORAL124-64-63; genus JAHIYU01. The sequence goes on from CAYYYS010000024.1 coordinate 37,830, forward strand.
TTCTATGATTGGGCCAAGGACGGCAAGGGCTTCCCCATGATCGGCAACGGCCACAACGTCTACCAGCTCTGCGATGTGGAAGACATCTGCCAGGGGATCTATCTCTGTTGCACGGGCGACCGCGACAAGGTGGACACCGTGTTCAACCTGGGCGCCCGCGAATACACCACCATGCGGGAAGACTACCAGGCCGTCCTGGACGAGGCCGGCTTCGGCAAGAAGATCGTCGGCTTCCCCGCCACCCCGGTGATCTGGACCCTGCGACTGCTCGAGGCGCTCCACCTCTCCCCCCTCTACAAATGGGTCTACGAAACGGCCTGCGAGGACTCCTTCGTCTCCATCGAAAAGGCCGAGCGTGTCCTGGGGTACGATCCCCAGTACTCGAACAAGGACGCGCTGGTGCGCAACTACCGGTGGTATCTGGAGAACCTCCATACTTTCGAGGGGTCTTCCGGGGTGACGCATCGCGTTCCCTGGAAACAGGGGATACTCAAGATATTTAAGCAGTTCTTTTAGCGAACTTCAGAGGTCACGTACAAACACGCACGCTGGGCTCCGGCTCTTCGAGAGTCGCCCAGCGTGCGTGTTTGTACGTGACCTCTGTTCCCTAGAACAACCTGTTCAATCTTGAGTATCGCCTGTTTTCAGATAATGGCGGATGTCCCGGAGGAGGCGGGCGTAGTGGGAGCCTTTCCAGTATATCCGAGTGCAATCTTGGCAGCGCTTGAAGTCGTCATAGTGTTGGCGGGTTTGGGGTTCCAGGCGGTGCTCGATGTCGGCCTTTTCGACGGGTTCGACCTTGCCGTTGCAGGCGGTGCAGCGGGTGAAGGGGATGATCGCGGCAGACAGGTCGAGGCGGGTTACGACTTCGGCGAGCTGTGCTTGGATTTCGGTCGAGCGGAGCCAGTAGCCGCGCTCGACTTCGTTGCGTTTGAGGAGACCGGTGTCTCGGGTGAGGACGCAGCGTTTTTGCTCGGCCGCGAGACGGGCGATCTCCGGGTCGTCGTAATCGTCCCGGTAGAGGGTGTCGAAACCGAGGAGACGCAGGCGGCGGGCGAGCTTGCCCAGATGGACGTCGCAGATGAAGCGGGGGTTGCGCAGGGGGCGCTCGCGCAGGCGGGTCACCGGGGAGATGTCCAGGCTTTCGAAGACGGGATAGACCGCGATCCGTTCGCCGTCCTGCAGGGTGTGGGTGAAATCGACGGAGCGACCGTCGACGAGGATGAGATCGACTTCGACGTGGGGAATGCCGAGCGCTTCGATGGCGTCCTTGATCGCGGGTGCGCCCGTGAACGCGTAGGTGAAATCGCGCTTACGGCGCCGGGCCGGGAGGAAATCGTTCAGCTCCTCGTAGAAGCGGAAGCGGGCTTCATTCATGGCTGGCGCCCCCCTCTTTATTTTGTCTTGGGGCAGATGAGCTTACAAGTGGTCGGATGCAATGCGCGCAACCACCGGACTATCCTTGGTTACTTCATGTGAGTGTAGCGCAGCAGGTGGCTGCCTATTAGCTCTTTAATCAGCTCACGAGATGAATGTCAACACAACATCCGGTCAAAAAAGGTATTGCAATATACAGCCAAATCGACTTGATCATCGCTTGCATTATGTAATTGACACTGCATAGTGAATCGCTATAGTCAAAGGGGATATGTCCTTGACTCCAGTGACCCCAACGGGTAGTGGTTTGATGCATGG
>CAYYYS010000025.1:0-38720 GCA_964476155.1 uncultured Fibrobacteraceae bacterium
GTACAACTCTGAGTGCCTCCCCGGCAGAGCCGGGGGGTCTCCCGCTTATGCTAGCTCAAACCGTTATACTTGGGCAGCAGATGAATAAAAAGAAGGGACAGGTGGGCGGATTGCTCGGCTTGACACCGCCGGTTGTCGGATGGGTCGACTCGGTGACAGTAGTCAGGGACAGGCCGTAGGGATAGATCGTCGGAAGACTGCCGGCAGGGAAAGATGTGCAGGATCGGGGCCCGAACTTCAGCGCCCAGCCACATCAAGGATACGCAGCGCAGCCTGGGTGGGCGGCACCCGCCCATCCCGCACCTGGGCCTCGAGTTCGGGAAGCAGGGCCCGAACACCGTCATGAGTCCGCAGGTCGGTCATCAACCGATCCTCAACCATCGCCCACATCCACCGCAGCTGCTGATCATTACGACGCTGCGCGAGGGCACCCGCCGCCTGGAGAATGTCGCGATGTTGCACCACGGTGTCCCAAAGCGTATCGAGACCGGTCTTCGCCACGGCACTGACCGTCAACACCGGTACCTCCCACGACGGATGAGGCGGACGCATAAAATGCAACGCCTGCCGCAGCTCGTTGGCAGCACGCTCGGCCGGCCCGGCATTGTCCCCGTCGGCTTTGTTGACCGCAACGATCTCCGCCAGCTCCATCACGCCCCGCTTGATGCCCTGCAACTCGTCCCCCGCACCGGCGATGGCCAGCAGTACGAAAACATCCACCATCTCGGCCACGACCGTCTCGCTCTGCCCCACCCCCATCGTCTCGACAATGACCACGTCGAAGCCGGCTGCCTCGCAGAGCAGCATCGTCTCGCGGGTCTTGCGGGCCACGCCGCCAGGGGTGCGGGCGCTCGGCGAGGGACGGATAAAGGCGTCGGGGTCGACGGCCAGACGGGCCATGCGGGTCTTGTCGCCCAGGATGCTGCCGCCGGTCACCTGGCTGCTGGGATCGATGGCCAGAACGGCCACCTTGTGTCCGTCGGCGGTCAGGCGGGTGCCGAGGACATCGATCAGGGTGCTCTTGCCCGCGCCGGGGACACCGGTCAGGCCAACGCGGTGGGCGGCGCCGGTGTCGGGCAGCAGGATCGCCAGGAGCTTCTGGGCCAAGACCTGGTGGTCGGAACGGCTGCTCTCGATCAGCGTGATGGCCCGCCCGAGGACAGCGCGGTCGCAGGCCTTCACGCCCGCCACGTAGTCGTCGAGGCTCAGACCGTTGATCTTGCGCGGTATTTCGTTCACCCGCGAGTCACCTCATCCAGCTTGGTCATGAGATCCCGGGCGGCATCGGCGATAACCGTTCCCGGCGGGAAGATGGCCGCGGCGCCGGCCGCGTACAGGGCGTCGTGATCCTGGGGCGGGATCACGCCACCGGCGACGATGAGTATGTCCGGCCGACCCAGCCGCGTCAATTCGGTCTTCAGCGCCGGCACTAGGGTGAGGTGCCCGGCCGCCAGGGAACTGACGCCCACCACGTGCACGTCGTTCTCCACGGCCTGCAGGGCCGTCTCCTCAGGAGTCTGGAAGAGCGGGCCCACGTCCACGTCGAAGCCCATGTCGGCGAAAGCCGTGGCGATCACCTTCTGGCCGCGGTCGTGGCCGTCCTGGCCCATCTTGGCCACCAGGATACGGGGTCGGCGACCCTCGCGTTCGGCGAAGGTGTCCACGCGTTCCCGGATACCGGTCATGTCATCGTGCTGTTCACCCATCTCTGCGCTATACACTCCGCTCACGGCGTTGACCGCCGCCTGGTGACGTCCGTAGACTTTTTCCAACGCGTCGCTGATCTCACCGACAGTGGCCCGCGCCCGTACCGCCGTCACCGACAGGTCCAGCAGGTTGCCGTCGCCCGAATCCGCGCTCGCGGTCAAGGCCTCCAGGGCCGCGTCGACGACACTCTGGTCACGCTCGGCCCGCAGCTGTTCCAGTCGAGCCATCTGCGCCGCGCGAACCTCGGTATTGTCGACCCTGAGAACCTCCACCTCTTCCGGCTCGTCGGGCACGTACTTGTTGACGCCCACGACGGTCTGCCGCCCCGTGTCGATCCGTGCCTGGGTGCGCGCGGCGGCTTCTTCGATGCGCAGCTTGGGAATGCCCGCCTCGATGGCCCGCGCCATGCCGCCCAGCTCTTCGACTTCCGCGATGTGGGTCCAGGCCCGCGCGGCCAGGTCGTGGGTCAGACGCTCCACGTAATAGCTGCCGGCCCAGGGATCCACCGTGTGGCAGGTGTCGGTCTCCTGCTGCAGATAAAGCTGCGTGTTGCGGGCGATGCGCGCCGAAAAATCGGTGGGCAGCGCCAGGGCCTCGTCCAGGCTGTTCGTGTGCAGCGACTGGGTGTGGCCGTGGGCGGCCGCCATGGCCTCCACGCAGGTCCGCGTCACGTTGTTGTAGACGTCCTGCGCGGTCAGGCTCCAGCCCGACGTCTGACAATGGGTGCGCAGGGACATCGACTTCGGATTCTCCGGGGAGAACCCCTTCACCAGACGGGCCCACAGCAGACGCGCGGCGCGCAGCTTGGCCACCTCCATGAAGTAGTTCATGCCGACCGCCCAGAAGAATGACAGGCGGGGGGCGAAGTCGTCAACCGCCAGACCGCTGGCCAGACCGGTGCGGATGTACTCGACGCCGTCGGCCAGGGTATAGCCCAGCTCCAGATCGGCGGTCGCACCGGCTTCCTGCATGTGGTAGCCGGAAATCGAGATCGAATTGAAGCGCGGCATGTGCCGCGAGGTGTGCGCGAAGATATCGCCGATGATCCGCATGCTCGGCGCCGGCGGATAAATGTACGTGTTGCGGACCATGAACTCCTTGAGGATGTCGTTCTGGATCGTCCCCGCGAGCTTCTCGGGAGCAACACCCTGCTCCTCGGCGGCCACGATGTAGAGGGCCAGCACCGGCAACACGGCGCCGTTCATGGTCATCGACACCGACATCTTGTCGAGCGGAATGCCGTCGAAGAGGATGCGCATATCCAGGATCGAGTCGATGGCCACGCCCGCCATGCCCACGTCCCCCGCCACGCGCGGATGGTCCGAATCGTAGCCGCGATGGGTGGCCAGGTCGAAGGCGATCGACAAGCCTTTTTGCCCCGCAGCGAGATTGCGCCGGTAGAAGGCGTTGCTCTGTTCGGCGGTGGAGAAGCCCGCGTACTGGCGCACGGTCCACGGACGCTGGGTGTACATGCTGGCGTAGGGGCCGCGCAGGAAAGGCGGTGTGCCGGGGATCGTCTCGAGATGCTCCAGGCCGTCGAGATCTGCGGCGGTGTAGAGACGCTTGACGTCGATGCCCTCGGGCGTGGTCCAGACGGGACCGCCCTCGGGTGCCTCGCCGGCGACGTCGTTCACCCTCAGGGGCAACGTGCTGAAGTCGGGGAAGCTGCTCATGAGTTCACCTCCAGGACCTCGTGTAGGCCGCGCAGGATTTCCAGGACATCGCAACCCGCGTAAAGAACCTGACCGACACCGGCCGCGCGCCAGCGATCCTCCAGGTCGCCGTAACGACCCGCCAGGATCTGGGTGACCGCGCCGGCCTCGCGCAGGGCCGCGGCCGTATCGGGGCCGAGGTCGGCGTAGATATCGTCCGACGAACAGATCACCGCGACGGGGCTGCCGCATTCGCGGAAGGCGGTGACGGCGGCCGTGGCATCGGCATAAGCCTGTCCACCGCCCGTCTCGACACCCCCCGCCGCCAGGGCATTGCCGATCCACGTGATGCGGGCCCCGAACTGGGCCAACGTCCCCAGGGTGCAGAGAAAGACACGCGGTCGCGCGCCCGTGCGCTCTCGGTGAGCGTCGGCGGCGTCGCGCAGGGATTCGAAGGGCTCGGACGTGCGATAGGGAGGCAGGATCGGGATGATGTCGTGCGGCCGGCCATCCTCGCCATCGAGGGCCAGATCGCATGGCGATTCGCCGGCGGACACTTCGGGACGAGGTCGTGATACCGGCGTTTCGTCCAGGAACGGATATTCGCTGACGCCGGTGACCGGGGTCTTTCGTCGGGCCGCATCACGTTCGCGGACCGTCCGTGTGTCGGCAATGCGATTCTGGATCCATCCGTCGCGCAAACTCGAAACGAGGCCGCCGCGGCCCTCGACTTCCTGGAACAGGGTCCAGACGGCCGCGGCCAGCTCGGCGGTGCGCGCTTCGAGGTGCCACGAACCCCCGGCCGGGTCGATCACGTGTCCGAGCCGTGATTCTTCCTGCAGGACAACCTGTACGTTCCGGGCAACCCGCCGGCTGAATCCATCGGGCACGGCGTCCAGGGCGTCGAACGGCATGACGGTGACCGCGTCGGCGCCGCCGGTGATCGCCGCGAACGCGGCCGTGGTCGCACGCAGGATGTTCACCCAGGGATCGCGCCGGGTCATCATCCGTGTCGAGGTCCGGGACAGGATGTGCATGCGCTGGGCCGCGTCTCCACCACCGCTGGCCGATACGATCCGTCCCCAGATTTGCCGCGCCGCCCGCAGCTTGGCGATCTCCCCGAACATTTCGCCGCCGACGGACAGGCTGAACTGCATCTGACAGGCGGCGGCGTCGATGTCAAGGCCCGCCGCGACCAGGGTCTTCAGGTAGACCAATCCGGACGACAGGGTAAAGGCCAGCTCCTGGACCTCGTCGGCGCCCGCGTCGTGGAAGGGACCGGACTGGGCGATCACCGACCGCATCAGCGGCGACCGGGTGGCGGTCCGCTGGGCGAGCGCCGTCATCTGGTCCATCAGTTGGTCCAGATCGACAGGCAGCTTGCCGTTCAGGGTCCAGGCGCTCAGCGGGTCGGCCTGGTAAGCGCCGAGAGCCGCCGCGGGCTTTACGCCTCGCCGCTCCCACACACTGTCCAGCAGTTCAGCCGCGGGGCCGAACCGGGACCCGGCGTCGAGGACGATCGGCACGCGAGACAAATCCACATCCGCCAGGGCGGTATCCAGGTCGTCGACCGACCGTATGGCCCCGCCATCGTGACCGGACGGATCGAGTCGCAGCGACACCGATGTGGCGCCGCGCGACACGTCACGCAGGATCTGGGTGTTGGTTTCGACCGGGTCCGGATGGGTGAACTCGGGACGTACGTCCCAGTCGGGTACCTGGGCCGGATCGATCCCGCCGCGCGTATGGGGTGCCGATCCGGGAAAACCGGTCGGGTCGTTCGCGACGTCCCAGTCGGCGTGGGTATAAAGGGGTTGGATCGACAAGCCGGCGCACGAAGTGCGGATCAGCTTTTCCCAAGGCTTGCCCTTGAGTTCCTTGGCCACCGTCTCCCGCCACCGGGCGGCGTCGCGGGGAGGAAAGTCATCGGTCCATCTGTATGTATCGTCCGACATGGCTGGTCTCCATTCGCGTGACGGCGAGCAGGTCGAATCACCACCGGCTGAAGGAACGTTAGACCCTCGCCCCACAAGTCGCAAACGTCATTTGGTGTCCACGTCGGGGGCCTCCGCGAGACGGGCCCGCACCAGTTCGGCGCATAGGGCCGGGTCCGCCCGCCCACCGGTCGCGGCCATGACTTGCCCCACCAGCCAGTCAGCCACGCCCGTCTTTCCGGCGCGATACCGGGCCGCCTGTTCGGCGTGGTCCGACACGATCCGGTCGACCGTCTCGGCCAGGCCGGCGCGGTCGTCGAGTTGAGCCAGTTGCTCCCGCGCGATGACCGTTGCCGCGTCGAGTCCTTCGGCGGCCATGATCGCGAATACGGTCTTGGCGGCGGTCAGGCTCAAGGCGTCTGCGGCGACTCGGGTCAGCAGCTCGGCGCTGGCTTCGGGGCTTACGGGACAATCGTCCAAGCCTACGCCCGTCTCGCCACAGTAGCGCATGACCTCCCCGGCCACCCAGTTCGCGGCGGTGCGCGGATCATCCAGGCGCGCGGCCACGGATTCGAAATAGTCCGACACGTCCGTCGTCTCGCACAACGTGGTCGCGACTTCGCGGGCGAGGCCCAGTCGGGACACGTAGCGGTCTTCCCGCGCCGCCGGGAACTCGGGAAGGGTGATGCGTTGAGTCTCGATCATGGTGTTTCGAAGATGAAGCGCCGGCACATCGGGCTCGGGCAGATAGCAGTAGTCGCTCACGGCTTCCTTGGCGCGCTGGAAATAGGAAACACCCCGGCGCGCGTCCCAGCCCCGCGTCTCCAGGGCTACCGGCTCACCCCGCGCGAGCAGATCGCCCTGCCGCGTGATCTCGTAGTCGAGAGCCCGCCGCACACCACGCACACTGTTAAGGTTCTTCAGCTCGACACGCTCGCCCGGCGCCGCGTCCGCAACCGGTCGCAGCGAGATGTTCGCGTCGCAACGCAGTCCGCCCCGGGCCATGTCGCCGTCGCCGACACCGAGCGCACGCACCAATCGCCGCAACTCGCGCAGAAAGAGATAGGCGTCCTCGGCCGACGCGAGTTCGGGCCGGGTCACCACTTCCGCCAGGGGCGCGCCCGCGCGATTCAGGTCGATGCGCAAACCGTCTGCGGTACGCGACGGGAGAGACAGGGTCTTGCCCGCGTCCTCCTCCAGGTGGATCTGCTCCAGGGCCACGACACGCCGCTCACCCGGCGAGCCGATCGCCAACCCGCCATGAGCGCACAGCGGGACGGCCTGCTGTGTGATCTGGTAGTTGCGGGGCAGGTCGGGATAGAAATAGGTCTTGCGGTCGAAGGTCGATACCTCGGCCACGTCACTACCGAGGGCCAACCCCAGCCGCACGGCCAGGGCCACGGCGTGATCGTTCAAGACCGGCAACGATCCCGGCAGGCCCAGACACACCGGACAGACAAGGCTGTTCGGTGGCGCATCGTGTGCGTTGCGGCAACGGCAGAACAACTTTGTGCGCGTCGACAGGCGGACGTGCACCTCTAGGCCGATCACGGGGATGGGGGTCATGCCATGCCCCTCTCGCGCGCATAGGCCTGTTCCACGACCGCGCCCAGGGTGAAGAGCGTCTCTTCCCCGCCGGAACGGCCGGTCAACTGGAGACTCAGGGGCAGTCCGTCCCGATCACGACCGGTGGGCACGGTCAACGCCGGCAGACACGCCAGACTCGGCCCCACGGTGAAGACGTCGCTGTCGTACATGCGCCGCGGATCGTCCAGGCGTTCGCCCAGGGGAAACGCGGCCGTGGGCGCCGTCGGTGTGGCCAGAACGTCACATTGTTTCAGGGTGTCGAGATAGTGACGGGTCATCAAGTGGCGGGCCCGCATGGCGCGCTCGTAGTAGGCGTCGCGGTGTCCCTCCGAAAGGACGAAGGCGCCCATCAGGATCCGGCGTTTGACCTCGCGTCCGAAGCCGGTGGTCCGGGATCGGCCCGCCATTTGCTTGTAGACCGAACCTTCAACCCGGGCCCCATAGGCGAGTCCATCGAAGCGGGCCAGGTTGGCGAAGGCTTCCGCTGCGGCAACGATGTAATAGGCGGCCAACATGTCGCGCGGATCCGGCAGCGTCACGTCGATCACGGTCACGCCGGCGCGACCTAGCAGAGCCAAGGTTCGCGCGAAGTCCGCGCCGGTATCGTCGTCGGCCAGCGCGAGCAGGTCGCGGGGCACGCCCACCACAAGGTCCGCCGCCGGCCGCTCATCCGCACCGGGGGGTCTGTCCTGCGGCAGGGTCGCTGTCGTGTCGTCATGAGGATCGCGGCCGGAGATGGCGGCGTAGACGGCGGCACAATCACCCACCGTCCGGGCCAGCGGACCGATCTGGTCCAGGGACGAGGCGTAGGCCACCAGACCATATCGCGAGACGGCCCCGTAAGTCGGACGCAGCCCCACGATCCCGCAACAGTGCGCGGGTTGTCTGACGCTGCCGCCCGTGTCGGAACCGAGCCCGAAATAGGCCAGCCCCGCGGCTACCGCCGCCGCCGCGCCACCGCTCGATCCGCCCGGGACACGCGTCGGGTCGTGGGGATTGCGGGCCGGCCCGACAGCCGAGTGTTCCGTCGAAGACCCCATGCCGAACTCGTCCATGACCGTGGCGCCGAGCAGACGTGCACCCGCGGCCTGCAGTCGTGTCACCACAGTGGCGTCGTAGGGCGGGCGCCAGTCGGCGAGAAATCGCGAGCCGCAGTCGGTGGGCTCGCCACGCACGCAGATGTTCGCCTTGACGACTCCGCCGATTCCCCACAAGGGCGCCTCGGCGACCGGCGGCGGATCGCCGGCCGGGTCACACACCGCCTCTTGGGCCCGCCAGGTGAAGCAATTGAAGTCGTCGTCCCGGTTGCGCAGGGCCGCGTCGAGACGCGAGGGCGTCCACTCCCCCGAGCGCAGGGCGGCCGCGGCGGCCAGGAGTGTGGGCGGTGGCAGCGGCGTCATGGCTCAGTCCCCGTCGTGGATGGGGGGACATACAAAACAGCCGTCGGTGACTGCCGGCGCGTCGGCCACGGCATCGACGGTCGTGATCGATCGACGGGGCTCGTCGGCGCGGCGTTGCACCAGGGGGTTGGACCCGAGAGGGTCCGTATCGTCACCGGTAACGTAGTCCTCCAGGCGGTTCAAGTAGTCGAGCAGACCATGCAGATCCCCGCGCAGGCCCTCCCGTTCACGATCGTCACAAGCCAGACCGGTCAACGCCTCGAGCCGACGGATCAATGCGGTATCGACGTCCATGGCGACGTCCTTCCATTGTACTTCCATCCCTTGGGTAGACGACGTTTTACGAGTATCATGGCCAGAAGATACCCGATCCGACGCCCCCTTGGAAGGAACGACTCCTTGCGCGCCCTGACGATCCTGTCGACGGTCTGTCTCCTCGCGTCATGCGCCGCCGCCGTTACGCCCGCCCCCGTGGATGTCGCGGACTGGGAGCGTCCCCGCGTCATCGCGCCCTTCCTGGTCGAAGACGACATGCGTCCCCGCGACGGCGACCGCGGCTTCGACGTCAGCCACTACGCCCTCGACCTGCGCATCGACCCCGAAGCCGCCACGATCGCCGGCTCGGTCATCATCCACCTGGATTTCCCCGGCGGTGTTGTTCCCGACACCCTGGTCTTTGACCTGGTGCCGACCCTAGCGGTCGACGCGATCGACGCGCAGGGCACACCTCTCGACTACTCGCGCAACAACGAGGAACTGCTCATTCTCGCACCCACCGGCCTCTCGAGTCCGACCGAGTTGCGCATCGACTATCACGGCGCGACCCTGCCCCACGGAAATTTCAACGCCGGCATGCTCTTCCGGGGCACGGGCGACTCGCCCGACAATCCCGGCGACCGGATCGTCTTCACCGTGAGCGAACCCTGGTCGGCCCACAGCTGGTGGCCGTGCAAGGACCACCCCGCCGACAAGGCCACCGTGTCGATCGCCGTCACCGTCCCCGACACCATGCGCGTGGTCGCCAACGGCCTGCTGACCGGCGAAAGCGATGTCGAACCGGATTGGCGCCGCTTCGTGTGGGAAACGGCGTATCCCCTGTCGACCTACCTGGTCTGCGTGAACGTGTCGCGCTATGTCGAGTGGTCGGAGGACTGTGCGGCCGCGGCGGGGCCTCTGCCCTTGACCTACCACGTCCATCCCGATCAGGAAACGGCGGCGCGCAGCGATTTCGAGCCGACCTGCGAGATGATCACCTTCATGGAATCCCTCTGCGGTCCCTATCCCTTCGCCTCCGAACGCTACGGACAGGTAGGCATCAAGTGGGGCGGCGCCATGGAGCACCAGACCTGCTCGAGCATAGGCAGCTTCGCCTTTACCGGCGACGGCCGTTTCGCCACTCTCCTGCTCCACGAACTGGCGCACCAGTGGTTCGGGGACCTGATCACGCCCGCCGTCTGGGCCGACATCTGGCTCAACGAGGGCTTCGCCACCTACTGCGAGGCCCTGTGGCTGGAAGAAACCCAGGGCCGCGAGGCCTACTTCCACAAGATGTGGCGCATCGGACCCGATCAGCATCCCGACCTGTTCACCGGCGACGGCGTCCTGACCGACCCAGACCCCATCCTGCCCAACACCCTGATCTATCACAAGGGCGCCTGGGTCCTGCACATGCTGCGCGGTGCCATCGGCGATGCGGCCTTCTTCCGCTTCCTGCACGACTACGTCGCCGATCCGGCCCGGGCCTACGGCCACGTCACCACCACGGACATGATCGCCGCGGCCTCGACCGCCGCGGGTACCGATGTCTCGTCCCTGCTGCAACCCTGGCTCGAAACCACCGCGGCACCCCAATTGAGCTGGGCGATCGACGGCAATCCCCTGTCCGACGGCCGTACCCGCTACACCCTGTATCTTCACCAGGACCAGACGCTCATCTTCGACCTCGTCCTGCCGGTCAGACTGACCACCACCGCCGGAGTCTACGATAGGCGGGTTCGCCTCGACACGCGACGCGCGGATTTCCGCTGGGACCTGGCGGGCGACCTGTTGAGTGTAGAGTTGGACCCGGAAGGCTGGTTGCTGCTGACCGACGGCGAGTTGCCCCCCCCCGCCGTGGTCCTGTCGCCGCCCCGGCCCAACCCGGTCGGTGCCGACGGCACGACCCTCTCCTTCGGACTGACCCGCGACGGCCCCGTCCGCATCACGTTACACGACGCGCGCGGCCGGGAGCTGGGCACCTGGGACCTGGGTGATCTGACGGCCCGGGACGATCCCTATGCCTGGACCTGGCTCGGTGAGGACGGACTGGGACGCGCGGTGGCCACCGGCGTCTACTGGCTCGCGGTCCGAATCGATGGACGTCGCGCCAGCTGCAAAGTGCTGCTTACCCGATAACCACGACCAACATGAGATAAGGGGCAAGATCACTCCCGCCACGGTTCCCAGACTTATTCTCTTACTTGAGTGCGGAATTCTTTTTATTACATATTTTTCATTTATGTGATAACCATACGCGGACCAAGCGGGAATCGCGCCTCACTCAAGGGGACTGATCTTGGCGAAACGGGCCAGGAAATGGCGGCGCTCACCATCGGGGAAATCGATGCTGAGCTTCAGGTTATCGCCACTGCCCTCGACCCGGGCCACCTTGCCGGCTCCCAGTGTGGGATGGGTCACGAGCTGGCCCGGATAAAAACCCACCTCATCCTGAGAAGTATCCTGCTGCCAATCCACGGTTGATAAAGACGGCGGTGACGGCGTGCGGGAGCTCCGCGCGACCTTACGATCCGGAGCGCGCCAGCGGGGTGGGGAATCGCCGAACAGTTCGGCCACGGACCCGGGGGCCACCGGCGACGTTCCCCGTCGCTCCACCAACGTGTCGGGAATCTCGCCCAGGAATCGCGACGGCAAGCAGAGGTCGCGCTGGCCGAAACGTCGGCGCATGCGCGCATGCAGCAGATGGACCCGTCGCCGCGACCGGGTCAGCGCCACGTAGAAGAGCCGCCGCTCCTCCTCCAGGGTGGCGGGGTCGTCCAGGTTCGAGGCGTGGGGCATGAGATTCTCCTCCACGCCCACGATAACAACCACGGGAAACTCGAGCCCCTTGGCGGCGTGGACGGTCATCAGGCGCACGACACCCTCGTCGTCCTCGATGGTGTCCGCGTCGGCCACCAGGGCGGTCTGCTCCAGGAACTGGGCCAGGGTGCCGCCGTCGCTGCCCTCGTGGAAGGCGTAGGCGCCGTTGATCAATTCGGCCACGTTCTCGTTGCGGGTCGAGGCCGACAGGGGATCGTCGCGCTCCAGATGATGCACGTAGTTGATGTCCTCCACCACGCGTTCCACCAGTTCGGGCACGGTCATCTCTTCGAGGGCGGCGCGCCAGTTCGTCACCATCTCGAAGAACTCGCGGATGCGCCGGCAGGTGGGTCCGTTGATCTCCTGCTCGAGCAGACCGGTCTGCGCCGCCGCCTCTCCAAGGCTGTATCCTTCCCGCTCGGCCAGAGCGGTCAGGCGTGCGACCGACGTGTCGCCGATCCGTCGTTTGGGCACGTTGATCACGCGCTGGGCGGAGAGGATGTCGCGGGGATTGTTGGTCAGCTTCAGATAGGCCAGAACATCGCGGACTTCTCGCCGCTCATAGAAGGCCGTGGCGCCGACGATCTGATAGGGTATCGACGCGAGGCGCAGGGCGTCTTCCAGGGCGCGGCTTTGGGCATTGGTACGATAGAGGACGGTGATGTCGCCCCGCCGCAAACCGCCCGCGCATTCTTCCCTGACGATATCCACGAGCTGCGCGGCCTCATCCTCCTCGTCCCCGATCTGCTCGGCGGTCAACAGCTCACCGGGCCCGTCCTCGGTCCACAGATTCTTGCCCTTGCGCTGCTTGTTGTTGGCGATGACGGCGTTGGCGGCGTCCAGGATGTTCCCGGTGCTGCGGTAGTTCTGCTCGAGACGCACGAGTTTGGTGCCGGGAAAGTAGGTGTCGAAGTCGAGCATGTTTTCGACGCACGCGCCGCGCCACGAATAGATGGACTGGTCGTCGTCTCCCACGGCGAACAGGTTGCCGTACATCGACGACAGGGCCTTGACCAGGATCAGCTGCAGCGGGTTGGTGTCCTGGAACTCGTCCACCAGCACGTGACGAAAGCGGGCGGCGTATTTGTCCCGCACGGATTCGTGCTGCTCCAGCAGATGGACGGTCTTGAGGATGAGATCGTCGAAGTCGCAGGCGTTGCACTCGCGCAAGCCCTTCTCGTAGGCGGCGTAGACCGTGGCGATCTTTTCGGCGCGGAAATCATCGGCCTCGCGTGCGGCCTGGTCGGGTGACACGTCCTCGCTCTTCCACTTGCTGACCGCCGAGCGCAGCAACCCCGGCGTGTACTGCTTGACGTCCACACCCAGGTCACCGGCGACTTTGCGGATCAGCCGCGTGCTGTCGTCGGTGTCATAGATGGCGAAGGATGGGTCCAGACCCACCGCGGCGCCGTCGCTGCGCAGCATGCGCACACCGGTCGCGTGGAAGGTGCCCACCCAGCGCGGCGCCTTCCCCTCACCCACCAGATCGTCCACCCGTTCACGCATCTCGCGCGCGGCCTTGTTGGTGAAGGTGAAGGCGAGGACTTCCCAGGGATCACAGCGCCCCTGATCCAGGAGCCAGGCGATACGGGTCGTAAGAACCCGGGTCTTGCCGCTGCCGGCGCCGGCGACCACCAGGACGGGGCCGTCGTCTGACGTAACCGCGTCGAGTTGGCAATCATTGAGAGTGGTCAGGTCCATGGAGTGTTTGTCCTGGCGTGGTGTGACTAGAATTCCGGGCCAATGCTGAAATGGAACTCGGTTCGTCCCGCGCCGCGCAGATCCGTGCGGCGGCCCCAGTCGAACTTGAGGGGGATGAAGCCGAGGGCGGTTCTTATACCAATTCCGTAGGCTCCGCGCAAGTCTTCCAATCCCCAGCGGCCGGATGAGTCGTATCCGCAGGGTTGGAACGTGTCGGTCCAGGCCGCGCCGGCATCGAAAAACAGCGTGGCGCCGATGGGGCCGAATCCCCACCGCACCGGCCAGCCGAAGATCAGGGCATCCAACAGGGGCAATCGGTATTCTAGGTTCATCAGGACGAACTTGGGTCCTGCCAGATGGGTGGTTGTCTGGTAGTCGTAGAAATCGTAACCGCGCAGGGTGAAGGGCCCGCCGAGAACGAAGGCGCGCGAATCGGCGCCGAAGCTGCCGGCCGCCAGCAGACGCACGGCGATGCTGTTGCGACGCCACGGCAGCCAGTAATGCCGATAGTCGAACACGGCGGTCTGGCGCGACAGCGTCTTACCCCCGACCGGAACCGTGGGTGTGAACTGCATCAGCAGGCGGCTGCCGGTGATCGGGCCGTAGTAACCGTAATAGGCGCTGTCGTGCGTGTAGGTCAGCATGGGTTGCAGGAGTTGATAGGTGACCTGGGCCGACTCGGACAGATAGAGGCCACTCGGGTCGACGCTGTAGTTGGTCTGCTCGGAAGCCATGGCTTGCAGGCTGAAACTCAGGCGCTCGAAGGTGCTGAAGGGATAGGCGGCCGTGGCGAAAAAACCGTAGTTGCGCTCACTGAAGAATGTGTCCCGGGGCAACACCTCGCCCACGCTGGTCAACACCGAGTTGTAGTAGCTTTTGTAGTGGAAGAGACCGACTCCCACGTCGATCCGGCGCTTCAGGTAGGCGTACGAGGCGGCGAGATCGCTGTCCCCCAGCGATCCGTAGACGTTCACCAGGAACGTCATGCGGTGGTCGCCCAGCAGATCGCTCAGGTGGATCATGTTGGCCATGGCCAGACCGGCCTGCGGCGAGAAGGAGACGACCCCGCCCTGCATGGTCCCGCTCATGTCCACCGAGAAACGCGGATGATAGTCGTGTATCTCGCCCACTTTGTCCGGGTCGGCGATGGGCCGTGGGGGCGCGTCTCGCGTGGAGAGGACCGGCGGTGACAGGGCGACGGGACCGGGAGCCTCGCCGGCCGGGTCCCGCTCGCGCCAGGTTGCGAATTCGTCGGCGCAGTAGACGTCCCAGCCGCCACGATGGAAACCGCCGAAGACCAGGCGATCGGCCGCGGGCGCATAGCTGGGCTGAGAGACGGCACCGGCCACATTGGTCAGGATGCGTACCGAATCCACGACGGCGGCGCCGGGGGCGAGCTGCAGCAGCGCCAGGTTGTCGACCCCGTTGCCGTCGGCAACCACACAGAGATCACGGTCCCCGATCCAGACCGGGTCGCGCCAGGCGCCGGCCGCGGGAGCCAGGGCGTGGCGCGTCCCGGTGAAGGGATTCAGCAGGACCAGGTCGGCTGGCTGCTCGTGGCCGGCCGCCACGGCACCGTCGCCGTCGTTGTAGCGGGCCCAGAGCAGGCGACGCGCACCGTCCTCGTCCACTTCGAATTCGTAGATCACTTCGGCGCGCGGGTTGTGCGCAAAGGCCAGGGTCGAGCCGTCGGGCGACCAGGCGGGCGAGGCCTCGTCACCCACGTCGTCGGTGATGCGCATGATCCGGACACCACCGTCCAACCCGCGCGATGACAAGAATCGCGCGGGTCCGCCGTCCCCACCAACGAAATCCAGCAGATACAGATCGGTGCGGCCGGCCACCGTCCCCACCAGGGCGAGCCAGCGTCCGTCGGGGGACCAGGTGGGCGAGGTGGCCCCGTCGAGGCCCAGACTCAGCGAGCGGGTCACGTCTCCCGAAGCCACATCGATGGTATGCAGCGTCTCGGTGTTGCCGCTGCGGGCGATGAAAGCCACCTCGCGGCCGGTGGGATCGAAGGCGATGTCGCTCTGGAAAGGCCGTAGATTCTCGAATCGATTCGCGCGGTATCCCTGGGCCAGGCGCCGGAGCACCTTGCCGTCCAGGGCCGACATGAGATAGAGGCTGACCAGCCCGTCGCGATCGGAAAAGTAGGCCACGTGCCGACCGTCGGGCGAGATGGCGGGCCGATGGTTGAAACCGATCTTCTCTTCAACGTGATCGGTCAGGCGACGCGCGGCCTCATCGGGCGGTTCGAGATGGCCGAAGGACGGCCAATAGCGCCGGCGCATATCCAGTTGGAAGTCACGATTCAGATCCTCCCGGTCGAGGCCGAGGGTATGGCTGACCGCGCGATCCATGCTGCGCAGGCGTGCCAGGGCTCGCCACATCTCCACCAGCTTCTCTTCGCCGTAGGTCTCGGAGATCATGCGGGCGGCGGCCTGCCCCTGCTTGTAGACCATGAACCCGCCCACCTGCGACAGCGGCCAGAGGTAGTCGTTGGTGGTCGCATCGCGCACGTACATGTCGGCCTGGGCGTCCCAGCCGCTGCTGTACCATTCGGCGATGCCTTCGGCGAACCACAGGGGGATGCGGAAAAAAGGTGAGCGGGAGATCTGGTTCCGCGAACTGCCGAAGACCATGTCGAACATGAAGACGTGTACCATTTCGTGCCGGATCACGTGAACGAAGTCCGCATGGGAACCGGCATAGGGCAGCACCATGCGGTTACGCATCGGTTCGGTGAAGCCGCCGGTCCCCTCCCCCAGCAGTTCGTCCGAGATATTGGTCTGGGCGAACGCCGAATGGGAGGCGTAGAGGATGAAGGGGACGCGCTTCTCCAGGTCGTGATCCAGGCGGTCGGCGTACTCCCGGTAGGTCCGTTCCGCGATGATGCTCGCGCGGACCGCGAGGTCGGTAGCCTCGGTGACATGGGTTATCTCGAAGTGGGGCGTGACCAGGACTTGCCAGGTCACGTCGTCGGTCTGGACCTTGTTGCGGCCGAAGTAGTAGGCGTCGGCCCGGGACGGCGCGAGGCCCACGCCCGCAACGAGCGTCATCAGGGTCGCCAGCAGGATCCGTCGCAGGGTCATCGAATGCTCTCCCTCAATACTCGAAGCGGTACTTCAGGTCGACGCTGTAGGTCGTGTTGCCGAGTGCCTCGTCGAGCCGGCGACTGATCTCCGACTGCAACAGCAGATGGTTGCTGATCTGGTATTCCACCAGCACCTCGCGGTCCTGGTCGGTGACCGCCTGGGCGAACTTCACGTACAGGTCGCGGCCGATGTACTTGCCGACACCGATGAGCATCTGGGTGGTGCCGTCCTCGCGCACCCGGCCGCTCTCGATATCGAAGGTGTCCAACTGATCGAGTTCGGCCGCCACCTCGCGCTCCAGCAGGTTGAAACCCGCCGCCATGGTGCCCTGACGAATGGCGGAATCGGTCTGGGCGTCGGTGGCATGGGGCGACAGGCCCAACAGCATGCGCTCGATGTTCGAGCGCGCGTAACCGCTCTCCGACCGGAATGCCACGACCGGCGCCATGGCCGAGCCGGTCACGTCGACATAGATCTTCTCCAGACGTCGCGTCTCGCCACTGGGCGCCGGCAGGCGCACACTGGTTTCCGCGGTCATGTCGATCGAGGGGATCACACCCACTTCCTGGCTGAAATCAAGGGAACCTCGGGTGACCTTGAAATCGTTGTTGAACACGGGCAGATGGCCACGGTTGATATCCATCGTCCCGCGCAGGTATATGCCGTCCAGGTCACGCACCAGCCTCACGTTTCCGCCCAGATCCAGTTCCATGGTGCTGTTGACGACGCGTCCACTGCTACGCGGCGCCTGTATATTCAAATCGGCCAGCCAATCGGGCGCCACGGTCCCCACGCGGGGGTCACTCAGGGATGGCTGCTCCGAGAAGTCGCCGACGTAGCGGGCCTCGATTAGCTCCAACTCACCAGAAAACCGGGGCACAATCAAACTGTCGGGGCCAACCTTCACGCTGGCAAACGTCAGGTCGTCGCTGCGCACCAGCGCGCGCAGCTCGGGGATCGACGCCACCAGGAAACGATCGGCGGCCAACTGGAAATCGAAGCGCTCGAGTTCGAGCCCCTTGAACGTCAGCGTCCCGTCGCCGGTCAACGTGCCGCGGGCGCCTTCGCGACCCTGGATATCGGAAATGGTCAGTATGTCACCCTGCCAACTCCCGGTGCAGGAGACATCCCGGTAAACCTCGCTCAGGCCCCGGATCACGCACGAGCCCTCGGCGACCTCGACGCTGCCTGAATAATACGGATGTTCCGCCGGACCCGAAACGATCAGGTCGAGACCACCGCGTCCACCGGATTCCACGAACGCATTGCACAGACTCGTCAAGGCCGTGAGATCAGTCTCCGGCGGGATAGTGATCTGCATGTAGAAGGGACCGTCCAGGGGCGAGACCGGTTCGGTGTGGAAATCCAATTCCAGGGGGATCTCGAGGCGTCCGGTGAGCGCCAGATCCTCCTTGCGACCCTGCAGGGCGCCCAGGGTCAGCTGCCCGTCGTCGTAACTGACTGATCCGGTGAGCTCATCGAGATGGAGCCAGTGCACATGGAAGGGCGTGCTGACCAGGTGGCCCTCGAGCTCGGGCGCATAGGTGGTGCCGGCTACGTCCACACTGCCGTCGAAGGTACCGGCGATACGATCCAGCGACGGGATGGCGAACTGATCGAGGAACGCCCAGTCGCCGCCGATGATGTCGAGGTGCAGGTTAAGGGACGCGCCGGGCCAGAACTCCTCGGGATCCACGCCCCGATGTGTCAGGACACCGCTCCCTTTCACGCGACCGTGGTTGCTGTGAAGATCGAGACGACGAATGTCCAGGCTGTCGTCGTAGAAAATGGCCGCCACGGTGAGACTGTCGATGGTGGCCAGCGGCAGGCTGCACGCCTCGAGCCGGGCCTCGAGTCCCAGCAGGGGCTCATAGGGTGTACCGCCCAGGGACAGGACCGCCGTCAAATCGCCGTTGAGCCGCCCTTCCCCGGCCATGAGCGAATTGACCAGGTCCAGATCGAAACGATCCAGAACAACTTCGCCATCCAAATGGTCGCCGGACTCGTCCCACACGCCGAAAGCGTGCAGGGCCCCGTACTCGGATACCAGCGCCGTCGGATCAAGACTGAAGAACCCGTCCCCCGTCTTGAAACGGGCCGGCTCCTCGAGCCGCCAGCTGTTGCCATCGAGGACGAATTCGAGTTGCGGCAGGTAGAAGTCGACAGCCGCCGGTCCGAAGTCTGCCTGGGTGCGGAATACCAGCGTGGTGTCGCCGTTCTGTGCGTTGAAATGGTGCAGGATGGCCGCCTTGGACGTCACTACGCCACCGGTGGTGAAGGTGCCCAGGCGCACGCCAGCGCAAATCAGCGAGTTCCCCGCGATCTCGGCCGAAACCTCGGGCAAGCCCAGGATATTCTCGACCGTGATATCGGCCCGGCAGCCGTCCATGCGGACCGGCCCCAGCTCCACCGAAGCGATGGCAACCACGCCTTCGAAGTCGTAGACCGGATCCTGGCCCGTCAACGTACCCGAGGCCTGCAGGGCACCCGCCAGCGGTGGGGACGGCCATTCGCCGGGCAGTGTGGAGAGGTCGCGGGCTTCGATCTCCAACCGCCCCAGGAAGGCGCCGCTCGTATCGGCGTAACCGGTGAGATGGGCCGTCTGGTCCGCGTGGCTCAGCTCCAGGGAATGGAAGGTCACACCGGCGTCGTCGGCCTCGATCGAAACGCTGACCGAGTCGAAGGGAACCGCGGCGATGTAACCGTCCCGCAACCAGCCGCTAACACGCGTCTCATTGGTGCTGTCGCGCCGCCACAGGCTGAGCCAACCCCAGCCGTCCGACTCGGGCAGTCCGATGTCGGGGACGAGATCCTTGGCCAGATCGACGTCGGCCACGTCGCCGGTCAAGCGGAATACGACATCGCCGGGATCGCCCACGTCGAAGTGACCGCGGCCCGAGAACCAGGCGCCGTTGATACGGCCTTCGAGATGGTGCCAGGTCAGGATATTGTCGGCGAGCAGACTGCGCCCCTGCATTCCTTCGAGTCGATATCCCGCCAAGTCCCCCTGGAAAGCGATGTCCAGCCACAGGGAGTCGGCCCGGGTCGTCAACTCGAGCCGCGTGTCGCCGGCGGCCAGGAAGCCGAGCTGCATGTCGATGAGATCCTCGATTTCGGGCGTCGAAATACCGTTGGCGGTGAGGCGCAGGGAGAGATCGCCGTTGTGGTGACGATTACCGGCGGCCGTCATGGCGTGCCCGTTCAAGGTACCGAGCAACTGTTCGGTGTTGATGCGGAAGTCGTCCACGGTCAGATGTCCGGACAGGGCCGCGAACCGGCAGTCCCGGCTGACCCAGTCCAGGTCGCCACTCCGACAGGTCAGCGTCAGCGCGGTGTCGGCCCTGACGGTGCCGCGCCAGGCGATGTCGCGCACTTCCTCCTCGATGCGTCCCCGAGGGCCGGACAGGGATATCGTGGACCGGACGATCTCCAGGTCATCCACCCGGAAACGAGGCAGCTTGAAGGGACTGCCCGGTTCGACCGATGCGTCGACGGGCGGTTCATCGCCGCGACGGGCGAGGCAAACGGCGCCACTGACGCCGACACGGCGCAGACGCAGCGGGCTGCGCAACAACTCGCCGAAGCTGTAATCGACCGACAGCGTATCCACGCCCACGTCGATGGCCGCGCCGCGCTCGCCGCGCAGGGACAGGGTCACATCGTACAGGGTCAGGCCCTTGAGCATGTTGCCCGAGAAGGCGCCGATCTGGAGGTCGCCGTCGCTGTCGCGCAACAAGTGACGTGTGGCCAGTTGTGCGAAGTAGGGCGTAAGCAGGTCCGGGTGCGTGATCACCCACCAGACGGCGGCGGCGATCAGCATGAGCGCCACCAGCAACGTCCCCCTCTTCTTGCCCATGCGCCAACGCATCAGAACGGGAACCCCAGTGAAAAGTGATAGATGACTCTGGCTTCGGTCTCGGTCTTGTTCTCGTCCACCACCAATTTCGCACGCTTCAGCGGGAAGCCCACGTCGAGACGGATCGGTCCCACCAGCGTGTCGATACGCACGCCGCCGCCGACGCTGTAGCGGTAGTCCCAAAGCTTGGTCGCCGCTTCATCGTCGGGATCGCGCGGAAAGGAGCGCCAGCGGAAGCTGCGTAGACGGATATCCTCCGCACGCTCCCACACGTTGCCGCCGTCCACGAACATCACGCCGTTCACGTTCCACTTGCTCAGTACGGGCATTGGGAAACGCCATTCGACGTTCGTGAGCAGCAGGTAGTTGCCCCCGCGGGCCGGCTTGTCCTTAAGCGGTACATCACTGGCGAGCTGCAGAGAGTCTTGCAGCGCCTGGTCCGTGATCTGCGGACCGAGGCTGCGCTGCAGATAGCCCCGCACAGTGGAGGCCCCCCCGGCGAAGAAGCGCTCCTGATACGGGACTCCGTCGGCGCCGCGATCCTTTGACCCGGCGTAGGGTCTGACGGCGCCGGCGCTCACGCGCCACGCCAGCACTCCTCCCAGTGGCGTTCGCTTGTAGCCGTGCATACCGGCCGAGAGCTTCACGAAGGAGTTGTCGCCACCCAGGGGACCACCCCCTACCTCGAATTGTAGCGTGCGCAGGCTACCGCGCTCGGGGCGTAGGGGATCGTCGCGTCGCTCCTCGTAGAAGTCCCACCCCACCGACCGGGTATCGGAGGAGCGCAGGTCGCTTAATTCGTAGGCTTCACGCAACGACGTGATTGCGTCTGGATGCAGGTTGGGATCCACCTCTTCCACGCGCAGCCTCAACGTGTTGATCACCCGCGGTCCACCCTGGAAGCGCGTACCGAAGGACAGGCCCTGTGTCTCCAGGTTGAGACCGGACTCGCCGCGCGTCTCGAACGCCAGGTAGATGTTGGTGTCCAGCGTGAACTTGCCTAGCAGTCGCGGGTAGGTATGCAGGATGTCGTAGTGGTAATTGAGTTCCGGTTCGGCGGTCCCCCCGGACAGGCGCTGCACGTCCTCGTAGTTCAGATAGTTGCGCGTGCGCAGGCGCAGGCGCTGCCCCGTGCCGAAGAGATTATTGTGTCCCCAGGCCGCCAGCAGACGGATCCGCTCGCGGCTGCCCACACCGAAACCGAACTCGAAATATCCGGGTTTTCGTTCCACGACGTGCACCAGCAGGTCGGTGGTGCCGGCGACCGTGTCGGCATTGACGGGGACGAAGCTGACGTCCCGGAACAGGGAAGTCTCCAACAGTTGACGCTGGGAGCGTTCCACGTTGCTCCAGCGAAACAGGTCCCCCTCCTTCACACGCAGTTCCCGGCTGATCAATTCCGGGCGACTCAGCTGCTGCCCCTCCACGGTGATCGAGCCGATGGTGTAGGCCGGCCCGGCGTTGATCGCGTAGACGAGCGAGGCGTCGTTGCGGCCGGGGACGTCCGTGACCGCGATGGTCATGGTGGGAACGATGGACGCGTCAAGATGACCGAGTTCCCATAGGCGCGTGCGCATGAGATAGATGTCGGACCCCAGGGCGTTCAGATCCGCGGGGGCCGGCACACCCGTCGTGTACCGCAAACCCTCGAGGAGGTCGGCGGTGTCCAGGCCAATCTCGCCCACGACGCTCACGTCGCCCAGGTAGGTTCGCGGTCCCTCGACAACCTGGATGTTGATCACGTCGCCACGGCCTTCGGGATCCGCCCCCACCGAGTCGAGCGTCACGGTCACATCATGAAAACCGCGCTGATGGTAATAACCTGCGACAAGCTTCAGCTCGGCTTCGAGCAGATGGGGCTGGTAGCGCGCCTTGCGATCGGACAGACCGATAATCATCAGGGGATGGAACCAGCGGGGCTCGCGGATCTTCAAGATGCCCTTGAGGTCGTCGTCCGTGTAGGTTTCGTTACCGTCGATGTGGATTCTGTAGAGCAGATGCTGATCGAGCCCGTAGTCGAGTTCGCTGACCGCACCGGCGGGCGGCGCGACCGCCAACAGACAGCAGCAAGACACGAGACCCGCAAGGGTCGCGCGCTTCAGGAAGTTTCGCGGTTGCAGAACTGTCTTGCTCATCACTCGATCACGATGTAAAAACTACCAGGAGTAGCCTGGATTACTTATGAGTCACCGTAGCGAGGAGACGCAGGTTGAAATCTGACAGTGCCCTCACAAGACTTCGCGACCGAGGCATACCAGTAGGTACGTTGAGGGAGCGAAGTCGAGAAGGTGCTGTCAGATTTCAACCTGCGCCTCCGCAGTAGGTGACTCATGAGTAATCCGGGCTAAAACGACACCGGCGTAAATCCGTTCCCGGCAGCATATCATGGAGACGCCCATGCCCGTCAGCAAGAAAACCCTCCGACGCATCGTCCTGAACACGATCTTGTGTCCGGTCCTGCTGCTGTCGAGCGGCTGTCGGAGCGACAACGCCCGCCCGCTTCGCCTGGACGACCTCACGCCCGCCGAGCACCGCTTCGTCACCCGCTTCATCGTCCTGGAGAGGGCCCGCGCCGTGGCGCTGATGGATCGCGAGACCGGCGAGGCCCTGTTCGATTCCCTGGCGGCGGCCTGGGGAGACAGCGCCCTGGCCCAGGCCCGGGCGGACCAGCCCGAAGACACCAAGCGCCAGGCCGCCCTGCAGACTCTCATAGCATCGATCCTGGATGCCGAGGAGGACTCCCTCGTGCTGGCCCCGGAGGCTCGCCGTCTGGGCGCGCCCCTGCTCGATCCCCCGGAAAAGGAAACCCCGTCCGAATAATCCGGGTTAACGTCCGGGTATGAGTTTCAGCACATCGACGACGATCACGAACGTCATGAACAACAGCAACATGATCAGGCCCACCTGGGTAGCGATGGCCTGCACGCGCTCGTGGACCTGGCGGCGGAAGATCATTTCCAGCAGGATGAAGACCACGTGCCCCCCATCCAGCACCGGGATGGGCAGCAGGTTCAACAGGAATAGATTCACGGAGAAGAAGGCGATGAACTGCATGAGGTGCCCGAAGCTCCAGCGCAGCATCTCGCCGGCCACCTGGCCGATGCGGATGGGACCGCCCACCGCGTCCATGCCCAGCCGACCCAGGAAGAAATCCGACAGTGTGCTGAACGTGGCGCTGATCGTGCGGGTCGTCGCCAGATAGCCGAAGCGGAGCCCCTCGAAAACGCCCACCGGCTGGGATTCGTAGTACTGGTCGAAGAAGATGCGTCCGATGGTCGAGTCGGGGCGGCCTTCCGCCGCTTCGGGAACGACGGACGCTTCCATGACCACGCCCTCGCGCTCCCAACGCACAGACACGCTCTGATCGGCGTGGGCGTTGATGATCCGCGCGATGGCACCGAAGGAATGGACGTCCTCATCGTTCAAGGCCAGGATACGATCACCGGTACGCAGGCCCATCTCCGCGGCGGGACCGCCCTTCTGCACCAGCCCGACCATGGTGTCCATGGGCTCGAGGCCGAGATACCAGACCTGGTTCTCCTGACGGGGAACGAGACTCATCTCCAGGATACGCCCGTCGCGCTCGACGGTGAACGGGACGCTCTGCGGCGCCAGGGGGTCGGGCTCGGGACCTCCGATCAGGCCGATGCGAACGTCTCGCCAGATGGACACCTCTTCACCCGCGATGGTGTCGATCCGATCCCCCACCAGCAGTCCGGCTTCCGCGGCGGGAGACCCGTCCTGGACGACGCCGACCGTGGTTACCGGAATGACCGGCGTGCCCAACGACCAGACAATGATCGTGTAGATGAAGAACGCCAGCAGTAGGTTGGCCAACGGACCGGCGAGGACCACGGCCAGACGCTGCCAGGTCGGGCGGTTCCGGAAGTGCCGTTCGACGGGAATGGGATCGTCGCGCAGGGCGGCGGCGCGGTCACCCTCGGCCGTGCCGATGGGATACTGATGCGCGGCGCCGGTCCCGGTGTCCTGGATCTCCTCCAACACACCCTCGCCGGCCATCTTCACGTAGCCGCCGAATGGTACGACCGACAGGGCGTACTCCGTCTCGCCGAAACGCTTGCGCAGGATCTTGGGACCGAAACCGATGGAGAAGGTCTTGACGTAGATCCCCGTCCACTTGCACAGGGAGAAGTGCCCCAGCTCGTGAATGATGATCACGATCCCCAGGGTCAACACAAAAGCCACGATGGTCTGGAACACGTCTTATCTCCATCCACTGGGGCGCCGGGTCAGGCGCCGTGTTTTTTCGCGATGAGGACTTCGGCCACGCGCCGGGCCTCGGCATCCGCGGCCAGGGCATCGTCCAGGTCGTTGACCGGAGCGGCCGGCAAGGCTGCCAGGGCGCCTTCGATCACGCGGGCAATATCGGTATAAGCGAGCTTGTCGTCCAGCAGGGCCGCCACCGCAGCCTCGTTGGCACCGTTGAGCGTGATGGTGGCGCTGCCGCCGGCCTCGCCGGCCTCGCGGGCCAGTCGCAGGCAGGGGAACCGTTCGGGATCGGGCGCCTCGAAGTGCAGATTGCCCAGGGCCGCCAGGTCGAGCCGCGCGGTTTCCAGGTCCAGGTGACGTTCGCCGGCCAGGGCGTAAAGCAGGGGAACGCGCATGTCCGGCGCGCCCAGCTGGGCCATGACCGCGCCGTCGCGGAAAACCGCCAGCGAATGGACGGTCGAGCCGGGATGCACCACCACATCCAACCGCGAGTAGGGCAGACCGAAGAGTACGTGGGCCTCGATGACTTCCAGACCCTTGTTCATGAGGGTCGCCGAATCCACGGTGATCTTGGGTCCCATGTCCCAGGTCGGATGGTCCAGGACCTGCGCACGGGTGACCGACGCCATTTCCGCCCGGCTCAGGGTGCGGAAGGCCCCCCCCGAAGCGGTGAGGGTGAGTGATTCGATTTCGTCGGGTCCGCGTCCCACCAGGCACTGGGCCAGGGCCGAATGTTCCGAATCGACGGGAATCACTTCGGCGCCACCGGCAATGGTCGCCCGACGCACGAGGTCGCCGCCGACCACCAGGGATTCCTTGTTGGCCAGGGCGATGCGACGTCCGGCTTGCGCCGCCGCCAGGGTCGGTTCGAGTCCCACGGCTCCCACCAGGCCGTTGACCATGCACGCCGCGTTGGGTAGGGCGGCCAATTCGAGCAGGCCCTCGCGTCCGGGCGGCAGCAAGCGTCGCGATAGTCGTTTGTCCTCGCGCGCCCGGCGGTGCGCGGCATCGTAAGCCAGCGTTACGGCCGGTGTGTCGGCGGCCCCGGCCCGCTCCAATCGGTCAACCAGATCGCTCAACTCATCCACGCGTCCACCGGCGGACAAGCCGAGCACACGGATCTTGTCGGGATGACGTTCGGCCAATTCCACCGTCTGGGTGCCGATGGACCCCGTGGCGCCCAGCAGCACCACGCCGACGGGTTCGGACAACGCCCGCGGACGGCGGCCGATGTGGTAGAGGGGCTCGGGGGATGGCGTCACGCCTATCCTCCCCGGCTCATCAGGTACGTGACCGCGAAGTAGACGAAGGGCGCCGTGAAGAGGAAGGAATCGAAACGGTCCAGCACGCCGCCGTGGCCGGGCAGCAGACCGGCGGTGTCCTTGACGCCGGCGTCCCGCTTGAGCAGGGATTCGACCAGGTCGCCCGCCTGGGCCAGGATCGCACCGACCAGGCCGATCAGCGCACCTTGCAAGGGCGTGATGAAGGGCACGAAGGTGTGCGCGGACACGAAACCTGCGGCCACCGCGGCGATCGCGCCGCCAACGGCGCCTTCCCGCGATTTCTTCGGGCTCACTCGCGCGAGCAGCGGATGCGACCCGATCGCCACACCCACCAGATAAGCCGCAGTATCGTAGGTCCAGGTGATCGCGGCGGTCAGCCCCAGGGCCCGCAGACCCACAGCGTAATCCACACCCACGGGCGACGGGATCTCCCGCAGCTGGACCAGGAAACTCCCCAGCCAGCCAACGTACATGACCCCAAGCAGCGTAATTGCAATATGGGCAAGAGGATGCTGCATGTCCTTGCGAAATAACTCAAATACCATAACAGCCAGGACCGTGGCCGTGAGCACGAGAGGCAAATGGTCGCCACCGTCGGCAGCAGCCCAGACCCAGGCCAATCCGGCGACCAGGGTCAGGCCCCCGAAAGGACCGTAGCCCTTGGCTTTCATCAGATCGAGAAACTCGCGCAACCCCAGCACGACGAATAGCCCGACGAACAGGCGGAACACCAGTCCACCCCGATAAGCCGCCAGGACGACCAGAGGACCACCGATAAAAATGACCAGGAGCCTGGGTACGATGTCGGCGTTCACGAAGCGGCGCCAGGGCGATTCGCCGCCGCGCTTATCGTCGCTCTGCCGGGAGGAGTTCACGGGCGGACCTTCAGCATCTTCTTCCAGCGGGCCGGGTCCAGCAGCGATCGCCGCCGGTCACCATCTCCCCCATCACCGGTCTCACCCTCCACACCGCCGAAGCGACGCTCGCGGCCCTGGTAGTCGGCGACGGCCTCGAGCAATTCACGCTCGCCGAAGTCGGGCCAGAGGACGGGAGTGAAAAAGATCTCGGCGTAGGCGGACTGCCAGATGAGGAAATTACTGAGGCGATACTCGCCACTGGTGCGGATCACCAGATCGGGGTCGGGGATCTCGGGGGCATAGAGTTGCCCGCGAAATGTATCCTCGTCGATGGCGTCGGGCTTCAGGTCGCCAGCGGCGACTTGCCGCGCCAGCCTGCGGCAGGCGTGAATGATCTCGGTGCGGCCGCCGTAGGCCAGGGCCAAATTCAAGGTCAGGCCCGTGTTGCCGGAGAGGGCGTCGATAACCCCGTCCAGGGACTTGCTGGCCCGGTCCGGAATCGCGTCCAGTTCACCGCTGGCTACCAGGCGCACGTTCTGTTTGGCGAGGGCCTCGCTCTCCACCACCAGCACTTCCTCGAGGAAAGTCCACAAGGCGTCGACCTCGAGCTTGGGCCGCTTCCAGTTTTCCTGGGAGAACGTGTAGAGCGTGAGGTAATCGACGCCGAGTCGGCCGCAGGTCTCGAGGGTTCGCCGAACCGAATGACGGCCGGCGCGGTGTCCGGCCACGCGGGGCAACCGTCGGCGATGCGCCCAGCGGCCGTTACCGTCCATGATCACCGCGATGTGTCGAGGCAGGCCACCACGACGCTTCACTTGTTCGCAAAACGCTTCGATGGTGACGGCATCGTCTTTAGAATCGGCCCCCATGGCTAGATCTCCATGATTTCGGCTTCTTTGCCCTTGGTGAGCTGATCGATCTCTTCGCAGAACCGATCGGTGAGTTTCTGGACCTGG
This sequence comes from uncultured Fibrobacteraceae bacterium, assembly GCA_964476155.1. Lineage (GTDB taxonomy): Bacteria > Krumholzibacteriota > Krumholzibacteriia > LZORAL124-64-63 > LZORAL124-64-63 > JAHIYU01. Next base: position 27,334 of record CAYYYS010000025.1, read on the forward strand.
TCGCGGGTATCGTGTTGCTCGTCCTCGGTGAGGTCCGACGCTTTCTTGACCTGGTCGTTGACCTGCTGGCGAACCTTACGTACGGCGATCTTGCCCTGTTCCCCGTATTCACGCACGACCTTCGACAGATCCCGGCGGCGCTCCTCGGTCAACTCGGGAACGGGCACACGAATAATCGAGCCGTCGTTCATGGGGTTCAGGCCGAGATCGGCGGCGTGGATGGCTTTCTCGATATCCCCGAGCGTGCCGCGGTCGAAGGGGATGACCGTCAGCAGGCGGGGTTCGGGCACACCTACATTCGCCAGCTGCTTCAACGGCGTCAGGGCGCCGTAATAATCCACACGCACCGGATCGAGCATGGCGGGCGAGGCCTTGCCCGTGCGAATCGTCGCCAAGCGGCCGGCCAACGTCTCCAGGGCGTCGGCCATCTCCAGTTCGGCTTCCTCGGTGTGATCGTTGGTCATGACTTGGGCTCCTTGGCAACCCGCGTGCCGTCGAGTTCTCCGTTGAGCACGCGTGTGAAATTGCGGGGATCGGTGATGTCGAAGACTTCTATGGGCAGGCCACGCTGTTCGCAAATGGTGATGGCCGACAGGTCCATCACGCCCAGACGCCGGTCGATGACCTCTTTGTAGGTGAGGTGATCGAAACGCACGGCGTCGTCGTGCGTGTGGGGATCCTTGTCGTAGACGCCGTCCACCTGCGTGCCCTTCAGGAGCACGTCCGCCTCGATCTCGACGGCGCGCAGGGCTGCGGCGGTATCCGTCGTGAAGAAAGGATTGCCCGTACCGCCGCCGAAGATCAGGACGGTCCCGGACTTGAACAGGGGCAACGCCAGATCGCTGGAAAAGGCGCGGGACAGGGGCACGACTTCGCGAGGCGACAAGGTCATCGCCCGCAGGCCCTCGGCGCGCAGGTAATCGCGCAGGACGGTGGCGTTCATCAAGGTCGCCATCATGCCCACGTGATCGGCGCTTACGCGGTTCAGCACGTCCAGATTGGCCGAGCGGGCGCGGAAAAGATTGCCGCCGCCCACCACGATACCGATCTCGACGCCATCGTGGTTGGCCTGCCGGATGACCCGCGCCAGACCGGTGAGCTTGTCGTGGGCGAAAGGCTCATCGCCAGCGCCGAGTCCCTCGCCGCTGAGCTTGAGCAGGATGCGCGAATAGCGTGAGGTCACGCCGACTCCCTTCCCGATCCGTATCCGGTGCTCTGTCAAACCGCTATTTTGGGGTTTGACAGAGCACTAGTCGTCGACCAGACAAAAAAAAGGCCCGGACCCATCGGTCCGGGCCCATCGAACTTCGTTAACCGCCGATCTGATAGCGGACGAAACGCTTGATCTCCATGTTCTCGCCCAGCGATGCAATCCTGGACTTCACGAGGTCCTGGATCGTCATGTCCGGATCCTTCACGAACTTCTGCTCCAGGAGACAAACCTCAGAGTAGAACTTGTCTATCTTACCCTGGACGATCTTGTCAATGATATTGTCCGGCTTGCCCTCTTCCTTCATCTGGCCGCGGTAGATCTCGGCTTCCTTCTCCACCAGCGCGGCGTCGATCGCCTCGCGGTCGAGGCCCTGGGGCATGGCCGCGGCGATGTGCATGGCCACGTCATGAACGAAGGCCTTGAACTCGTCGGTGCGCGCCACGAAATCGGTCTCGCAGTTGACTTCCAGCAACACGCCGACCTGGCCGCCGGGATGGATGTAGGATTCGCACAGGCCGTTGGCCGTGGCGCGACCAGCCTTGCTCGAAGCCTTGGCGATCCCCTTCTTGCGCATGAAGTCCGAAGCCTTTTCCATATCGCCGTCGCACTCTTTCAGGGCCTTCTTGCAGTCCATCATGCCCGCGTTCGTCTGCTTACGCAGGTCGGCAACCATCTTCGCGGTGATATCCATTTTAGCCTCCGCAGCGACCGGCTATGGCCGCGTCAGGTGTTGAGAAATCCAGGGACCCTGGACGGACCGGCCCGTCCGCCAATCAGCGGACGGGCTCGTGTCGTTGACTACTTGGTGGCCTCTTCACTCTTGTCGCTGGCGACGTCGTCGAGGGTCACCTTGGTGGGCTTGGCCTCGTCGGGCTTGTCCGACTTCGCCGCGACCGTGACCTCGGCGCCCTCGGAACGGGCGGAGCGGCCCTCGCCGATGGTATCGGCAACCATGCGAGCGTAGAGGGTGATGGCGCGAATGGCGTCATCGTTGCCGGGGATCGGGAACTGCACGATGTCGGGATCACTGTTGGTATCGACGATACCGACGACCGGGATACCGAGCTTGTTGGCTTCGCGAACCGCGGTCTCTTCCTCGACGGTGTCGATGACGAACACGGCCGAAGGCAGCCCCTTCATGGTGCGGATGCCGCCGAGATTCTTGTTGAGTTTTTCGAAGCTGCGGTTGATCTCGAGCTGCTCCTTCTTGGAGTGCTGCTCGATCTTGCCCGTCTTGCGCAGGTTCTCGATCTCGTCGAGCTTGGCGACGCTCTTGCTGATCGTCTGCCAGTTGGTGAGCATGCCGCCGAGCCAGCGCTCGGTCACGTAGGGCATGCCGCACTTCTCGGCCATATCGCGAACCGCGACCTTGGCCTGCTTCTTGGTGCCCACGAACAGGACCGAGCCGCCCTTTTGGGCGACGCCCTGCAGGAAGGTGCGCGCCTTGTTGATGGCGCGGAGCGTCTTCTGCAGGTCGATGATGTAGATGCCGTTGCGGGCGATGAAGATGTAGGGCCGCATCTTCGGATTCCACTTGCGGGTCTGATGACCGAAATGAACTCCGGCTTCGAGCAGCTCCCTGAGGCCGATCTGTGCCATGATTGTCTCCTTCTGGACTTTGGTTGATCCTCCCCGCCCTTCAGCGAAAGGGGCGAACGCTCATGAGCGCCACCGGCCCCCTTCTCCGGACGGGTGCGTGATTTGGGACCATGCGGCCCCTTTGAAACGACGTCCGCGGTCTAGCGCTTCGAGAACTGGAAACGCTTACGGGCGCCGGGCTGTCCGTACTTCTTCCGCTCCACCATGCGGGCGTCGCGGGTCAGGAGACCGGCCTTGCGCATGGCGGCACGGTTCTCCTCGTCGGCGGCAACCAGCGCACGAGCCAGACCGTGACGCAGAGCGCCGGCCTGTCCGGTGACGCCGCCACCGTTGACCGTGGCCCAGATGTCGTAGGTCTGGTCCTCGGCGAGCGCCGAAAGGGGCTCGTTGATGGTCTGGATGCGGGTCGCGTCGAAGTATTCCGCGGCCGGCTTCCTGTTCACGGTGATTTTTCCGCTACCGCCGGGGGTCACCCACACGCGGGCGACCGAGGTCTTGCGGCGACCGGTCGCGTAGAATCTCTCAGACAAGGTCTCTACCTCCTCCCGGCGGCATACCGACGGGACAGGGTGAATACTCAGGACACCTTGGGCAACTCGAACACACGGGGCATCTGCGCCTCGTGGGGATGATCCGCGCCGTAGTACACGCGCAGATGCTTGAGCTGCTGACGGGCCAATCGGTTCTTGGGCAACATACCGCGCACGGCATTGGTTACCACGAACTCCGGATGCTTCTCCATCATCTTGCGGATGGGGATTTCCTTGAGGCCACCGACATACCCGCTGTAGCGCTGGTAGGTCTTCTTGTCCAGCTTCTGGCCGGTCAACTTGACCTTGTCGGCGTTGATGACGATCACGCTGTCGCCCATATCCAGATGGGGCGTGAAGGTCGGTTTGTGCTTGCCGCGCAGAAGCGTAGCGATCTGCGTGGCGAGACGACCGAGAGGGACGCCGGTGGCGTCGACGACGAGCCACTCCTTGGCGATCTCGGCTTGTTTCATGCTGTAGGTCTTCAAGACTCTGCCTCCAGGCTCGCCGGTCCGTTTCTGAACGTTCCGTTACGAGCGACGAGATGCGATCCGGGCCGAAATAACCGGCGACAAAATCGCAGTGAATCGTCTCCAAATGGCGCGGGATACCCACTCCCGATGACCGTGAGCCATCCGGTATTCCCGTAATGCACATCATAAACGCACGGATACCGCCATTTGCGGCGTCCGCAAGCGCAAGGGAGGGAATCTAGCAAAAGGAGGGCTGGATGTCAAGAAATGGGGTCCGGCCAATCAACGGCCAGCCAGGACCGGCAGCGATTCGAGATAGGGCGGTTTCAGGACACCATGCTCGGTGACAATCGCCGTCACCAGATCGGCCTGAGTCACATCGAAGGCCGGATTCCAGGCCTCGACACCACCGGGCGCGATCCGACGATCGGTAAAAGCGACGATTTCGCCCCCATCGCGGATCTCCACTTCGATTCCCGCGCCGTCGGGCGTGTCGTAATCGTAGGTGGAATAAGGCGCGGCCACATAGAAAGGCACGCCGTGGGTGCGAGCCAGAACGGCCAGCGGATAGGTGCCGATCTTGTTGGCCACGTCTCCGTTACGGGCGATGCGATCCGCGCCCACGATCACGGCATCGATGCGCCCGGTCCGCAGCAGACTGCCCGCCGCGCCTTCACACAACAGGGTTACGGGTACGCCACGGGCCTGGAGTTCCCAGGCGGTCAGACGCGCGCCTTGAAGCAAGGGACGAGTCTCGTCGGCGAAGACACTCACCTGTTTGCCGGCATCAGCGGCCGCGTAGACCACACCCAGGGCGGTGCCGTAGCCGCCGGTGGCCAGTCCGCCCGCATTGCAGTGGGTCAGGACCACGGCCTCGTCGGGCAGCAACGCGGCACCGGCCTCCCCCAGGCGACGACAGAGGCTGAGATCCTCCTCGCGAATCGCTGTGGCCTCGCGCCTCAAAGTCTCACCAACAGCCTTCACGTCGGCGTTCTCCGCGATGAGGCCGCGTGCGGTGGCGAGTTGGCGATCCAGCGCCCAGAAGAGGTTCACGGCCGTGGGGCGTGTGGCCGCCAGCCGCTCGTGATCGACCACCAGCGCGTCCAGGGCCTCGGCTGCGTCACGCCCCGTGCGCTCGGAAAGATCCCAGGACAAGGCCATGCCCCAGGCCGCCGCCACGCCGATGGCCGGCGCGCCGCGCACGACCAGACGCACGATCGCGTCGCAGAGAGTGGGGATGTCCGTGCAGACCAGGTCAACGAGTTCTCCCGGCAGACGGGTCTGGTCGATGAGAACCACCGCGCCGTCGCGCCAGGTCACCGTCGGGAAGGGAAAAGGCAAAGCGGTCGCGGGGGTCGTCATCATCGTCCATCCGGTGTTGTGGCGCCGAGCGCTTCGCGCAGCAATCCGGCCAGGCGGGCGAGCGGCAGTCCCATCACGTTGAAGTAGCAGCCCTCCACACGACGCACCATCATGGCGCCGTACCCCTGGATGCCATAGGCGCCGGCCTTGTCCTTGGGTTCGCCCGTGGCCACATAGCGCTCGATCGTCGCCGAGTCGAGGGGCAGGAACTCCACATCGGTGTGCTCGGCCGCCGTCAACGGACCATTGGCGGCGCCCAGCAGGGCGATAGCGGTGACCACCGTGTGACGACGGCCCTGCAGGTCGCCGAGCATACGGGCCGCATCCGCGGCATCGAGCGGTTTTCCGAGAATTTCGCCGTCGAGAACGACGACGGTGTCGGCGCCGAGCACCAGACGCCCGGGCAGGGTCGCGGCCACGGCTTCGGCCTTGGCCTCGGCCAGGGTGACGGCGTAATAGGCCGGATCGTCACGCCCCACGCGGGCGGCGACACCCGCTTCGGCTTCGGGAGCGGTCCGGATCTCGAAGGGAATACCGGCGACGCGCAGCAGGTCCGCGCGGCGAGGCGAGGCCGAGGCTAGCACGAGGGTGTGGTCGTCCGGCCAGGGGACGAAGGGGCTGATCGTCAAGTCGCAGTCCTTCCGGATCTGGTAGGCGCGTCGCGGTCCACGATGACCGTGACCGGGCCCGAGTTCACGAGGGTTACGTCCATGGCCGCACCGAATCGTCCTTCGGCCACCGTGTCCCAGGTCTCGCGCAGTATCTCACCGAATCGGCGGTACAAACCTTCGGCGACGTCCGGCGGCGCCGAGCCCACGAAACTGGGCCGGTTACCCTTGCGACAGTCACCATAGAGCGTGAACTGGGACACGAGCAGGATACCGCCGCCCACATCGCGCAGGGAAAGGTTGATAAGGCCCTGATCGTCGTTGAACAGACGCAGGTTGGTGAGCTTGGCAGCCATCCACCGCAGTTCTGTTTCGCCGTCGCCTGGTGCGAAGGCCGCCAGGACGAGCAGGCCGCGATCGATCCGACCGGTCACTTCGCCGTCGACGGTCACCTGAGCCGAGCCGACCCGTTGGACTACGCATCTCACGTCGCCGTTCCCCTCCCGCTCAACTGATCTGATAGCGCTCGACCTGCTGGACACCACGCACACGGCCCACGGCCTTGAGCACCTTCTCCAGGTTGTTCAGGTTGCGCACCTCGATCAGGAGCATGGCCTTGGCCAACTCGGCTTCCGACTTGAAATCGCCGCTGCGGATATTGACGCCGATGCTGCGGATCGCATCGCTCAGGTCTGCCAGCAAACCCTTGCGATCGATGCCGGTGACGGTGAGCTTGACCAGGAAGATCTGGTCCGCCTCCACATCCCAGGTGACTTCGATGAGCCGCTCCTGATCGGCGCTGCCCATATTGGAGCAACCGACGCGATGAACGGAGACACCGCGGCCACGCGTGACCAGGCCGACGATCTCGTCGCCGGGGATCGGCTCGCAGCACCGCGCGTAGTGCACCATCATGTTGTCGAGATCCTGGATACGCACGCCCGAGACCCGGCGCCGCATGACCGTGGCGTAGATATCCTTGCCCATGTCCACGAGCTTCTGGGGCGTGTTCTTCTCCGGCGGCTCGAGACGGTTGAGAACCTTGGCGTGGGTCAGGTCACCGGCGCCGACGGCGGCCAGCAGTTTTTCCAGGGCCGTGTAGCCCAGTTCCTGTCCCACCGCTTCCAGGTCACGGTCGATGTCCACGTTGAGCTTGCGCTTGCGGATCTCGCGCGTGAGGATCTCGCGTCCGAGCTTCACGCTGTCCACGAACTGGGTCGAGCGGATCCAGCGCCGCACATGATGCCGCGCCTTGGCCGACTTGACGATCTCCAACCATGACGTGCCGGGATGGGCGTTCTTGTTGGTCATGATCTCGACCGTATCCCGCGATTCCAGAGGCGTGCCCAGGCTGACGATGCGGCCGTTCACCTTGGCGCCCACACAATGCAGCCCCACCTCCGAATGGACTTCGAAGGCGAAGTCGAGGGGCGTCGCCCCACGCGGCAGCTGGAAGAGATCGCCGGCGGGACTGAAGACGAAAACCTCGTCGTGGAAGAGATCGATCTTCATGTTCTCCATGAATTCGCGCGGGTCGGCCACATCCTCTTCCCAGGCCATCATCTGCCGCAGCCAGCTCACCATGCGCGAGAAGTCGATGGCGTCCTTGTCGTCGCCCCCCTTGTAACGCCAGTGCGCGGCGATACCGATCTCGCTGCGCTCGTGCATCTCGTTGGTCCGGATCTGGATCTCCAGGAACTTGCCGCCGGTCACCTGCACGGTGGTGTGCAGGGACTGGTACATGTTGGCCTTGGGGTTGGCGATGTAGTCCTTGATGCGATCCTGCAGCGGCGTGAACAGGCTGTGCACGATGCCCAGGGCGTGGTAGCAGTCCACCTTGGCCTCGACGAGGATGCGCAGGGCGTACAGGTCGTAGATGCGGTCGAGGGGCAAGTCCTGGGACTTCATCTTGTTGTAGATGGAATAGAAGTGCTTGGGGCGTCCGGAGATCTCGGCCTTGATGCCGGCGTCGGCCATGGCGTCGCCCAGCGGGCGGCCGATCTCATCGATGACCCGCTCGCGCACCGCCCGGCTCTGCTTCACGCCGCGCTCCACCTCGAAGTAGGCGCTGGGATCGAGGACCTTGAAGGCCCGATCCTCCAGTTCCCACTTGATCTTGGCCAGGCCGAAGCGATGGGCCAACGGGGCGTAGACGTCCAAGGTCTCGCGCGACATGCCCTGCTGCCGGTCCGGCGCCAGGAATTCGACCGTGCGCATGTTGTGCAGCCGGTCGGCCAGCTTGATCAGGACGGTGCGTGGATCCTGGGCGATGGAAAAAACGAGCTTGCGATAGCTCTCGGCCTGGCGTGTGTCGGGGTTGTGGGAGCGCAAGTCACTGATCTTGGTGACGCCGTCGACCATGTGTTCCACGTCGGCGCCGAAGATCTCACGCACCTCGTCGAGGGTGATCGGCGTGTCCTCGACGACATCATGCAGCAGCCCGGCGACCAGCGTGTCGACATCCAGTCGCAGTTCGGCCAGGATGCCGGCCACGGTCAGGGCATGAGTGAAGTAGGGTTCGCCGCTCTTGCGCAGTTGCCCTTCGTGGGCATCCTTTCCGTAACGGAACGCATGCCACAGCCGGTCACGATCCGCATTCGCGTTATAGACGCCGACCTTGCGCACCACGGCGCGCATCATGGCGTCCAGATCGGTCTCACCGACTCGATGTGATAGTCCGTCGCTCATGACGCCTCTGAAGGCTTGATATCGATCAGCTGTTGCTGGACCGGGTCCACGGAGGCCCGATTGCGCGGGCGCCAGGTATTCGGTTCCAGCTTGAACAGGATGTCCCAACGCATGTCGAGCAGATCGCGCGGGCGCTTGTTCCCCTCTTTGACCATCTTCACCCAGGCCGGTCCGCTGCCGAAACAGATGAAATCGCGGGACAACGACGGCGTCCCGGTGCCATCCGGTCGGGCGGGGCCTGCAAAGGCGAAGCGTTGGTGTTCGCCTGTCCGGCCAAGCATGCCCGGCAATCGCGCCAGACGTAGCCCGTCGGTCCGGAAGATGGGAGAGCGGTTCCCCTCGCCGAACGGTTCCAGCAAGGTTATCTCGCGGGTCAGACGAGCGATATCGTCGACGGTCATCTCCATGAGCGGCAGGTCCAGATCGTACCGTTCGGGGACACCGCCACCGCCGCTGTCCTCGGCGAGAGCCTTGAGGAAGTCGGCGCGGAAGGCATCGAGGTCCGCCGCGTGCAGGGACATACCCGCCGCCTGCGGGTGTCCACCGTAACGAACCAGCCGGTCCCGGCTGCGATCCAGGGCCGCCTTGATGTCGACTCCGGGCACGCTGCGGGCCGAGCCGCGGGCCTCCCCGCCCTCGATAGCGAAGAGAATGGTCGGCACGTTGTAGATCTCGACCAGACGGGCCGCGCTGATGCCGATCACACCACGGTGCCAATCGGGTGAGCCAAGAACCAGGCCGCAGTCGCCGCGCTCGGCAAAGGGGCGGGCCTGGGCCACGGCATCCTCCTTGACCTGCAGATCCGTCTGCTTGCGACGCTCGTTGGTGGCATCCGCTTCGCGGGCCAGTTCGCGCGCATCGTCTTCGTCCCGCGTCATGAGCAGATCCAGCGCCACCTGCACGCGGCCGACACGGCCACAGGCGTTCAGTCGGGGCGCCACCTGATAGGCGATATTCGTGGCGGAAACGGGAAAGCCCCCATCGAGCCCGGCAATCGACAGCAAGGCGGCCAAACCGGGACGAATGGTCGTCCGATCGCGGAGTCGCGCGAGGCCCCTCAAGACCAGGGTGCGATTCTCGCCCACCAGGGTCATCTGGTCGCCGATGGTCCCTAAAGCGGCCAGATCGATTACCGATGACGCGAAATCGTCGGGCAGGCTTTCGGGTGACCGCGCCTGGATGGCTTGGACCACCTTGAAGGCCACCGCGGCGCCACAGAGCTCCGAGTTGGGGTAACGGTTCCCCTCGCGCCGGGGATTGATCAGGGCCAGGGCCGCCGTGGGGCGCTCGTCGAAGAGATGATGATCGAGAACGATGACGTCCATGCCCAGCTCGCGGGCCAGGGCCAGTTCCTCGTGGGCGGCCGCCCCCGTGTCCACGGTCACCAACAAGTCGACGGCCTCCTCGCCCCAGGCCCGCAGCTTGGCGGTCGCGACACCGTAGCCGTCTTTGAGGCGATCGGGCACGAAGGGGGGGCACAACGCCATGCAACGGCCCGACACCTCGAGATTGGCGAAGAGTTCGCCGAGGATGGCGGTGCCCGTCAAACCGTCCACGTCGAAATCACCGTGTACGGCCACCTTCTCTCCCGCCGCTGCGGCGGCCAGCAGACGATCGACCGCACGGTCCATCTCGTCGAGCAGCAGGGGATCGTGGAGATGGTCGAGAGTCGGATAGAAAAACTGTTCCAGTTGATTGGACTCGGTGTACCCCCGAGCCGCTATCAAGGCCACGAGATGATCGGAAACGGGCTGGGTCAAGGGCAGCACCCGCCGCACGGACTCGAGCACGCTCGTGTCCGGCACGGCGGCCGGCGTCCAGACCCGCGAGGTCAACACGCCCTCGGTCTCCGCACACTCATCCCGAGCGAGTCCCTGGCCGGATCCGGCTCCGTCATCGAATGACATCTCGAACTGCAATGCTTGCTCCAACAGGTACAGGTTACCGACGCGGATCGTCACCTCGGGACGGCCTCCGCTCATCAGGAATGTCGAGTGCTCTGTCACACCCCGAAATGGGGATTATACGGTTCGAGAGAGGACAGATGCAAGACGCGCGAGCGCAGGACTAGCCGCAGCTAATTCAAGCGAGTGCAACGCCGCAGATGGCCCCTCGCGGGCCGTATAATCCCCATTTCGGGGTGTGACAGAGCACTAAGTGGGGAAGTCGGTCGTAAGCCGGGTCCTGTTGCCGCCGAAGCGACGACGACCATGTATCTGGGGCCGATGTTACCATCGGCCTCGAGCAGCCTACCCGGAAGTCCAGCGAGGCGGGCCGCCTCTCCTTCCCTATTTGGCCTTGCTCCGAGTGGGGTTTACCATGCGACGTCTGTCACCAGACGCCCGGTGAGCTCTTACCTCACCATTTCACCCTTACCGCGACCCGAAGGTCGTGGCGGTATATTTTCTGTGGCACTTTCCGTGGGATCGCTCCCCCTGGGGGTTACCCAGCACCCTGCCCTGCGGAGCCCGGACTTTCCTCGAGTCCTCGCGGACCCGCGGTCGTCTCCCCGACTTCCCATCTCCATGATAGACCTTCCCGCGTCCCATGTCACGATTATGTCTTGGTCCAGAGTGGCCATTCATCTGTGGATAACGGGGCAGAGCACAGAGGTGTGTGGCACTGTTCTGGGGGGCGCTCTCCGGTCACGTCCTGTGACCGGTTCGCTCGGATTCCGGGTCCAGCCGCCCTCCTGGCGGCTGGACCCTCCATACGCCCCCAGAACAGTGCCACACACCTCTGTGCTCCGTCCGTCATGCAGATGGACCGGCTCTCTGATCAAGACATATGCGTGACATGGGGACGTGGGAAATGAACATGATCCCCGGGAACGGTGGGGCAGCTTGGCGGTCTTCACTCACGGCAAGAATGGGTAGCCAGGCTCGACGAGGGACATCCGAGGCGATAGGAGTGG
>CAYYYS010000026.1:0-37229 GCA_964476155.1 uncultured Fibrobacteraceae bacterium
GTCGAGACGCGGAACATCTCGCCGGCGCCCTCGCAGTCGCTGGCGGTGATGATGGGCGTGTGGATCCAGTAATAGCCGTTCTCATGGAAGTAGCGGTGCGTGGCCTGGGCCAGGCAGTTCCGCACGCGGGCCATGGCGCCGAACGTATTGGTGCGCGGGCGCAGATGGGCCTGTTCGCGTAGGTACTCGAAGCTGTGACGCTTGGGCTGCATGGGGTAGGTCTCGGGGTCGTCGACCCAGCCGATCACGTCGATCGACTTGGCCTGGATCTCCACGCTCTGGCCCTTGCCCTGGGACTCGACCAGCTCGCCGGTGGCGATCACGGCGCAGGCCGTGCTCAACTTCTGCACCTCGTCGGCGTAGTTGGGCAGGTCGGCGGGGGCCACGACCTGGATCGGATCGAAGCACGACCCATCGTGGACCTGGACGAAGCTGAGTCCCGCCTTGGAGTCGCGGCGCGAGCGCACCCAACCCTTGACGACGACTTCGGAACCTACCGGTATCCTACCGGCCAGCAATGCGGCGATGCTGTGAGCTGTCATGATCGTTTCCCCGGGGCTCGTGTGAATGTCGAGCCGACATGATGGGCGATTGCGGGCCGGGGCGCAAGCCTATGTGTAGCCCAGGAGTCGCCCACCCTGGTACACAAGCAGCGACGCCACGTAGGCCGTGGTGGTCAGGTATCCCAGCAGGAACAGGGTCCAGGGCCAGCTGCCGGTCTCGCGGCGAGTCACCGCCAGGGTGCTCATGCACTGCATGGCGATCATGAAGAAGACGATGAGGCTCAGGCCGGCCAGCGGGGTCCACAGGGGTGTGCCGTCGGGACGCGTATCGCGACGCATGACCGCGCGCAGTGATGCGTCGGTCTCGTCGCTCTCCCCCCCCACGCCGTAGACCACGCCCATGGTGCTGACGAAGACCTCGCGTGCGGCGAACGAGCCGACCAGGCCGATACCGATCTTCCAGTTGAAGCCCAGGGGCTCGATCGCCGGCTCCATGAAGGTACCGATGCGGCCGGCCACGCTGCCGCGCAGTTGCTCGGCCTGGGCAGTGGCCAGAGCCTCACCCTCCCGGCCGTCCATGTTGCGGCCCGGGAAGGCCAGCAGGACCCACAAAACAACGGTCATCACCAGGATCACCGTGCCGGCGGTGGACAGGAAGGCGCGGGTACGGTCCCACAGGACCAGCAGGATGGTGCGCGTGTCCGGCAGGCGATACGGCGGCAGCTCCAGCAGCAACGGCTGCGGTGTGCCCTTGAAGACGGTCTTGCCCAACAGGCCCACGGCCACCAGCGCCAACAGGGTGCTGACGACGTAGATGCCCAGCAGGATGAGGGTGCCGGTGCTCATGAAGCCGATCTTGTCGGCGGCCGGAAAGAGCAGGGCGATGATCAGCGTGAAGACCGGCAGGCGCGCCGAGCAGCTGATCAACGGCACCACCATGATCGTCAGGAAACGGTCGCGGCGATTATCGATGGTCCGGGTGGCCATGATCGCCGGTATGGCGCAGGCGAAGCCGCTGAGCATGGGCACGAAGGCCTGACCGTGCAGGCCGAGCTTGCGCATGATCCGGTCGATGAGGAAAGCGGCGCGGGACAGGTAGCCCGTCCCCTCCATCAGTGAGATGAAGAAGAAGAGAAAGACGATCTGGGGCAGAAAAACCAGCACGCCCCCCACGCCGGCCAGGATGCCGTCGGTGATCAGGTCGCGCAGCAGTCCCGCGGGCATGAGGGCGCGGATCCAACCGTCAAGATGCGCGAAACCGTCCTCGATCAGGCCGATGAAGGGGTCCGATCCGGAAAAGAGCCCCTGGAAGATGAGCGCCATGATCCCCAGAAAGATCGCCGAGCCCCAGACGGGGTGTGTGAGAACCGCGTCGATGCGCTCGGTCCTCTGGCTGCGGTTCGCGCTGCGGGTCAGGATGCGGGGCGTAAGCCGGTCGATGTGCTCGTAGCGGCCGGCGACGGCCTCGCGGACCAGGTCGCGGCCCTCATCCTTGATACGGGCGCGGGTCTGCAGGGTGTGTTCGCGCAGGCGGGGCCGGACTTCGAGCATGCTGTCGGGCACCACGCTCATCAGTAGCCAGAGGGCGAAGGCCCGCCGGGCGCCGGGCGTGTCGAGGCGGAAGCGGACTTCGTCCTGGATCAGCGCGTCGAAGGTCTCGAGGTCGGAGGCCAGGGCCGAGTTGGGCTCCCAGAGCCAGCCGGGGCGCGTCCTGGCGTCGGGGTCGGTCAACAGGGTGTCCAAGGCCTCGCGAACCAGCGCCACGCCCTGTCGCCGACGCGCGATCGTCCCCACGATGGTAATGCCGAAGATCTCGCGCAGGGCGTCGAAGTTGATCTCCAGGCCGTCGTCGCGAACGGCATCCAACATGTTGACCACGGCGATCACGGGGATGTCGAACTCCAGCAACTGCATCAGCATGTAGAGATTGCGCTCGAGGGCGGTGCCGTCGAGCACCAGCAGCACGGCGTCGGGCCGCTTGATTCCCTTGCGGCCGAGCACGGTATTGATGGCCACTTCCTCGTCGGGCGAGCGGGCGTTGAGACTGTAGGTGCCGGGAATGTCGACCAGACGGGCGCGTCCAGCCCCGGGCAGTTTCAGGTGGCCGGTGAGAACTTCGACGGTGATCCCTGGATAATTGCCGATGCGCGCGTTGGCGCCGGTCAGGGCGTTGAAGAGAGTCGTCTTGCCTGAGTTGGGATTGCCGGCGACAGCCACGGTGAAATCGGAGGCGCGATGGTCCGTGTGCGGGGCCATGTTTCCTCCGGCCGGATCAGGCGGCCTGACAGCGGATCAAGGCCGCTTCCCGCTTGCGGATGGACAGTCGTGTGCCGCGGACCATGATCTCGATGGGATCGCCCAGTGGCGCGACGCGGACCACGGTTACATCGGTACCCGGGGTCAAACCCATCTCCATAAGACGAAGACGCAGGCCGTTACACGGATCGATATCGATCAGTGTGGCAGTGGTACCGGCTTTGAGGGTCTTCAGTGTCATGTCACCTGCCGAGGTGAAGGCTGGTTCTTGGCTCCCCAAGATTTGTTGACACGACTAAGATAATATCAAATGACCGAGAAACAAGGGCAGAAAATCACGAAAATGAAAATTGCCTGTTAGAGCGCCCCGGCGCCTCGCCATCTCCCCCGAAATACGCTGGATTCCCTGGCCATGATGAATCGGGAACAGGATAGCCGGTCCGACCTGGAGCGCCTGCGCGCCACCAACGAGACCCTCCAGACCATCAATGCGCTGACCGACGAGACCACGGATGCTATCCGCCGGCATCCGACCGCAGGCACCCTCAGCGGTCAGGCGGTGACGAGTCGCGAGGTGATCGTCTGCCCGAACATGCAGACCGAGCCATCGGTTTCCGAATCGATACGGGAAACGGCGCGCCGCTAGGGCGTCGCATATTCAACTACCGCCACCCTACCCCATTCGACGACCCGATTTCAAGTCGGTCGCCTTCTCTTCCCTTTCAGACGCGATTATGCTTCCCTGGACCGATCCACTTAACCCGTTGCCTGGGGAAATCATGCGCGACATCATCGGATACCTGAAACACCACCTGCGCACCCATGTCCATCCGGGCCTGCACCTGCTGCTGGGCGTCTTGCTGACGGCGGCCTTCGTCTACAACTATTCGACCGGTTTCAAGCGGGCGGTGATGAACGCCCACCCCGGCTCCTGGGTGGAAATCCCCATGTATCTGGCCTTCTACGGGGTGCCGTTCTACGGCGCGTTGTTGTTGCAATCCCGCCTGACCCGCGTATCCCTCCCCCGAGACGGTCGTTTCTGGCTGGTCAGCGCCCTCGCGTTATTGCTGTTGGTCTTGAACCGGAGCGCCCTTTCCCTGTCGCCGCGCCTGCTCGACGATCTGGATCTCTCACGGACGGTCATCTGGTACCTGAACAAGGTGCTGATCAATCTGGTGCGCGCGGTGGCCTTTATCGTCCCGTTGATGATTGCCCGCCGGATCTGGGATCGGGAGCAGCCCGACCTCTATGGATTCTCGCGACGCCACTTCACCTGGCGCCCCTACACCCTGATGCTGCTGATCATGGCCGGACCCATCATCTGGGCATCCTTCCAGCCATCCTTTATGCTTATGTATCCTATTTACCGCCCCGGCCTGGTCGAGACGGCGACGGGCTGGCCAACGCCGCTCACCTACGGCCTGCACGAGATCTGCTACGCGCTGCGGTTCGTGGGCGTGGAGGTTTTCTTCCGCGGTTTCCTGGTGGTCGGACTGCTCCGTTGGCTCGGTCGCGGCGCGATTCTGCCCATGGTCTGCCTCTACGCCGTGTGGCACTTCGGCAAACCCATGCCCGAAGCCTTGGGCTCGGTGTTCGGCGGGTATATCCTGGGCATCATCGCCTACGAGAGCCGCTGCATCCTGGGGGGTACGGCCATTCACATGGGCGTGGCGCTGCTGATGAACCTGGCGGCCCTGTGGCAGGTTTTGCGATAATCTACATGGCCTACTGTTGCCCTGAACCTGAAAGACAGCCATGACCCGTAAAAACGACACCGCCCTGGCGGTACGCTACGCACGCATCGCCGACCAAATCGCCGAACTCTACCTGAAGACCGACGATCCGCTGGCGCGTATGGCCACGGCGGTCGCCGTGCTGCATCACAAGATGCCCCACTTCTTCTGGACCGGTTTCTATCTGCTGTCGGATGACGTCCTGCTTGTCGGCCCCTACCAGGGACCGCTGGCCTGTGCGGTTCTCGAGAGACCGGAGGGTGTGTGCTGGGCGAGCATCGAACAGGCCGAAACCCTGGTCGTGCCGGACGTCCACGCGTTCCCCGGACACGTGGCCTGCGACGCGCGCTCGCAGAGCGAGATCGTAGTGCCGCTGCGCGATGCCGCCGGCGGTGTGGTGGGCGTACTGGACGTGGATTCGTCGGAGCCGGACGCTTTCGGCGAGGCCGATCGTGCCGGCCTGGAGCGAATTACCGACATGATACTGGGCAACGAGTGGCAGACCGGCGAGCCCGCGTGATCACCGGATCAACGCGATCTTGCGCAGAGCGGCGATTCCCCCCGATTTCAGACGAGCCAGATAGACGCCGCTCGGCAACGGGCGGCCGTCGTCGTCCAGGCCCCGCCAGGTCACGGCATGGGCCCCGGCGGGCAGAACCTCGCCGAAGGGCCGCGATACACGGCGGCCGGCGGGCGTATAGATAGCCAGCTCGACAAAACCCGGCGCGGGCAACGTGAAGGAGAAGCGCGTCTGGGGATTAAACGGGTTGGGATAAGCGGACAGGCGCAGGAGCGACGATGGCACGACGCCGTCGTCGACGCTGGTGGCCTGATCGTGATCCAGGATCCACAGACCGTCTTCCATGTCCACCAGATACACCATGTTCTGCCGCGCAACAACGGCCTGAGCCATGCCGGCCGTATCGAAGATGCCCGCCCAAACGGGTGCGGTGGGGTCGGCGATATCCAGCACGATGACACCATAGGGATAGGAGGCCACATACAGATGGTCGCCCTGCAGATCCACGGCGGCGGCGGTCCCCTTGGTATCGTAGCGTCCCAGCTCGATGGGCGACGCGGGATCGGCGACATGCAGCATGCGTATGCCGTCGGCGCCGTCCGCCACGGCCACCAGATCGCCCTGCACGGCAATGCCCTGGCTGAAGCCTTCGGTGTCGAGCGTGGAGATGAGCAGGGGTGAGGCGGGATTGTTCACGCGCAGGATACGGATACCGT
The DNA here is from genome assembly GCA_964476155.1 of uncultured Fibrobacteraceae bacterium. Taxonomy (GTDB): domain Bacteria; phylum Krumholzibacteriota; class Krumholzibacteriia; order LZORAL124-64-63; family LZORAL124-64-63; genus JAHIYU01. The sequence continues at coordinate 5,729 of CAYYYS010000026.1, forward strand.
CGAAGCCGTAGGCCAGGAAGAGGTACGAGTCGCGGATGGCGATGTCGTACAGGTTGTCCCCGTACGTGTCGTACTGGCCGATCTGGATCGGATCGGTGGGATCGGAAATGTCCACGGTCACCACGCCGGTGACCCGATCGGACACGTAGACGTTGTCGCCCCGAACCACTAGGCCGTTGGCGTAGAGCATCGGCACGTGGCCGACCTCGAAGGGCGCGTCGGGATCGCTCACGTCCAGCACCCGAAACCCATCCTGTTCGGCCGCCACGTAGGCATAATCCCCCACGACCTTCACATCGCGCGCGTGGGTCACCGACCAGTGGCCATGCTCCACGATTTTGCCGGGATCGCTCACGTCCAGGATACGCACGCCATCGTAGCGGGCCGCCATGTAGGCCATGCCGTCCACCACATCCACCCGCACGGAATGACCGCCCTCGTCGTAGACGCCGACCTGATCGGGCACGCCGAACGCGTCGATCTCGATGGCGGCGAGGCCGTAGGGACTGGTCGGCACATAGAGCAGATCATCGCCGACGGCCGTTTCCAGACAACCGGCGTAGATCACGCGCCCGGTGAGATCCGGCGCGGTCGGTGCGCTCACGTCGAAGACGTTGAAGCCACAGTTGAAACCCGTCATGTAGAGGTACGGCGGGTCCAGCACCGCGTCCCAGACGATGCCGGTCATTGCCAGAACGTTGATGGGAACGGGCGCCGCGGGGGCGGATACGTCGATTACGCCGAGGCCGTCGTTGCCCGCCGCGCAGTAGAGCAGATCGCCGGACAGGGTGGTTCCGTACACCGCATCGAAGGGCATGGTCTGGGACAGGAGCTGCGGCGAGAAGAGGTTGCTCAGGTCCAGGACGTGCAGGCCGAACAGCCCGCAGGACAAGTAGGCGATGTCCCCGTCCAGATCCGTCTCGAAGACGTACCCCTCGGGAATGTAGTGCGATAACTCGACCGTGTGCTCCGGATCGCTTATGTCGAGGATACGCAGACCCGCGCCGCCAACCGACAGAAAGACCGTGTCTCCGCTGACGGTTATGTCATAGATCCGCGAGGGAAAGTCGACGTGGGAGATCGCGACCGGAGTGTCGGGTTGCGAAATATCGACCACGATCAGCCCGTAGTCGATGATGCCGACGAAGACGAGGGTTCCCGCCATCTCCACGACGTAGACCTCGCTGGGCAGCACCACGCGGCCAACGCGGACCGGATCCGCCGCGTCACCGAAGTAGATGACCTCCAGGGCGGCGCCGTTGCCGGCGACCACCGAATTGCCCACCACGCAGGCCCCGTAGCAGGCCCCATTGGGCCAGTGACCCAGGGCCTTGAGATTGACGGCTTCGTTGGGCAGGTCGATCCCGGCCTCGGCCGTCGCGCAGATTGCGGCGACAAGAGCTAGGACAAGGAGGGATCGTCGAAAACACTTGCGAGACATGTCGCTCCCGGGGTGCGTGAAATCAGGGGCACCCTTCATTATACGACATATGGAGACAGTGAACCACCCGCCCCACAAAACGACGGCCCCCTCCACCGGGAGGAAGCCGTCGTTACGAACCAATAACAGCCTATCGGGCGCCGTCGTCCGTCAGGTACTTGTAGAACTCCCCATCGGTCGACAGAATCAGCGTGCTGCTCTCGTCGAGGGTGGCGGGATAGCTCTCCATGGTCATCAGGAACTCGTAGAACGCCCTGGCCTGCGGTGACCGATCGTAGGCCGCGGCGTAGATGGCCGTGGCCGTGGCGTCGGCGTCGCCGCGGATCTCCTGGGCGGTCTTGTAGGCTTCGGACTGGATCCTCAGCAGGTCGCGGTCCTTCTCACCGCTGATCCGCGAGGCCTCGCCCTGTCCCTCCGAACGGAAGCGGTCGGCGATACGGCGACGCTCGGCGATCATCCGCTCGTAGACCTTGCGCTCCACCTCGGCCACGTAGTTGATACGCTTGAACTGGACGTCGAGGATCTCGATGCCCAGGTCCGCGGTGCGGCTCTGCGCATTGGTCAGGATCTCCATACGGATCTTCTCGCGGCCGTGGAGAATCTCGTCGAGCTGCGCCTGCTCTTCCAGCACCAGGTCGCCGTGTTCGGGTTCCCGGTTCGAGGTGCGGACCACCTCCACCAGATCGTAGTTGGCGATGGCGTTGCGGGTCTCGCCGTCGAGAATGTCGTCCAGACGGGTCTGGGCGCCACGCTCGTCGCGCAGCCGCTGGAAGTACAGCAGCGGATCGGTGATACGCCAGCGGGCGTAGGTGTTCACGCCGATGAAGCGCTTGTCCTTGGTGGGCAGCTCGTTGGGGTCGCCGTCCCACTCCAGGAAGCGTCGGTCGAACCGATGAGCCGTCTGGATGAACGGCAGCTTGACCTTGAGGCCCGGCGTGGCGACCGGGTCGCCCACGGGCTTACCGAATTGGGTGATGATGACCTGCTCGGTCTCCTTGACCACGTAGAACGTGTTGGAGAAGACGATCACCACGAGAACGATGATAAGGCCTAGTCCGATCTTCATCACCGCTCACCTCCCTTCGCCGCGCCCAGATTGAGCAGCGGCAGCACCGAGCGCAGATCGCCGTCGACGATCACCTTGTCCTTCACCTTGGGCAGCACCTCGCTCATGGTTTCCAGATAGATGCGCTTGCGAGTGACCTCGGGCGCGCGGCTGTAGGCCCGGAACAGGGCCACGAAGCGCGCGCTGTCGCCCTGGGCGCGGTTGACGCGCCCCATGCGGTAGCCTTCGGCCTCCTGGATGGTCTGCAGGGCCTCGCCGCGGGCGCGGGGCACCACCTTGTTGTACTCGCTCTGGGCCTGGTTGATCATGCGGGCCTTTTCCTGTCCGGCCTCGTTGACCTCGTTGAACGAGGGCTTCACCGGATCGGGCGGGTTCACGTCCTGCAGGACGACCTGGTCCACCTTGATGCCCGTCTCGTACTGGTCGCAGAGCGTCTGCAGATCGATCTGCACCTGCATGGCGGCTTCGGCGCGACCGATGGTCAACACTTCGTTGACGGTGCGGTCACCCACGACCTGACGCATGACCGCCTCGCTCATGTCGCGGAAGGTGTCGCTCACGTTGCGGACCCGGAACAGGTAGCGATAGGGATCGACCACCCGGTATTGCACCACCCACTCGACCATGGCGGCGTTGAGGTCGCCGGTCAGGATGTTCGATTCGTCCGCATAGGGCCGTGTGGAATACTGGCTCTGGACGCCGACCCGCACGGTGCGAAAACCGAATTCCTCCTTGAGCTGCCGCTGGATGGGTACCTTCATGACGCGCTCGATTCCGAACGGCATCTTGAAATGCAGACCCGGATCCGTGGCGTGGATGTACTTGCCGAAGCGCAACACGAGTCCGGTTTCTTCCGGCTCGATCGTGTAGAAACTCGTCAGCGCCGCGATCACCACCAGCAGCACGAGTACGCCGCGCTGTAACAGCGCCGTGTTGATCTGCGGAATCTTGATCTCGGGGATGTCCCTGGGGCCGTTCCCCCCCTGGTCGCTCATGGCAACTCCTCTCCGCGGGAGTGTAGTCTCCCGTCGACGCGGGCAGCATAGTGCATAGGGCGTGACAGTGGAACCGTCGTTTTTACTTTTAAAACAAGACTGAATCAGCCGCCCGAACGCTTGACCGTCCAGCCTTTCTTGGCGAGTTCGCCGGCAATCCGATCACGGTGGTCGCCCTGGATCTCGATGTCACCGTCGCGAACCGTGCCTCCGGAACCGCACAGTTGCTTCAGACGCTTGGCGAGGTCTTTGAGATCGCCGCCGGCCAGGGGCACACCGGTCACCACGGTGACGGCCTTGCCCTTGCGGCCCTTGGTCTCGCGGCGGATGCGTACGACGCCGTCGCCGGCGGATACAATCGACGCGTCCTTACAGGTGCAGTCATCGGTTGGGGCGCCGCAACCCGGGCAGAGGCGGCCGGAATCGGATGAGTAGACGAGTCGTCCCATGTCACCGCTCGAAGATGAGGTCCAGAATGTCGCCGAGGGTGTCGCTCCCCCGTAGTGTTTTGAGGTCGTAGAACTCGGTGAAGCCGCAGCGGCTGCACGTGACGGCAGCATAATGGCGATGCTGCAGATCGATCCAGCGGGAAATGCCGGTGCCGGTGAAGGCGACGTGTTCGACGAGGGCGCCCCGCTGATCGCATTTGGGGCAGGTGAAACGGGCGGCGAGTTCGTGGTCCAGCTTGCTCATGTGTCGGTCCTTTGTGAAAGGGTCCAACGCCTAACACGAAATTGACGTCGGTTGGTTGCAGGGGCCAACAGCCAGGTATTCCATGTTTCCCGATATCGATGCACGGAATGGCGTCAGTAGACATTTCAACTAATCCCGTAACGCTTCATCTTTCGCCAAAGCGTGTTGCGCGAGATTCCCAGTTTCTTGGACGCATGGGTCCGATTGCCTTCGCACTGGGCCAGGGCGCGCCGGATCGCATCAGCCTCGGCATCCTGCAGGGGACGCACGCGACGAACGGGTTCGGGCCGTATGTCCTCGGTCATGCTCATCGACTCACCCAGAATGTGCGGCGGCAGATCCTCCCGCCCGAACACGCTCAACCCACAGACCACAAAGGCATGCTCGACGGCGTTCTCCAGTTCGCGCACGTTGCCGGGATACTCGTAGTTCAGGAGCTGGCTCATGGCGTCTTCGCTGAAGCCGTTGATGCGCCGCCCCTGCAGCGCGTTGAAGCGCTGTACGAAATGGTCGGCCAGCAGGGGGATGTCTTCGGTACGCGCGCGCAGGGGCGGGATGTTGATGCGTACCACGTTCAGCCGAAAGAAAAGATCCTGGCGGAAACGGCCGTAGCCCACCTCCGAGGCGAGATCACGGTTGGTGGCGGCGAGGATCCGCACATCGGCCCGACGGGACGTCACGCCGCCCAGGGGCGTGAATTCCTTCTCCTGCAGCACCCGCAGCAGCTTCACCTGCATGGCCGGTGAGATCTCTCCCACCTCGTCCAGGAAAATCGTGCCGCCCTCGGCCAGGGCGAAGCGGCCGGGCTTGTCCTTGTGCGCGTCGGTGAACGCGCCCTTGACGTAGCCGAAGAGCTCCGACTCGGCGAGGCTGTCGGGCAGGGCGCCGCAATTGACCGCCACGAAGGGATGGTCCTTGCGCGGGCCCTGGTTGTGGATGGCGCGCGCCACCAGTTCCTTGCCCGTGCCGGGCTCTCCCTCGATCAGCACGGTGCTCTCGCTCTTGGCGACCAGCGACGTCAGTTCGCGCACGCTGTCCATGGCCGGGCTCTTGCTGATGATGTCGTTGCTGGTGTAACGGTCTTCGATCTGCTTTCGCAGTTCCTCCACCACGGACAGGTCGCGGAACATCTCCACGCCACCGATCAGATCGCCCTGCTCGTTGCGCAGATCGGCGGTGCTGACCGACACCAGCAATTCGCTGCCGTCCTTGCGTGTAATGAGGACTTCCTCGTCCCGGTGCTGCTTGCCCTGCTCGATGCTCTGCTTCAGGAAGCAGAGCCGCTCGCAGTGGTCCGAGCGAAAGATCTTGGCGCAGCTGTGACCAACAACCTCGTCGTGGGTCCAGCCCGTGATGCGCTCGGCGGCCCGGTTGAAATCGGTGATCAGACCCGACGGGTCGACGGTGAAGATGCCATGGGGAATGTGCTTGAAGATGAGATCGCCGAAGCGCGGATCCTGTGACGCGGCCATAGTCCGGTCTCCTGTCATCGAGGGCTTTACGAGACGTTGCAATCTTAGCCAAACTGTCACACCAATGCAACATTGATACACCACATGTTCCATTATTGGAACTATTGTGACACTTCAATTAAATAAAGACATTATGTCATTATTACGTATCTAATTCATTAGCTACACATTACGCCTATGTTAAATATTTGGCATATTCTATGCCTCTCCAGCCGCTCGAGAATGACACACCCGGCAGAACATCCCGGGACCTCACAAACGGAGTCGTGACATGGCCATCGCCACCTCCTACTACCGCGAGGACATGGATACCCGGGAGCTGCCGCGTCGTTTTCTCGACGCCTTCTCGGCCATCCTCTCCCACTCGAACTACTCGATGGTGCTGGACGCTGCGTCGCGTATGAAGGCCCGCTGCGGCCGCTGCGCCGATACGTGCCCGGTCTACCAGGTCTCGGGCGAACAGCGGGATATCCCCTGCGAACGCAGCGAGCTGCTGCTACAGGTGTATCGCCGCTACTTCACCCTCTCGGGCAACCTGAGGGCGCGCCTGGGCGATACCTTCGTCCTCGACGACGCCTATATCGAGCGCATGGCCGAGGACTACTACCGCTGCACCGCCTGCCGACGCTGCAAGCTGGAATGCCCCCTCGGCGTGGACCACGGGATGATCACCCACCTGGCCCGCTGGGTTCTGGCGGAGATCGGAATCGTGCCGAAGGCCCTGGTGGTCGCCACGCGCGAGCAACTCGACGGCAAGTCCGGCAACACCTCCGGTATCCCCGCGCCGGCCATGCGGGACACCTGCGAGTTTCTGGAAGAGGACTGCGTCGACGAGCACGGATTGAAGATCGAGTTTCCCGTCGACCAGGAGGGCGCCGAGTACGTCTTCTTTCCGGCTGTGAGCGACTACCTGCTGGAGCCGGACACGTTGATGGGCAACGCCGCGGTCATGATGGCCACCGGCGCGTCGTGGACCATCGGCACACAGGACTTCGACGGCATCAACTACGGCCTGTTCTACAGCGACCGGCTGCTCGACCGCATCGTCAGCAACGAGGTGGCCGAAATGAAGCGGCTCGGAGCGAAGAAGATTCTGATCGGCGAGTGCGGACACGCCTCGCGCTCAGCCAAGGCCTTCGTGCCGACCTTCTGCGGCGGCGAAGAAGCACCGCCGGTCATCAACATCATGGAGTACACCCATGCCCAGTGGAAGGCCGGCAAGCTCAAGCTGAAGCCGAACGTCATCACGCAGCGGGTGACCTATCACGACCCGTGCAACATCGCCCGCAGCGAGTGGATCACGGAACAGCCGCGGGAGATCCTCAAACACATTTGCACCGACTTCGTGGAGATGACCCCCAACCGCAAGGACAACTACTGCTGCGGCGGGGGCGGCGGCACCGTGTCGATCGACGAGATCCGCGAGTTCCGCACCCTGACCGGCGGCAAGGCCAAAGCCGATCAGATCAGGCGCACGGGCGCCGAGATCGTGGTCGCGCCGTGCGCCAACTGCAAGAAGCAGGTGGCCGAGGTTTGCCAGGACCACAAGCTCGACGTGCGTACCTGTGGTCTGCACGACCTGATCCTGGAGGCCATCGACGCCCCCGAGTTCATGACCGTCAATAAAGACGCCGACGAAGGCGAGGAGAGCTGATGGATACCTGGATCGAACTGGCCAAGGGCTCCCTGTTCCGCATCAGTCTGGCGATCTGCCTGCTGGGCGTGGGCTATCGCTTCGGCGTCGCGGTGTGGCAGATCAATGCTGCGCATAGTCGCGCCGGTGACAAGCGTCTGCCGGTCGGCGTGATCGTGCGCACCACCCTGTCGTGGCTGCTGCCGGTACGCCTGCTCAAGCTGCGGCCGATCTACGGGCTGGCGTCGCTGGCCTTCCACGTGGGCATCGTGTTGTTGCCCCTGTTCTTCACGGGCCACGTGAGCCTGTGGGGCGGCGTGCTGCCGGCCTGGTGGCCGAGGCTGGCGACCGGACCATCGGACATATTGACCATCACGGCGATCGTCGGACTGACGGTGATCCTGTTCTCGCGTCTGCTCAACAAGGCCTCGCGCGATCTGACGCGCGGTGGTGACGCGGGCATCCTGTTGCTGCTGATCGCCCTGGCGGCCAGCGGCTACTGGGCGGCCCATCCGACGTCCTCCCCCCTCGCACCCCGCGTGATGGTGCTGATCCACATCATGGCCGGCAACCTGGCCCTGATCCTCACTCCGCTGACGAAGATCGTTCACTGCGTGCTGGCGCCGCTGACCCAACTCATCGGCGAGGTCGGCTGGCGCTTCCCGGCCGATAGCGGGCAACGCGTCGCAGTGGCTCTTGGCAAGGAGAACGAACCGATATGAGTTCCTTCGCGATCCTGACCGACGTGACCAAGTGCACCGGGTGCGAGGAATGCGTCCTCGCCTGCAAGGTCACCAACGAGACCGGTCTCGCCGACGCCCCCCGCAAGTGGCAGGGCGCGGCGACGGACCTGTCGTCCACGCGCTGGACGACCATCGCCAAGACCGAAGGGCGCAATGTGCGCTTGCACTGCCGACACTGTTTGAAGCCGGCTTGCGCCGCGGCCTGTCCCGTCGGCGCGCTGCACACCACCGACGAGGGTGTGGTGGCCTACGACGCGAGCATCTGCCTGGGCTGCCGCTACTGCATGGTGGCCTGCCCGTTCAGCATGACGCGCTACGAGTGGGAATCGACCAACCCGCGCGTCCGCAAGTGCATCCTGTGCTACGAGAAGATCGGGAGCGGTGAGTTGAAGCAGCCGGCTTGTACCGGGGCCTGCCCCGAGGACGCCACGATCTTCGGCGAGCGCGACGCTCTGCTGGCCGAGGCCAAGACGCGCATCGCCGACCACCCCGATCGCTACATCGATCACATCTGGGGCGAGGAGGAAGTGGGCGGCACATCGGTGCTCTACATCTCCGATGTGGACCTGGTCAAGGCGGGCTGGCCCGCCTCGTTGCCCGGCGGCGCCGTACCCGAACTGGCGGACATGGTGCTGCACACCGTACCGGCCACGTTCGTCTCGGTGGGTGCGGCCATGGCCGGTATCCACTGGGTCATCAAGCGACGACAGAAACTGGCCGCCGAGACCGCAATACTCACGGATGCCGAGACACCCGCAATTGAAGACAAGGAATCCACAACGGACGGGGAGCAGTCGTGAGCGTGAACACCGCCAACAACAACCGGCTGATCGCCGTCAAGGCCGTCCTGTGGTTCCTGCTCGGCGCCGCCGCACTGATCGTCGCCGTGCGCTACGTCCGCGGGCTGGGCCTGACCACGGCCCTGACCGACACGACGCCCTGGGGCATGTGGATCGGCTTCGACGTGATGGCCGGCGTGGCCCTGGCCGCCGGCGGCTTCGTGCTGGCCGCGACGGTCTACATCTTCGGTCGGGACCGGTATCACGGCATCGTGAGGGCGGCTGTTTTGACGGCCTTCCTGGGCTATCTGGGCGTGATCATCGGGCTGATGGTCGACCTGGGCCGCCCGTACAACATCTGGCGCATGATCATTAACCACAACCTGCATTCGCCGCTCTTCGAAGTGGGCATGTGCGTCATGCTCTACACGACGGTGCTCGCCCTGGAGTTCGCGCCGGTCGGGCTGGAACGCTTCAACTGGGCCCAGCCGACCATCAAGTTCCTGCGCAAGCTGATCCTGCCATTGGTGATCATCGGCATCGCCTTATCCAGTCTGCACCAGTCTTCCCTGGGTACCCTCTTCCTGCTGACCGAAGCGCGCATGCACCCGCTGTGGTTCAGTCCCGTACAGTCGCCGCTCTTCCTGATATCGGCCATCGCGCTGGGACTGGCCATGGTGACGCTCGAAGGCGTGATCACCTCCTGGCTCTACAGGCGCAAGGCCGAGTGGCCGCTGTTCGGGGGTCTGACCAGAGCCGCGGCGGTCGTGCTCTCGCTCTACCTGATCCTGCGTCTGGGCGACCTGGGCGTGCGCGGTCTGTTCGGACACGCGTTCGACGGCTCCGGGTTCGCGGTCCTGTTCTGGCTCGAGATCGCCATGAGCGCGGTCATTCCGATCCTGTTGTTCACGCTGCCTGACACGCGCGACCAGAACTGGGCGATCGGCTGGGGCGCCCTGCTGGTGGTGTCGGGCTTCGTACTGCATCGGGCCGACGTGGGCGGCATTTCCCACATGGCCGTAACCGGCGAGGTCTACGTACCGGCGCTAACCGAACTGGTCACCAGCCTGGGCATCGTGGCCGGGCTGGCGCTGGTCTTCCTGTTCTTCGTGGAGAAGCTGAAGGTCTGGGAGGAGCCGCCCGAGGCGCCGGACCTCTACGCCCCCGCCGCTTTCGACGCGGTCGGCCAGCAGTTCATCCGCGGGCCCTGGTTCGGCGGCGGACAACGAGCCGTGCTGGCGATCGTTTTCGGCGCGGTGGTCGGCCTGGTCATCGTGGAAGGTCAGCTGAACACGCGCGAGACCCTGCAGCCATCCGAAGTGAATTCGCCCCGCAACGTGCTGATGGCCCGTCACGCGAACCTCGACGGCTCCGGATACGACCTCGAACTGATCACCAGCGGTACGGACACACCCTGCGACGAGCCCAGCGGAGTCCGTCGCGCCCTGCTGATCGACAGCGGCGGCGTCGACCGGTTCGTCCTCTTCGAGCACGATTGCCATCTGCTGCGTCTGGGCGGACGGGAGTCATGCGCCGTATGTCACCATCGCAATCTACCGCTCGACCAGGCCACGTCGTGCTCCTACTGCCACAGCGACATGTACGAGGTAACCGACACCTTCTCCCACGAGATGCACGAGGACGTGCTGGGCGGACGGGAAAGCTGCGTCAGTTGCCACGCCGAGCCCGACGTCGCCAAGGACCGCGCCAGCGCCAAGTCCTGTGATGAGTGCCATCGTGTCGCATCGGCCGACGAAACGCTGATCCGCGTCTCGGCTGAACTGGACGCCGGCCTGGCGCCCGGCTACAAGGACGCCCTGCACCGGCTTTGCCTGGACTGTCACACGGCCGAGGACAAGGCCCGCGGGGCCGCGGAACCCTACCTGGGCCGTTGCGAGACCTGTCACCGCGCGGACTTCGGTAACAAGAGCGAGCTCATCCGTCGAGCACGCGAAACCATCGACACGGGCTTCAAGCAAACCGCAGCCGTGGGGATGAATCCATGACCGTACCGAGCTGGAACAGCCTGCATGGCGACACCCTGCTCGAGGAGATCCCGCACGGCGTGGTCGTGATGAACCGTGACCTGAAGATCGTCCGGCACAACCGCGCCTTCGGCGACGTGTTCGGTACGAGCCTGGGCAAGCATTGCTTCGAGGTCTACAAGGACCGCACCGAGGAATGCCCCGACTGCATCGCGCGGACCACCTTTGCCGACGGTCAGCAACGCGTGCTCGAGGAGAGCGGCCTCGACCTGCACGGCCAGATGGTCCAATACCTGGCCCAGCTCACGCCCCTGGTCGACGACGACGGCGAAATTACGCATCTGGCCGCCATCACGACCGACCTGACCACGACCAAGCGTCTGCAACGCGAATACCAGACCCTGTTCGAGAAGGTACCCTGTTACGTGACGGTGCTCAATCGCGACCGGCGCGTGGTGAAGGCCAACGAGATGTTCCGCCGCACCTTCGGCGAACCGCGCGGCGAGTTCTGCTATAAGCTCTTCAAGCGCCGTCACGAGGTCTGCGAGGACTGTCCCGCCGCCAAGACCTTCGCCGACGGCGGGTCTTATACGTCGCGTCATGTGGGCACCAGTCGCGACGGCCGCAACACCCATTATGTGGTGTCCACCGCGCCGCTGCTCAAAGGCGACGGCGAGGTTACCCACGTGATCGAGATGTGCCTGGACGTGACCGCCTCCACGCAGATGGAAGCCGAGCTCGTCCACGCCAGCGCTTTTCGCCGCGCCCTGGTGGAGAACTCGCTGGACGCCATCGTCGTTACCGACGAGGCTCAGAAGGTCGTCCTGATGAACAAGGCGGCCGAGGAACTGTTGAGCACAAAACGCGAGGACCTGATCGGCAAGAAGGTGCCGGCGGATATGCTGCCCAAGGCCGTGCGCAACGCCGGCAACTCGCGCGAACCGGTCCTGCTGCCCGACACGAAGATCACCGACATGAAGGGCGAAACCGTGCCGGTGCGACTGGGCGCCATGACGCTCTACCAGAACGACCAGTTGCTCGGCGGCGCGGTCATCGCCCACGACCGCCGCGAGATCAAGGAGCTGGAGCACGAAAAACTCACAGCCGAGCGCCTGGCCGCGGTCGGCCAGACCGTGGCGGGCCTCGCCCACGGCATCAAGAACGTGCTGATGGGTCTCGACGGCGGTATGTACGCCTTCAAGTCGGGCATGGCCAAGGGCGACAACGAGCGCATGCTCAAGGGCTGGCAGATGCTCGAGGAAAACATCAACCGCATCTCCACGTTCGTTAAGGAATTCCTCGAGTTCGCCAAGGGGCGCAAGCCGGAAGTGCAGCTCATCGACCCGACCCGCGTCTGCCAACAGGTCGTGGATCTGTTCCGGGACAAGGCGGCCATGGCCAACATCGCGCTGAGAGGCGAACTGAAGGATAACATCGCCTACGCCCTGATGGACAAGGACGGCATCGCCTCCTGTCTGGACAACCTGGTATCGAACGCCCTGGACGCCTGTGAGATGTGCGACCGGGCCGACCGCGAGGTGGTCGTGAGCTGCTACGAGAGCAACGGCACCCTGATCATAGAGGTGGCCGACAACGGGTCGGGCATCGACTACGAGATCCGCAAGAAGGTCTTCACGACCTTCTTCTCCACCAAGGGAGCCGACAAGGGCACCGGCCTCGGCCTGCTGACCACGCGCAAGATCGTGCAGCAGCACGGGGGCAAGGTTTCGTTCGAGTCGACGGCCGGCGAGGGTTCGGTCTTCAGGCTCGAATTCCCCCGGGACCGGTTGCCGCAAACGGATGACGAAGAGAACGCCTAGAACCGGAGGAAGACAATGGACCAGGCTGCCGACAAGACCATACTGGTCGTCGACGACGAACCCAACGTCCGCGAATACCTGACCATGATCCTGCAGGACGCCGGCTTCAACGTGAAGCAGGCCGGCGACGGCCACGAGGCCCTGGAGATGGTCCGCGCCGAGGCGCCGGACTTCATCTCCCTGGACCTGATCATGCCCAAGATGTCCGGCCACAAGCTGCTCTACGAGCTGCGCCGCGACAAGGACCTGGCCATGATCCCCGTGCTCGTGGTCACCGCCCACGCCGGCGACGAAATGGGCAAGGACGAGCTGCAGGACCTGCTCGACAACCGCGTGATCAGCGGACCGGGGACCTACCTCGAGAAACCGGTCAACCCCAAGAACTACGTGGAGAGCATTAGGCGCGCCCTGGGCCTGCCGGTGGACGACGGCACGACCGAGAAGGTCGAACTGCGCGAGGAGTTGCAGGACAGCCTGCAGGGCGCAAGCCCCGAGGCCATGAAGAAAGCGCTGGAGCTCCTGCGTAAGGCCCAAGAAGACCAATAGACGAAACACAGGCCGCGGCCCGGTCCGCGCTTTCAAAGGAGATTCGAGATGAGCGACACGAAAACGATCCTGGTGGTGGATGACGAGCCCGATGTGCGGACCTATCTGGAGATGCTGCTGAAGGACGCCGGCTACGAGACCATCTCGGCGGAGAACGGGCGGGAAGCCTTCGCCATGGCCCAGTCCGATAAGCCGGATCTGATCTGCCTGGACATCACCATGCCCGAGGAATCGGGTATTCGGTGCTATCGGAATCTGCGTGAGGACGAGGCGCTGAAATCGGTGCCGGTCGTGATCGTCACGGCCGTGACCGGAGTCGGCGGGGATCCGGATCCGTTCCAGCAGTTTATCAGTACTCGGCCTCAGGTGCCGGCGCCGGAGGGGTTCTTTAGCAAGCCGATTGATCGGGAGGCGTTTTTGGGGAAGTTGGGGGAATTGTTGGGATAACAGGGCGGAGTTATTATGTGGCTCTCTGGGGGGACTGATCTGGTTCGAGTCCTATTCGGGGAGCCCATTCTTTTTAGCAATCAGTTATCCTCAACATTCCATTGGGTCTTGACATCCTGACATATACGTTATAACATATGTAATACCGTCTCAAGGTAACCTGAAAGGCACTGTCATGGTTAAACTTACAATTCGGCGAGTAGGGAACTCCCTGGGCCTGACACTCCCCGCGGAAGCCGCAAAAGCGCTTCGCGTGAAGGAAGGCGATGCCCTCTATCTCACCGAAACACCCGAAGGGTACCAGTTGGTGGCCCACGATCCCGACTTCGAGCAGACCATGAAGACCGCCGAGGGCTTCATGAATCGATACCGGAACGCACTCAGGGAACTGGCCAAGTGAACCCACCATTCTGGCTCTCCAAGACCGCCATTCTCGCCATCCATGGGCGGTTGTTGGCGGAGCACGGCGGACCCTCGGGGCTTCGTGACGAGAGTCTTCTCGAATCGGCTCTGGCTGCTCCGTTGAATCACTTCGAATATGACCAGGCTGATGTCTTCATGTTGGCCGCCACATATGCCCACGCCCTGACCAGCAATCATCCTTTCATCGATGGCAACAAGCGCACGGCTTTTGTTGCTGCAGGCGTTTTTCTGGAATTGAACGGTTACCGATTGACGGCGTCGGAACCGGATGCGGTCCTCGCGGTTCTGGCTCTCTCCAGGGGTGAGATGAGTGCCGAGGATTTCGGAAACTGGTTACGGATCTCGTCCGAAAAGTTGGATGGGGCTGTATAAAGCTACTTCACCATCATCATCTTGGCGAACCGGGTCTCCCCCCCGGCTTCCACACGCACAACATACAAGCCCGCGCTCACGGCCTGTCCCTCGCGGTCGATCCCGTCCCAGCGCACCACCTGGTCTCCCTCATCCTGCACGCCGTCCATCAGGACGACCACTTCCCGTCCCGCCGTGTCGTAGACACCGATCCGCACATGTGACCGAGCCGGCAACGCATAACGAATGGTCGTCGAGGGATTGAACGGATTAGGATGGTTCTGCTCGAGCTTCAAACCGGTTCGCGCCGGTATCTCCGGTTCCGGGTCAGGATCCGATTCCACGCCGGTACCGTTCACGAACTCATAGACCCGCACCTCGTGACCCGCCAGGCTCAGGTCGGTGATCTCGAACCCGGGCGTGACCGTGATCGTACGAGTGTCGGCAAGATCAAGCAAATCAACGACTCCGTAGTCACCGGGCACCAGGCTGCCTTCCACCCCGCTCAGCGTAACACCCCCCTGGGCGACGGGCGACATGTTGGCCAGACAGAGCACGGTTTGCGTCTCGTCGGCGCGCACGAAGGCCAGGACCGGCACGGCGGAACTCGCCAAAGGATGATATGTGCCGTGCCGCAACGCCGGCGTCTCGTTCCGCACCCGGATCAGCCGCTTGTACCAGTTCAACAGCGACTCCGAATCCGACGCTTCCACCAGCACGTTGTATTGCGCGTAATTCCAGATGATCGGCTGCCAGGGTGAGCCGGTGGTGAACCCGGCATTGGTCCCGTCGGTCCATTGCATGGGCGAGCGGATGTACTCGTCGGGCTTGGTGCCGATCATGCCGATTTCCTCGCCGTAGTAGACGAACGGAACGCCCGGCAGGGTCAGGTAGACGCCCGCGGCCACCTTGGCCTTGTCCACGTCCTGGCCGAGGGCGTTGAAAGAGCGGTTCTGATCGTGGTTGGTGAGGAAGGTGGCGTACTGGAGGTACGGGTAGAGGCCATAGGTCTGGTTGGCCAAACCGCTCAGGTAGCTGCCGCTGGCGTCGTTGACCGCGTTGATCATGGCGTAGGACAGGTCGAACTCGAAGCAAAGGTCGAGACGATCGTCGACAACATACTGAAGCACCGTGCCGGATCCGGTCCAGGCCTCGCCCACCGACAGAACGTCGGGCTTCACCGCTTTCACGTGCGCGTTGTAGTCCTGCCAGAATTGCAGCGTTTCCGGCGTGTTCTGGAGCTCGCCGGGGTTCTCGTCGATGAAGAGCACGGCGTCGAGACGGAAGCCGTCGACGCCGACGGTGTCGAGCCAGTAGGTCGCCGTCTCGAACATGGCGTCCTTCACGGCCGGTGTATCGTAGTTGAGGTCCGGCATGCCGCCCCAGAAAAGACCGTAGTACCAGCCCGAGTCGTGCCAGTGCCAAGTGTCCTGGCCCCAGGGACCCGTCTCGCCGGGATCGCTTGGCGACCAGCGAAAGTAGTCGCGATAGGCGGGGTCGTTCTGTCGGGACGCCACGAACCAGGGATGCTGGTTGGAACAGTGGTTCATGACGTAGTCGATGATGACCTTGATGCCGCGGGCGTGGGCGGCGGCCAGGAAAGCCTCGAAGTCGGCCAGGGTGCCGTAGTCGGGATTGATGGCGCGGTAGTCGATCGCATCGTAGCCGTGGTAGCTCGGCGAATCGTTGATGGGCATGAGCCAGAGGCCGGTGACGCCGAGGTCGTCGTCGGTGAGCGGGTCGCCGTCGTTGAGATAATCGAGCTTCTGGATCAGACCCTGAAAATCACCGATGCCGTCACCATCGCTGTCATAAAAACTACGCACCAGGATCTCGTAGAAAACCGTATCGTTCCACCAGTGAAGCTCGCCGATCCCGTCGTGGCCACCGCTTGGAGCGAAATCGTTGTACCAGACGTCTATCAGGTTGTCGCTTGCCTGCACGGTGTATTCGCGATTGTCACCATAATCGGGGAATTCCTCGGTGCCGTCCCAAAGACCGTTGATGCGGAACTTGAATTCGATGGACTCCGACGGTGTGAAGCCGTCGATAACGACATCGTAGATAGTGTCGCCTTCGGCATCGGTCAGGGGTGTCAACGGGGCGGACCCCCAACCGTTGAAGGAACCGGCAAGATCGACGAAATCCTGGTCGGGGTCGAAAATGCCGAGATGCACCTGCTCTGACATACGACAGCGGAAGGTGATTTCCACGGCCGGGGCGACACCCACGGTGACGAGAACGATGGCAAGAGTCATCAGAACAAGGTGTTGCACCGGATTTTTGCTCATGAGTGGCTGTCACCTACCGTGCGGGACATGGGTATGGGCGGCGGATCTCTGCTCCAATGTAACATGATCCGGCTCAGATATACCGAAATCTCCAAGTAATCCCCAGATTCGGCGTTTTCCGAGGGTCGAACGATTTCTATAAATAGCCTACTCAAGCTATATGGGATACCGCCGACAATAATAGTCAGATACAGAGAATATCATTATCTAGAAGGAGATCGCGATGCGTCAGAGAGTTCTCGTTGTCGACGACCACCGTCGCAACATCGAAATCCTGGAGCGACTACTCAAAAATGACTATGAAATCCGGTCGGCCGAATCAGGACAGGAAGCCCTGGATATCGCCATCTCCTTCCGCCCCGACATCATCCTGCTCGATATCATGATGCCCGACATGGACGGCTACGAGACATGCCGTCGCGCACGGGAAATCGACGAACTCGCCGGGACCAAGATCATCATGGTCTCAGCCCGGGCCATGGTCTCGGAACGGCTCGAAGGTTACAGGGCCGGTGCCGACGACTACATCACCAAACCCTTCGATTTCGATGAACTCAAGGCGAAGGTCGGCGTCTACATGCGCCTGCGCAACGAGGAGGACGTCACACGCGAGGTCGCCGACCTCATCGCGGCGCTGGTACGACGGACCGAATCACCGCTGAGCTACATCAGGGACGCCCTGCACTTGCTCGAGAGGGACAAGGTCCTGTCCTCTACGAGTCGCAAGCTCGTATCGATCTCCCGGGGCTGCGTAACCGCCATTCTCAATGCGACCCACGAGGTCGAACTCATGGCGGCGATCAACATGTCGGAGATCACGGTCGATCCGGTGCCGGTCAGTCTCAGCACCGCGATCAAAGCTGCCTGGGAGGAGGCCGCCTGGTTGTCCCAGCGTCGGAACACCCGGATCGAGATCACGTCCGAGGCAGACGTCCTCGTCATGATCGATGAGAAGCAGTTCAGTCGAACGCTTCTGTCCCTCATCGATTTCCTGATCCGCAACACGGCTCGGGGCGGCTTGATCCAGTGTAGCCACGCCATCGACACGGACGCGGTGATCCGGATGGAGACAACGTCTCCCCGGGACGAGTCGGCTTCAGAGCCGAACGAGGACGACGCCATCGCCATTCGGATCGCCGAGAGCATCGTCTCCCAACATGAGGGAACCCTCATCGTCAACCACGACGCCGACCGGTGTGTCGGCTTCGAGTTGCGTCTGCCTTGCGCCGGCCCGGTCGTCAACGAGCCCTCCGATACAGAGGAGACCGTTTTCCTGGACGGAGTGACCCCGTGAGCCTACTTGCGCGACTGAACAAGTCTCTGCAGGCGAGAGTGGCCTTCTACAACACCCTCGCCATTGCGCTCGCCCTGACAATCACGGCGACGGGCGTACTCCTGAAGGAACGCACGGCCATTCTCGCCGACACAAGCCAGGAACTCGAATCCATCGGCGCCTTGATCGCCGCCAACGCCCAGGCACCTTTGCTCTTCGAGGACCGGAGTGCGGCGCTGGATCTGCTCAACAGCCTGAACCTCCTCGAAGAAGACATCGACGCCTGTATCGTCACTATCGATGGCAAGATCTTCGCCGCCCACCCCGCGGATATCGATTGGGCGTATAGGCTGAACCAGCAAAGACAGGGTTCAGAACTACCGGGCCGCCAGTCCCACATCGTAGATATCGTGATCAATGGCGACACGGTCGGTTCCGTCTGCCTGACGGCGGGCTTGAGCCGGTTCTACGCCTACATGAACAATTTCTCCCGTACACTCTTGGTCATAGTCGCCCTCGCTCTTGCAGTATCTCTGTACATGGGACGCCGGACCCTGTTGTCGATCCTGAAGCCGTTGACAAAGCTCGAACAGGGGGCCAGGGATATCATCGACAAAGGGGACTACGCCCTGCGGGTGCAAAGCTGTTCCGATGACGAGCTGGGCAAGCTGACCGACTCGTTCAACGCCATGCTCGGACAGATCGAGATCAGGGACCAGGCCTTGCAGCAGTCCCACGATGACCTCGAACACAGGGTGGTCGAGCGAACCCGCGAGCTCGAGCTGGAAGTGAAAATCCGCAAGAAGGCCGAGGAGTCGATGCGGACCGCCAAGGTGGAAGCGGAGCGGGCCAACCAGGCCAAGAGCGAGTTCCTGGCGAACATGTCCCACGAACTGCGCACGCCGCTGCACAGCATCCTGTCGTTCACCCAGTTCGGCCTGCAGGAAGTCGATGAAGCCAACGTCGAGACGCTGCGGAGCCACTTCAAGACCATCGGCAGCAGCAGCGAGACCCTGCTCACCCTGCTCAACGACCTGCTCGACCTGGCCAAGTTGGAATCCGGTCACATGACCTTCGACATCCAGGCCTGTTACCTGTGCGACATCCTCGACATGAGCATCTCTGAATTCCAGTCGCTGGCCGCCGAGCGGAACATTGAGATTCGCAACGACTCGCAGGATGCGGAGCGGGAGATACAACTGGATCCAATGCGGATGATGCAGGTGCTGCGCAATCTCCTGAGCAACGCCGTCAAGTATTCGCCGGACGAGGGACACATTCTCATCAAGAGCAGCCTGCGCGACGAGATGATGTTGATCGAGATCGCGGACAACGGCGTCGGCGTACCCAAGGATGAACTCGAAGCCATCTTCGACAAGTTTATCCAGTCGAGCAAGACCGATACCGGCGCGGGAGGAACGGGCCTCGGCCTGGCCATCTCGCGCGAAATCGTCGAATCCCACGGCGGCCGTATCTGGGCCGAAGTCAATCCGGAAGGCGGCACCTGCTTCAAGGTCGAGCTGCCGGCCGGGATCGACGACGAGGACAGTGAATCGTGTGTCAGGGACGACATCGCCATTCTGCAGTAACCATCAGCTGCAGATCCTGGTTTGAGGAACACTACAACGACGACACAACCTGACGAGGGGATCCCGTGGAGGGGGTTTGTCATGTCGAAACTTATGCGTGTGTTCTTCATGTCCATTTTGCTGCCGGCTTTCGGTCTGTCCGGATACGCTAACGGATCCGAATCGATCGACCTGGATTCATTCAGTCTCGAAGAGCTCCTGGACGTGGAAGTCGTCTCGGTCTCCAAGAAGCCGGAGGTCGCCTTCAAGGCCGCGGCCGCCGTGTCGGTGATCACGGCCGACGATATCCGCCGCTGCAGAGCCCTATCTATCCCCGAAATCCTGCGTCTCGTGCCCGGCGTTCACGTCGCGCAGATCGACGCTCTACGCTGGGCGATAACCGCCCGCGGCTTCAACTCCCGTTTCGCCAACAAGCTGCAGGTGCTCATCGACGGGCGGAGCATCTACTCGCCCATGTTCAGCGGCACCTACTGGGAGGCGGGCGAGATATCGGTCGAGGATATCGAACGAATCGAAGTGATCCGCGGTCCGGGTGCGACTCTCTGGGGCGCCAACGCGGTCAACGGCGTCATCAACATCATCACTCACGACCCTGACGGCGATGATCGCACTCGGGCGGGCGTCGCCGTCGGAACCGGTGGCCTGCGCCGCACCCACGCCAGCCTGTCTACCGGTACGGGCCGCAACAGCGCCCTGCGGGTGAGCGCCACGAATTCGCGGCTCGACAACACCTCCACGGAGCCGGGGCTCGATGCCTCCGACAAGTATCTTCTGAACGCCCGGTGGGATATGGATCTGGGTGAACACGACCACCTGCACTTGAGCGGTCGGTTCCTGAATCTCGACGAAATGGTCCCCTACGCCGCGTTCGTACCACAGCCCCCCTACATAGCCTCCGGCATCGACGACATGTACACCCGAATATCCGGTCTGGAAGCGGAGTGGCGTCGCAAGCTGTCGGACACGGCCAACCTGGAGATTCACGCCTCGCACACCTGGTTCCGGCGTATCGAGTATCTGATCGAGGACCGGCACGAGGTCAACGACCTGCACCTACAGCACAACTTCGCCCTGGGCGATCGGAATACTGTGGTCTGGGGTATCGGCGGACGCCGTTATCACGACAACATGACGGGCCGTCTGGGCTACGGATTCGATCCCGATACTCAGACCGACTGGACCGTGCAGGGCTTCGTCCAGGACGAGATCAAGATCGTACCGGACCAGCTGCGGCTGACGTTGGGGCTGAAAATCGAGGGACGGAACGACGTCGACCCCCTATGGCAACCGAACGGCCGCTTCGCCTGGACACCGGCCGAGCGTCACACCGTCTGGGGCTCGGTGGCGAGAGCGGGTCGCACGCCTTCGCGAAGCGAGCGACATATTCACATCGATATCGCCGCACTTCCGCCCGGAGCCACCCCCATGAACCCGGCCAACGTGGCGATGCTCAGCCTGGTCGGCAACGACGACATACAGGCCGAAAGCATGCTGGCCTACGAACTGGGCTACCGTCAGCAGCCGACGAAGCACCTGTCCTTCGACCTGGCGGTCTTCATCAACGAGTACGACAACCTGTTGATTACGGAGAACGGAGCGCTCCGCACCCACCCGATCTACGGTCCCACCGTGCTGCAGATGCCGTTGATCAGAACCAACGGGGACGGCGCGCACACGATGGGCGGCGAACTGGCGACGACCTTGAGCACCGACACAGCCCGTCTACAACTGACATATAGCTACATCGAGGAAGAGAAGCACTCGGAGGAGGAGTCGATCGGCTCCCCGGATCTCGGCAGTCCCAAACACCGGTATACCGCCCATTTCACCTTGACTCCGGGAAGCGGTCTGGAGTTCGATCTACTCTACCGTCATCTGGCAGCTTTCGAAGTCGACGAAGTGGTGATACCGGACCAGGACGAGATCGATATCCGTCTCGGCTGGCGCCCCGATGAGGTCTGGTCGATGTCGATCGGATGGTGTAACCTGTTGCACGAAAGTCACGTGGAGTTCTACGATAGCAGCAATGGCGGTCTCCTTCGTCCGATCGATCGCACCTTCGTCGCGACCGTCAAGAGGTGGTTCTGATCATGAGCCTGGGACGGGCAACTCGCATACCGGCTCGGGGACTGGCGCTCGGACTCCTCCTGTGTCTGTGCGCCATAGTCACGCCATCCCGTGCGGCCGAGGGAGACAATGTCACCATCGGCTCCAGCCATCTGCCCGACCTCAAAGCGGCCGTGGTAGTGCGGGTCCTCAATTTCGTGGAATGGCGTGGCCAGACCGACACCGAAGCGGGCCTTCCTCTGCGTCTGGGCGTGGTAGGTGAAGGCCGGATCGCCGAGGCCTTGTTCGACCATGACGGCAAGAGCGTGAACGGCCGCCCCCTGGAGATCGTTGCCGTGACCTCGGTCAATGAAGCCGCACGCTGCCATGTCCTCTACGTGAAGGAGGACGAGGGGAACGTACTCGCCGAGGAACTGGAAATGGACAGCCTCCCAGGCGTCCTGACCTTCGGCGATTCGCCGACCTTCAACGCCGACGGCGGCATCATCCAGTTATCGCTGGAGCGGGGCAAGCTCGTCTTCACGATCAGCACACGCCATCTGAAGGACGAAACCCTGTTCATGAGTTCGCGGTTGTTGAGTGTGGCGAAGATTTATGACGATTGATGCGGAATCCTGTCGAACCAGTCTCGATTCATTCCTTCCATGACAAGTATTAAAACTTGATTCGGTTACCGAACATAGTTTATAATTATCAAGGTTCGGATCTTGTCACGTGACCACGCCTTTTATTCGGTCATGACAGACACCGACTTACGCGATCTCGAAATCGAGGAGACATAGGAAGCAGAGACAAAGCTGTCTGCGACCCTGTTTTCGGTCCTCGATCATAGATACTCCCACAGGAGGATCATCGGATGGAAACCCTGAAAACCGGTGCTTCAATCAAGGCCGTCGCCCTGGCGATTTTCCTGACAGTCGGATTCATCACTCCGGCCTACGCAACTTACTCTCTTGTGTGGTCGGACGAATTCGATGGAACCAGCCTGAACCTCGACAACTGGACGACCGATATCGGCAACGGTTGTCCAGATCTCTGCGGATGGGGCAACAACGAGCTCGAATACTACAGGGCCGAGAACGTGACCGTATCCGGCGGCAACCTCGTCCTCACGACCCTCGAGGAATATTACGGCGGCTACAGCTATACATCCGGCAAGGTCACGTCCAGGGACAAGCAGACTTTCCTATACGGACGGATCGAGATGCGGGCCAAGATCCCCACCGGCGGCGGCATGTGGCCGGCTTTCTGGATGATGCCCCAGGATGACGTCTATGGCGGATGGGCTGCAAGCGGCGAGATAGATATCATGGAGTCCACCAACAACACGACATCCGTCGGCGGTACGCTCCATTTCGGCGGCAGTTGGCCGGACAATGCGTCTACGGGTGGTTCGTATTCACTGGGCGGAGCGAACTTCGCCGACGACTTCCACATCTACAGCGTGGAATGGGAACCCGATGTGATGCGCTGGTACGTGGACGGCGTGCTCTATTCGACGAAAGTCAGCTCCCAGTGGTACACGAATGCCGCGCCAGGCAACCCGCGCGCGCCCTTCGACCAGGAATTCTACATCATCCTGAACGCGGCCATAGGCGGCAATTACACGGGCTGCACAAGCCCGGGCTGCATTACCGCAAGCCTTCCCCAGCAGTTCCTGATCGACTATGTCCGGGTCTACGAGGATATCGAGAATATCGCGCCGACGGTTTCCATCACCTCGCCCACCTCGGGTGAGAATCCTCCCGCAGGCAACATCACGATCAACGCGACCGCTTCCGATGCGGACGGATCTGTGGCAACGGTCGAGTTCTACGATGGCGACACCTATCTCGGCGAAGACACGGCCGCCCCCTACACCTTTACCTGGACCTCCGTCACCGACGGTTGCTACGCGATCGTCGCCAAGGCCATCGACGACCTCGGTGCCTTCGGTACGGACACCGTCGACATCACGGTCGGCTCAGGGTGCGGCCAAGCGCCCTATCCGGGAAGCCCGTTTGTCTTTCCAGCCCGGATCGAAGCCGAAGACTTCGACATCGGCGGCGAAGGCATCGCCTACCACGATGCCTACGCCGGCAACACCGGCGCGCAATACCGCCTCACCGAGGATGTCGACATCGAGATCTGCACCGATGCGGGCGGTGGATTCAACGCAGGCTGGATCCTTCAGGACGAATGGCTCGAATATACCGTATCCGTTCCGGTTGCCGGAGAATACACGATTGAAACGCGCGTCGCGTCGCAGTCAGTCGGTGGCACGTTCCATCTGGAGTTCGATGGCCAAGACAAAACCGGTGACGTCTCGGTGCCGGTTACGGGCGGCTGGCAGACGTGGACGACCGTTTCCACGACAGCAACACTCGCCAGCGGTACACAGGTCATGAGGTTCGTCACCACCTTGGAAGGCTTCAACGTCAATTACTTCGAAGTCCCGGATTTACCGACCGCGGTCCTGCCCGACCTGCAGTCGGCGCGTTGTGTTTTGCATCCGTGCTATCCGAATCCCTTCAATCCGGCGACGACGATCAGCTATGACCTGCCTGAGCCGAAAACCGTCAACCTGACCATCTATGATGTGGCCGGCGAACGGGTGCAGACCCTGCTCGCCGCGGAACCCGCCGGGGCCGGTCGCCATGAAGTCGTTTGGAACGGCCGTGACGATACAGGACGAGTCGTTGCGGCAGGCGTGTACTTCTGCAGGCTGGAAGCGGGTGAATACTCGGGGATGAGGCGGATGGTGCTGGTGAAGTAGTCCGCGTCTCTTTTCCAAGTTGAGCGACCAGCCCGGTTGTCGAGCCCCAGGGGTATCGGCAACCGGGCTTCCCTTTGGGGGAATAAGGTCATCGGAACAAAAAGACCGCCTCCTCTAGGGGAGGCGGTCTTTGACGTAGAGTCGTCGCTATCTGCGATACAGGGACTTGATGTCGCTCCAGTTCATCTGCTCGGCCGCGACCGTCCCCTGGTCGAGAACCACGTTGTCCACGTGCACTCGGCAGTTGGTGCCGATGGCCGCGCCCGTGACGGCCTCGATCTGGATCGTCAGGAAGTCCGTGCCAACAGGAACTGCGAACGAACCGTTGAACGTCTGCCATGCATTCCACGGAAAGTAAGGTCCCTGCAGACCGGAGCCGCCGATAACGCCGCCGCCCTCCTGCTCAGCGAAGATGTTGACGAAGACCACGCCGCCGACGTCGGCCTGATCCAGCTTTAGATCAACGGACCAGAGTGTCGCTCCCGGAATGCCCGAGCCGGCCGGAGTCGACTGCTTGAGGAACAGGGCCCTGGCTTCAGCCTGATTATCCATGAAAGCATTGTACTCGCCGGGCGCCGACGGACCGTTGTCGCCCATCTGGACCGTGATGTCGGCGCTGGGGGGAGTACTACCATGCACTTCCCAACCCGTCAGATCACCGGTCTCGAAACCGGGGTTCGACAGGAGGTTGTCCGCCGAAGCAACGCCGACTCCGCCGGCCAAGGGGAGAGCCAGGACGGCCAGGATGCAGCCGAGAACCATGTGTGATTTAACCATCTTCATGACGCGTCTCCTTTGGACGATGATGAAACCCGACATCAGTGAGTGCGTCAAATCGCCCTCGGCCCGACCGGGATGCTTGAGTACTGACTTCAGAGCGGTTCAGTCCTGGCGGTTTGACCGATTTGAAAACGAGACTACACTATGTTCACTCTCCGCACAAACATTGTTTTCAAATATCCTCTCATAATCAAGCTACCCTTTTCGATCTTTCAAACACCAGAGGACCTCCGATATATGACCAATTAAACTAATCGATTGTATTATTAATCGTTACAACACCACTCAGACAACACAGACATCGAAAGGCATACCCCGCGCACTGACGGCCCAACCCTCCTCTTATAGCATTACAGCTTGTACGGATGCCGCACAAAGTGTATACTCCAATATAATGGACTTGCCCATCCAGGCCGGGATGCGGTGACCGACGCGGCCCATGATCCTGCTTTTTCCAGTCTGCAATGAAACCGGAGGACTATCGTGAAGAAGATCCACCTGCTGATTACGGCGCTGATCATCGTGGCGAGCTCCGCCTCGGCCCAGGTCGGCGACCTGATCTGGGAAGACGAATTCGTCGACCTGGACAACTGGCTCACGATAACCGGGAACGGCTACTGGGGCTGGGGCAATGGTGAGCTGGAATACTACAAGGCGGAGAATGTCGAGATTGCGGCGGTTCCAGGAGAACCCGGAAACACGGCCCTGCGCATCACGGCCAAGCAGGAGAGCGGCCCCGGCATCGTCGATCAGTGGGGCAACCCCCTATCCTACACGTCGGGCAAGCTCATCACCAAATCCTTCGTGACCGTCCAATACGGCATGATCGAGGCCCGAGTGCGCATTCCGGACCTCGATCTGGGTGGCTGGCCGGCGATCTGGCTCCTGGGAACCGCCAACTACGCTTGGCCCCGCTGCGGCGAGATCGACATGATGGAGATGGGATCCAAGCAGGTTTTCAGGGATCTGCACGACACGCACAACGGCGGCAACGGACTGAACAACTCCACTGTCAACCAGGCCGTGGGCGCCAACGCCATCTTCTATTCGGACGATTCGATCTCACCGGAGAATCCCTCCGGCGCCGCCAGCATCTCCTGGGATCCGGACGACGATTACTGCCGCCCCTATTACAACTATGCCGATCCGCTCATCGAACGTTTCCTGACGTACAGACTGTACTGGGACGAGACCAGCCTGCGCCTGACCGTGATCGACGACGGCGTCGAATACGACCTGTACACGGATCCGTTCACCATCGACGCCGAGTCCGACGAATTCCAGGCCCCCTTCTACCTGATCGCGAACCTGGCCATCGGCGGGGGTTTCACCGACGCCTACAACCTCGGCGACCCCGGCAGCGGCCTGCCGGTCACGATGCCGTATCCGGCCGAGATGTACCTGGACTACATCCGGGTCTACGAATGGAACGGCCAAGGCGAGGTCGGCCTGGGTCCGCCTCCCCAGGAGATCGGGACCTTCGGGCTCTATACCGAGGAGACGCCCGTTGACGCCGAACTCGTTCCGCAGGAGACATCGGAAATCTACGTATGGGAAGGCACCCTGAGCGACGGCACTATCGCGCCCTACGAAGGCGAGAACGTCCTCGCCTGGCAGACGACGGGCAGCGGCTGGTTCGGCGCCGGCATCATGTCCATCCAACCGTTGAACCTCTTCGGTTTCGGCGAAGGGAACCTGAAGTTCCGGATCAAGATACCCGCCCACGTCGCCTTCCAGATCGGGGTCATCGACACCTGGGGCAACCAGCACTACGTCAATTTCCCGGGGAATACCACGACCTACGGACTCGCACGCAACGGCGAATGGGGACAGGCCACGATCCCGGTCAGCGACCTGAGGGGCACGCTCATCGACCTGCGCATGCTGAGTTATCCTTTCGTGGTCCTGGAAGTGAACGGCGTGGGCTGCGAGTTCGCTCTGGACGACATCTACTATGAAGGCGGCGACATGGGCGAAGTCGGTGTCGAAGACATCGTCCCGAGCCAGCGGGTCGATCTCCACGCGAACGTGCCGAATCCCTTCAACGCCAAGACGGAGATCAGCTTCGACCTGGCCGCGGCGGGCCTGTACGAGATGACGATCTTCGACGTCGCCGGGCGCAGAGTGACCGGCTTCGAGGGCGTGGGCTCCGCCGGGACCAACACGCTGCTCTGGAACGGGCGCAACGATTCGGGAGCCAACGTGGCCTCCGGCGTCTACTATTATCATCTGAAGACGACCGCGGGATCGGCAACCCGGAAGATGGTGTTGGTGAAGTAGTCCGGTTATGCGGGACGGAATAGGATGAAAAGAGCCCGTCCGGATGGTCGGGCTCTCTCATTCAGTCACGCTTGTTATAGGTTGTGCCCCCGAAATTGTTTTTCCTGTTAACGGCGGGTTCTCCAATTGCCTAACAACTCTCAAAACGCATACTTCAAATCGTGTCTCCGACACCGCTTCAAAGCCCGAGTTACAACACTCGCCTCATAGTACTGCGCCCATCTCTCTGACAACTTTACCTTGGTCCGGAAGATCCGTTTCTCGAGCACATCGTCCACCGTTAACAGCCGATCCGTGATCCCCTTGATCATCCCCGGACTCTCACGACCATGCTTCACCCAACGAGATCTCACATAGTTCCACCACACCAGGAATACCCCAAGTCGCTCCACCGCCCCTTGACGACGTTTCGGCCAAGCCAACGTCTCACGCACATGACCAGCCTGGCAGTGACGTATCATCCGATCGGTCCGATTGATCTCCCACAGAAGATTGGATCGATCCCGGTGTATTGTTGAAGATATGGTTTTGTGCTCGACCTCACAGTCCAGCTTACGAATGGCCCGGGGATACGCCTTATGCAAGTCGCTGCGGACAGTAACCTTACGAGCCCCTTTTAGCACGGTTGACAGCAACTCGCCGACATCCCTCTCAACCGCTTTTGGGTCCGGTCTGCCATGCAATTGTTCGAGTTGCTGACGCCGCTCCTTCTGGGCCTCGGTCATGCGCCCCTTGCGCCTTAACTCACTGTCGGTGAAGTGGGGAAAGAAACTACTGTCGGGCTCGATGGCGATGTGGAAGTTGAACGGATAGTTCTGGCTGAGTTCGTATGACTCGAACCCGTCGATGGCAATCTCATCGGGGGGAGCACAGTCCTGAATCATCTGGGCGTGAAAGAGCAGACAGTGGCGACCGAAGCGGGAGAGCTGATGGTCCACGGTCGTTGAGCCGGCCCGCAAGTCGGTGGCGATCTGGCGATTGGCCATCCCGCCGGTTGTCTTGGTCATCAGAGAGCGAATTACGTCGGGGCGCTTGAGCCAGTAGGTGACGTCGAATGTCTGTGTACTGAAGTATCTGCCGCAGTAGTGACATGTAAACCGTTGGATACGGTGAGGCGGGATGCGTCTGGTGAAGAAGCCGTGCTTGCGGTAGGACCAACCAGAGTGGATCTCGTTGTGGTGCTTGCAGTTGGGATTGGGGCAGTGAGGGGGTTGCCAGCCCGGGTCGGTTGTCTTCATAACCCCAACAGGGGCAAGGAAGGAGCCAACAACAATTTCAGGGGCACAACCTATGATAACACGGTCCGGGCGCTTCCAGGGCATCCCGCGGACCATAAGCTACCTGAGGAATCCGGCCTGGGATCCGATCCTATTCGAATACGGATTTTGGCGTCCGATCGGCCCGATACAGCCCCCAGTGCTTCTCGACCTCGTTGGGGTGATCGCCACCCTTCCAGTTCTCGTCGAAAGCCTCGAAGACGAACATGGTCATACGGATGTCGCGGGCCCAGACCTGCGCCGCTTCGTAGAACTGTTTCTGCTCCGCCTCTCCGGGTCGACCCTTGATCAGTTCGGCCTGCTCGCCCTGGTCGTGGACCGAAGTGGCCCAGCCGGTCTCCCCCAGCACGACGCTTCGATCGGAATGCAGCGCCTGGACCTCCGACACCTGCTCCAGGAGCCAGTCCATGGCGCCTTCCAGCTGCTGCCCGTTCCACAGGGGATGTGCGTGCATGGTGACGAAGTCGAGCTCGGCAGACAGGGCCAGGCTCTCCGCCTTGTTCCAGTATTTAAAGTCGTCGGCTGTGGTGACCGGAACCGTGACGCCGGCGCGAACCCGTCGTACGTGCTCTATCAGTCCCTCAAGGAGACTGCGATGGGCCGACCAGTCGACCTGTGTCTCGTTGCCCACGCATAAGGAGACGACGATTCCAGGAAAAGCCTCCGCCAGTCGAATCCCGGCGTCGACCTCGCGCTGGTTGCCCAGCGAGTCGTCCGCAGCGATCCACACGCCGAGCATCACCTTCATGTCGAGTTCGTCGTCGCGGATGATCGAGAGGAGAGTCTCGGCGACACCCGTCGATGCATAGGTGCGCATCAGATGCCAGTGTTGCGTCATCAGGCCGAGATCCTCTCGGAGCTCTTCGGCCGAGGGTGACGGGCCGCCGGGCCGCTGCCCGTCGCGATGGGGTCCGTAGCAGACGGCGTTGCCTATCCAGCGGCCGTCGGTCTCCACGTCGAGCGGGCGAACCGTGAAAGGATCCTCACGTGAGATCGAGTTGGATTCCATGTCTCCGCAACCTCCGAGCAGGAGCAGGACTAGCGCTAGGGCGATCGATCGCTTAGCCATGGGTCAGGCCTCCTCGCCGGCGGGTGAATCGACGGCTCCCGGACGACCCCGACGGCGCTCAAGTTCCTGCCGCACTTCGTAGGCGCGCGCCTCGGTGATCGGGAACGTCGCCACCGCCCAGATGGCGATCGCCGACGTTATCATCGGGATCCCCGCGTCGAATATACGCAGAAGCGTGATGGACCGCGGCAACTGCGCGCCGCCCAGATCCACGTCGAAGCCCGTGGCGTTGAGCAGGTAGCCGCCGCCGGCCAGGGCGGCGGAGAGGCCCAGCTTCACCATCCACCAGAAGATGGAGCCGAACATGCCTTCGCGTCGTTGGTGGGTCTTGAGCTCGTCGACATCGACCACGTCGGCGATCATCGAGGGCATCAGCGTGAACAGGCCGCCCAGGCCGAAGGCCATCAGCGGCGCCGGCACGACGACCAGCCATGGCAACTCGGGATTATAGCATATCCACTTCAAACCGTAGCCCAGGATGGACACGCCCGTGGACACGAAGAAGGCCCGGCGCTTGCCGATCCGGGTCGACAGCCAGGTGACGAAAGCGACCACGGCGAAGGTGCAGATCGCCCCGACCGTGCCGGCCCAGCCGGCGTACTTCGCGCCCTCGGTCTGGTCGCCCCCGAAGACGAAGTAGATAATCACATAGAACTGGAACGACGAGATGAGAATGAAGCCGTTGAAGACCAGGAAAGTGGCCAGACAGAGCTTGAGAAAAGGTAGGTTGGACAGAGTGACGCCGAAGCCCCGGAAGAACTCGGAGAGGTTCTCCTTGACGGTCTTGGCTTTGCCGGACGCCTCCCCCGCCACCTGCTGCATGCGCTCGCGCAGGAAGATCGCCGGCAATAGCCCCAATCCGACCGTTACCGCGGCGACGACGATCGCGAGACCCGCCGCACCGGCCACCTGATCGGGCTCGCCATCGGCATCCCTGAAGAAGGTGCCGCTGTTCATGATCCACAGGAACCAGGGCGAGACCACGTAAGCGAGCTGCCCGATGAAGTTCTGGGTGCCCATCAGGCGCGTCCGCTCGTGATAGTCGGGGGTCAGTTCGTAGCCGAGCGCCACCCAGGGCGTGACCCATACGGTGTAGCCCATGTAGAAGAGAATCGATCCGATCAGGAACCACACGAAGTAGAAGGTCTCGCTCCGCTCGCCCGGGAGCTGCCAGAGCAGCGCGAAAAGCAGGGCCGCCACGAAGATGCCCACGAAGATGAAGGGACGGCGTCGCCCCCAACGCGTACGGGCGTTGTCCGAGATGAAACCCATCAGCGGATCGGTGAAGGCGTCGGTCAACCGAGGGATCGCGCCCAACAGCCCTACCAGTGCCGGATTCATGCCCAACCCCAGGTTCAGAACGATCATCATGCCGCCGCTGGCGGCCGCCAGCAGGTTGTTGACGAAAGCTCCGGCGCCGTAGGCGACGCGGTGTCCCAGCTTAATTCGGTCTTCGGGGGCAGTTGGTGCTGGTTTGGCTGCGCTCATAAATCCATCACGTTCTCGGACTTCGACTGCCATGTCCGGTTTAGGAAATACTCTTTGTACGAACTCCGAACAAAGTACCCCAACCAAGATGGACGGTCAAGATGAATCTGTTCTTCCGAATCCTACCCTCTCGTCACCTGGACGAACATGACATTTATCGATGAGACTCTGAAACGCGTGGGGCGAGTTATAACCGAAAGTTGTGGATGACCTGAAAAAGAAAAGCGGCGTATCCTCC
>CAYYYS010000027.1:0-36530 GCA_964476155.1 uncultured Fibrobacteraceae bacterium
ACACCCTAGCCGGTGTGTTGAAAGAGGCGGACGACCTACTCGGAGAAAATGAATCTTGAAGGTGAAATTTACCCCCTCAGCTCGAGCTCAATTTCTCGAGGGGCTGGAATTTATTCGGCAGGATAGCCCAACTGCGGCACGGCAGTTTCGTAAAAGTGCGGAGTCGGTTCTGAAGTGGTCATCCGTCCGTACCGTTTCTTTTATAGAGTTGTCGGAAAAACCGTATGGATTGTGGCTGTCTGGCATGGTGCGCAGTTGCCGGCTGGGCCGGAGAATTGAGCTCCGTATGCACCCGACAATCGCACCTGTCACGCTTTTTTAACGACTCCGGCCTGGTGGGGCTTGGGTTATCTGCTGGTTGCGATTTCTAACAACGTAGCCGATCTGGCTCATGTGGTCCTGATGACGGTCGGGGTCGTGTTTTCTCTCAGTTGTGTCATGGCGCTCGGGTTCACGAAGGGAAAACATCTCAGTTGGGTCGTGTTCGGTACAATTGCCGGCCTTGTTTTCTATGTCGGCATGAATTGTTGACGAGAGTATTCGCCAGACAATCCGCAGAATCATGAGACCGGGGATGGCATGGAAATAAAGACGATTGGTATCATCCACAGCCCTTTCACCAGCCTGGACGGCATGCCTATCCAGCCCACGGGTGCATCTGGCGTCAAGGGAACGGTCGAAGTTCTTGAAGACTATGCGGACGGGTTGCAGGACCTTGATGGTTTCTCGCATATAATCCTGCTGTATTTGTTCCACCGCAGCCGCGGGTTCAAGTTGAGAGTCGTTCCGTTCATGGATACTGCGATGCGAGGCGTATTCGCCACGCGGGCGCCCAAGCGTCCCAATCCCATCGGCCTGTCCGTCGTCCGACTTGATAGCATCGAGGGTCGGATTCTACACATCGACGGCGTAGACATTCTGGACGGCACGCCACTGCTTGATATCAAGCCTTACGTGCCGGACTTCGATTCTCGAGAAGATGTTCGCACCGGCTGGCTCGATCGAGCGCGCAAGACAGCCGCGGAAAAACGATCTGATGACCGATTCATCTAGCAGCTCTGGTGTACGGCACCCCGCCGAATCCGGATCAAGACCCGAGTCCTGAATGATCAGAGTTGGTCGACATCATCCATGACGGTATCGTGGAACTCGAGGATGAGATCCAGGGATTGATGGACAAGTGAATCGGAAATGGTGAGTCATTACACAGGTCTTAATCAATGGGAGAGACAGACATGCAACGCATCCTGATCGTGAGCCTGATTTGCGCGCTGCTCGCATGCGCCGCCCATGGTGGCGATTCCGCATCCGAATTCCCCCCGTCCTGGGCCGGTGAGGTCCAAGTGCACGGAGCCCTCCGCGCCATGTTCCACGAAGGTCAGACCGGCACAATGGTGACCCTGGACACGATGCTTCCCAATCCGGACCTGTACGCGGTGGGCGCTCTTGCCGACCTGTCCGGGGAGATCACGATCATCGGCGGGAAGACGTATCTTTCCTACCCGGAAGGCGAGGAGGATACGCGGACCGAGTTGACCCCGGAAACCAACGCCGGAGCGGCCTTGCTGGTCGCGACCGAAGTGTCGGCCTGGTGTGACATCGTTACCGAAACCGCGATCCGCTTCGAGGATCTGGACGAAGCGATCGGAAAGCTCGCGGCCGCGGCGGGGATGAACCTCGACGCGCGTTTCCCCTTCCTTATGGCGGGCGACTTCGAGGATCTACAGTGGCACGTTATCGACGGCAGTCGATTGGTCGCCGGAGGGACGTCTCACCAGGACCATCTTGCCGCCGCAGCCAAGGCAAAGCTGGACCGGGCCGCGGCCTCCCTGGTCGGTTTCTATTCCGCCGGGGACCAGGGCGTCTTCACGCACATGGGCTCCAGGACTCACATCCATTGTGTACTCGAGGAGCCGCTCGCCACTGGACACGTGGACCATGTCGTCATTCCGGCTGGAACGACGATCAGGTTTCCCTTGGGCGGGGACGACTAGAAGATGAACCAGAACGAGGTCGTGAATCGCTCGCCCTTGAGGGTCGCGGCCACGGTTTCGGTCTCGAAATGCATGATCTCGCAGCCGATTCCGTAGTTCCTGGTGATCGATTTCTTCACGTTGCCGAACATCGCGTTGTTTTTGAGGTAGGGGATGGTCGTCATCCCCGCCATATCGTTGTCACATGGGTCGTCCAGGCCGTAGCCGGCATTGAAGGTCACGTCCGGCTGGATCTTATAGGCCAGGCTGACGAAACCGCCCTGTGACGCGATGACCATGGGTCCGTCGATGTGGGCGGGATTGTAGTCGAAACCGTAGTGGACGAACTCGCGGCCCACGCCGGCGCCGGTATAGACCTCGCCGTGCAGGAAGAGCTTGTCGCCCAGAGGCACGCGCAGTTCGGCGGCCACGAGCCAGGGCTCGTAGTCGTTGCCGCCGACGGTCACCGAACGGTATCCGCCGCCGACGGCCAGCAGGCTTTTCTCGCCGAGTCCGTCGTGCCAGGCCACGCGACCGATGAACCAGGGCATGCCCTCGTCCCGCTCCTGCGCGGATGAGATGCGGTGCTTCATGATGCTGGCGAGCCATTCGAAATCACCGGTACGTTGGCGCAACGTGATCTGGGGCACGCGCCACCAGAGATTGCCGCCCCAGGCCAGGATGCCGAAATCGACGGTGCCGGGATTCTGTTGGGCGATGGGTATCCAGTCCTGACCGGCGCGCAGGGATTAGCCATCCGTGCTCTTGATTTCCGTGTAGCCGAGACGCAGGCGGGGAGTAAGGTTGTTGTCGGCGTTGTCGCCGTAGAAATCTATTTCGACGACGGCCCGGTAGGACCAGTCGCCCTCGCTGCCGGACGCCGCGAAACCAAAGCGGGTGTCGCGGGGATTGAAGTTGAGTTCGGCGTCGTTCTCGGTCGCCAGGTAGGTGGCGAAATCCGTGAAGCCGCGCAGGTTGCCGGTGTCGTAGCTGGCGTCGAACTTGACGCGGCCCCAGACGCTCAAGTCGACCTTGCCGCTCACGGCGGCGACGGCGAGATTGCCCGCCAATATGAGGGCCAGGGTGGTCAGGGCCGTGATGCGGAGCCATCGGGTCACGTTGTGTCCGTACATGTCTGACCTCGGGAAAAGAGCCGGTGATAGGGGGACATCCCGCTGAACGGCGGCATTGTCTCCGAAGCGGCAGGGAGAGTCTACTTATCTATCGGTTCTACTCGGGTGTGGGCAATATCACTTTTAATTTGACGTCCAGCCTAACATTCCTAGATTAGGCTAACAGGAGGCTCAAATGTGACGACTCGAACGATCAATAGAGCACACACGTCTTCGCTCGAGGATCATCTCGCGACCACTCATGGACTCGTGGTGGTGGTGAAGTGAGGGTGCGGCTCGCACGCGACACCTGGAACAGATGTCTGGCGATATGTGCCGTGCTGGCCATGGTCGGACTCTATGCCGTATTCGTGATCCACTACGCCACCGACGACGAGTGCGAGGTCTTCGTCACCGGTGACGTACTCGATTGCTTCCTATGCGCCAAACTGGCCGTGATGGGGATCGATTTCCCCGTCGAGACGGTGCTACCCGATCCCCCCGTCATCAATCTGCTCCCCATGCCGGTCGCCCTGATCACGGTTATGCGTGTCAGCGTTCGTGAGACGGGAGCCCGCTCGCCACCCGGTCGGCCCATCTGATCGTTTTAACCCACTGATCCGATACCGAAACCAATGGCACGGCAATTGTCGCCGTGCTCGGGAGGCAATCATGATTCGTCATGCCCTGTTGTCCGTGATCCTGACCCTCACGGTCGCGATCACCGCGGCGCCGACACTCGCCGCACCGTCCACGGCCGCGTCCGACACCCTCGATACCCGCATGCAGGAAGTCGTCGTCACCGGCACTCGCAGCGAGAGGTTGCTGGCCGAGACGCCGGTTCGCACCCAGCTCGTCACCCACGACGACATCCAGGCGTTCCAGGCCCGCTCGTTGGCCGACGCCGTCGAGTTCACGCCCGGCCTGCGCATCCTGAACAGCTGCCAGAACTGCAACTTCACGACCCTCAGCATGCTCGGTCTGGAAGGAAAATATTCCCAGATCCTGTACGACGGACAGGCGATCTTTTCGAGTCTCGCCCTGGTCTACGGACTGGAGCAGATCCCCGCGCGTCTGATAGAACGCGTCGAGGTGATCAAGGGCGGCGGCTCGAGTCTCTACGGGCCGGGCGCGGTGGGCGGCGTGGTAAACATCATTCCCCACGCCCCTCTCGTCTCGGCGACGTCCGCCTCGGTGAGTCTCGAGGACATGGACGGCGTAAGCAACTACTCGGTCAGCTTCAATGCCGACGTGGTGAGCGAAGACGGGCTGACCGCGACCACTCTCTATGGCCAGGGCGACCACGTGAATCCCTACGATCGCGACGGCGACGGCTTCAGCGAGATCGGGCGCCGCCAGTCGAGCGCGTTCGGCCTGCGCACCATGCGCGAACTGGGTGAGGGCGGTCGTCTCACCTTCGACTACAGCCGCGTTTTCGAGGATCGCCGCGGCGGCGACACCATTGACTCGCCGCCTTTCGACAGCGAGATCGCCGAGTGGATCCGCACCTGGCGCAACACCGCCGGTCTGACCTGGAGCCAGTCCTGGTCGGCGACCCTGAACACCCAGGCGTCGGTTTCCTACGCGAACACCGACCGCAACACCTACTACGGTGGGGGCGGCGACACCGAGGCCTACGGCATCACCGAAAATCCCATGGTTGTGGCCGACGTGCAGATCAACCACTACGTGGGTGTCCATGCCGTTACCTGGGGTGTCCAGCACAGCCGCGACCATCTCGAGGACGGACATCCCGGCTATGACCGGGTCACGGGCGAGACCTTTGAGAACAGCGGCGTTTTCCTGCAGGACGACTGGCATATCGCCGAGCCCCTGGTCGTGGTGGCCGGCGTGCGCGCCGACAAGCACAGCGCCCTGACCGATGTTGTCGTCTCTCCGCGACTCGCCGTGCGTTACGATCTGGCCCACGACGTCACCCTGCGCGGTTCGTACGCCAGCGGTTTTCTGGCGCCCCAGATCTTCGACGAGGATCTGCACATCGCCGTGGCCGGCGGCGAGGCCCAGGTTATTCGCAACGCGGACGATCTGAAGGAGGAATCGTCCCGGAGCTACACCGTCGGTGTCGAGGCAACGCCCGCGCTTGGTGGCGGCTACGGACGCTTCGAGCTCAACGTTTTCCGCACCGACCTGGCCGACGCCTTCGTCATCACCGATGCCTTCGACGACGTCGGTACACCGGAGATCGAGTTGTTGCGGCGGAACGCCGGCGACGCCCGCGTGCAGGGCGTTGAAGCCAGTGTCGGTTGGATGAACGAGGCGCTCGAGTTGCAGATGGGCTGGATCTTCCAGACGGGCGTTTACGACGATCCCCAGGATTTCGGCGAGACCGGCTTTTTCCGTCTGCCCGAAAACTACGGCGTCCTGCAGGCCCGCTACACGAATTCCGCCCTGGTGGACGCCTTTGTCGGCGTAAGGGTCTACGGCGAGGAAAAGGTGCCCCACTACGCGGGATACATCGCCACGGATCGTTTGGAGACCACGCCCACGTTCGCGGTGATCGATCTGAGCGTGACAAAGCGCCTGCCTCTGGATGATGATACCGTCTCGATTACTTTGGGGGCGCGGAACAT
Organism: uncultured Fibrobacteraceae bacterium; assembly: GCA_964476155.1. Taxonomy (GTDB): domain Bacteria; phylum Krumholzibacteriota; class Krumholzibacteriia; order LZORAL124-64-63; family LZORAL124-64-63; genus JAHIYU01. The sequence goes on from CAYYYS010000027.1 coordinate 5,677, forward strand.
TACGGACGATTACCAGGACGATTTTGATTCGGGCCCCGACCGGGACACGGGCTATCTCTACGGCCCGCGCCTCCCGCGCACGTTATACGCCACGCTGAGCTATGATTTCTAGCCGGCGTTATCCGGGAGTCGCGGCGACGGCCCCCCTTGGGAAAGTGAGTCCAACCATGAGGTTCATCTGCGGAGCGCTGGCCCTGCTGGTCCTGATCGCGGCCCCCGCGGCCGCGCAACAGGATCCGGTCCGGCAAGTCACCGACGCGGCCGACGCGTCACAGGCGACCCGCCGCGCCACCCAGTCGTCGTTGGACGACTGGGCCGGCGAGCGCGCCTCCCTCAAACAGCGCTGGGACGCGGCGGAGACCCAGCTCGACTATCTGGACGAGCGTGTCGCGCTGGAACGCGAACGTCTGGCGGCTCTTGAGGACGCCGGGGACGAGTTGGCCCGCCGTCTCAAGGAATCCCGACGGCTGGAAGCCAGTCTGGAGGACACCCTGCTGAGCATTCTGCGCCGTCTCGACGACACGGTGGCCCGGGATCTGCCCTTCCTGCGCGAGGAGCGGACCGTGCGGTTGTCGTCGGTGCGCCGCGAGCTCGGCGATCCGGCGGCGAGTCCGGCCGACAAGCTGCGCCGCGTGCTGGAAGCCCTGCTCATCGAGACCCATTACGGTGGTGCGCTCGAGGTCTACCAGGATCGCATAGACGTGGATGGCGAGGAGCTCACCTGCGACCTGCTCTACGTCGGTCGACTCGGCCTGTTCTGGTTGACGCCCGACGAGGCGCGCGGCGGCGCCTGGGACCCGGCGACCGGGCGCTTCGAGATCCTCGACGGACGCGAGCTCACAGCGGTGCGCCGTGCCGTGCAGATGGCCACCCGCCGTCGCGCCGTCGGCGTGCAGCCGCTGCCGCTGGGGAGGTTGGGATCATGAGCGCCAAAGCGGTCGGTAAGCTGCTGATAATCGGCGCGGTCCTGTTCGGCGCCGCCGGCGCCGGCGCCCAGGATTTGCGCGAGGCCCTGCGGAAGGCCGAGGCCGACCGGGCCGCCGCGCATCAGGAGGCGCAAAGCGCCGAAGACCGCATCCTGGACGATCGCGGCCGGCTCACGGCCGTCGTCGATTCGCTGGAAAACAGGCAGGCGGCCCTGGAAAACGAACTCGAGGACCTCAAGCGCCGGCAACAGACGGCCACGGACCGGCGTGATCGGTTGCAGGAAAACTGGTCCCGCGAGGAACTGGGCTTCCGCGAGCTGTCGGGCAACATTCGTATCGCGGCACGCGATCTGGAGTCGCTGTTACGCAGTTCGCCCCTGACGGCGACCGATCCAGGGCGTCTCGAACCCGTGACGGCCGTTCTGGCCGCGGGCTATTTCCCCGATCTCGAAGACATTGGCAATCTGGCCGACGCCGCCCTGGCCGAGCTGGTCCGCACGGGCCAGGTGGCGCTGCGCACGGGCGATTACGGTGATCGTGACGGTCGGGATGCTCGTGGCGATATCCTGCACTTCGGTCGCTTCGCCACCGTGTTCCGGGCCGACGGGGAAGTGGGTTTCCTGCTCTGGAACCCGGACACCCAGAGCCTGATGGCCATGACCGAGCCCGTCCAGGGCGGCGTGCGCAAGCAATTGTCCCGCTACCTGAAAGGGGAGAGCAGCCTGGTGCCCATCGACCTGTCCGGCGGTCCGGCCCTGCGCCAGATCGCGCGCAAGCCGTCGCTGCTGCAGCAGCTCGGCCAGGGAGGTCCCATCGTCTATCCGTTGATGCTGCTGGCTCTGGCCGCCCTGTTCGTGGCGGTCTGGAAGACCCTGCACCTGCATCGTGTCCACACCAATACGGATCGCATCATGGTGCCCATCAACGAGGCCGCGAGCAGCGGCGACTGGGACCGGTGCCTGGCCCAGGTCGACGACGAACACTGCCGACGCTCACCGGTGGCCCGCGTAGTGCGCGCCGGTCTCGATGTTCGGCACGAGCATCGCGAGGTACAGGAGAGCGTCCTCCAGGAGGCCGTGCTCCACGAACTGCCGCTGCTGCAGCGCGGGTTGGCCATGCTGGCGATCATCGGCGGGGTGGCGCCGCTGCTGGGTCTGCTGGGCACCGTCACGGGCATGATCGAGACCTTCCGGATCATCACGCTCCACGGCACCGGTGATCCCAAGCTCATGTCGGGCGGGATCAGCGAGGCCCTGGTGACCACGGAGATCGGCCTGGCTATCGCGATACCCGTCATGCTGCTGCATACCTGGCTCAAGCGCCGCGTCGACCACGTGGTCGGCGACATGGAGGAGCAGGCGGTGCACCTGGTCAACACGCTCGACAGGGATCGGGAGGACAGGGACCTTGGTTGAGGCGACCCTCGACTATCTGCGCCAGGGTGGCTGGGTGATGCTGCCCCTGGTGGGCGTGTCTCTCGTCATGTGGACGTTGCTGGTGGAGCGCTGGCGCGACCTGCGCGAGATGCGCGGTCGTGACCTGGATACACCCGGCGTGCTGGCTGTCTGCCGCGGTGAGCAGGATGTATCCGACCTGGACGGCGTACGGGCCCGGCTGGCGTCCAGTTTCGCCGTTGCGCGCACCGGCCGCCTGCGTCTGGACCGCGAGATCCTGGCGCACCTATCCTCACGCATCGACGGCAAACTGGAGCACCGGCTCGCGGAGATCAGCGTGCTGGCGGCGGTGGCGCCCCTGCTGGGCCTGTTGGGTACGGTGCTGGGCATGATCGAGACTTTCCAGGTTATTTCCGACTTCGGCACCGGCAACGCCCGTGCCCTGGCCGGGGGAATTTCCGTGGCGCTGGTGACCACGCAGACCGGCCTGTTGGTGGCGATTCCCGGCTTGCTGGCGAGCAGCCGGCTGCGGCGCATCGCCGAAGAGCTTAAGCTGAGTCTGGCCGAGACCGCCCAGATGATCGATCGCGACCTGACCCGCCGGGGCGGGCTTCGCAAGTGCGGAAGGAGATCCGGACATGATCAACATTAGAAGCACCCTGCGCGGTGGCGGCGACAATGTCGACGTCAACATGTCGCCGCTGATCGACATGGTCTTCCTGCTGCTCATCTTTTTCGTGGTGACGACGAGTTTCGTGAAGGAATCGGGCATCGAGGTCTCGAGCTCCACCGCTTCTACGGCCGAGGTGAAGGAGAAGGGCACGTTGATGATCGGCATCACCGACACGGGCGACGTCTACATGGAGGGCAAGAAGGTGGACTACCGTTCGGTACGCGGTCTGGTGGAACGCGCACTGGCCGAGAATCCCGAAGCCGGTGTGATCGTCGTCGCGGACAAGGGCAGCCAGACCGGTGATGTGGTGAAGGTCATGGACCAGTGCCGTCTGGCCAACGCCAAGAGCGTGTCGCTGGCGGCCAAGCGCGAGGGGGACATGTGAGCCGTCTGGTTCAGGCCGCCCTGGTCGCCGTGCTGATCAACGCGGTCCTGCTGGCCGCGGCCGCCCAGCTCGTGCGCGATCGTCCCCAGGCCCAGGACATGACCGTGCCCACGGTCGTGTCCCTGCTGAACGTGCCCCGGGACGAGACGCCGCCCGAGGAGGAACAACGCCAGGAGCCCGAACCGCCGCAGCCAAAGCCCCAGGTGGATTTCGCGCCCGAGCTGCCCACGCCGTCGCTGATGGCGCCGTCGCTGTCAGGCCCCGCGGTGGCGCTGGACCCGGCGATGTTCGGCATGGCGGCGCCCATGGACGCCATGATCTTCGAGACGGGCGATCTCGACAGCGCGCCCCGGTCGGTGGTGCGCACGCCGCCCCAGTATCCGTATCGTGCCCGTCAGCGCGGTATCGAGGGTTCGGTGACGGCCCGCTTCCTGGTGGGCCTCGACGGCCGAACCAGCCGGATCACCATCCTCAGTTCCGAACCGGCGGGGTTTTTCGACCAGGCCGTCGTCGACGCCGTGTCGCGCTGGCGCTTCGAGCCGGGCGTTCTGGCCGGTCAACCCGTCGCCTCCTGGGTCGTCACGCCCATCACTTTCGATCTGGGTGGCTCCCGATGATGCGCCGTCTGATCCTGATCCTCCTCGCGGCTCTGACCCTGCAGCCCGGATCGATCCGGGCGGCCGCCGATCAACTTGATCCTCTCGATCCCGCCGGTGCGCCGAGAGCTGTGCGTCGTGCCGTTTTCCGGGCCGAAGCCGCCCGCGGTCGGGACGATACCGCCGCGGCCGTGACCCTGCTCAATGAGGCCCTGGCCGGGGGCGGGGACCGCGACCATCCGGTCCTGCGCTACCGACTGGGCGCCTATCTGTTGGAATTGGGCCGCCCGGCCGAGGCCGTCGAGCACCTGCGCCGGGCCAGCGAGCAGGCCGAACACTCCGAGGCCGTCTGGCGCGACTATGCCCGCGCCGCCTACGAACTCGGCGACTATCCGGTCGCGGCCGGGGCCTTTGCCGAGGCCTATCACAGCCTGGATGACTGTCATCACGAGGACGACGATCACGAGTCTCCTCCGCCCGACGGCCAGCTCATGTATTACAGCGCTATTTCCTGGATTCTGGCCGAGCGGTCCGTCGAAGCCGTGGATGTTCTCGTGCCGCTGACCGCGTCGGTATCTGATACCGTGCCGCGCGCCTGGGTACAGGCCCTGGTCTCGGCGGCCGCGGCCTGTGACCAGTCGTCTCGTGCCGATGTGGCCGTCGAGCAACTCGTGAGCGATCACCCCGACGCGCCGGACGTCTGGATTCTGGCCAGTCAACAGGCCCAGCTCCGTGACGACCTGCCCGCCGCCGCCCGGCATCTGCAGGTGGCCGACTGGCTCTCACCCCTGTCGCCCCAGGAGTCCAGACGTCTGGCCGAGATCTATGGTGCTACGGGTCTGCCGCGACTGGCCGCGCGTCGATACGCCACGCTCTGGCCCGCTGACGCCCGGCTGGCCCGTCCGCTCGCCGTTTCCTGGTTGCAGGCGCACGAACCCGACAGCGCGCGGGTGGTTCTGCAGGCGGCGCTGGCGTCCGAACACGATGCGGGGTTCTGGTCCCTGCTCGGCGATCTGGAGTACGAGACGGAGCGGTGGGAGGCGGCCCGCACCGCCTTTGCGCGGGCGACGGAGCTCGATCCCGATGCGGGGCGGGCGTGGCTCATGCGGGGAGCGTGTGCGCTCAAGTTGGAGGATCATGACGGGGCCCGTCGGTTGTTGGAGCGCGCCGTCGAGCATGCGTCGTTCGCCGCCGAGGCGAGGCGTTTGTTGCGCCACCTGGATGTGACAAACCAATAAGGTGAGGGATTGTTTTTACACGTTTAAATTGTGACTAGTGCTCCGCCAACCCCCAATATCCTGTTTGACAGAACACTAGCGGGCTGTTGAAAGACACATTCTGGTGCACGGTGCTTAGTGGTTACCCACATCCACGGCCCCACAGGTGACCCCAAATTTGATGTGGGGTGCTGCCCACGGACCTCCAGGTGTCCCTGTTTTTTAAGTATGCTATTGACCACATCACCCCGGGGTGATGCAGCTTGCTGGTTCGACTCCCTCAGCCCGCGGCATTTCCGTAACAAGTCAAATGCCCATCCGAATAAAACACCTCGTACGCATCCGGCAAAAACGCCCGCAAACAATCCGCGATACTGAAAATAACCACTGCCCGATCCTGCCCCGCCAACTCCGCCGCAAGCCGCTCATAAAACGCCCGCCCCTCGCCATCCGGTCGCACCGGCCGGTACAGATAGATGAAGTCCAGCCCAAGCGCCGACTGCGTCATCACATCACCCACGACCCATTCCACCCGCTCCGGCTCGATCCCCAGCCACGCCTGCAGCTGCCGCCCCGACTCCACCATCCGGCTCGACAGTTCGATCTGCACCGTGCGTCGATGGGGGTAGAGCTTCATCATCAACAGGCCCTGTAGCCCGTTGCCGGCACCGAAATCGGCGCTCACTGTCTCGGGCCGAATGTACTCGCCCGCCTTGAGCAACGGCGAAACGCCGCCTGCGTGGCACCAGTAGCCGCCGAACTTGTCCATGCGCGCGCGTTCGTCGCGGGTGTAGGGGGCTTCGTAGCCGTGGACGTGGGCGTAGAGGGTGAGGAAGGCTTCTTCGACGGTTTCGGCGTCGTCGTCCTCTATGGCCGCGAGGAAACGTGACTGCAGCGCGGTGTAGTCGCCATACAAGCCGAAGGGATCGGGAGGCGCGGGCAGGTCGGCGAATAGATCCATCAGTGCGACGAGACGTTCGATCTCGCGCGCGGGGCGTTCGTCGTCAATAAAAATCCGCAGCAGGGTCATCGGTACCTTCCGGGCTGTCGTGGCAATCAGTCTATCATGTCCCGCCGACGTTGACGCCCTCCCAAAGGTGGGCGACAATCCGGTCATCCACAACAAGGACGGATCATGGGCGACCGCTACAAAGAGCAATGGGAGGCGCTGGGTCGCACCGACCCCTACTGGGCTGTGCTCTCACATCCAGAGAAAAAGGGGGATCGCTGGGATCGGGACGAATTCTTCGCCACCGGGGAGGCGGAGATCGCCGCGGTTCTGACGCGACTGGATGCGCTGGGTGCGCGACCGCAGTTCGGCACGGTTCTGGATTTCGGTTGTGGCGTGGGGCGGCTTTGCCGGGCGTTGGCGTCGCGTTTCGAGCGGGTTTTGGGCGTGGACGTGTCGCAGGCCATGCTCACCGAGGCCTGCGCGGTCAATGCCGATCTTGCCAACATCGAGTTTGTTCGCAACGACAACATCAACCTCGATATCGTGCCCGATCAATCGGTCGACCTGCTCTACTCGAATCTTGTCCTGCAGCACATGCCACGTGAACGCCAGCGGGCCTATATCGCCGAATTCAGTCGTGTCGTCCGTCCCGGCGGTGTGCTCGTGTTCCAGGTTCCGTCGCGTCATGATCTGAGAACGCTCAAGGGATGGCTCCATCGGTTGCTCGGCAATCGCGGGCTTAACCGGATCCGCCGAATGCGTCACGGTTCCGAGGGTGTGATGGAACTTCATTGCCTGCGTCGGCGCGAAGCCCTGGCCATGCTGGCGTCGACCGGAATGACCGTGCTCGACGTAGTGCGCAACATGGAGGCGGGACATGGATTTGTCAGTTACTGTTATGTTTCGCGGAAGGGCTGAGGGGTGATGTTACCCGTAAACCTCGGTATCGCTGTCACCGTGCCAGAGATTCCATTCGCACCTGGAGACATCAATGTCATGGTCGTTGTTCATTACTTTATATGTAAAACGCGGATTGCGTTGCCGTTCTATGAAACCATATTTTGCCAGGCACTTTCTGGCTACGGGGGAAGTGGCGAATACCATTACATTTTGAATGCCGTATTCGTGTCGCAGGGTTGACAGTGCCGTGCTGATCAACGCCTCGATACAGGGAACATCATCGACTGGCGAGACCAGATCGACGATCCACCCTCGTTTCGCATTAATCTCATCGATCTTGAGAACGATCGCGCCACGCAGACGATCCTTGTCGGTCGCCTTCAGAATAATGTAATCCCGAAGCGCACAGTCCCGGTATCGCCAGTTAAGGTATCTGCTGTCTTTTCGAGGCTGCATGATGTCCTGCATGACGGAAATATCCGCGAGTTGGTCGAACGAGTTTTCGAAGTGATCAACCGTCTCGATCGAAAGACCTTTCACCGAGCCGGTCGTCAGGCTTGTGATCATGCGTTTCAGGGTAGACACGATAAAGAGTGCAAAATAGCCGAGAAGCCTGATCGGGCTGACATCCTGGTAAAACGGGCGTAGTACGGCAACCATCATGTTGGTGTTGGGACCATCGACATACCCCAGAAAGCGCCGGGTCAAGCTGTACATCGTATCGCTGATGCCCTTCTGCAGTATGATGTCATGATCTTCGCAGGCGACACGCATCATTTCCGTGCCCAGCTTCTTGCCGCGACACTCGGAATCGACCATCGCGTCCACTTGCCAGGCTGCGTCCAGCTTGATTCCCCTGTAGAACAGGAAAGCCGGCATCGTATTCACGGTCCCGAACAGTGCATCCTTGCGCCACAAGCCGAGGGGATTGTTCATGCGGAGGTCGGGCGACAGGGTCTCTCGCCATGTGAAGGCCTTGATGATGGCGGGTCCGTACTGTGACCATTTCAGATAGCCCTCGAATAAAAGGTCACGTTGTGTGTCGTCAATGGCCTGAAACCGGTACTCTTCCGTATTCACCCAGAGCCCTCCGTCGGCTATTGCCCAAGCAGTTTTCGTACCGTATCACGAAGGCCGGACGTTGCGATCTTGAACTGTGAGATGGTCGTCTCGGCGCCGACACCTATGCGCTTCAACTGGAATACATCCTGATCAGCGGCGTTGAGTCCCCTGATCGCCGTCACGGCGCAGCTGACGTGTTCATCCTTCAGGGCCGTGATTACATCCGCATTGTAGTCGTCGGGTTCGCCGTTCGGGTAGGCGAAGCCATGGCTGAGCCGACCTGTCTCGCGTAAAACATCCCGGCAGGATGTGGATACTTCGTTCTTCATGTCGGGAGGTGTGAGCCTTGTCAATATCTCGTGATATACGGAATGGGCCCCTATGGTGATGAGGTTACTCTCGCTCAAGTCGTGGACCTCATCCCAGGAAAGCATCGAGAAGGTTTTTGCCAAGTCCGTATTCGTATCATATCCCATTAACCGGAGGATATTCTGAAGCAATTCGTTCTTCTTGTCGCTGGGAAGTGCTTTCAGCGCCGCATTGATGTCTTCATATGCGTCCCTGCGATCATCATGAGATCTTAAGATGTACTTCTTGAGTCCGAAGGGGGCAAGGTCTACCGTATCGTCGTGATATTGGGCCACTGCAAGATAAATAATATCCGGCCATAGAATGTCCTGTGTTCCGATCAGGCCGGTCGTGATGAAAAGGGTTGCGGGAATATCGAACTTAATTAAATACCGGCAAGCGTGCGTGTTGTTATGATACCCGTCGTCAAAGGTGATAACGGCCGTGTGTGGAGGCGGTGATTCGCCTCTTTGCAGCATGTCCGCTACATCGGCAAGTGGCAGTATGGTATAGTGGGTGTGAAGGTAGTCGATCTGCTCGGTGAAAGAGTGATAGGGAAGCTGACAGCCGCAAGGGACATCAAGGGAGTGGTTCGGGACGCCATGATACATGACGACGAGGATCTTGTCCCTGTTGATGTGGCGGATTAAACGGTGCAGGCCAAGAAACAGGAATACGGAGTATACAAAGTATTTCATCTTGTTAAACACTCCCTTGGCGATCCTGGGCCGCGTGTCCATGCATCAACCCACATGAAAACCTACCACTCGATCACGCGTGACGAGCTAATGGACCACAAGTAAGATATGATGCGCAATTGTATGTGTTACGTCTGAATAAGTGAAAAATTATCAGTATGGAATGCAGGTGTCAATGATAATCCGCCAACCCCCAATTTCCTGTATGACGGAACACTAGGCGTTGAGAAGCCCATGGCGTATGCTGCAACCACATGATCACCGGGCGGGCCTGGAATCGGAAACAAGAGCCGGGTCAGTCGTGGCGTATCGGCGGATGTCACATCCGCAGAGCGCTTGCGCTATTGGAGAATTGGAGCAGGACTTTACGCCATGTATTTTCAGACTGCGGACCTGTCGGTCAACCCATTCGTCCCGCCGCTGGTGGCCTTCGTCATTTCCTTCTTCACGTCCATGGCCGGCGTGTCGGGCGCCTTCCTGATCCTGCCCTTCCAGATCAGCGTGCTCGGCTTCACCTCGCCGGCGGTCAGCGCCACCAATCAGCTCTACAACATCGTGGCCATCCCGAGCGGCGTGTACCGGTACGTGCGCGAGGGGCGCATGGTGTGGCCGTTGACCTGGATGGTTGTCGCGGGGACGGTGCCGGGGGTTGTGGCGGGGGCGCTGATCCGCATTCGCTACCTGCCCGATCCGCGCGATTTCAAGCTCTTCGCGGGGCTGGTACTCCTGTATGTCGGCGTGCGCCTGTTGGCCGATCTGCTGGTAAGGGTGCGGCCGCCGGTGGCGGCGGACGTGGGCGATTCGGCCGTCGTGATCGAGCGGAGCGACCTGTGGCGGCTCGTCTATGCTTTCCAGGGACGGACCTTCTCGGTGAGCACGCCGATGATCATGGCGCTGAGTCTGGTGGTCGGTGTGGTCGGGGGCGTGTACGGTATCGGCGGCGGCGCCATCATGGCGCCGGTCTTCGTGGCCATCTGGCGGCTGCCGGTCTACACGATCGCGGGGGCGGCCCTCATGGGCACTTTTCTCACTTCGGTCGTCGCGGTGGTGCTCTACCAGATCATCGCGCCCCATTATCCGGACCAGGCCGTGTCGCCCGACTGGTGGCTCGGCGTCCTGTTCGGCGTGGGTGGTTTTGCGGGGATGTACTGCGGCGCGAGACTGCAAAAACGGGTGTCGGCCGGGGCAATCAAGTGGCTTTTGGCGGGTTGTATCCTATTCACAGCAGCGCGTTATATTATAGGCTTTTTCTATTAGCGAGGGTGCTTTGCAGGGCATATGATTGATGGCGAGTCATCACGTCCGGGCCGCACCGTATCGCGCGGCCGGCGCAGCATGTTTCGAAGGTTCGAGACTACAGGGGTGATAGACGTGAACATCATCATCATCGGTCCACAGGCGTGCGGCAAAGGGACCCAGGCCACCAAGATAGCGGGTCAGTACGGGATCTTCCACTTTTCCACCGGCGACGCCCTGCGCGCCGAGGTCAAGAGCGGTTCCGACCTGGGCAAAGAGCTCTCCGCGGTCATGAACGCAGGTAAGCTGGTCAGCGACGAACTGATCTTCAACATCGTCGAGAAAGCCTACCAGGCGCATCCCGAGGGTATCCTGCTCGACGGCTATCCCCGCACCATTCCGCAGGCCGAACTGGTCAAGGCCGACCTGAAGGTCGACGCGGTCGTGGAGATCGTCATCAGGGACGAGACGGCGGTCGAACGCATCAGCAGCCGCTTCATGTGCAGCGAGTGCGGCGCGGGCTACAACACCGTGAGCCTGCCGCCCAAGACGCCCGGCGTCTGCGACAAGGACGGCGCCGCCCTGATCCAGCGCGACGACGACAAGCCCGAGGCCGTGCTGAAGCGTCTGGCCCTGTATCACGACCAGACGGCGCCGGTCGTCGCCTTCTACGAGGCGCTCGGCGTACCGGTGCACAAGGTCGATGGCGAGCAGTCGATCGACGGCGTGTTCGGCTCGATCCGCGAGGCGATGGGAGACTAGTGCTCTGTCAAACAGGAAATTGGGGGTTGGCGGGCTCACGAGCGGCCATCTGCGGCGTTGCACTCCCTTGAATTAGCTACGGCTAGTCCTGCGGTCGCGCGTCTTGCATCTGACCACTCGTGAGCCCGCCAACCCCCAATTTCCTGTTTGACAGAGCACTAGCATTCGTTTAATCCGGCGGCGGCTACGGTCGCACGCGAGTTTACTTACCAACCCGGCAGGAGTGTGAACCCATGGCGAGGATGAAGACGAAGGAAATCCAGGAGAACCTGGTCGCAACGATGCACAGCTGGCAGCATATCGAGGACGCGTCGGTGACCTCGACCAACAAGATCATCGAGAAGACCGACAACGAATTGATCCGCATGGTCATGGAGATCATCCAGAACGACTCCAAGATGCACTATCGGGTCCAAGGTCTGATCGCCGCGAGCGTCAAGAACAAGCAGGTCAAGCTGACGCCCGACGAACTCGGCGCCGTGTGGACCGCCATACGCAAGCACAGCAAGATGGAAAAGGACATGGTCAAGTACGTGGAGGAAACCCTCGACACCATCAAGGGCCGCAAGATGCTCGTGCAGGAGTACCTGCTCAACTACCTGAAGGCCGACGAGCAGAAGCACGATCTCATGCTGGCCGCCCTCGAGGAGATCAAGAAGGGCATGTATCCCTACGGCTAGAACGCCCTCTTCGGTACGACGTAAAATAAAACCCCCGGCCTTACGGTCGGGGGTTTTACTGTCCGGTCAGGGGGGCTAGTGCCATTCCCAATCGATGTAGTCGTGCTCCACACCTTCCATGGCGTTCACCATCAGTTCCACCAGCCCGCCGTAGCCGATGCCGGCCTTGTTCCAGGCGTCGTAGTACTGGATGATGTCGCGCAGCTGGCCCTTGCAGTTGCTGCAGGGGGCGCAGATGTACTTCGGGTGCTCCTTGTCCATGGGCTCGTTGCCGAAGGCCTCGAGCACCTGGCGGAACTTGCGTCGTCCCGTGAAGCGGTGCCGCCACTCGGCGAAGTTGTGCTTCGACATGATCGCGAAGCCCGAACCGCCGCCGCAGCAGTAGTTCTCCACGCCGTGGGGCGCCATCTCGCGGAAGCGGCCCTCGGGCACCACCGCGTTGATGATCTCGCGCTGGGGCGAGACGATGCCCATCAGGCGCACCATGTTGCAGGGATCGTGCAGCGTGACCGGGAAGTCGTTGCGGCTCTTGTCGAACTTGATCTTCCCCGAGCGCACGATGTCCAGCAGCATGGTCATGCAGCTCTCGCGCGGGATGTTCATGTCGCCGGTCAGCAGGCGGTCGGCGATGACCGTCAGCGCCTTGTGGGCGTGGCCGCATTCGCCGAGGATGATTTTCTTCACGCCGAGTTTGCGCGCCGCTTCCATGTGCAGCATGGCCGTCCTCGCGAACTGCACGTCGTCGTACCACACACCGTAGTTGATGCCGTCGTAGGCGGCCAGGTCGCTCGAGAGGGTCCAGCTCAGGCCCGCGGCGTTCATCAGGACGGCGAAGGCACCGGGGTTTTCGGGCCAGGCCATGATCTCGCCGGCGTTGTGGATGAGCAGGATGTCGGCGCCTTCGACGTCCCAGGGCGTCTCGACCTCGATGCCCGCCCGTTCGCTCGTGTCCTCGTCGATGAACTCCAGGTTGTCCTTGACCACCAGGGCGTTCATGCCGGTCGAGGACCCGACCTTCTGCTGCAGGACCGAACCGGCCTCGTGCAGTTCCTGGACCGTGATGCCCATCTCCTGGCTGGCGATCTTGCGGATCTCGCGGGCCAGCAGCGCGTTGTCCACGCCGATGGGGCAGGTCTGCGCGCAACGGCGGCAGACATTGCAGCGGTAGGACATCTCGATCAGGCGCGCCACGGCGGTCCAGTTCAGGTCGATGTCGCCGTGTACCCAGGTGCTCTCGCCCTTGATGTACTTGTAGTAGATGCGACGGAAGATCTCCGACCGGTACGAGGGACGGTACACGTCGTGGCCGCCGCTCTCCTCGTAGATGTGGCAGGCGTCGGAGCAGGTCTGGCACTTGGCGCAGTGCTCCACCGAGATGATCAGCGGCTCCAGGAAGAGCCAGTTGTTCTCTTCCTCGAAGAGCTTCGTCATACCGGAGAGGAACGATTTGACCAGGCGCTCCTCGTCTTCATTGGTCTCGGGTCGGGGCATGTTGACGGCGATGGTCATGTCGAGGTCGGACTCGTACTTTTTCCTCGCCTCGTCGGTCAAGGGCGTGTGCGCCGGCTCGTCCTCGATCTTGTCGAAGGGGGGCGGTAGGGGGATCTGGTCCTCGATCGGGATGTCGACGAGGGGGCCGTCGCCCTGGGAAATATCGGTCAATTCGACGATCTCGGAGATCTTCCTGCTGACGTCGCGCTGGCGGTCGGTCATGGGCGCGGGATTGTTGTTCTGGTTCTCCATCTTACTTGTCCTCCTGCGCGGCCGGATTCTCGGTGGCGGCGTCGGCCCAGGTTTTTTTCTTGTCGCAGTTGCCGTTGATGTGCGGGGCGGCCCAGGTGATGTTTTGCATCAGGAGATCGGGGATCTTCTTCTCGGTCTCGCTGCCGGGCATGTTCGGCTCGTCGTTCCAGCGGACGGAATGGTAGGCGAAAAACTTGCCCACGAAATGCGACATGTGCGTCAGGGGGATATAGGCCAGAAGCACGCTGAGCAACACGACGGTGACCAGCAGGAGCGTCGCGCCCGTATCGACGGCCACCATGTTGCCGGTTATCAGGTTGGCCACGAAGCCGCCGACGATCGTGAAGTCGGTGTCGGCCGTCGCGAAGAGCGCCAGGGCCGCGCCGAAGGCGGCGATGAAGAACACCAGATTGAAGAGGTCGGCCGGCGTGGTGAAGGGCTTCAGGTCGCGGGCGGACAGACGACGGACCAGTAGGCCGAGGGCGCCGAACAGACCCAGGACGAGTCCGCCGACGCCGGTGATCGTCACGATCTTGGCGATGATGTTCGCCAGTCCGCCGACGGCATAATCGGCCCAGATCGCGCCCAGGATTCCCGACAGGATCATCAGCACGGTGCAGGTGATGACGAGATAGAGCCCGAAGTGGAAGGGGAAAGAGCTGTTCCACATCTTCCGGTTATGTTCCTTCAGGGCCACCAGGAAAAAGATCTCCGGGATCATCACCTTGAGCTCACCGATGACCGAGACGTCGCGTGGCTTGGTCCACCATTCGAATTCCTCGAGATAGGAGCCGCCGTAAACGGCTTTTTTGCCGCCCTCGTGCGCCACGGGATACAGCTCCCAGCGCAGGTGCATGGGCAGTCGCGAGAACATCACGAACCGACTGATCACGGCCACCACGAATACGAGAACCGCCGCGTAGGCGACGATGTAGGGAATCATGTGCATGAGCTCACCTCTGTTCCGCGGGCGGTATGTTGAATTCCTAACAATCTAATGTGCTATCCGGAACCCTGTTTGGCAACGTCATTTCAATCTGTGGGGCCCTGTGTAAATGCTTTTCACCACGTCAATTGCCGAGCTTGGCACTAGGAGTTCCTCCACCTTGCGCCAGCCGAGGTTTCGCGCCCGGCTCGCGGCCTCCGGAGACAGGCACCAGGCGATCACGTCGTGGTCCCAGCCGAGTCCCTCGCGCTCCTCGTCCAGGGCCTCGACTTCTTCGCCGTTATAGAAGACGCAGCCCGTCAAAGGCAATGCGCCCATGACCACACGCGAGGCCGGTGTCACCGGGAGGGGGACCTCCACGATCTCTGCGCCGGCCATTTCGAGTGCCTCGGCGAGACTGCCGGCGGGTGGCACCATGACCAGTCGCTGCCCGTGCAGGGGGCTGTCGCCGAACCAGTTCAGCCGCTCGGCATGACGGACGGTGGGGCCGATGATGAACAGGGCCGGGGGGACCAGTTTTTCATCGACAACCGCGCGGGGCAGGTCGGCCACCGTCGCGCGCACCACGTGCTGCGCCGACGTCGTCCCGCGGGAGATAATGGCCGCGGGGGTCTCGGGGTCCAGGCCGCCGCCGAGCAGTTTTTCGACCACCTTGGGGAGCGCGGTCACGCCCATGTATCCGCAGAGGGACGCGTGGGGATCGCCCGCCATGAGGTCCCAGCGCACCTGCGGGCCGTCGGACTTGATGGCCTCGTGAGCGGTGACCATGGTCGCGCGCACGGCTTCGCGCCGGTGAGTGACGGGGATACCGGCGTAGGCGGGGACCGCCACGGCCGACGTCACGCCGGGGATCACTTCGAAGGGCAGATCGGCCGCACGCAGGGCTTCCGCCTCCTCGCTGCCGCGGCCGAAGACGTAAGGGTCGCCACCCTTGAGGCGCACGACACGCTTTCCTTCGCGAGACAGCTGGACGAGCATGTCGTTGATTTTTTCCTGGGGGACCGGGTGCTCGCCCGCCTGCTTGCCGACGCAATGCAACTCGACGGCTTCGTCCAGGCCGCAGGGCAGGGCCGTGGCCGCCAGGCGGTCGTAGACGACGGCGTCGGCGGCCATCAGGCGGCGATGTCCGCGCAGGGTGAGCAGGCCCGGGTCGCCGGGGCCGGCGCCGACCAGGGTGACCAGGCCGGCCGCGGAACGGTCCGTATCCGGGAGGGTGGTTTCGGGGAGCGCCTCTTCGGTGACGGCGGTATTGTCGGCCGACAGGAAGGCCTGTTCCTCGTCGTCGGTCGGGACCCGCGTCTTGAAGGTGACGGGATCGACGGTACTCGTGAAGAAGGCGTCGTAGCTGGCTTCCTCCTCGACCCGCGTCAGGGCCAGATCCCGGATTCTGCCGCGGAAGCGGGCCGCGGCGTCCATCCACTCGGACCAGGCCTGGCCGAAGTGCACTTCCATGAGCTTGCGCAGACGGCGCACGGCGAAGGGGGCGCGTCCCTCGGACGCGATGGCGATCTGCAGACTGCCGCGCTGCACGCGCGCCGGGAGATGGAAGGTGCATAAGGGAGGGTCGTCGACCACGTTGACCCATACGCCCGCGGCCTCTGCATCCTCGAAGACCCGGCGATTGACCTCGCGGTCATCGGTCGCCGCGATCACCAGGGAGTAGCCGGCGGCCTCGCCTGCGGCGTAAGGGCGCCGTTCCAGGTCGATCCGGTCCTCTTCGGCGAGATGCTCGATGGCGGGGATGGGCTCGGGCGCCACGACCGTGACGCGGGCGCCGTGGGCCATCAGCCCGTTCAGTTTACGCACGGCGACGCCGCCGCCGCCGACCAGGAGGCAGCGTTGCTTGTCGACCGCCAGCATGACAGGATACATGTCGGCTCTTCCTCTCTATGTCTCTGTCTCGGGTTTGACGGGTATATCCGGTGTCGCCAGTTCGCGCCAGCGCTGTCCGCCGCCCAGATAGGTTGCCGTGTAGCCGCGTGTCCGCAGCAGACGGGCGGCTTCCGCCGACCGGGTGCCGCGCTCGCACACGACGACCCAGGGACGTAAATCTACTTCGCCGAGCCGATCCCGCAATGCGTCCAGCGGAATCCCCGTAATGTCCGACAGTTCGATCGGCCGATCCCCGCTCTCCTCGAGATGGCGAACGTCGAGGATCCCGAGCCCTTCGCGCAGTGCGCCCGGTGCGAGGGCGACCAGCCCCGCCTCCTGGTTCTCGGCGACCATGGCCGCCACGGCCAAGGGCTCCACCGCCGGTGCGTAGGGCGGGGAGTAGGCGTGTTCCAGATGTGTGAAGTCGGCCAGGACGGCACCGTGTGCCAGCAGCTGCGTGGCCATGTCCGCCCGCTTGGCGACATCGCCCTCGCCCACGGCCTGCACGCCGATCACCTGTCCCGTGTCGGGCCGGTAGGTCAGCTGCAGGGCGATCTCCTTGGCCTCCGGCCAGTAGTCGGCCTTGTCGTGGGCCATGATCCAGACGGCCCTTACGTCGTAGTTCCGGGACGCCGCCGCCCGTCGGGTGATGCCCGTCGCCGCCACGTTGAAATCGAAGACTTTCAGGGCCGCGGCCCCCGCCACGGGCGGGAAGCGATCCGCGCCGCCGGCCAGGATGTTGGCCAGAGTGCGGCCCATGCGGTTGGCCAGCGAGCCGAGGGGGAGGTAAGCGGGCTCTCCCGTCACGACGTGCCGGGTTTCCGCGACATCGCCGACCGCCCAGACGTGAGGCACGGACGTGGCCAGGCGTTCGTCGACGGCCACGGCGCCGGTGGGGCCGAGCTCTGCGCCTGCCGCCACGGCCAACCCGACCGAGGGATCGACGCCCACGGCCACCACGGCCACGTCGCCGGTTGCGGGTTCGCCGCCCTCGATAAGCACGGTGACGCCGTCGTCATCGGCTTCGATGCCCGACACGCGGGCTCTGCAACGCACCTCGACATCGTTGTCGACCAGGTGTCGGGTCACCAGGGCTGCGGTTTCAGGATCGAGCAGGCCCGGCAGGGGCGCGTCGTCGGCTTCGAGCAGTGTCACCTTGGCGCCCCAGAGCGCCGTGAAGGCCTCGGCCAGTTCACAACCCAGGAAGCTGGCGCCGATGATCACGACCTTGCCGATGCGACCGGTTTTCAGCCCCTCGTGCAGGGGCTTCACGTCCGCCGGCGTGTGAAAGGTGAGTACGCGCGGGTGCTCCGGCTGGCCGGGCAGGCGCTTGGGCCAGGTGCCGGTGGCCAGGACCAGATCGTCGTAGGATATCGCCGTCTGCTCCCCGTCGACGTCCTGGACCGCCAGGAAGCGGTCCTCAAGGTCTATGCCGATGGCGGCGTGTCCGGCGAGAACCTGAAAGCCCTTCACCCGGTCGAAATAGGCCTCGTCGCGCACGGCGCCGTCGCCGGTCTTGTGGAGAGCCTCCACGTCGGGGATGTCTCCCGAAAGGACGTAGGGCATGCCGCAGGCCCCGTAGGAGAAGGCCTTGCGAGCCTCGACGACCGTAACGGTCCAGTCTGGTTTGAGCCGCACCAGTCGGCTCGCGCAGCGCAGGCCGGCGGCCGAGGCGCCCACGATGACCACGTTTCGCTGTTCGTTGGACACGTCCACTCCCTCTGCAAAAAACGCGCAGGGTTTATCCGGCGCTCCCGGATCAACCCTGCGCGCCGTCGTGTTCTTCGTTATCCTCGTTCACGCACCGTGATGGTGATCTTGTAGAGGCCGGTCAGGATCAGGAAACCGATCCCGTAGACCCCCAGGGTGACCAGCGTCTCGGGCACCGACGCGAAGTACTCGGTGATCGTACCCATGGTGTTGGGAATGAAGCCGGCCACGACGAGGCCCAGGCCCTTCTCGATCCACACCGCGACGATGATCGCCACGCAGATGAAGGGCAGAACGTTCAGATTGCCGCGGATCTTCGGCTGCAGCATCAGCACGGCCGACACGATCGAGAACGTGAGCGACATCCACATCCAGGGCCGCAGGCCAGAGAAGCCGTCGAGTCCCAGGAACAGGTACTGGAAGTGGTGCATGTGCTCGGGTATGTCGCTGTAGATCCCCGTGAACAGCTCGACCGCCACGAAGAAGATGTTCACCAGCAACGCGTAGGTGACGATGGTCGACAGTTTCTTGATCGCTTCGGTGCCCGGATCGAACTTGGTGAAGTGGCGCACCAGCAGCGACAGGATGATCAGCAGGCTCGGGCCCGACGCGAAGGCCGAGGCCAGGAACCGGGGGACCAGGATCGCCGTCATCCAGAACGAGCGCGCTTCCAGACCGGAGTACAGGAACGCCGTCACCGTGTGGATGCTGACCGCCCAGGGAATCGACAGGATGATCACGGGCTTGATCCACTTCGGCGGCGCGATCTCCTTGCGCTCCGCCCCGAAGACCACGAGGCTGATCACCACGTTCAGGACGAGATAGCCCATCAGGGACAGCATGTCCCAGAACATCAGCGAGTTGAACGTCGGGAAGCGGATCACGTTGATCACGCGGGTCGGCTGACCCATGTCGACGAAGATGAACAGCATGCACATGATCACCGCCGAGATGGCCAGGCATTCGCCCATGATGACCATCTTGCCGAACGGCTTGAAGCTGTGCAGGTAGTAGGGCAGGACGACCATCACCGCCGAGGCGGCGACGCCGACCATGAAGGTGAACTGGGAGATGTAGAGGCCCCAGGGTACGTCACGGCTCAGTCCAGTGATCTGCAGACCGTCGTTCAGCTGACGCATGTACGCCAGGAACCCGGCCGCGATCACCAGGAGCAGGAAGCCGACCCAGGTCCAGTATCTTCGACCTCCGCTGAGTGCTTTTTCCAGCATTGCGACCTCGCGTTCCTTAGACGATGTAGAAGATATGGGGCGCGGTGCCGAGATTCGGTTTGCGGCGGATGGTGTTCGCCGTCCGCAGCGCTTCCGAAACGTTCGACTCGGGGTCGTTCAGATCCCCGAAAATCAGCACACCCTCGTTACCATCGGCGGTGCAGGCGTCGACACAGGCCGGCCGCTTGTCCTTTGCCACGAGTTCCTTGCAGAAGTTGCACTTCTCGACGACGCCCTTGCTCCGGGTCGGGTAGTCCTCGCGGATACCGTCGATGTAGGGCCGCGGGTCCTTCCAGTTGAAGCTGCGCGAACCGTAGGGACAGGCGGCGACGCAGTAGCGGCAGCCGATGCAGCGGTGCATGTCCATGGTGACGATCCCGTCCTCGGCCTTGAACGTGGCCTGGGTCGGACAGACCCGGACACAGGGCGGACGGTCGCAGTGGTTGCACAGGACGGGGACCGACTGGCCCATCACAGATTCCTCGGTGTAGGGGTGGACCTGGTTGGGGAACGCGTTCGGATAGGGTTCCTTCCAGATCCACTTGACCGCGTGGTTCTCGTCCGGGATGTCGGGCACGTTGTGCACGTCGTGACAGGCGTCCATGCACGCGCTGCAGCCGTCCTTCTTGCGGCACTTGCGCGTGTCGATGACCATCGCCCAGCGCGGCCCCGCGTCGGGATCGTGCTCGGGCTTGTGCGGTGCGCTGGCGATGGCCGCCCCGCCGAGGCCGAGGCCCAGCAGGGATGTGCCGGTCAGCTTGAGAAAGCCTCTCCTAGCTTTGTCCATGGCTGACTCCTCCTCCCGGTTCGACATGACATTCCCAGCATTTGGGAGCGACGCCGACGTAGTTGTGACACCGGTCGCAGAACGTGTCCTTGTTGTAGTGGCATTCCATGCAGGTGTTCTGCAGACTCTTGTCGTATTGGTGGCCGGTCTTTTCCGAGGTGTATTCCCTGTCGCCGTCCCGCACTACCGAATCACGCCAGTCGTTCAGCAGGTCCATGTGCCAGGTGCGCATGAACTCCACGTTTTCGACGCATTCGGTCTCGCCCTCGGGCGGGACCAGTTCGGGCCGGTAGTCGGACTGGCCCTGGCTGGCCGTGTACCAGATCGGGAAGCCGACCAGGACGAGGAAGACGACCAGTCCGAGTACGGCCTTGCCGATGTCTTTGCTAGGCATCGCTGTCCTCCTTTCCGGTCTCTTCCGCAGCTTCTGGAGATTCGGGTTCGGCGAGCGGTTCGAGGCGCAGGTTCATCTCCCGCTTCTTCTGGCCCTTCATGACCAGGGCGTTGGCGACCAGCTCGTGGACGCCCGTCACCTGGACGCCCGGCGCCCAGTAGTCGCACACGGTGGTCAGGGTGGCGCGGTCGATGGCGCACATGCAGGCCAGTTGGTTGACCCCGTGCTTTTCCTGGACGTGCCGCACGGCGTTGCCGCGGGGCAGCCCGCCGCGCAGCCGCATTTCCATGTTCTCGTCGGTGCCGAGTCCCGCCCCGCCGCCGCAGCAGAAGGTCTGCTCGCGGATGGTGTTTTCCGGCATCTCATGGAAGTTGTTGCACACGTTCTTGATGACGTAGCGGGGTTCCTCGAACAGCCCCATCGCCCGGGCGGGGTTGCACGAGTCGTGGAAGGTGACGCTGATCTTGTCGTTCTGGCTCGGGTCCAGGTTGAGCTTGCCGTGCTTGATCAGGTCGGCGGTGAACTCGGAGATGTGGACCATCTTGGTCGAGCGCGCGTTCTCGAAGACCGTGCCGGTGATCGGCGATTTCGGCACTTCGAGGAAGTCGGCCGGACCGTTCATCGTGTCCATGTACTGGTTCAGCACACGCCACATGTGGCCGCACTCGCCGCCCAGGATCCACTTGACCCCGAGGCGCTTGGCCTCGGCGTAGATCTTGGCGTTGAGCTTCTGCATGGCGTGGGCCGAGGTGAAGAGTCCGAAGTTGCCGCCGTCCGAAGCGTAGCTGCTGAACGTGTAGTTCAGCCCCAGCTCGTGGAAGAGCATCATGTATCCCATGCAGGTGAAGGTGCCGGGTTCGGCAAGGAAGTCACCCGAGGGTGTGACGAAGAGGATGTCGGCGCCCGGTTTGTTAATGGGCGGGTCGATGTGTATTCCGGTGACATCCTCGATGTCCTCGCAGAAGAACTCCAGGGTGTCCTTGAGACCGTGGGGCTGGATGCCCAGATGGTTGCCCGTCTTGTGACAGTTGGCCACGGGCTCCATGATCCAGTTCACGCTCAGGCCCAGCAGGTGCATCAGCTCGCGCGCCATCATCGTGATCTCGGCGGTATCGATGCCGTAGGGGCAGAACACCGAGCAGCGGCGGCATTCCGTACACTGGTAGAAGTAGTAGAACCACTCCTTGATCACGTCGATGGTGAGCTTGCGGCCGCCCGCGAACTTGCCCAGGATCTTGCCGACGGTGGTGAAGTCGTTGCGGTAGACGGAGCGCAGGAGTTCGGCCCGCATGACCGGCATGTTCTTGGGATCGCCGCCGCCGATATAGAAATGACACTTGTCGGCACAGGCGCCGCACCTCACGCACGTATCCATGAAGATCCGGAACGACCGGTACTTGCCCAGCAGCTCCTTGAAACCCTCGTGGATGATCTGCTGCCAGTTGTCGGGCAGCTTCCAGTCCTCGTCGGCCGGCGACCACTCGCGGGGATTGGGCAGGCCCAGGGACTCTAGGTGTTTGGGCTTGGCCGGGTAGATCCAGCTTCCGGGCCGGAACTCGGTCGGCGTATCCATCCATCCCGTCCGTGGCGGATCGAAGTCCACTTTTTCCAGATCGTCGCGTTTATAAAACTCGACCTGATCCGGTTTGAAGTCCGTCATGTCTACTCCTTCTCCACGGGGATGTCGGCCGACTTCATCTTGTCGCGGAAGTCGTCCTCGTATTCCTCGTAGGTCCGGAATTTCACCGGTTGGTTCCAGGGGTTGACGTGCCGCTTCATGCGGTTGTTGTTGGCCAGGTTCCGGGTCGGACTCATGAACACGCCGGCCATGTGCATCAGCTTGCTGTACGGGAAGACGGCGAAGAGTACGCAGACCAGGAAGAAATGGATGAAGAACAGCGGGTCCACCTTGGCGAGCACGTCGGCCGCTGCGGGCTTCAGGCTCACGATGCCCACGGCCACTTCCTTCACGCTCTCGATGTCGGTCTTCGCGAAGTGCCTGAGCAGGATGCCGGTGGTGGCGATGCCCAGGAGCAGGAAGAGCGGGAAGTAGTCGTTGGCCAGGGAGATATAGCGTAGCTGAGGGATGACGATGCGCCTCAGGAAGAGGAAGCCCACCGCCGCGAGCAGCAGCACGCTGGTCAGGTACATCGCCGGCACGCCGATCTCGAAGAACCCGTCGAGGGTCTGCAGCGTGTGGATGAACCCGGGCACCGGCTCGGTGAAGAAGCGCAGGTGCCTGATGAAGATGATCAGGAACGAGTAGTGGAAGGCCAGGGCCGCGGCCCAGAGCCACTTGCTCGGTCCGTACACGACGTTGCCGCCGGGTTTGATCTCCATGCGCGTGTTGCGGAACAGGGAGCGGAAGAAGAGAACCTCGAGGGCCATCCTCACGATCACTCCGAAGGTCGTGTGCGGGTTGTCGAATCGACTCGATTCGATCCAGGGCAGCGTTTTCTGCTGTCCGCACGTGGTTGGGATACGGAAGGGAACCGGTATCATCGCCCACCTCACCACCTTGGCGATGAAGCCTCCCAGGAAGAGGACTATGGCGATGTACGGCACGATCGTCCCGAAGATCGACTGCAGGCCGGGCTGTTGGGCGCCGAACCAGGGCAGGAGGATCAGGACGATGACTGCGACGAGAGCTGCTAGAATGGTCATTGATCGCCACCTCGCGCGGAGCGGCCTATCGATGCGCTCCGCCTCCCGATTGCGTTTTTTCGCGGCCACCTGATCCCGTTACGCGGTGATCAGGCCGGATTCACGTAACCCTTGCGGATTTCGTTCAACCGGAGAGAAAAAACCTTCTCCCGGCACATCACGTAGACGTCGAAAGCGAACAGGGCCAGCTGATCGACACGGGTGTCGATGGCGCGGAGCTCTTCCCGAGTGCCGTGGTCCTTGGCTTCATCTCCCAGCTGCGCGCGGATCGCGTCCTTGAGCAGGAAGACGAAGGAGACCGCCTTGGCGGGGGTGAACTCCTGGACAGCCCTGATCCTGATGATTTCTTCCAGGTGGGTGCAGAGGCGTTCGGGATCCATGTCCGCCAACAGTTCGTCGAGCAGGGCGCGGGTTTCCCGGGCCAGCGTTTGGCCCACCGGGTTCGCGAAGCGGTTGTCCTGTAGCTTGAAGAAGTCGTTGGCGTCACCCTGGTAGGAGTTGAGCGTCAACTCCAACCAGCATTCGCTGATCGCCGTCTTGTTCTTCTGAAGAAGGTCCTCGAGCATCAGAACTCCCGCCGCGGGATCATTGGAAACGTGGGGGCGGAGGGGATCACAACCCACTCCACCTCGACAGGACGTCGGTCCGAACCGCCGCAGCCGATCCGCCGGGGCGGATCGGCTGTTGCGGAGATGGACTAGACGCAGCCCGTGGGCTTGGGCAGACCGGCGATCTTGCAGGCGCCCTTGGCCGGACCCGAGGGGAACATGTCGTAGATCTCGCTGAGCTTGAAGCCCGTGGACTTGCAGAGCTTGCGGATCATCGGTGCGACGCCGAACTCGATATAGTACTCGCGCAGGAAATTGACGACCTTCCAGTGGTTCTCGGTCAAATCGTCGACGCCCTCGGTCTTGCCGAGAGCCGCTGCCACGACATCGTTCCACTCGTCGGGGTTCTGGATGAATCCGTCTTCGTCGATTTCTAGGGTCTGATCGCCTGCCTTGAATTCTGTCATCATCGTCCTCCTCTTCCAGGGAAGTATGGCTACCGACTCTTTTCATCCTTCGGGCCGGGAGTCTCCCCGGCTTCTTTCTTCTCCAGCGCCTTCAGGAACTCGGGCGCGGGAGAGTGTCCGAGCGCGGCCGATCGGTCGAGGGCTGCGTGGGCTCCCGCCGGATCTCCGAGCTCGAGCAGTCCCACGGCGATGTGGTACTGCCCGCCCGCATGGTCCGGATCGATCTCCATGACCTTGCGGAAACTCGCTACCATTTCCTCCGCCTGATGCAGATAGAGATGGCAAAGTCCGATGTTGTAGTGGGCCTGCAACAGGCCCGGGTTGCGCTCAATGACCTGTTTATTGATCTCGAGACAGCCCTCAAAATCCCAGCGTGCGAGCAGGATCCCGCCCAGGTTGACCCAGGCCTTGTCGAGCTCGGGGTCCAGTTCCACGGCGCGGCGCAGGGATTGCTCGCCGGGCCCGGCGGCGCCGTTGAGCAGCAGGGCGGTGCCCAGCTTCATGTGCGCCACGGCGGAATCGGGGTTCGCCTCGACCGCCTGTCGGAGCACGTGAACCTTGTTCACGCTGTTCTTATTTTTTGCCGCAGCCGCAGCCGCCATAGCCTCGTCCTTTCTTCTTGTCCTTGCTCTGGAATCGCTTGTTCAGCGTGTCCTGGATGCCTTGTCCCACCGCACCCGGGTGATTCTCGGCTACCGTGCGCAGCGCCGCGGTCAGTCTGTCCCGCAGCCCTTCATCCTTGGCCAGACGGGTCAGGTCGGACACCATCGGTAGCAGGATCTCGGATCGTTCGTCGGCCACGGCCATGATGACATCGGGCGCGGTCAGGGCGTTGGTTCCCGACTCGTCGTTCATGGCCCAGATCAGGCGTCGCACGACCTGCTCCACCAGTTCGGGGTGGTAGCGGGCGGCCATGGCCACGCCGCGACAGGCGTTCGCCCGGAGTTCGTCGTCCGGCTGGAAGGTCAGACTCACCAGATGCCGGATCGCGCGTGGCTCCAGGGGCAGGAGGATATCCAGTTCGTCCAGCTTGCCCTCGGTGACCAGTTCGCGCACATGGGTGTTCAGGTTCATTGCACGCTCCCGGCGGCGGCGCCGACCAGGCCCGGGGCCCAGCTCGGTGTGGCCAACGCATGCAGGTGCGTGTAGGTCGCGATCGCTTGTCCGACCTGCAGGCCGTCGCGACCGCCGCCGACGCCCACGCCGCGCGACAGTTGCAGGACCGTCGGCACCTTGGTGCCGTTATCCCGCAGTCGCGAGTAGTGGAATTCGTGTCCGCAGAGTTCGGTGCCCTCGGGCAGGACCGGGTTCGCGCGGTCGGATAGGGCCTTCACGTAGCCGTGGCCCTGGGGTTTGGTCATCTGTTCCACGCGCACGGGCAACGCACCGACCATGTCGTGGGTGACGCCGTCCTTGATCAGGGCGCGCGACAGGTACATCAGGCCGCCGCATTCGGCCCACACCGGCAGGCCCTGGTCGATGCGATCGGCGAGTGCTTCGCGCAGGGGCCGGTTGGCGGCCAGCTCGGATGCGTAGATTTCGGGAAAACCGCCTCCGGCGTAGAGCGCGTCGATGTCGGGCAGCTCCGTGTCCGCCAGGGGAGAGATGTCGCACAGGTCCGCGCCGGCCCGTTCAAGGGCGGCCAGGTTCTCCGGGTAATAGAAGGAGAAGGCGCGGTCCCTGAGCACGCCGATGCGCACGCGCTTTTCCCTGATCGCCGTGGTCGGAACGACGTCGGACTCCAGGTCCGCCGTGTCGTCGGCCAGCGCCAACAGGGCGGGGATGTCCAGGTGTTCGGCGGCCACGGCGGCCACGCGCTCGAGTGTTTCGGCCACTCGGGGATGTTCCATCGCCGTGACCAGGCCCAGATGACGGCTGGGCAGGTGCTGGTCGGCGAGACGCGGGATGGCGCCGAGGACGGGCAGGCCCACGTCGGCCTCGATGGCCGCGCGAATCACCTTTTCCTGGCGGCTCGTACCCACGCGATTGAGGATCACGCCCGCGAGCCGCAGCTCGGGGTCGAGCATCCGGCAACCCAGGACCTGGGCCGCCACGGTGCGGGTCGATTTGGTCACGTCCACGATCAGTACCACCGGCGCGCCGATGAGCTTCGCGAGCTGGGCGGTGGAGCGGGAGCCGCCGGCGTCCATGCCGTCGAACAGTCCGCGGTTGCCTTCCACGACGGCGATGGACGCGTCGCGTCCACCCTCGGCGAGGGAGGAGAGGATGACCGCGGGCTCCATCATGAACGTATCGAGATTCCGACAGGGCGCTCCGGCGGCGGCGCCGAGCCAGGCGGCGTCGATGAAGTCGGGGCCCTTCTTGAACGGGGAGACTTTGAGACCGCGTTGTCGGAGCGTGCGAATCAGACCAAGCGACACCAGACTCTTGCCGCTATCGCCGGCGAGTCCCGCGAGTACCAGTCTTGGCAGCCTGGCCCTGGTCACTCCACTACTCCCGTGCTTGATCGGCTCGACGAGCCGAATCCCTGAGACGCGCCGTCGATGACGACGGCAGAAAAATCACGAGGGCGGGCCTCCGACGCGCCGTCGCACCGGAGTCCGCCCTCGACTGTCGTATCTACTCCTCGGGAGGCAGCACGATGTAGCTGCCGCCCACGTAGGAATAGGTACACTTGCCCGTATCGACGAGTTCACGGATCGCCTTCTTGCACAATTTCTTGTCGCAATCGTCGGCCCCGAACTTTTCGATCATGGCCTTCGTGAGATCCAGGGCCTTCAGGTTCTTCTTACCGTGGTATTCCTTGACCATGTCGAACATAGCCTCGGCCACTTCATCCTTCGTTGCCATGTCGCTCACACCTTTCGTTACTTCGTGTGCCGGAAATGCAGAGATCTAGCGAACGTCTCACCGGCATGCTTGAAGTCGTCAATGTGGTACTTGGTGAACTCGATGCCGGTCAGCTTGAAGAACTGCGGCCAACCGATCCTCTCGACCCACTCGCCCAGGCGCTCGTATTTGCGCGCACCAGCCGCGTAGACCTCGACGATGTTCCGTACCGCTTCGACCGTCTCCGGCCAGCGCGGCGGGTTGTTGGGAATGAACGGAATCGCCAGCTTGGAGAACATGGGCTCGCAACGAGCATTGCTCACCTTGCCGCCGACCCAGATCGACAGTCCATCGTTCACCGGATCGTTCAGCGTCATTGCCGGACAGACCGTATAGCAGTTCGCGCAGAACATACAGCGCTCTTCGATCACTTCGACCGACTCCTTGCCGTCGACCGTGGTCGGACGGATGGCGCCCGTGGGGCACGCCGAGACGGTGGAAGGGATCTCGCACTGGGCGTTCAACTGGTCGTGCTTGATGTCCGGAGCGCGACGATGCACGCCCAGGATGGCGATGTCCGAGCAGTGGACGGCGCCGCACATGTTCAAGCAACAGGCGAACGCGATACGCAGCTTGGCAGGCAACGTCTCCGTACCGTCGAAGTAGGGGAAGAGATCATCCATGACGGACTTGACGACGCCGGACGCGTCGGTAGCCGCCGAATGGCAATGAACCCAACCCTGCGTATGGACGATGTTGGTGATCGAAGCACCCGTACCGCCGACAGGGTAGCCTTCGCTCTTCAGCTTCTCGATCAGAGGCTGCACGTTGGCTTCGTTGTCGGTCAGGAACTCGACATTGTTGCGACTGGTGAAGCGCAGATGACCGCCACAGAATTCGTCGGCGATGTCCGCGAACAACCGGATCGTCTCGATGCTCATCAGGCGGGCCGACGCGGCGCGAACCGAGTACAGCTTGTCGCCCGAATGGGCCGTGTGTACCAGAACGCCCGCCTGGGGGATCTCGTGGTACTTCCATTTCCCGTAGTTCTTCTTGATGACGGGGGGCAGAAACTGATCGTGATTCGGAGGGCCGATGTCGGTCTTCCTCTTGGCAGTGTCAGCCATGGCTAGTCCTCCTCCTCGTCGAGTTCGAAGAAGATGTACGGATTCGTACGCGGGTGCATGATCATCTCGGGCTCGGGGTCGAGTCCGACCTGCTCAAGGAAGTTCCCCAGGCCGATGCGCTGGATGAACTCGCCCACGCGCTCACGGTTCATGCCGTGCTCGCCCCAGACATCCCAGATTTCCTCGGCCAGCTCGTAGATGTCCTCGTAGTTGTCCTCGTCCATTTCGACGAAGGGAACCAGCACGGACGCGAGCAGGGCGCCACCGATGATCGGAGCCTTGGCGCCGAGCAGGATGGTAGCCCCTTTTTCATCGCCGGGGGCCAGGGCCTTGGGCATGACGTTGATGCAGTGCATGCACTTGACGCAGTTGGTGTCGTCGATGCCGAACGCGGAGCCGTTCCAGCTGATGCAGCCGGTCGGGCAACGATCGACCACATCGGCTTCGATGTCGACGGTCTTGGCGTATTCGGCGATCGCATCCTTGTCGACCTTGATGTTGTCCTGCCAAGTGCCGATGATCGACATGTCCGAGCGAGCCACCGAGGCGACACAGTCGTTCGAACAGCCGGCCATCTTGAACTTGAACTTGTAGGGGAAGGCCGGACGGTGCAGTTCGTCCTGGAAGTGCTGCGTCAACGCATAGGTGAATCCCATGGTGTCGTAGCACGCCCACTCGCAACGGGCCTCGCCGCAGCAGCAGCTGGGCGTACGCACATCGGAGCCGGAACCGCCGAGGTCGAAGCCCATCTCGGTCAGGTCCGCAAAGACCGGCTCGAGGGCCTCGGTCTTGGCGCCCAGGAAGATGATGTCGCCGGTGGAGCCGTGCATGTTGGTCAGACCCGACCCATGCTTCTCCCAGACATCGCAGAGCTTCCGCAGGACGTCAGAGGTGTAGAACCAACCCGCGGGCTGGTTGACGCGAATCGTGTGAAATTCAGAACAGTCGGGATACTCATCGGGCAGGTCGCTGTAGCGTCCGATGACGCCGCCGCCATACCCCATGACTCCAACCAGGCCGCCGTGCTTCCAGTGACCGATCCTGTCTACGTAAGAACGCTCGAGAATTCCCAACTCGTCGTTGGCCATGGAATTCTTGACGGCGCTCTTTTTGATCTCAGTCACGAAGCTCGGCCACGGACCCTTTTCCAGCTCGTCGAGCAAGGGCGTTTCCCGCAACTTCTCCGCCATAAGCTTCCCCTTTCCACGCCTGAGGGCAGGCATCGAGGGAGTCCTCTGGCGGCGCCGACGTAACGGCGGCCGTCCGCGAGGACAGCAATCTTGTCGGACACCGCTTGCAAACTCATCGCTACAATCGTTGCCCACTACTTGACACTACAGAGCCTTCCATTCGGGTTTTCGTCAAACTGTGAGTTTGAATGGCAGTAATAAAGAGTGTTGATGGCGCTGTTGTGGCCGTTCCTGCCCGCGTGGATAGGCCTATTGTGTGACTCCATATCGACGCCATAAGTCTGATCGATCGTCGGCCGGCATCGCACGTACCCGCGCGCAACGGAGACTCGCCGCTTTTCCGCTGGCTGAACACCAGTGCATTCTTGTCCGATAATTCTTCCGAAGCGTTGGTATTACAAGGTGTTCGCTCTTATAAAAATCTTGACTTGCGGCAATTGCGCTCGATTATAGGCGATAAAGGTAGGGGTTGTGAAAGCCGGGTTTCAGATAGGAATGTTTTATTCCAGCCGGGCTAATTGCGGCCCCCGCCGCCTGATACTCGAGACTATGTCCCTCATGGTAGGTCAGCGTTTTGGAACTTAGACAGTTGCGTTGCTTTATGGCGGTCGTCGAGGAGGGCGGATTCAACCGTTCCACCACGCGTCTGCATATGACCCAGCCGGCCATCTCGTACCAGATCAAGCTTCTCGAAGCCGACGTGGGTACGCCCCTGTTCTACCGACTGTCCCGGGGGATCAGTCCCACCGAGGCGGGACGGGTCCTGTACCAGCACGCCCTGAAGATCGAAGAATCGGTTCATCAGGCTCATCAGGCCCTCGAGCGTTTATCTGACGGCGTGGCGGGCGAGGTCCGTATCGGCACCGTGAACAGCGTGGGCATCTATTTCCTGCCGCCCGTGCTGCAGAATATGCGTCGCAAGTATCCGTCGGCTCGCCCGACCGTGCTATACAGAAATTCCTACGAGATCGTGGACGCGCTGCTTGCCAATCGTGTGGATGTAGCCCTGGTGGCCAATCCCCCGATCGACCGGCGCCTGAATAACGAGATGGTTCTGGAGGAGAACGTCTCGCTGGTCTGCGGTCGCTCGCATCCCTTTTTCGGGCAAGAGTCGATCAAGCCAGCCGAGCTCCAGGGACAGCCTTTCGCATCCCTGACCCCCGAGAACCCCACCGGTCAGATCGTGCGTGACTACCTGGTAAAACTGGGTGTCAGCGTGGACACCGTGGTGTCTTCGGACAACGTGGAGACGGTGCGGGAGATGGTGGAGGCTGGTCTGGGAGTCGCTTTCCTGCCCGATATGGTCACCAGCCGGGGGATCGCCTGCGGGGGGCAGCCTCTGGGGACTTTCGACCGGATCAAGATCGTGCCCACCCTGACGCGGCGCATTGTCCTGGTCACCTGGAAACAGGTGGAGCCCACGCCGGCGGTTTCGGCCTTTCTGGAAGAATTGCAAGCCCATGCCGCGGCTTGGCGCGGGTGCACCGACAAAGGGGATGCATAATTCCTAAATTGAGCGATTCCCCCTGTCCCGCCGCGTCCACTCCGATCCCGCCGG
>CAYYYS010000028.1:0-36443 GCA_964476155.1 uncultured Fibrobacteraceae bacterium
GGCGGCGGCGGCGAATCCGGCCGCCAGCAGCAGGATGGTCAGGGACAGGATGAATTTCACCGCGAAACCTCCCGGTAGGGGGTGAAGGCCGTTCGGCAGGGGAAGTAAAAACAAAGGCCCTTTCCCCCGGTAACCGTCCGTCGACTACAAAACTCACCCCACCATTCTACCAGACCTCACACGCTAATTCCACAAATTTTCACACATTCCCGCTTCCGGCTGCCGTTAGGCCCTCATTTCCAGCCGGCGCAGACACTCGCCGGCCGAAGCGCCCTTCTTGTTCTTGCGCAGGGGACCGAGCCGACGTTCGGTGAACCAGGCCAGGCCGATCCGGTCGAGATACCGCGCGAACAGGGCCAGATCCGCGCGGCTGGTCAGGGTGTCGGTGGTCTCCTCGACGGCGGAAATCTGGGTGACTTGCGGCTCGGGATCGGCTATCATGGCTCATGAGATCTCTACCTGTTGGGTTGCCTTTGGCAACCCGCTTGAGGTTGCTGTATTCGCTTGTCAACAAATACATTACCTCAGCAGGTGGAACACCCCAACCAGTAGAATCGCTCAGGTTAGGTATTTATTTTATTCGTGAAATGCGTGTCATCCGGAGCTTCACCCGTATAATCCCGATGAGCTTGACAGACCTCAATCCACCGATTAATGACACTCCATAATTCGACACTGCTCGTGATAACAGGAGGCGACGACCATGAAATCCCCTCTCGACCGGCTCGTACTGCTGATGATCATGCTGTTCATGTTCTCACCGGTAGCCAACGCCGACGAGAACTGGGGCGATTATTCCATCTTCACCGTCAGCCCTTATGCCGGTGTGACCGTTTGGTCCGACGAGATCGGGCTAGAGAACGACCTGATCTACGGTGGCCGCGCCGCCGTGCTCTTCCTCCCCTGGCTGGGTGTCGAGGCAACCTACGGATACACCAGGACCGAGCGCTCGCTGGACGCCATGGAGACCAGGCTGCATCAAATGGGCCTGGATCTGGTCCTGAGCCTGCGACCTCGCGCCACCTTCAACCCCTACTTCACCGGTGGCTGGACCCAGCTCAACACCAGGAGCGACTGGCTCACGAACGGTGAAGCCGATCTGAACGGCTGGGCGGCCGGCGCCGGCCTGAAGATCAAGCTGTGCGGCGACAATGCGAATCGCCGCGACCTGCGCCTCGAAGTGCGCGATGTGATGAGTGAGCTGATCCCCGGCCTGGGCAACAATGGCGACCTGACCCACAATCTGATCGTAACCGCCGGGTTGCACTTCGGCTTCGGCCAAGGGAGTCGGGACGCCGACCTCGACGGTGTGCGGGACCGGGACGATCTGTGCTCCGGTACGCCCGCCGGCGCCGTCGTCGACACCGACGGCTGCCCGAGCGACAGTGACAACGACGGGGTCCTCGACGGCCTCGACCGGTGCCCGGACACACCCGCCGACGCCACCATCGACGCCTCCGGCTGCCCGAGCGACAGCGACAACGACGGCGTCCTCGATGGTCTCGACCAGTGCCCCGATACGCCCGTCGGCGCCACCATCGACGCCTCCGGCTGCCCGAGCGACAGCGACGGCGACGGAGTCCTCGACGGCCTCGACCAGTGCCCCGTTACGCCCCCGCATCTGCAGACCGATGAGTTCGGCTGCCCGATCGCCATCACGGAGACCGAGACCGAGCTGCTCGACACCGGTATGATCCGCACCTCGCAGGTCACCTTCAATTCCGGCTCCGACGTCCTGCAGGCCAAGAGCTTCGACGAATTGAACCGGATCGGCGGAACGCTGATCAACTGGCCGGAACTGCGTGTGGAAATCGGTGGACACACCGACTCCCAGGGCTCCGAGAGCCTGAATCAGAAGCTGTCCCAAAAGCGGGCTCAGGCGGTTCTGAACTACATGAACGCCCAGTTCCCGGAGATCAATTCCTCGCAGTACTCGGTCGTCGGCTACGGCGAATCCCTGCCCGTGGCCGTCAACACCTCGGCCGAGGGCCGAGCCCGCAACCGCCGCGTGGAATTCAAGGTGCTCAACGCCGAGACCATCAAGCGTGTGATCGAGAGCCAGAAGTTGCTTGAGCGCTAGATCGACACGACCTCGACGCGAAAAACCGCCCCCCGGACCATTCCGGGGGGCGGTTTCAATTGCCGCTCCCCGACCGCGGGTATAGAATGCCGCGACCATGTTCACCCGACACACCCTACCCATCCACGAACCCTTCCTGCCGGGCCTGGCCCGACGACTGCTGGATGTCTGCGGTGACTGCCTGCCGCGCGCCCTGGTGCTGTTGCCGTCGACCCGCGCCTGCGAATCCCTGCGTCATGCGCTGCTGGAGGCGAGCGGGAGCGACGGCTTGCTCTTGCCGCGCGTAACGACACCCGGCAGTCTTGTCGACGACCTCGCGGACCGCCTCGGCGACACGTCACCCGTGGATGTTCCCGGCGACCTGCGGGCCGCCGTACTGGCCCCCCGTCTGTCGACCCTGGATTGGCTGCAGGACCAGCCGGGCGCCGCGGCGGGCATGGCCGAACAGATGGTGCGCCTCTTCGACGAATTGCGCCGACACGAGTTGGATCCCGGCGACCTGGACGACGGCGGCCCCGCCGCCGCGGACCGGTCACGCCGCGATGTCGCCCGCGTGAGCGAATCGTGGCGACTGTACCGCTCGGTCGTGCCGCGGGACGATCTCGACCGCGAGCGTGACATCATCGACGCCGTCATCGCCGCGGACCCCTGGCCCGGTCCGCCGGTCCAAGATTTCTTCGTTGCCGGTTTTTCCGACCTCGACCTGCTCGGCGCCCGCTTGATCCAGGCCGTCGCCACGGCGGCCGACACGGCTCATCTGTTTTCCCCGGAAACCGGCGACGATCCCCTGACCCGGCTCTTCCTGGCGTCCTACAGCGACCGGGACGCCCCCACGCATCCCTTCTCGCCCAGTCGCCACGCGGCCTCGGCCCTGCTGGGCACTGCGCCCGAGACACTCGGTCGCGATTCGAGGCTCCATCGTGAGCGCCTGGCCGATCTGGGCGATCCCGCCGACATGCTCCGTCCGTGCGACGAGTCCCTGTTGCACGCCTGTGCCGACCCCGAGCAGGAGAGTCTCCTGGCGGCGGGACTGGTCGTCGAGCAGTTGCGGCGCGACCCCCGCAGCCGCATCGCCGTGGCCACGGCCGACCGTGTCCTGGCCCGCCGCATCGCCGACCAGCTCTTCGACGCGGGCCTCGACCTCGACATAACCGACGGCGATCCCCTGACCGTCCATGCCGACGGCCGCCTGGCCTGGACCCTGCTGCGCACGACCCTGACCGGATTACACGCCGACCCGCTCCTCGAACTGCTCACCCACCCCCACGTCACCTTCGGGCTGGATCGCACCAGCCAGGCCCGACGTACCCTGAGCTTCGAGAAGCAGGTGGTACGGGGCAGGATATCGGGCGGTGGACTGTCCGGCCTGCGCCGGCACGCCGCCGAGCGGGACGCCGAGATCAGCCGCCTGCGACCCGGGACACACGCCGAGATGACGAAACTCGTCGACGATCTGGCCGGCGGCCTGGCGGAATTGATCGAACTCGCGACCGGATCACCGGCGCCGTTGGCCACGCATGTCGCGGCCCTGAGAAACGCCTGGGCGATCGTGGCGCCGGAACAAACCTTCGCAGCAGACTCCGACGACGACACGCTCAAACCCGCGCGTCGGCTCCTTGGCGATCTCTTCGATGACCTGTCCCGTATCTCCGAGCGGATGCCCCCACTCACGTCCGCCGACTTCGCGGCCCTCCTGTCGCGCCAACTCGGCCGGATCCAGGTACGTCCGCTCCGCCTCGCGCATCTGCCCGTGCAGGTTACGGGGCTGCTCGAGGTTCGCCTCGAGCAATACGATCTGCTGGTGCTGGCCGGCCTGGGCGAGACGGTCTTCCCGGACGAGCCCCGACGTCGCACCCTGTGGCTGGGCCGGCCCTGGCGCGAAGACAACGACCTGCCCGACTGGCGCTGGGATCTCGGTCTGGACGCCGAGCTTTTCCTGCGACTGATCCACAACGGCGACCGCGTGGCCGTAACCTGGTCCCGCGAGCGCGAGGGACAGCCGACCCTGCCGTCGCCGTTGATCGGCCGTCTGCTCCTGGCCGCACCCGAGGCGCCCGCCACACCGAGTCGCATCAAGCCCTGGCGACGGGAACCGCTCGATCCCGACCGGATACGCGACGACCAGGCCATCTTTGCGGACGAACCACGCGCACGCCCGGTTCACGGGCACAGCCGCCCACTGGCTTCGGTGACCCATACCGCCCTCAAGGCCTATCGCGAATGTCCCTATCGCTTCCTGCTGGAGAACGGTTACGGCCTGCGGGAGGACGAGCGGGTTCTGGACGAGTTGAGGAAAAAGGACTACGGCACCCTCGCCCACAACGCGCTGCAACGTTTCCTGGATCCGGGCCAACCCGGCGAAGCCGCTCTACGCAGCGCCGATCATCCGGCCGCCCGCGCGGCCCTGGGTGACGCCGTGGCGGAGGCCTTCGCCACCGAACTCGGCCATCAGCCCCAGCATCGGCTGTGGGCCGCGACGCTGCTGGCGGTCGGTGACGACATCGTGACCACCGAGATCGAACGCGCCCGACGATGGCGCGTGGCCGCCCGCGAGGCCGACTTCGAATTCGACCTGGCCGCCTTGCGGGACTGGCTCGAAGCGAACGGGGCGTCGCCGCCTCCCCTGCCGGACGAGGCCGCCGGGATCGTCTTCAGGGGGCGCCTGGATCGGGTGGATCTCGCCCACGATGCAGCCGAGGTCCGCGTCATCGACTACAAGACCGGCAAGGCGCCGGCAACCCGGAAGATCACCGGCGGCGAAGACCTCCAGTTGTCCGTCTACGCCCTGGCCGTCAGACTCGGCAGGGTGACGGACGTGCCCGCCGATGCCGCCCTCAGCGGCGCGTTTTTCGGGCTGAAAAAAGGAGACGTCGGCTATAAGCGCTCCCGTCCCCACCTGGGTACAAAACACGATCTGGTGCGTGATGCCGTCGTGATTCTCGACACGGTCGTCGCCATGGCGGATCGCACACGGACATTCGATCTGATCGAGGCGGAGACCGATCCCGACCAACCGGGCGCCCCGTGCCACTGGTGCGCCTGGCGGGGTGTTTGCCGCGTGGACGAAGCGGTGCGCGAGGCGAAGGAGGCGACGTCATGACCGAAGACCGTCGCGATCGCGTCTCGCGCGAGGCCGGCGAGATCCAGCGCGAGGCCGCCGACCCGACCCGGTCGGTCGCTCTCAGGGCCTCCGCCGGATCGGGCAAGACCCGGGTTCTGGTGGACCGGATCCTGCGCCTGCTCCTGGTCAAGACCCGGCTCAAGAGCGTCGTCGCGCTGACCTTTACGCGCAAGGCGGCCGTGGAGATCCGCGCCAGGCTGCGTGACCGTCTCGGCGAACTGGCCCGGCTCGATCGCGACGAACTCACGACCGAACTCCACCAGTTGCTGGGACGTCCGCCCGAAACCGACGAACTCGATCGCGCCGCGCTGATCTACGAAGAGGTCCTGGAGGATTCCACCGGTCTGCTGATCGGCACCATCCACACGTTCTGCACCACGCTGCTGCGTCGCTTCGCGGACGAGGCCGGCCTGGACCCAACGTTCGCGGTGATCGAGAACACCGACGACCTGTGGGACGAAGCCCTGACGTGTCTCGAATCCGAAGTGAGTCGAGAGCCCGGCGGACCGGCGGACCTGGCGGCCGTCGCCGCCGATCCCGCCGCGACACGCACGGCCCTGCGCGGCGTCGAATACGAACGGCTGGAACTCGACCGCTGGTGCGACCGCATCGCCGCGGACCGGGGGCTGCCGGAACCATCTCCGTATCGCGCGGAGATGTTGGACGACCTCGCGGCCGACCTCGCCGTCCGCCTTTTTTCGGACTCCCCCCTGTCCGATGTCCCGTCACCCGACCTCGAGGATCTGCGCGGGACCGCCATCACCGTCGCCCGCGCCTACGCCGAAACAAGCCTGGACGCGATCCTGGAAACCCAGCCCGTCGACGATCGCCGGAAGCTCGCAGCCGAACTGGACAAGCGGCGCGGAACCCTCCTCGCCGCGGCCGACGCCCTGGCCGGCGGTGAGGCCGTGGCGCCGGCCCTGGACGCATTGTTCATGGCCGTATTGACCAAGGAAGGCGGTCCCCGTCAGACCAAAAGCGGCGGACGCAAGGAAGAAATCAAGTCGGTACGGGTCGAGACGGTCGCAACTACGGCCGCACCGGTCCAGGCCCTGCTGCAGCTGCGCCTGATGGTCGACCTGTACCAGGTCAATGTCCGACTG
This sequence comes from uncultured Fibrobacteraceae bacterium, assembly GCA_964476155.1. GTDB lineage: Bacteria > Krumholzibacteriota > Krumholzibacteriia > LZORAL124-64-63 > LZORAL124-64-63 > JAHIYU01. Next base: position 6,305 of record CAYYYS010000028.1, read on the forward strand.
CTGCGCTACCGACTGCGGGTTCTGGACCACTACACCCGGCTCAAGCAACGCGATCGCTGCCTCGACTTCCACGACCTCGAGCGTCTGGCCTGGCGCCTGGTGCGCGATCCCGAACTCGGCGACTGGATCCTCTACCGTCTCGACGCGCGACTCGACCATCTGCTCGTCGACGAGTTCCAGGACACCAATCGCAATCAGTGGGAAATACTGCGCCCCTTTGCGGAGGAATTCGTCGCCGGCGCGGCCGAGGACGGTCGCCCCCGTTCGGCGTTCTTCGTGGGCGACGTGAAGCAGTCCATCTACGGTTTCCGCGGCGCGCGGCCGGTCATCTTCGGCGAGGTGGAGGATTGGCTCGTCCGCATGACGGAACAGTCGACCCTGACGCTGCCCGCCAATTTCCGCAGCCTGCCGGCCGTTGTCGAGACGGTGGGCGACCTCTTCCAGGACCCGCCTTTGTCGGACCTGCTGCCCGGGCCACAAGAAGTCGAAGCCGCCCGGCAGACACCCTATCGAAACGACGGCCACGGCGAGGTCCTGATCAGCGAGCCCGTCGCCGCGGACGACGACGACCCCCAGGCCGAAGCGGCGACCCGGGCCGTCCGCACCGTCGCCCGCATTGTCGACGAAGCGACCGTCGCCGAGGGTGACGGCCGACGCCCTGCCCGCTACGGCGACATCCTGCTGCTCGCGCGCACGCGCACCCACCTGGCCGCCTACGAGGACGCATTCCGAACCGCGCGCATCCCCATCGTCCCCGCCGGGCGCGGCGCCCTGGCCCGTAGCCGCGAGGTCCGCGACATCCTCCAGCTTCTGCGCTGGCTCGCCTTCCCGTCTGACGACGCGGCTCTGGCCTGCGTCCTGCGGTCGCCACTGTTCCGTTGCGACGAAGCATCCTGGCAGGACCTGCTGACGACACGCCTGTCCGGCGGCGACAAACGCGGCGCCCTGTGGCAGGCCCTGCGCAAGGTGGATTCGTCCTCCCCGCTAAGCGCGGCGCGTGATCTGCTGGATGGCTGGCTGAAGAAAGTCGGCAACGAGTCGGTCCATCGATTGCTGAGACGAATCTACCGCAATGCCGACGCCCCGAGCCGTTTCGCGGCCGCCATGGGCGACCAGGCCCGCTACAACCTGCTGCGACTGCACGATCTGGCTCTCTCCCATGGACAGAGCGCATTCCCCACCCTGCGGAGCTTCGTGGCCGAGATCGAGCGCGCCGAGATCCGCGAGGACGAAGAGGAAGCGGTTCTGCCCGATACGGATCTGGGCCGCGTTCGCATGATGACCATCCACGGCGCCAAGGGACTTGAGGCGCCCTTCGTCCTGCTGGTGGATTACGCCGATCCCATGGCCCGCGAACCGGAGCGGATCGTCCTGCCGATGCCCCACGACGGCACCGGCTCCGTCGACGAATCGGGTCCCCTGGTGACCGGACTGCGCAAGGAACATCGCACGGGCGAGGGTCCCGTCGCGGACGCCGCGCGACTGGCCCTTGGTGACGTCCGACGAGAGCAGGCCAACCTCCTCTACGTGGCGATGACCCGCGCGTGCGACGGACTGACGCTGCTGGGCGCCGCCGCGAACCGCAACCGGGAAGCCCCCAGCTTCGCCCGCTGGCTGGACGCGAGCCCGCACGACCTCGACGCTCCCCCCGACTGGATGCTCACGGGCGCCGATCCCGGCGGTCCCATCGACACGCGCGACACCGACACCGTCGTCGACAACCTGTGGGAGCCCTGTGGCTGGGCCCCTCGCATCGACATCGAAACACCCTCCGCCCCGAAGACACCGCCGCCGGTATCGGGCCCGGGAGGAGCCCCCGACGCCCCGATCGATCGTGACACGGCCCAGGCCCACGGCACCGCGGTGCACGGCTGGCTGGAACGGGCGACGGAGATCGGCGTCATGCCGCCGGGGAACACGCCCGCTCACGAAGAAGCCCACGCCGTCTTCGAGAACCCCGCCCACGACTGGATCTTCCGTCCCGCCTCCGGCGACGCCTACAGCGAGGCGCCGGTCATGGCCCGAAACGGCCATACAGCCTCCGGGACCGAGAAACGCATTGTCGGCACGGTGGACCGCCTGTTGTTGACCACCGACGAGATCGTCGTGATCGACTACAAGACCAACCGTGTCACCGACGCCCAACTCGACGCCGTGGTCGCCCACTACCGCCCACAAATGGAGATGTACGGGAATGCGATCGCGGCCGCCCGGCCGGGCTGTCGCGTCAAACTCGTGCTGCTCTTCACCGCGCTGGAAGGCGAGTCGGGAACCGGGCGGGTCGTTACCCTGACTTGATCACTGCCGCTCCGTCGAAGCGTCCGTGACGCAGGTCGTCCAGCGCCTCGTTGGCCTCCTCCAGGGAATAGACCGTCACCTCGGTACGCACCGGTACCTGGGGCGCAAGGGCCAGGAATTCCTCCCCGTCCCGCCGCGTCAGATTGGCCACGGACTTCAGCGTTCGCTCCATCCAGAGATCGGCGTATGGAAAGGTGGGGATGTCGCTCATGTGGATACCCGCGCAGACCACGATCCCGCCCTTGTCCACCGCCCGCAATGCGGCGGGCACCAACGCCCCGACCGGCGCGAAGATGATGGCGGCGTCCAGGGGATGTGGCGACGGTCCATCCGACGGGCCGGCCCAGGCGACCCCGAGCGAGCGGGCGAAGGCCCGACTCTTCTGGTCGTCCGGACGTGTGAAGGCGTAGACCTCGCGGCCCTGCCAGATCACCACCTGGGCGATGATGTGGGCGGCGGCGCCGAAACCGTAAAGGCCGATCCGTCGCGCCTCGCCGCACATGCGGTAGGCGCGCCAACCGATCAGGCCGGCGCAGAGCAGGGGCGCGGCCTGCTGGTCGGGATAGTCGGCGGGCAGGGGGAAGGCGAAGCGGGCGTCGGCCACGCAGAACTCGGCGAAGCCCCCATGACGTTGATAGCCGGTGTAGACCGCATCGTCGCAGAGGTTCTCGCGTCCGGCGGCGCAGAAACGACATCCGCCGCAGCTGCCGCCGAGCCAGGGTACGCCGACCCGTTCGCCCGGCGTGAAGCCGGTCACGTCGCGGCCGACAGCCTCCACGCTTCCGACGACCTGATGGCCGGGCACCAGAGGCAGGGCCGGCTCGGTGAGATCCCCATCGACCACGTGCAGATCGGTGCGGCAAACACCGCAGGCACCGACACGGATGAGAAGTTCATCGGGAGCGGGTACCGGAACGGGAATATCTTCGAGCCGGAGCGGTTCGCCCGGCCCGTGCAGGATCATGGCGCGCACGGGACATCCTCCTCGAACCCGGATCGTTCACTCCGGGTCGGAAGACATCATGGCTCAGGCGTACACGGATCTCAACCACGGGATGACAAGCAGACCGGCCCACTTGGATAAGTGGACCGTTTGATTAAACTGCTGCGAGCCGGCTCAGACCTGCTTGTCCAGACCCGGGCTCAAGATGCCGTCGAGCGCTACCGGCCCGCTTTCTTCCCTGGGCTCGGGCGGATAAGTCGCCTCCCAAGGCGCCGGGGGAACCAACGGCAGTTTCGAGTCGAGCGAGAACTTCAGGCTATGGGCGAGCTTGTTGACGGCATCAAGCACACTCTCGGAGACGAAGCCAATTTCGGTAGAGCTTTCTTCGGTGGACTGTTCCGTGGGGCTCTGAACTTCCAGCTCGGTGCCCAGCTCTTTTTCGGTAACCTCAGCCTGTGACATCTCGTTGATCTTGTTCTCTTCGCGAGCTTCACCGATCTGCTCAGTCACGGATTCCTCTACGTGAGTCAGCATCTCTTGCAGGTGGTTGCTTCCCGACTGTCCGAGACGACCCTCCGCATCACCGGCCAGGCTGTCGGAAATCGTTTCTGTCTCAGGAGTCACGTTGACGTTTCCGGCTTCCGCTTCCTGGGTATCCATGTTTTCCCGGGGTTGCTGCGTCAGCGATGTCGTCATCTGGGGTCTCACCCCTAAAGCTTCGATGACCATGGCGGTCTCCTTTCAGCCTCTCGGCTTGCTGATCGCCGTCCTTGGCGACAGGCTTTCTATATCGACTCAATGTGATAAAAACTTAAGCAATATTTCAATATTGTTTGATATATGTTTATGTGCGGTTACGGCTGGTTGTTCACCCGGAAACGCAGGAGATCACCCGATTAGCTTTTGATATTGGCCAAATACTAGGCGCAAGACCTCAAGGGCCGAGAGGCAGCTTCAGGCCGACAGGCAGATGATCGCTCAAATTTGTCTCATACTCGTTCCAGCCGGATTGTAGATAGTCGTCCAATCTCAGGGTGACGACCTCGGCAGCCGGACTGTCCAGGGGGGCGAAAAGCTCGTTGGTGAGCATGATATGATCGATATGGCTGGTGTATTTGTAGGACCAGCCACTGGAGCTGCCCGTGGCCAGGGACATGTCGGCAAAGACGTAATCGTCGGGTGCATCCAGGAAAACGTTGAAGACATTGGCGCTGGGCGCGTCGGTCAGCTTGTCGTTGAGATCACCCAGCAGGATCACGGCCGAATCGGGGTGATTATCGCGGATCCACTGCTCGAGCTGGATGACGGCGTTGAGACGGCGCGTCTCTTCGTCCTCGATCCAATCGTCCCCATCCGCATCGGGATTGACGGCGATGGTCCCATCGCCGCAGCACTTGAAATGGTTGTTGATGATCACCAGCGGCTGCCCGAGATATGTGCATTCGAACACCAGGGGGCGACGCGGAAAGGAATTGTTGTCCCAGCCGAATATGTTGTACGGCCCATCGGTCACCGTGACGGTCTGGGTGTTCCATAGATACGCGAGTTGCTGGCTGCCCCAGTACTCGCTGTCGCGATAACCGTCCCAGCCATCCAGCCCCTCCAGCACGTTCCGAAACGATGTGCTGCTGGTGATCTCCTGCAGGGCAACGACATCCGCCGCGAAGGCTTTGACCGCGGCGATCACGTAGCGCTCACGCTCGGTGGGATTCGCGTCGTCTTCATTGGTGAAGTTCTCGATGTTCCAGGTCACGATATCGAAGGTCGCGGTGCCGCCGAATTCCAGATCCGCAAAGAGCGTATCGGTCGTGCCGGGGTCGGGTACATGGGTCGTCTCGGACGAACCACACCCGCCGGCCAGCAAAGCCGCGGCCGCCGCGAGGATCAAGGATGCGATGATGCGTTTGGTCATGTCCGACTCCAGCTTCCGTGAAACTCAGTTCAGATGATCTCGTAAAAACTCAGGCCTCGATGCGAGAATGGCAAGTCCCGTTCCCGCGGGGCACCCAACATAAACATCGACGAGGCAAGTGGCTCCGATATTATTCATGTCAGACGCGCAGGCGCGCTGTCATGAATCTGTCGTATACAGCCGACGCTTCGCGCGGCTGATATGCCACTGGTTGGAATTGACTGAGCTTGGGAGATACATGCTTATACTGGGGATCTATCGTCGATAGGATCATACCTGGAAGTAGCCTCATACATGAGTACGACCATATTGCTGGCCGATGATCATCAATTGATGCGTGAAGGCCTCGTAGCGCTCCTGCAACGCCAGGACGACATGGAAGTCGTGGGCCAGGCCGTCAACGGCATCGAAGCCGCGCGCAAGATCACCAAGCACTGCCCGGGCGTGAAGGTCCTGGCACTCTCCGTGCACACCGACCAGAACTTCGTCCTGGATATGCTGCGCGCGGGCGCCGCCGGCTACCTGCTCAAGGATTGCGCCCTGGAAGAGCTGACATTGGCGATCCATATGGTCATGGAAGATAAATACTATCTGAGTCCCGCCATCACCGGCGCGGTGCTGGAGGATTTTCTCAACGACTGCGGCGACCTGAAGACCAGCTTGATCCTGCTGACCATGCGCGAGCGGGAAGTGCTGCAGATGATCGCCGAGGGCAATTCCACCCGCGCCATCGCCGAAAACCTGGACATCAGCACCAAGACCGTCGAGACCCACCGCCTTCGCATGATGAACAAGCTCAACCTGCGCAACGTGGCCGACCTCACGAAATTTGCTCTGCGAGAAGGGCTGACGACACTGGATTTCTGATCCGGAGATCGATCACGCCGCGGGCGGCTCGTCGCCGTCCGCGCCCGGCAGCATGCCGCGCACCATCGCCACGTCCGCCGTCCCCACGACCCGCAGGGCGAACAGCAGCGCCACATAGAACACGCCCGTCAGGACCGTCATGATCGCGAAGGCCAACAGGTCGTCGACCGGCAGCGCGCGCCAGTGGATCGCCCGATCCGGGAAGATCAGGCCGCCCACGCCCACCGCCGCGAACCAGGCCGCCGACATGGCCACGGTGGTCCCGAACCACCCACGTCGCGTGGCGACGCGCAGTCCCGCCCGGCTCACGAACATGCGGTGCATCATATAACCCACGAACAGACTGAACACCGTGGTCAGGGCCGCGCCGTTCCACTTCCAGACGGGGATAAGCATGAGGTTCATCGAGACGTTGGTGACCATGACCACCAGGGCGATGCGCATGAAGACCCGCTCCCGGCCGGCGGTCATGATCAGCCGATTGTAGATGTGGTTCTGGGCCTGGAACGGTAGTCCCAGCATACAGATCTGGAAAACCACTATGGACGGCTCCAGGTCGGAACTCTTGGCGAGAAGTCGGATGAGGGGTTCCGCGGCCAGGACACAGAACAGGGTCAACGGCAGGATCAGCAGGTTCAGGTAACGCAGGGCCCGCTCCCCCATGCGCTCCACATCGCCGCTCACCGCGTCGGTCGATTGCTCGCGATAACGCTGCAACGACGGGAAGAGCGCCATGGCGAAGATGTTCGGGATGATCAGGAAGAGATCGAGGGGCCGGTGCCCGATGGTGTAGATGCCGGCCCCCGTTTTACCCAGCATCTCCATGATCATCACCGTGTCGATCTTGTAGGAGATGATGCCGAAGGTCGTAGCCAAGAACATGGGAAAGCCGAGCCGGACCATCCACCACAGACTGACGCCCTCACCCGACGCGCTACGGCGCCAGGGGCCGCAATGGCGGATCATCAGGGGCACGATGACCACCAGACGCGCCAGTCGGCTGAGCACGTTGGCCCAGGCCACCCCCATCAGACCGTATCCCGCCTCGAGCCACCACCAGCCCAGGATAAAATACACCGCCGCCGAGACCAGCTGGCTGGTGGTCTGGTGCTCCACCTTCTCGTGGGCCTGAAGCACCGAATCGCAGGCCATGCCCGTGGCTTCGAGGATCACGCCCAAGGCCATGACCAGAATGACCTGGCGCGTCAAGGTGTCGTAACCGGTGGCGAACACGTAGGCGACCAGCAGACCGAAGATGAACAGGCTCAACAGCCAGCGGATCCGCAGCGCGGCCCACAGGATCGGCCAGGTGCCGGCGCGATCCTTGACCACCTCGCGGGTGATCAACACCACCAGCCCGAAATTGGCCACGATCAGGGCGATACTCGACAGGTCGACCGCGACCCCCCAGATGCCCATGCCGTCGGTCTCCGCCTCGCCGGTCAGCTTGCGGAATATGAAATACGCCAGAATGCGACCGGCGAAGAGGCCGATCGTCATCAGCAGGGTATTCTTGGCTACGAAACGAGACGCTCTCAAAATGATGTCCTAGTGCTTTGTCTAAAATAAGCCACTGGTGACGGCGGTCAGCTTGGGTCCGCCGCCGTCGAGAGACCAACTCAGATCCAGACGCGCGAGGTCGGTGTCCGCGGAGCGCGTGGGACCGAAGCGCAGGCCCAGGCCCACGTCGTGCCGGGGATCGTCGAGGCCGGATACCTCGCCGTCCCACCAGGCCGCGCCGCCGGCGTAGAAGGCCGCCAGTCCGACACGATAGAACCCGAGCAGTTCCCCCGGCAGGATGTGCGCGTGTTCGACATTCCAGCGTACCAGCCGGTCGCCGACCTGTCCGTCATACTCCAGGGTCCGTAGGCCGCGTGTCAACCCGAGCACGAAGGCGTCGGTTCCCTCCAGGTTCGATCCGTAGGCGGATTCGACGGTCACGCGCGACACGTCGTCGTGTCCGGTGCGCACGAACCAGCCCAAGGTACCGTCGAGCGACACGTAGCGGTTGCGCGCGCTGCCGGCGCTGCCCTCGCCCCGCAGGTCGGCGTAGAGAAAGCCGCCGCCGAGACGCGACCAGTCGCGCAGGCGCATCTCGACACGGAAGCGTTCGCGGTCGTTGCCCAGGCCGAGCGGAGTCGGCCCAGCCATCAGCCACAGCCAGGGATCCAGGAAGAGATCCTCGACGGGACCATAGCGCATGACGAAGCGTTCGGCGGCCCAGGATCGGCCGCGGGTCTCGAGGACGATCACGGGTTGGAACATGCGGCCGTTTTCGCGGGCCATGGCGTTGCCGTCGAGCTCGGTAATCAGGCTCGCATCGACCGACCGACCGTCGGACAGCGTCACGGTGTCGGGAAGATTGTAGACACGGACCTCGGACAGGACGCCCAGACCCAGTCGCCAGATGCGTCCCCGGCCCGTCGGACTCAACCGCCGGGAGACACTAAGCGCAAACCCGTCAAGCCGCAGGGGCAGGTTGGCGAAGAGTCGATCGGTCGAACCGTCGTCGCGTAGGTAGTAGCGCGGCTTGCTGCTCCGGTCCCAACCCGCAGCGTACAGGGACCACGCGCCGTCGTCCTGGTAGAAGGGACGCGTCAGCAGGACCGTCTTGGCGTAGCCGTCGCTCAGGTCGGCGTAGGTCGCCCGCAGAGAAAACGTCGAGCCGAGCAGACGCCGGTTGGCAAAAGCGAGATTGCGAAAGGACCGATCCTCGTCCTCCCCCAGACCCGCCTCCAGTTGAACACCGTAGCCGAGGAAGTTCTTGTCCGAACCGGCCGCGCTCCAGCGATCACCGTTGCTCGAGCGCGAATAGCTCGCCCGGGTGGTCAGGGACCAGGTTTCCTGTACGCGGACCTCGAGGGGTACGAGGCCGCCGGACAGCGTGTCCGTCGGGACGATCGAAACGTTGGTGAGATAGCCCAGCCCACGCAGGTTACGCTCGGTTTCGAGCAGCCGGTCGGGGTCCAGCGGCTCGCCCGGCTTGAAGAGCAGCTCCCGCCGGATGATGCCGTGACGCGTATGGGTGTGCACGGAGTTCATGGTGCCGCGCACGAAGCGGATCAGGCCGTTGGAGGTGGTCAACTCCTCGTGCCCGTATATATCGGTCACGACGATGGAGACCTCGCCGACTCGCAGCGTGTCGCCGAGTACCGGCGTCGCGGCCCAGATAATCAGTAGCCCGGCCACCAGGGCTGCATATTGGGGAATCACCGGTTTTGTCATGTCAAAAGGATCCCCGGCAGCGCCGTGTCTGTCATGTTGTCAGTTCTCCCTGTCATGCCTTGGCCTTCATTGCGTCACAACTCGTAGGTCAGGATGAGGAACACACGATCTTATCTTCATATTCACCAATTAGTTGAAAGAAATCAACACTTAGCTGCGATGCCGTGGCACGGACATTGTGTATGGGCTTGCGAACATTGTGAATTCGCCGCACCGAGCGGACACCCTAAATAGGAGAACTCGAAATGACGACCACGACCTTGAGACCCATGAACCTGAACACCCTCATGAATTCGTTCTTCGCTCCCGGCGCCGGCTGCGCCAACGTCGAGGGGCCGGCGTGTCATACGCCACGCGCCGAAGTCCTCGAAGGCGACAAGGACTACATCATCCGCATGGACCTGCCCGGGGTCAACCGCGAGACCCTGGAAATCGAGGTCGAAGATCAGACCCTGACCGTCAGCGCCACCCGCAAACACGAGACGCCCGAAGGGTATCGCGCCGTTCGCAACGAGCGCGCCGGCGCCAATGTCAGTTACAAGCGGGCCTTCTCCCTCGGCCGGGGTATCGCGACCGAAGACGTGACGGCCAACCTGGAGTACGGCACCCTCACCCTGACCCTGCCCAAGTCGGAGCAGGCCAGGGCTCGACGGATCGAAGTGAAGTAGACGAGACGCTATCCTGAACTAGAGTGAGTCACACCAGAGGCGAAAAGGGCCGGGACTTTGTCCCGGCCCTGCCTTATCTTCTCACCCATGAAACTAGTCACCTTCGCGCACCCCACCGGCCCCCGGCCCGGCGTCGCCCTGAGCGACCGGATCTTCCTGGATCTCGTCGAGGCCGCCCCCGCACTACCCGCCGACTGGAACCGTCTCTTCGCACACATGAACCAGGTGCGCGAGCTGGCCACCCAATGGCGCGAACCGGGCGACGTCATCGACGGCGTGCCGCTGATCTCCAGCACCAAGTACCCGCTATTGCCGCCGGTGATCCATCCCTCGAAAATCATCGCCGTGGGACTCAACTACCGCGATCACGCCGAGGAGCAGGACAAGCAGCCGCCGGCCCAGCCCATGCTCTTCAGCAAGGCGAGCACCTGCCTGCAGGCCAACAACGGTCCGATCGTGCTGGAACCGGACCTGACCCGCGTCGACGCCGAGGCCGAACTGGCCGTGGTGATCGGTCGCGCGGGCAAGGGCATCGCCCGCGAGAATGCGCCGCTACACATCGCCGGCTACATGTGCTTCAACGACGTGTCGGACCGCGAGGCCCAGCGCAGCGACACGCAGGTCTTCCGGGGCAAGAGCCTCGACACGGGCGGCCCCTGCGGACCCTGGCTGGTCACGCCAGACGAGCTGCCGCCCCTGGCCCACGGCCTGGAGATCCAGGGTCTGCTGAACGGCGAGATCGTGCAGCAGAGCAACACCGACCAACTCATCTTTCCGGTGGACGAGCTCATCCGCTTCGCCAGCCGACACATGACCCTGCTGCCCGGCGACATCATCAGCACCGGCACGCCCAGCGGCGTGGGCGTCTTCCGCGAACCGCCCCGCTTCCTGCGGGCGGGAGACGTTTATGAAGTGGCCATTGAGGGTATAGGATCGCTAATCAACCCGATTATCATGGCCTGAGGCCTCCTCCCGCCCCTTTTTCCGCAATCCCACCCATCTGACCTATCAAGCCGAGCCCATATGCGCCGATAACCCTCTTGATAGCGGTGACGCCCACGTCGACAACACACGGGGGAGTCCAGATGGGACGTCCTCCAGAGGTAGCCACGATGAACCATGCCGCAACAACCACGCCATCGCAGATGACCCGGATTTTTCTGTCGCTGCCCCAATACCATTTCTATGGACATAACAATACGGCCGTAAAGAGCGAGCAGGTGTTTCGTATCTCCCTGGGCACGATGCTCCAGGACGTTGCCGAGCGGCTGCTCACCGCGACCGAACTCCGTACGGCGACCATGAACGATCATCAGCACGAGAGCATCGAAGAACTCGTGGAGGATGTGGGTGCGCTGATCACGCACTTGAATCGTCGGGGCACGATTCAGCTGGCGGGTTCCCTGACTGAAACCATCGACGAGCTGCGCGATCTGGACAACAGACTCATCATGCTGCTCGAGCAGACCTGGCACCTGTCGCTGATCCTGTTGAGGCCCGAGTGCGGCGCCGACAAGTTCGACGAAGGCGCCCACTATCTCACGCTGACGCTGCAAGCCTTCGCCGAGACCGCGGAGGGCCGGAACCAGCTGCTGGGACTGGGCTGGGAATCCGAATTCGGCATGAGTCCCATGCCGCGAAGGGAATAGCCTTGCACTGTGTTGATCAGAATGTATCCGATATACATCGCATGTCCTGGGAGCAGTTGAGCGACAAGCAAATGCCAGTTACCTGGGAGATCGATCCCGACGACGGCGTCGTCCAGGGGCCGCTTGATCTGTGTTTTCTGGACGGCCACACCCTGCATCTGGTTCTCAAACCGGGTCAAGTCGCCCTGCTGACGGTGCGCGGCGAGCAACGAGCCGTCTTTCCCGACGGCAACTACCTGCTGAGTGTCGGCGCCAACGGTCTGGCCACCGACAGCCTGATCTACTTCATGCACACCGAGCGCAGCTTCCGCATCACCTGGCGCCAGATCATTCCCATGCCCCACTGCGAACCAGGCGCCGCGGCGACCCGCGAAGCATCGGGCAGCTTCGACGTGCGCATCGAATCGCCTGTCCGCTTCTACCGGGAAATGCTGCGCAATCACGCCGGTGAGGGCGAGAACATCTGCAACGACGTCCTGTCGCGAATCATGCCGACCCTGTTGACGATCCACCTGGCCCAGGCCTGCGGCCCCGACTCGTCGATCGAAGAGCAGCGCGCGGTCCTGGCCGCCCTGAGCCCCGACGACCTGGCGGGGGACCTCGCTCCCTACGGCCTGGTCTGCATGGACATCAGTATCGATGAGACGTTCTTCAGCCCTAACGGGAAAGCCCCGCAACTCGTCTCCTCCTGACGGCAAGTCGCCTTGCCGGTCCACGCGCCAGCGTGTTACCTTGGCCCGGTTCCGAGAATTCGGAAACCCGGTCATCAGTCAAGGTCAAGGGTACGGGAGGACGATGATCCACAAGCACATCAGGCAGGTAATCCCGGCGACGCTCTGCTTCGTCATGTTCGTGGTCCCGTTTCACGACGCGGCCGCTTTCGAGAACGCCGTCTTCGGCCCCATCACCGTCGAGGGCAACACCGGCACACGCACGGACCTCATCCTGCACGAACTGGGCTTCGCCGAGGGCGACCCCTTCGACTTCAAGGCCCTCGATACGTCCTGGGAACACCTGGAGGATCTGGGCTGGTTCGCCTTCGTGGACATGGACTACGACGACGCCACAGGCGACGTGATCCCGGTCACGGTGATCGTCGAGGAAGATCGCACCACCCGTTACTACCCGATCATCGACTACGATCCGCGCTGGGACATCCTGCTGGGCGCGCGCGTCTACGACATCAACTTCCGCGGCCGCGGCGAGACCCTCTCGGTCGCCGCGACCTGGTGGCGCCGACACGGCTACGAGCTCGACTGGCAACACCCTTGGCTGTTCGGCGTCAAGGGCTTGAGTTGCGGCGTCGACGCTGTCTGGGAAGACGCGGACTTCGTATTCCTCGATTTCGATTATAACCGTCACGAGGTGGCCGGTCGTCTGCGCTGGGACTTCCGCAGTCCTTTCTTCGTCGAGACCGGTCTCGCCTACCACGGGTTCGAACAACAGGCCGCAACCTCCGAATTGCCCGTGACCCACGCCGCCGAGAGCCGAAACCGCATCGTATGGCGCGGCACCGTGGGTATGGACAGCCGTGATTCAGCCTGGTACCCGACCCGGGGGCTCTACAACCGCCTGTCGGTTGAACTCGTGGACCCGCCCTCATTCTACGAGACCTGCACCCTTCTGACGGGCGACCTGCGCGGGTTCGTGCCCCTGCCCTGGGAGCATGTGCTGGCTCTGCGCGCCTGGGGTCGCCGCGTCGACGGCGCCCTGTGGCCCGAGGACATGCTTTTCTGGGGCGGCGCCGACACCATTCGCGGTTACGACTATGCGTCGATCGCCGGCGAGGAAGGGTTCCTGTTGAGCGTTGAGTACCGCTGGCCGCTCTTCCTGATGCCCATCTCCGGAGACGGCCGCGTGATCGGCATCGGCCTGCACGCCTTCGGTGACGCGGGCGCCAACTGGTGGAACGACCGGACGAGCGATACCTTGTTCAGCTACGGCGGCGGCGCGCACATCAACATCTCGGACCACCAGTTCCGTTTCGAGATGGCGATCACCGCGGACGACGACACGGCGTTCCAGTTCATGGACGCCTTCAACTTCTGATCGAAACGACGAGGGGGTGAGCATGCTACCCGGCGAGACGATTCATCTGACACGCTACGCCAAGAGCGCCGGCTGAGCGGCCAAGCTGGGCCCGGGGGGCCTGGAAACCCTGCTCGCGAGCTTGCCCGATACCCGTCATGACGACCTGTTGGTCGGCACCGAGACGGCGGACGATGCCGCCGTCTGCCTGGTCACCGACGGCATGGCGATCGTCTCGACGGCCGACTTCATCACGCCTATCGTCGACGACCCGCACACGTTCGGCACCCTGGCCGCAGCCAACTCCCTGAGCGACGTCTACGCCATGGGCGGACGGCCGGTCATGGCCCTCAACCTGCTCGGCTACCCCCAGGGCGACATCCCGCCCGAAGTCATCGCCGCGATCCTCGCCGGCGCGGCGGAAAAATGCCGCGAAGCGGGCACCGCCGTCGGCGGCGGCCATACGGTTCGTGACAGCGAAGTGAAGTACGGCCTGTCGGTCACCGGCGTTGTCCACCCTGACCGTATCCTGCGCAACAGTGCCGCCCGACCCGGCGACCAACTGGTGCTCACCAAGCCCCTGGGCACCGGCGCCCTCGCGGCCGCCTTCAAGAAGGGCGTGCTGACCGGGGACAGTCCCGATTACGCCGCGCTCACGGCGACCATGTGCGCGCTGAACGCCTGCGGCGCGGTGCTTCCCGATCACGGCGCGACGGCGGCCACGGACGTCACCGGCTTCGGCCTCACCGGCCACGGCCTCGAGATGGCCGTCGGCAGCGGGGCGACCCTGGCCATCGATACCGCGCGTCTTCCCCTGCTGCCCGACGCCGTCGGCCTGTGCGGCCGGGGGTTCACCTGCGGCGGCACCAAGGCCAACCGCGGCTACACCGACGCGCGCATCGATTACGGCCCCCTCGCCGAGGACATGATCGGCCTGGTCAACGATCCGCAGACTTCGGGCGGACTGCTCTTCTCCGTGCCCGCCGACCGTCTCGACGAAGCCCGTGACGCGGCCTTGTCCGCGGGTGCCCAGTGCGCCGCCGTTGTCGGCGAAGTGCGATCCGCATCACCGACGGGGCCCGGTCTGGTGTTCGCATAATCCTTTTCCTTACAAAATACAGCTTTTGACTCAAGGGGGAGATCATGTGGTCGATATCTTGCTTATGGATTACTGCATCCACTGGGCGTTCCCCGTCATACCCGGGGATTGATCAGTAGAACCAGATGAATTAGGGACGGAAGCCCGCAAGCAATGATACGAGGAGGAGCCTCTTGTCGCCCGCAACATCAATGTCATTAAAGATGATACAGGCCCGGGACCTGAAGCTGATCGTCAAGGAAGTCCCAACACTTCCCATCGTCTATCAGCAGTTGTTCAGTAAAATGAGCAATCCCGACGTTTCGGCGCCACAGTTGGCCGAGGTCGTCTCTCGTGATCAATCACTGGCCACGAAGATCCTCAAACTGGTCAACTCCGCATTCTACGGTTACAAAAAGGAAATCAACACCATCAGTCGCGCGATGGTGATCCTGGGTTTCCGTACCGTGCGAAACGCGGCCCTGGCCATCAGCGTCTTTGATTACGTGTCGGGCGCCGAAGAGGACAGCCGGTTCCCCGTCGAGGACTTCTGGAAGCATAGCCTCTGTGCGGCCAGCGTCGCCAAGGTCGTCGGCCAGAGGACAAGCATGAAGCAGCAGGAAGAGACATTCGTCGCGGGCCTGCTCCACGACATCGGCAAGATGATCATGTTGAAGTACTTCCCTGATGACTTCGGCGAAGTGTGCGGCTACGCCCTGGACAACAACGTGACCTGGATCGAGGCCGAGAAGGAACTGCTCAACGTGAACCACACGTCGGTCGCCAAAGCGGTGCTGCGCAGCTGGAACTTCCCCGCGAACCTGACCGAGGCGATCCATTTCCACCACTCCCCGAGCTCGGGGACTTCGTACCCCAGCCTGGTGGCCCTGATCAACATTGCCGACAACATATCCTACGAGCTGGGCATGGGCTCCCCTTCGAGTCACACCTCCAAGGACTGCGATCCGTGGTCGCTGAGCGAGCTGGGCACGACCAAGGCCAAGATCATGAGGTACCAGGATACGATCATGGAGGAGACGACCCAGGCTCTGGAGATCCTGCAGATCATCGAGTAGGACTGGGCACCTGGAAAAGAAAGCGGCGCGGCCCGAAAGGGTCGTGCCGTTTTTCATGTCCGGATCACACTAACAGGCTAGCCCTTCTCGGCTGCAGCATCCTCGCCATCGGAGGCGTTGAGCTCCGGCGTCTGAATCTCCCGCACCGATTTGTCCACCGGCGTCAGCTCGGCGAGATCCTTGCCGCTGCCGGCGCCCAGCTCGGCGAATTTTCGCGTCTGGGGCAGCACCTGCCGCTCAAGCGATCCCACCGCCTGGTTGTAGCTATCCACCGAACGCCCCAGGTTCAGCCCCACCTTGCCGAAGTGGTCGGCCATGGTGCACATGCGTTTGTGCAGGTCGCGCCCCAACTTGCTGATCTCCTCGGCGCTCTCGGCCAGGCGCTGCTGGTTCCAGCCATAGGCTACCGAACGCAGCAAGGCGATCAGCGTGGTGGGCGAGGCGGGAATGACCTTCTCATCCACGCCCTTCTCGATCAGCGAGGGATCCTGGGCGAGAGCCTGCCCGAAGATGTTCTCCCCCGGCAGGAACATGACCACGAACTCGGGCGCCTGGTCGAACTCGCGCCAGTAGGCCTTGGCGCCCAACTTCTTCATGTGGTCGTGGATGTGACGGGCGTGGTCGTCCAGCAGGGCGCGGCGCTCTTCGTCATTCTCGGCCGAGACGGCCGAGAGGTAGGCGTCCAGAGGCGCCTTGGCGTCGACGACCACCTGCTGATCGCCCGGCAGCTTGATGATCATGTCGGGACGCAGGCGGCCGGCTTCTCCCTCGACGGTCGTCTGCTCGATGAAGTCCACATGGTCGAGCATGCCCGCCATCTCGACGACCTTGCGCAGTTGCAACTCACCCCAACGCCCCCTGACTTCCGGACGACGCAAAGCCTTGACCAGGTTGCTCGTCTCGTTTTTCAGGGCGCGCTGGTTTTCGTCGACCATGGTGATCAGCTGCTCGAGGGTCGAGTGGGACGAGATCCGGCGCTTCTCGATCTCGTTGATTTCCCGGTTCACCTTCGCCAGCGATTCGCCGATGGGTTTGACCAGTTCCTGTACGGCCTGCTCGCGCTTGGCGAGTTCGGCGCCGGCCTCGACCTGCTGCTTGCCGAGGGCTGCGCGGGCGAGTTCCATGAAGGCTTCGTTGTTGGAATTGAGAGCGTCGGCAGCGAGCGCCTTGAAGGTGTCGCGCTGGCTGGATTCGGCCTCACGCAGATGATCGAGCTCGGCCTCGAGCCGCACGATCCGCTCCCGATGCACGGCATCCCGCCCACGCGCGAACAGGTGCGCCGCCAAATAGCCGATGACGAGTCCAAGAGCCAATCCCAATATGGCGTAGAGCATGAACATCCCTTTCGGATGCGGGGATCGCCAGCAGCCTGTTGAGACACTCATTCCGGTGGCGGGAGGAGTTTCTCAACAGGCTGTCAGGTTACCGTCAGTGGCCGTGGGGTGCAAGACCGGCGGGTAAAAAAAACGGCACGCCGCCTGGGCGCGCCGTCCACGATTCGCTTTAGCCGTTACTCGGTGGACTTTTTGATCATGTTGGTCAGGCCCACCTGGTCTTCCAGTCGCTCCAACAGGATGTCGCGCGTCAGGTGACACGCCTCGGTAATCTTTTCCGATCGCAGACTGTAGAAGACATTGATCCCGTCCTTGCGCGTACTGACCACGCCGGCCTGCCGCAGCACCGCCAGGTGCTGGGACGTGTTCGCCTTGGGAATCTCAAGGCGCTCGGCCAGCTTGTTCACGCTGATTTCACGCTCTTCCTTGAGAATATCGAGAATCTCCAACCGCTTGGGATTGGAGAGGGTTTTGCACAGTTCGGCCTGCATCTCGTATAGCTTCTTTTCCACGTCTCGATCCTTTGCGTATCGTCATGTCGTGAGATCAGCGGAGCTGCCTCCGCGTCGCACCGTTTTTCTTAAGTTAACAGCACAAACATCAATCGTCAAAGTTAAATCTATGCAAAACTGCATAGACTTGTGGCTATATTGAAAATCAACTACGCAATTCCCTGGGCAGATCGAACTTCGTATCTTCCTTCATGATTACGTATTCTTCGTGTTCCCAACCTATTGCGGCGAAATGTCCGATGATCTCTTCGACCAGGTACTCCGGAGCCGAAGCACCGGCGGTAAGGCCCAGCATGGCCACGCCGGAGAGGTCGTCCTGCGGCAGATCCGCCACACCACCGACCAGATCGGCCGGAACACCAGCGATACGAGCTACTTCGCAGAGCCGTTTCGAATTGCTGCTGTTGGAAGATCCGACCACCAGCAACCGCTCGATCCCCAGCTTGACGAGGACCTTCACCGCGTCCTGACGATTTTGGGTGGCGTAGCAGATATCGCTGTGGACGGGTCCCTGAATATCGGGATAAATAGATTTGAGCCGTTCGATGATGCCGTTGGTCTCGTCGATGCTCAGGGTCGTCTGGATAACGTAGTATAGTTCAGCTTCACCGGGGACAACGAGTCGATCGATATCGGCCTCGCTGGTGATCAGGGTGATGTTGTCGGGCGCCTCCCCCATGGTCCCAACCACCTCGTCATGTCCCTCGTGGCCGATCAGAATGATATGCCGCCCCTGGGCGCTGTTGCGTGTCACCTGACGGTGCACCTTGGTGACCAGAGGGCAGGTGGCGTCCACGACGCGCAAGCCACGCCGCCGGGCGTCTTCACTCACCGCGGGTGATACGCCGTGGGCGCTGAAAATGACGGTGCTGCCGTCCGGAACCTCGTCGAGTTCGTCCACGAAGGTCACGCCCCGGCGAATGAAATCGTCCACCACCGCCCGGTTGTGCACGATCTCCTTACGCACAAACAGCGGCCCCTCCGTGACGCCCAAAAGGTGTTCGACGGTGGCGATGGCCCGCTCGACACCGGCACAGAAACCGCGCGGTCTTGCCACGAGAAGTCGTTTATCCATGGTCTGACGCCCCTATCACACTCTCACATGTGTTCTGTCGGCCTGTGATCTTGGAGTCGGTGAGCTTACAAGATCAAAGGCTGACAGAGCACCAAGGATCGATTTCGACATGGCCGTACGATAGACGTAGCCCGGATATCGTGCAACGATGCTTACAGAAACCTCGAAACCTGCATACTATCGACTTGACAGTAAGACATACTTTACTATATTGATCTGCGATACTGCTAAACTGCTTGATTGGCTGGTCTGAGAAAGGTGGCTCAACATGACCACTCACCGCATCCTCCGTATGGCGGCCGGGTTCTTCGTACTCCTCAGCCTGGTTCTCGCCCATTACGTCAGTCCGAAATGGCTTTGGTTCACCGCCTTCGTCGGCCTGAACCTGCTACAATCCGCGTTCACCAACTGGTGCCCCATGATGGCCATGCTCAAGAAAGCGGGCGTGTCCGAAAGCGAAACCGGCAACTGCTGAACCGGAACCGTCGATGAGGCGTATCAGCCGCGCGACGCGTCGGCTGCATACGGCAGGTTCGTGCAGCGTGTTTGCACGTCGGATACGAAATATTTCGAAAGGCAATTCTCATGAAGACACGAAGCTTCACGTCCGGGAGACGACTCTCGGCCCTGTGGCTGGTCCTGACCGCGGCGACCGTCGTCGGTAGCGTCTCCATTGCGGAGACCGACCAGGGGCTGCTCGGCCTGGGTGTCGTCCACAACGACACGCTCGTGGTTACGCGCGACATCGTGGTGGTGTCGGCCCTGGCGAACAACGAGATGCTCGCGGCCAGCGGTGCCATGACCGACGCGGCCAACGCCGACGCCCTTGGCGCCTGGCGCGGGTTTTTGCCGCGATTGAGTCTCGGCGCTTTCCGCATACGCTCCAACGATGCTCTCTACGGGTTCGGTTTCAAGCTCAACCAGCGTCGCGCCACACAGGCCGACTTTTCGGCACCGCCCATGAGCGGCATGCCGGCACCGGCGCCCTTCGGTGACGCCCTGAACTATCCGGGTGTGAACGAGAACAACATCATGCAGGTCAAACTGCAGCAGCCGATCTTCAACGGCGGCATGGCTCTCTACGGCAAGCAGGCCGCCAACGCCATGTCGCGCGCGGCCCGCAACGATCACCATCGCGCCGAGGACACGATCCGCTTCCATGCCGTCCAGGCCTACGAAGGTCTCGTCCTGGCGGGGGCTTATTTATCGGTGATGGAGGCGGCCCTGGCATCGGCCGACGCGCACGTCTCCCAGGCCCGGGCGATGTACGACAACGAGATGGTTACCGAGGCCGACCTGCTGCAGGCGAAGGTCTATCGTGCCGGCATCGAGCAACGACTCATTGAGGTGCGCAACATGGCGGCGGTGGCCGGCGAACACATCAAGCTGTTGACCGCGACGACCGCCGACTTGCCGCTCGCCCCGGCCAACGACGGTGAGGCCCGCGGCCCCGTGGCGCCCCGACGATACACCGATCGTCCCGACGTGATGTCGAGCCGCGAGCAGGCACACGCGGCGGCGGACATGGCCAAGGTGGCCCGCGGCAAGATGCTGCCCCACCTCAACCTCGCCGCCGAAAAGAACTGGTTCCATCAAGATACCTTCCTGGGCGACGAGGCCGACAGCTGGACCTTGGGCATCTATGCCACCTGGGACGTCTTCTCCGGACTGGAAAACGTGGGTGAGCTGAAGAAGGCGCGGGCCCAGAGCCGGGCCGCGTCCCACATGAGCGACTTCACTAAGCGGCAGGCCCGGGTCGAAGCGACCCAGGCGACGTTCGAACTGGACGCGGCCGCCGACAAGCTTCGGGTGGCCGCTGACGCGGTCGACGCAGCCCGCGAAGGCCTGCGCATCGTCACCAACATGTACCGCGAGGGCCTCGTATCGATGGTCGACCTGCTTGACGTGCAGGCCCAGGCCACCATGGCCGAGGGCAACCTCATACAGGCCCGGCATGATCACAACGTGAGCGCGGCCAAGGTCGAGTTCGCGGGAGTCCTGAACGCCTTGGCGCTGGAGGACAAATAACCATGAGGAGCAATAACGTCATGAAGACCCTGATGATCGCCGCCGTCGCCGTGATGATTGCCGGCCTGGCCGGCTGCGGCAAGAAAGGCGCCGAGATCCGTCCCGTCGGCGAAGAGATCCGCGGCGTGACCGTGACCGTGAACGCGACGGACCTGCCGGTCACCGTCAGCGCGACCGGCAGTGTCGAACCCGAAGTGCGCGTGCACGTGAGCACCCGCATGATGGGTTGGGTGAACGCCCTGCACGTGAGCGAGGGCGACGAGGTCGTCAAGGGCCAGCGTCTGCTGTCCATCGACGACCAGGACATGAAGGCCAAGCGCGCGCAGGTGGAAGCGGGTATCCGCGAGGCCGCGGCGGTCGTCGCCAACGCCGAGACCATGGCTGCGCGTTTCGAAAACCTGTACCAGGCCAAGGCCGTGCCGAAGTCCCAGCTCGACGACGTAACGACCGGTCTCGAGCGTGCCCGCGCCGGACTGGCCCAGGCCAAGGCGGCCCGCGCCGAACTCGACGTGCACCTGGACTACCTGGATATCAAGGCGCCTTCGGGCGGCGTCGTCACGCGGCGCATGGTCGAGGTCGGCGATATGGCGGCCCCGGGTCATCCGTTGTTGTTCATCGACCGTCTGGACCGCATGAAGATCGTCGCCCGACTGGGCGAGAAGGACGTGAACGCGGTACGCGCGGGCGACACGGCTCATGTCGACGTGAGCTCTCTCGACGACGCCACCTTCGACGTCGAGGTCGCCCGCGTCATACCGTCGGCCAATCCCGGCTCGCGCACCTACGACGTGGAAATGTACGTGGACAACGCCGACCGCAGGCTGCGCCCGGGCCTGTTCGCACGCGCCGGATTCACCGTGGGCGAACGACGCGGCATTCTGGCGCCGCTGGCCGCCCTGGTCGAACGTGGACAGTTGACCGGCGTGTTCTCGGTGGACGCCGAGGGAGTCGCGCACCTGCGCTGGGTCCGTATCGGCGACACGTTCGGCGACATGGTGGAAATCATCTCCGGTCTGGACGGGGGCGAGACGATCGTTCTGTCCAGCGACAAGCCTCTGGCTGAGGGCGACAAGGTGGTGAACTGACATGGCGAACGAGGAAACCCGATACGGTCTCGCGGCGAAACTGTCGCAGACGTTCATCAATTCGAAACTGACGCCGCTGCTGATCGTCGCCACGATCATGCTGGGCCTGTTCTCCCTCTCGCTCACGCCACGCGAAGAGGAGCCCCAGATAATCGTGCCCATGATCGACATCATGGTCATGTATCCCGGCGCCTCGCCCGAAGAGGTCGAGACGCTGATCACCAAGCCGCTCGAACAGATCCTCTGGGAAGTGCAGGACATGGAGTATGTCTACTCCAGCAGCTTCCACAGCTTCGCACTGGTGACAGCGCGCTACGTGGTGGGCACCGACATGGAGGACGCGTCGGTCCGGCTGACGAACAAGATCAACACCAACATGGACCGCATGGCCCAGGGCACCATGATGCCCCTGATCAAAGTGCGGTCCATCGACGACGTGCCCGTCCTGGGCCTGACCTTATGGAGCGAAGACTACGACGGCTATCAGCTGCGCCGCGTCGCCGGCGAGCTGAAGGAAGAGCTGCAGAGCATCGTCGACGTCTCCACGATCGAAATCATTGGCGGTCGTCCGCGAACGCTACGCATCGAGCCCGACACCCAGCGGATGGCCGCCTTCAACATCACCACCCTGTCGATCCTGCCCGCCCTGCAGGCCGCCAACACCAACCTGCCGGCCGGCATGTTCGCCCAGGGCAACGAACAGTTCGCCGTGGAAGCCGGCGTTTTCCTGCGCACCGCCGAAGACGTGCGGTCGCTGGTGGTCGGCTCGTTCATGGAACGACCGGTCTTCCTGGGCGACGTGGCCGAGGTGACCGACGGACCGTCGGAGATCGACACCTACACCTTCCTGGGCGTGGGACCAGCCGGTGAACGCAACGGCATCGATCTCGATGTCCATCCCCGCGGCAGCGAGTACCAGGCCGTGACGATCTCGATCGCCAAGCGCATCGGCAGCGACGCCACACGCGTCACCGAAGCGGTCAAGACCAAACTCGCCGGCCTGCAGGGACGACTGATCCCCGCCGATGTGGACATCACCATCACGCGCGACTACGGCCAGACCGCGGCGGACAAGGCCAAGGGCCTGATCCAGAACCTGGGCCTGGCCATCTTCCTCGCCGTGGTGGTGATCTTCTTCGCCATGGGCTGGCGCGGCGCGCTGATCATCTTCCTGTCGATCCCGACGACGTTCAGCCTCACGCTCTTCGTCTACTACATGAACGGCTACACGCTGAACCGCGTGACGCTCTTCGCCCTGATCCTGGTGACCGGTATCGTGATCGACGCCACGATCATCATCGTCGAGAACATGCACCGGCATTTCAAGATGGCCGGCAACACCAAGCTGTCGACGGCGCTGCGCTCGATCCAGGAAGTGGGCAACCCGACCATCATGGCGACCCTGACGGTGATCGCCTCGATGATGCCCATGGCTTTCGTGCGCGGCCTGATGGGCCCGTACATGAAGCCCATGCCCATCGGCGCCAGCCTGGCCATGGCCTTCTCGCTGCTGGTGGCCCTGGTGATCACGCCTTGGCTGGCCATCCGGCTGCTGAAGGTGACGGCGAACGACGGCGATGACAAGGGTTTCGACCTGCACGAGACCCGGATCTATAAGACCTACAACCGCTTCATGCGACCCATGGTCGACAACCCGCGCAAGGGCATCCTGGCCCTGCTGCTCGTCTTCGCCCTGACCGGCGCGGTATGCGTGCTCTTCGCGACGCGAACGGTGCAGGTGAAGATGCTGCCCTTCGACAACAAGAGCGAGTTCCAGGTGGTGATCGACACGCCCGAGGGCACGACCCTCGAAACCACCACCCAGGTGGCGCGCGAGATCGGCGACTACCTGAGCACCGTACCCGAAGTGACCGACTACGAGGTCTACGCGGGCACCGCCTCGCCGGTGAACTTCAACGGCCTGGTGCGCCACTACTTCATGCGGCAGGGGCCCAACGTGGCCGACCTGCAGGTGAACCTGGTGGACAAGAGCGAACGCAGCGACCAGAGCCACGCCATCGCCAAGCGCGTGCGCGGGCCCATCAAGGAGATCGCCGACCGCTACGGCGCGGCGGTGAAAGTCGCCGAGGTACCGCCCGGCCCGCCGGTCCTCTCGACGCTCGTCTGCGAGATCTACGGCCCCGACTTCGCGGGACGGCTGGATATCGCGCGCCAGGTGAAGGAGGTCTTCGAGACCACGCCGGGCGTCGTCGACATCGACTGGTACGTCGAGGACGACATGCGCGAGATCCGCTTCCTGGTGGACAAGGAACGCGCGGCCGTGCGCGGCGTGAGCGTGCAGCAGGCGGCGCAAACCCTGGCCGTCGCCCTGAACGGCTACGACGCCGGACTGCTTCACGTGGAAAGCGCCACCGAGCCGGTCCCGATCAACCTGCGCCTGCCCCTGGCCGATCGCTCGAGTGTCGAAGCGCTGCAGGACCTGTACATCTACTCCCAGGCCGGCGCGCTCATCCCGTTGTCGGACGTGGTGGTCACCGAAGAAACGACCATCCCCAAGAGCCGCCACCGTCGCAACCTCAAGCCGGTGATCTACGTGACCGCCGACGTGGCCGGCGAGTTGGAGTCGCCGATCTACGCCATTCTCGACATGCGCGAACGCATCGCGGGGATCGAGCTGCCGAGCGGCCTGGAAATCAGCCAGAATTTCCGCGAGCAGCCGACCTTCACCGAGGAGTACGCCCTGAAATGGGACGGCGAGTGGCACATAACCTACGAGGTGTTCCGCGACCTGGGCGTCGCGTTCGCGGTGGTGCTGGTGCTCATCTATCTGCTGATCGTGGGCATGTTCCAGAACTTCACGGTGCCGCTGTTGATGATGATCCCGATTCCGCTCACACTCGTGGGCATCGTACCGGGACACCTGATGTTCGGCGCGTTCTTCACGGCCACCTCGATGATCGGCGTGATCGCGTTGGCGGGAATCATGGTGCGCAACAGCATTCTGTTGATCGATTTCATCGAGGCCCGGCTCAAGGACGGCCTGGAGCTGAAGGAAGCCTGCATCGAGGCGGGCGCCGTGCGTTTCCTGCCCATCGCCCTGACCGCGGGCACGGTCGTGACCGGTTCGCTCGTGATGGTCTTCGACCCGATTTTCCAGGGAATGGCCATATCACTGATGATGGGCACGCTGCTCTCGACGGTACTGACCGTGGTGGTGATTCCGTTGGCCTACTATCTTTATAAACGCTGAGGAGGCAGGCGCTCGAATAAACATGAGTCAAGCTGGGACTTGATCATTGATTGTTCGGTCAAGAACGACTAGACTTGTTTTCGTATGAGACAAGTTGGTTTTCTCCCTCCAACCCCCGCCGACTTGTCGCCCGGCCGGTCGAACTCATGTTCGACCGGCTTCTTTTATAACAGCATTGGGATGAGTTATGAGTGATCGGGGATGGGGTGTGGGCCAGATTCCCCCGAAGCCCTCCTCCCCCACTGCTTCAATGCCAACTCGGTAGAAAAGCTATCCTTCGAGAGCCATTGCTTGTTGATTTTACGATATCGTCAGCTTGAACATCCCCGAATGTCATCTTGTCGCCACTCATAGGTATGTGATATAATGTATCTCCCGTCATGGTCCACAGGAACAGGCAACGCGAGTTAACCGCCACCGGGTGGACCAATCCCGCTCTCAATACACACGCATGACTGACCAAATGGTCAGAGAAGGGGCTTGCGCATGAAAAAGGTTCTCGCCACCGCTCTGGCGATCATGATGATCGCCGGCGTCTCCATTGCGGGGCAAATCACCCCGGGCCTCGATTCACTCACGAAGACCATGAAGGGAAGCGACGAGATCAAGGTGCTCGTCGTGCTCAAGGATCGGGTCGATATCGAGTCCCTCGACTGGGAACTGCGCGCCAACAAGGCTTCACTGCCCGTCCGTCACGAAACCGTCGTGACCGCGCTGCAGGACAAGGCCGCCGGTACCCAGGGTGCGCTGCTCGCCGAGCTGGACGCCATGCGCGGCAACGGCAAGGTGCGCGGTTATACGCCCCACTGGCTGATCAACGCGGTGGTCGTAGTGACCACGGTCGACGAATTGCCCGGACTGGCCGCCCGTGACGACGTCGACGTGATCGAGGTCGATCTGGTGGTCGAACTCATCGAACCCGTCGGCGCGCCCAAATCCAAGGGCAGCAGCGCCAAGGGTATCGGCATCGCACCGGGCGTCGTGGACGTGGGCGCTCGCCGCGTCTGGGATGAACTCGGTATCGACGGTACCGGCGCGCTGGTCGGCGTGCTGGACACCGGCGTGCAGGGCACGCACTCGGCCCTGTCCAGCAACTACCGCGGCAACAACGGCTACCCCCACAGCGAGAGCTGGTACGACGCCGCGAGCCTCGGCGATACGACACCTGTCGACCAGCACTATCACGGCACGCACGTCATGGGCACCATCTGCGGCCTGGCCGCCGACGACACCATCGGCGTGGCGCCCGGTGCCCAGTGGATCGCCTCGAACGTGATCAACATGAGCACCGGCTCAGCCTTCGACAACGCCGTCATCGCCTCTCTCGCATTCATGACCGATCCCGACGGCGACGCCGGCACCTTCGATGACGTCCCCGACGTGGTCCAGAACAGCTGGGGCGTCAACGAGGGCTTCAGTGGCTACTACGATTGCGACAACCGTTGGTGGGACGCCATCGACGCCTGCGAAGCCGCGGGCGTGGTGCTCACCTGGTCGGCGGGCAACGAGGGTTCGAGCAGCCAGACAATGCGTAGTCCGGCCGACCGCGCCGAAAGCCTCTTCAACACCTTCAGCGTTGGTTCCACCAACCATACCGCGCCCTACGTGATCAGCGGTTTCTCGAGCCGCGGCCCCTCCGGTTGCGGCGGCGCCTACGCCATGAAGCCCGAGATCTCGGCGCCCGGCGACGACATCTACAGCGCCCAACCCGACGGCGGGTATCAGTATCTGTCCGGCACGTCCATGGCCGGTCCGCACATCGCGGGCGTGGTGGCGCTGATGCGGTCCGCCAACCCGGGCCTCGACGTGGGGACCATCAAGCAGATCCTCATGGACACGGCCATCGACCTGGGCACGGCCGGTGAGGACAACGACTCCGGCCACGGCTTCGTCGACGGTTACGCGGCGGTACTGGCGGTCATGTCCGGTTACGGCACCATCGACGGTACCGTCACCGACCTGGTCACCACTCTGCCCATCAATGGCGCCACGCTGACCTTCTCGGCCACCGGCGAGGTCGACCGTACCGCGACCACCAACGCCAGCGGTTACTTCAGCAAAATGCTGCCCCAGGGCGACTGGACCGTCGACTACGCAGCCTTTGGCTATCTCCCCGACAACCAGTCGGCGACAGTGGTCGAGGATCTGACCACGACCGCCGACATGGCGCTCGACCAGGCCCCCTCGGCCCTGCTCAGCGGCCATGTGTACGACGACGAGGCCGCCCCGGTCGACGGCGCCTCGGTTACGGTGCTCGGCACGCCGCTGGCCCCGGCCACGACCGGCATCGACGGCTACTACGAGATCACCATGCCCACGGGGTCGGTGTACGACGTACTGACCTCGGCCTACGGCATGGGCAGCCAGCAGGTGCAGATCGACTTCCAGGGCAACACGACCCAGGACTTCACCCTGCCCCAGTTGATTTTCGAGAACTTCGAAAGCAATTCCCTGACGGTCTTCCCGTGGGAAACCAACGGCAGCGCCGACTGGTTCACCACGACCGACCAGGCCTACGAAGGCACCTACAGCGTCAAGTCCGGCGACATCTCGAACAGCCAGTCCACTGTGCTGTCACTCACTCTGGATGTGCTGGCGGCCGGCAACATCGAGTTCTATTACAAGGTGTCCTCGGAAAGTAGCTACGACTACCTGCGCTTTGCCATCGACGGCGCCGAGCAGAACGCGTGGGCCGGCGAGATCGACTGGGCCCTGGCCAGTTATCCGGTCACCTCGGGGTCGCACACCTTCACCTGGACCTACGACAAGGACGGCTCGGTAAGCACCGGCGGCGACTGCGCCTGGGTGGACTTCGTGGTCTTCCCGACCATCACGGCACCGACCTATCCCGAGATGGTTGTCTCGCCGCTCAGTCTCGAAGTGAGCCTGAGTCCCGGTGAAATGGCCACCCGGTACATCGACATCGACAACATCGGCGAAGGTGAACTGCTGTTCTCCGCCAACGCCAACGCGGACCTGCCCGGCAAGGCCGCCGATACCGACGAGCCCTTCGAACTGGGCAAGGACGATCCCGACCCGCGTGTCGGCGAGTCGCCCCTGCTGGGTTCCGGTGGTCCCGACGGATACGGGCACCACTGGGTCGACAGCGACGAGTTCGGTGGCCCGGCCTACGATTGGGTGGAAATCAACGCCATCGGCACGGCGCTGTCGCTGAGCGACGACGACATCTCGTCCGACCTGCCGCTGGGTTTCACGTTCAATTTCTACGGCACCGACTTCACGACCGTGAAGGTGTGTTCGAACGGCTTCATGTCGTTCACCAGCACATCCTCACCATACATCAACGATCCGATCCCTGACGCGGCCGCGCCCAACAACATGATCGCTCCCTACTGGGATGATCTCAATCCGTCTTCGGGCGGCACGGTCTACTACTACGCCGACGTGGAAAACAACCGCTTCATCGTGGAGTGGGACGCCGTGGTGCATTACGGCACCAGCGATCCGCAGACCTTCCAGGTCATCCTGAACGACGACCAGTCGATGGTCTTCCAGTACGCGACGACCAATGGACAGGCCGGATCGACGGTCGGCATCGAGAATGCCGGCGGCACCGACGGGTTGGAGATCGTGTTCAACGCGGCCTACATCCACGACGGTCTCGCTACGCAGATTTCCTTCACCCCGCCGCCCGACCCCTGGCTGACCGTCACTCCGGCCTCGGGTACGATTCCCGGCCTGACCTCCGGCACGCAGTTGGAAGTCGTCCTCGACGCCACTCTGCTGGAAGTCGGCGTGTACACCGGTAATGTAACCATCAGCGGCAACGATCCGGACAACCCCCAGGTCGTGGTGCCGGTGACGTTGACCGTCGACGACCAGACGGCCGTGGGTGACCTGCCCAGCACCTTCTCGCTGGGCGCGGCGTACCCCAACCCGTTCAACCCGTCGACGAAGATCGCCTTCGCGGTCCCGGCCGGCGGCGGACGGGTCGACCTGCAGATCTTCGATCTGTCGGGCCGCCTGGTGCGCACGCTCGTTTCCGACGACCGGCCCGCGGGCAATCACACCGCGGTCTGGACGGGTCTGGACGATGCGGGCCGACGCACCGCGTCTGGCACGTATTTCTACCGCCTGAAGGCGCCGGGCTTCGAAGAGACACGCAAGATGGTGCTCGTGAAGTAGACGGACCGTTCAGGTTTCGGCACAGAGAAGCGGCGGGCTCGCGAGAGCCCGCCGTTTCATCTGGATGGACGCGGGAATGCGAGTCAGTCGGAGTGGATAGACAGACCGCCCTGCCCCTGCTTGTGCACCGACAGCGCGAAGGGCGCGGTGTCGGGGCAGAAGGTCGCCTCGAGGCGCCCCCGGTACGGGGATAGCGCCGCGGCGATGCGCGCGGGCAGGCTGCCTTCCCAGGGATAGCGGACGCGGTCGTCATCCAGGCGGGCCAGTTCGACCTCCAACTCGTCGGCGAGCGGCCCCAGGTCAGGATCGGCAGACGACTGCAGGTCCTCCAGTTGATGGCGCAGCATCCCGCGCAGTTCCCGGCGCACGCGGGGGCTGGAATCCTCTATATCCACATTCTCGTCGTCGAATTCGATTTCCTTCACCTCGAGCCACGCATAGTAGACCAGCGCATAGATGTAGGTGTACTCGCCGAGCCCCATGCCGTATTCGGCGAGGGTCTTGTTGCGGGCGTTGGCGAGCTTGCCGAGCTTGGACGGCATGCTGAAGGCACTCTTGGTCGTCCTGAGAACTTCCTTGAACTTCTCCCCACCGGATACGCCCTCCTCGTCCAGCCTGTCCATGCGCCGGAACTGGGCGAAGATCTCCGCGAACCCCCCGCAGTGCTCCATCATGACGGCCCGCACGTCCAGGAAGGTCTCCAGGCGATCGGCGGCGGGTATGCCGTCGACCGGCGGGCGGTAGTCGCCCTGGGCTCCGTAGGTCTCCTCGAGAGCCTCGCGGGATTCGATGGCGGTCTTGAAGGGCTTCAGGAGCGCGATTCCCCCGCCGATGGTGCCGACGATGGACAGGACCACCATCAATCCGCAACCCAGGGCGCACCCCTTCAACCAACTCTTGCCTGATGCCATGTCCTACCGCTCCCGCGTTGAGTCCAGTGCCGACCGACCTGGCCAGCGACAATTGGATTTCCCCAGCCCGTTGCCTCATTGGAAGATGTTACC
>CAYYYS010000029.1:0-35386 GCA_964476155.1 uncultured Fibrobacteraceae bacterium
GGGTCGAGGCCGCGACCTTGCGCACGACCGCAAGATGGCTCAGGAAGGCCGTCACCTCCTCCCCGCCCATATCCCGGGGATGGCGCTTGCCGTGGAAAACCACGAAACGTCTGGCCCAGCTGACATAGGCCTTCTCGGTAAACAGGCTGTAATGCCGCACTCGAATCGCATCTCGGATTTGCCGCACCATCTCCCCCGGCTTATCCTTATCGCTAATCATGGCCCCTCCAACTCGTTAAACGAGCGGGGATCAGCAAGTTCGATGCCCACGATGTGAGTCATATCACCTGTTTCGACAGCATGACCAGGCAGGAGTTGCTGGACACTATCCAGGAGCTCCAGACCAGGCTTACCAGGATGACCGCCGACGGCGGTAGCGACCTATAACACCAAGCGGGAACTGCTGCAGACGCACCCCCCGAGTTGTCGCCCCGAAAAGCAATCCGACGGACGGGAGTCCTTCGAAAAAGCCAACGAGATGATCTCGGTCGCTTTCGAGAAGGGGAACCATCGTTTCGAATGGGATCACCGCCGGGCCGACGGCTCGGTATTTCCGGTGGAAGTCCTGCTGACCCCGGTGAAGAAGGAAGACCGGACGATCCTGCACCTGGACTCGGGGGATTATGCCGTGATCGCGGTGATCGACACCGGACGGGGCATGGACCAGAGTCATATCGATCAGATCTTCGAACCCTTCTTCACCACCAGGGACATGAACAAGGGCACGGGGCTGGGCCTGATCGAGTCCCACAACCTGAAACCGGATCTGCTGCTGACCGACGTCATCATGCCCGAGATGGGCGGCCCCGAGCTGGCAAAGCACCTGGTCGAGAAGATGCCGGGCCTCAGGGTTTTCTCTACAGTTCGGGA
Organism: uncultured Fibrobacteraceae bacterium; assembly: GCA_964476155.1. GTDB lineage: Bacteria > Krumholzibacteriota > Krumholzibacteriia > LZORAL124-64-63 > LZORAL124-64-63 > JAHIYU01. Next base: position 871 of record CAYYYS010000029.1, read on the forward strand.
TATACGGACAGCGCCCTGACCCAACGCGGTGCCCTGGAAGACAACGTAGAGCTGATCCAAAAACCCTTCGCCCCCGCCGATCTCGTAGCCCGAGTTCGCCAACTCCTCTCCGTATAATAACGGAACGGCTATCAGCTGCGTGAAGGAAGTGCGAGGGTAGACGACACCATTTCGGCGACTCTGAGCGAGCACGGCGAGCGAAGTAGTGAGAAAGGCCCACCTCGAATGAGGTGGGCCTTTCAAACGCGGAGCCGAAATGGTGTCGTCTACCCTCGCACTTCCTTCACGCAGTCGATCACCGTTCCATCCACCCATTTGATGGCCGCCACGACCTTGTCTCCAAACTCGGGCGGTGTTGGCGCGCCGCCGACGATCTCCGCCACTTCGGCCTTGATCTCCTCGATGGGCCGGATCGGCAGGCTCGAGCCCCGCACCGCGTCGATCAGATCGCGCCGCTGGGGATTGATGGCGATGCCGCGTTCGGTCACGATCACGTCGATCAGCTCACCGGGGCCGCACAGCGTGGTGACCTTGTCCACCAGCACCGGGATCCGGTCGCGGAAACTCGGGATGGGCAGGATCGTGCATTTGCTGGCCAGACAATTCATCCAGCCGCCGATGCCGTGCAGCAGACGGCCGTCGCTGTGGGTCACCACGTTGGCGTTGAAATTCACGTCCACTTCGGTGGCGCCGAGAACGGTGCAGTCGAGCATCGAGGCGAAGTTGCCCTTGCCGTGCCAGTTGTAGCTGGTGAACGGGCTGGTGTTGACGTGTCCCGCGTTCTCGCGCATGGACCGTACGCCCTCGAGATCGAAGGTCTGACCGTCGAGGATGTAGTCCGTGAGCCCCTCTTCCAGCATATCGACCAGGTACTGGGTCGAGCCGCCGCGCACGAAGCGGGCCTTGATGTTGCGTTCGCGCATCATGTCGCGCAGGAAGAGGGCGAAGCTCAGGGCGGTGCCGCCGGCGCCGGCCTGGAAGCTGAACCCGTCGCGCACGATGCCGGCCTCGTCGCAGAAGCGGGCAGTGAGTTCGGCGATCAGCAGGCGGTCGGGCGACTTGGTGATCTGGGTCGTGCCCGAGACGATCTTGCTCGCGTCGCCGATGCTGTCCATCACCACGACCTGGTCCACGTTGTTGCCCTGGATCTGCCAGGGGATGCACGGGAACTCCACCAGGTTGTCGGTCACCACGATCACGTGATCGGCGTACATCGAGTCCGCCAGGGCGAACCCCAGCAGGCCGCAACCGGTAGGGCCACGGTCGCCGGTGGCGTTGCCGAAGGGGTCGGCCGTGGGCGCGGCGATCACGGCGATGTCGATGTGCACGTCGCCGTCCTGGATGGCTTGCCAGCGGCCGCCGTGACTGCGGAGCACACCCATGCCGCGCATCTTGCCCTCGCTGCAGTAGGCGCCGAGCGGGCCGTTCATCGAGCCTTCGATGTGATGGATGACGCCGCTGTCCAGCAGGTCGATCATCGGCGCGTGACAGGGGAAGCTCGCGCTCGGGAACCAGCGCAGGTCCTTCACGCCGAGTTCGGCGGCGGCGGCGAAGACGGCGTTGGCCACGAAGTCGCCGTTGCGCAGGTGGTGGTGACTGCTGACGGTCATGCCATCGCGTAGGCCGGCGTTCTCCAGCGCGACCTTGAGGGACTTGACCACCTTGTGGCCGTCGGTTGGGTAGTCGCTGCAGGTGGCGATGGGCGGCGCCGCCTTGCGGCCGGAGGGCCGATACTGTCCGACACCCTGGAAAGGAACAGCCTCGGCGCCGTTGATCTCGACCGGAACCTCGCGTCCCACGGCGTTGGTGACCAGCTTCGTCATCTCGGACTCCTCGCTCTCAGAGCATGTTGACCAGTATCTCGGACGCGGCTAGGCATCGGCGTCGCGCCAATTATCGTCGATCAGACCGGTGGTCAGGGCCAAGTCGATCACCGTGTGCGCGCGCTTGACCACCGGCGCGTCTATCATCTTGCTGCCGAGCGACACCACGCCGAGACCGGCGGCTTCGGCCGCCTCGAAGGCCACGACGATGCGCTGCGCCCGGGCCAGCGCGGCGGGGTCGGGCGCGAAGGCCTTGTGGATCGGAGCGACCTGACGAGGATGAATGCACCCCTTGCCCACGAACCCGAGAGCCTTGGCCTCGTTAACCGATGCGATCAGCCCCGCGGTGTCGGCCACGTCGCTGAAGACCGTGTCGATGGGCTGGACACCCGCGGCCACCGCGCCGTTGATCACCTGGCTGCGCGCCCAGAACGATTCGTGACCCGCGAGGGTGCGCGGTACGCCGATGTCGGCGGTGTAGTCCTCCAGGCCGATACTCAGGGCCGCGATACTCGGCGTCGCCATGGCGATCTCGTACGCCCGCCAGGCGCCCAGGGCCGACTCGATGATCGGCAGCAGGTAGATCTCGCCCTTGAGGCCGCGGTCCTTGCGGATCTCTGTGATGCGTGTGTCCACGGCGATGAGTTGGGCGGGGTCCTCCACCTTGGGCACCAGGATCACGTGGGGGTTGTGGGGCACCACCCAGTCCAAATCCGCGAGCCCGCGCTCGCCCTGGTTGATGCGAACCATGCGCTCGGCGCCCAGGAAATCGACCTGGCGCAGGGCGTTGCGCACCACCACGCGGGCAGCGTCCTTTTCCGTCGGCGCCACGGCGTCCTCGAGGTCGAGGATCAGGCCGTCGGGCCCGTGCAGACCGGCGTTGACGAAGAGCTTGGGCTGATTGCCGGGCAGATAGAGCCGTGTGCGGCGCAGACGATCTCGTGTGGAGCCGTAGGTGCAGCAATCGCGCATCTCGGGCAGAAACTCGGCGGTCAGGGCCGGGTCGGCGCGACGCGCGGCGCATTCCAGACGGGCGTCCAGAACAAAGGGCAGGGCGCCCTGGTCTTCGCACGCGATGGCGGCATGCGCGATGCCGAGAGCGGCGCACCCAGCCTCCATGCGGGTACGGATACGGTCGCCGTACAAACCGGCCACCTTGCTCTGGAATTGAATCTCCAGTCCGCCCTGGTCCCGCAATTCGATCGCGATCCAGCAATCCGACCTGACTTTCGGGCCGCGCGCACCCGCTTCGCCTCTGCGTGCCATGTTCCACCTCGTGTGGGTGTGGGTCCTCTGCGATCTGCGAATAATCGCCCGGCCAGTCGGAATAGGCAAGGGATTCGGGGGGAGCCGGGCAGTGAATCCCTACCTCGGCGCGGGGATATATTCATTGTTGCTTGACTATGAAACTACCTGGATTACCATGGGAGCGATCGCGACGACCTCCAACGAAGGACCCCGAACATGGACCCGGTTCGTACGAGCAGGCTCGAGCATCTCCCGGTGACCCTCTTCGGCTCCGCGATGGGCCTGAGCGGCCTGTCCATCGCCTATCTGCGCGCCGATCACATCCTGGGTACACACCTGGGGTTCGGGACACCCCTGCTCTACGCGACATCGCTTTGGTTCCTCTTCCTGTCCGCCGCGTACCTGCTCAAGCTGCTGCGCTATCCCGCGGCCGTACGCGCCGAATTCAACCACCCCGTGCGAATCAACTTCTTCCCGGCCTGGTTCATCCCCGTGGTCGGCACGATCCTGGTGCCGGTGGCCGGCGTGGCCCACGGTTTTCGGGAGATCTCCTGGTTCTTCTTCAGCATCGGCACGCTCTTCTGGATCGTGCTGCTGACGATCGTCATCAACCGGATTCTCTTCCACGGCAACCTGGCCCCCAAGTTCCTGCCGACCCTGTTCATCCTCATCCCGCCGCCGGCGGTGGGCTTCATCGCCCTGGTCAAGCTGACCGGCGGCGGCGGCGATGTGCAGCGCATGTTCTTCCACATCGCGCTGTTCTTCCTGCTCCTGATGACGTCCATGATCGGTCGAATGGTCCGCGTGCCCTATTACGTCTCATGGTGGGCCTACACTTTCCCCCTCGCCTCGATCACCATCGCGTCGATGCTGATGTTCAAACTGTCGGCGATGCCGGCTTATCGCTGGCTCGCCTTCGGACTGCTCGGGATCACGACGCTGATCGTACTGATCGTGACCACAAGTACCGTCAGGGCCGCGCGCCGCGGCGAAATCTGCACACCCGAAGACTAGTGCTTTGCCAACCGACCGCTGCGGCGGTCTTTCCGGGAGATGACATGACCAAACCCGTAATCACATTCGTGCTCGGCCTTGTGCTGGGCGTTCTGGCCTGCGGCGTGATCATGTCAGTCGGCGGCGCCGACATGATGCTACTGGAGGACAAGAGCCGACTCAACCACGCCGAGACGGTCCAGGCCGTCAAGGACGCGGCCCTGGCGGCGGGCTGGAAGGTGCCGGCCGTCCATGAGATCCACGATTCCGTCGCCAAGGGCGGCTTCGATGTCCTGCCGGTGACGGTGATCGAACTCTGCTCCGTATCGTTGGCCGGCCGAATCCTGGGCGACACCGACGGCCGTCGCGTAGCGCCCATGATGCCTTGCCGAGTGGCGATTTACGAAACCGCCGCGGGCGATGTGATCGTTTCGCGCATGAATTCCGGCCTGATGAGCAAGGTCTTCGGTGGCATTGTCGAGGACATGATGTCCGAGGCCGCCGCCGCCAACGAAGCGATGTTTTCCTCCCTGTTCTGATCTCTGCGGCTCGGCCAATAATCCCTAGGTTCGACAGGGGAACTGAGGATGAAGATCCTGATTGTAGACGACTCGCGCGCCATGCGTCGCATCGTTCAGAGAACACTGCGCCAAGCCGGTTTCAAGGGGCATGACATCGTCGAGGCGGAGAACGGTTCCGAGGCGTTCGATCTGGTCAAGAGCGTACGGATGGTGTTGAACTGCTCATCCGTGATCCGCTTTAACTCCGTTACGACCATTCCCGCCCTTTCCGGCTCCATGCGTCGATCGTGGCCAGGCCTGCCAGTTCGGCGCCGCCCAGGATCCTGTTTATGTCCAGCAGGATAACCACGTTCTCCTCGAGCTTGCCTATGCCGGTGATGAAATCAGACTCCACGCCGCTGCCGAAAGCCGGCGCCGGATCGATCTGCTCACCCGCGATGTTCAGGACTTCCGAGACGTCGTCCACGACGATCCCCATCGTCAGCACTTCACCGTTATGCTCGATCTGCACCACGATGTTGCAGGTCTTCTCCGTATCTTCGACCTTCTCCATGCCGAACTTGCTCCGCAGATCGATCACCGGAATGACCTTGCCGCGCAGGTTCACCACGCCGCGAACATATTCGGGCATGCGCGGTACGCGGGTCACTTCGGTCAGACCGTTGATCTCCTGCACCTTCATGATTTCGACGCCGTATTCCTCGCCGCCGAGAATAAAGCTCAAATACTTGCCCGCCTGGGCGAGCGAAGCGACCTGGGTGTCCATGGTCATGATCTTCCTCCTGCCTTGAGTTGTGCGTTCTTCTCCTCGTGCGCGGCCTTCACGAGGCCGGCCACATCGAAAATCAACGCCACATTGCCGTCGACCATCGTCTCGGACGTCGGTTCATCCTTCAGGGCAACGGTCTTGTCATCTGGATCATGCACGCGCTATACCCCAGTTTGGTTGTCTGGCTAACGAATACCCAGTATTGGCAATCCAGCACGTGGTACATTCAGGGCCTCAATCCTCTATAGGTCGTATTTGCTAGTGGTTGAGACCCTATTCCGTCCACTCTTCCCGGCGATTTCGCAACTCTCGTGCCAATAACTAAAAAGGCCGCGACATGATGCCGCGGCCTTACCGAGTCCTTGGGAGGTATCGTTTTACAGGTCTGCCAGAACTCCCGTGAAGAGCTTCCAGATCTTGCCCACACTCTTGACGCTGACGCGTTCGTCGGGTGAATGGGCTCCGGTGATATCCGGACCGAAGGAGATGATATCCAGTCCGGGATACTTCTCCGTCAGCAGACCGCACTCGAGTCCGGCATGGATGGCGGTCAGCACGGGCTCGGTCTTGAAGAGCTTCTTGTAGGCCTTGGCCGTCACACCGACCATGGCCGACTTGGGATTGGGCTGCCAGCCGGGGTAGCCCTCGGGCTGCTCGATCACGGCGCGGTCGCCGAGCATGGCGACGATGCTGCGATGGCGGGCCACCAGGCCGTCCAGCGTCGACATGTTGGACGAGCGGCTGCAGCAGACGATCGTGACCTTCGCGCCGTCGGTCTTGACGACGCCCACGTTGGAGCTCGTCTCCACCAGATTGTCGATGGTGGTACTCATGCCCAGCACGCCATTGGGCAGCGCGTCGAGCATGCGCAGGGTTCGCAGGGTGCAGTTGCCGCCCAGGGAGTGGGCGACCTTCACGCTGCCGACCTTGACGACCAGGCCCTCGTCGGTCCCGACCAGCTCTTCGGCCAGGATCCGCGCGGCCGCGGCGTCCACCAGCTTCTTGAAGTGGCGCGCCTTGTCCGCGGGCACGGCCACGCGAGCTTCGGCTTCGCGGGGAATGGCGTTGCGCATGCTGCCGCCGTCGATCGACACCAGCTTGAAACCGGTCTCGGCGTGGGCGGCCATCAGCGCGCGGGTGAGGATCTTGATGGCGTTGCCGCGATTCTTGTCGATATCCAGGCCGGAGTGCCCGCCCTTCAGACCCTTCACGCTCACCTTGCGGCCCACCAGGCCCTTGCCCAGCTTCACTTTCTTGTTCTTGACGGTGATGTCGGAGTCGCGCCCCCCGGCACAACCGATGAACAGGGCGGCGTCCTCCTCGGAATCGAGGTTGATCATGCGCCGGGCCTTGAAGAATCCGGCCTGGACGCCGGCGGCGCCGGTCAGTCCGCGCTCCTCGTCGACGGTCATGAGGACCTCCAGGGGCGGATGCTTCAGCCCCTTCTCCAGCGCGACGGCCAGGCCCATGGCCACGCCGATACCGTTGTCGGCACCGAGGGTCGTGCCGTCGGCGTCGACCCAGTCGCCTTTGACCTGCAGCTTGATCGGGTCGGCCTCGAAGTCGTGCTTGGTGCCGCTGTTCTTCTCGCAGACCATGTCCACGTGGCCCTGGATCAGCACGGGCTTCGCCTTTTCGCGACCCTTGCTGCCGGGAATCCGGACCAGCAGGTTGCCGACCTCGTCGTCGCTCCACTTCAGGCCCTGCTCGTCGGCCCAGGCCTTGAGCATGGTCATGACACCGGTCTCGTTGCCGGAGCCGCGAGGCACCTTGGACAGGTCGCCGAAGATCTTCCAGACGGACTTGGGCTGAAGCGTGTCGTACTTGCTCACCGGATCCCCCTCGGGGTTGGGTTATTAACCTTCCTGCGCAGCGGCCCGCGCACGGAATTCCTCGTTCACACGAATATCGACCTCGACGCGACGATTCTGCTGCCGTCCCGAAATCGAGGTATTGTCGGCCACCGGCGAGTTTTCGCCGTAGCCGCGGGCCTGGATACGCGCGGCGTCCACGCCGTGACTCAGAAGCTGGGCGCTCACCGAACCGGCGCGACGATCGCTGAGATCCATGTTGTAGGACTCGGGACCGGTGCTGTCGGTGTGGCCCATGACCAGGATGTCGGTTTCGGGGTAGCGGGTCAGGACCTCGGCGATCGACTGCACCATGTCCGCAGAGGCGGTGCGCAGTGCCGACGAATCGGTATCGAAGAGGATGGCGCTATCGAAGGTCACCATGAGCTGGTCGCCCTCGCGGGCAACCGTGGCGCCTTCGATCTGCTCGAGTTCCTCGGCCTGCCGGTCCAGGTAGCTGCCGATCAGGCCGCCGACCACGGCGCCCACCGCGCCGCCGATCGCGGCGCCCTTGGTGTCGTCGTCGCTTATGGCCGCGCCCGCGGCCGCACCGGCGCCGCCGCCGAGCAGCGCGCCTTTCTGGGCCTTGCTCAGGCCGCATCCGGACACAGCCACAGTCACGATCATCAGGGCCAGCAGCAGGACGGTCAGCTTGATATTCATGACGTCTCCCTCTGTTCTGTCAATGCAGGGATAGGCTCAGGGGCGAGGCCGCTACGGGCCAGTTGCCCTTGAGCGCCCGGCCTCGCTCCGGAAACACCAGATACGAATACTTGCCGTAGTGACTGAGACGTCCGGCCAGCCGTTCCAGACGAGGTGCCGATCGGCAGATCACGATCAGCCAGGTCGTGGCCGGCTCGTCGGGCGATGCGATCGCCATGACCGCGTCGGTATTCTTCAGGTCGTGCCGCTGCCCTTCGAGAAAGAACAGGGTCCCGCTCACCTGGGTTCCCGCCGGCAACAGCGCCGCCAGCGTGGTGGGACCCGGATTCAACAGGATACGCACATGGCCGTCAACCGGGGCGTCGGCCGCCACGATCACGGGGGCGTCGCTCTCGATCCAGTCCTGGGCGAAGGTCCGGCCCGTCTCGGCCAGCAATCCTGTCGGCAGGACAAACCGCGGCTCCGGGTCGCCGAGAACCAGGCTCAGGGTCGGTTCGATCTCCTCCGGATGCAGACGACGGAATATATGGTAGTCAGGATCCACATGGACCGCAGTCGCACCGGGTGCCTCGATTTCAACCGATACCTCGGACCCCTCCAGGGTCACCACGTGCTCGACGTCGCCGGCGCGATGTTCGATGACCACGGGCACGTCGGTCCGCCAGGTGGGATCATCCTGGGTGAGCGTCACGGTTACGGTCTCCCCGTTCAACTCGGCCGCGGCCAGGCTGATCAACGGCGCGCCCTCGCGCGTGAGCCACTGCTCGGCGAAACCGGTCAGATCGGTATCGCCATGGCGGCCGAAAGCGCCCATGAAGTCGCTCCAGGCCACGGGTTGGTACATGTGCGAAGACCAGACATCGCGCAGAGCGGCCAGGAACGGCTCGCGCCCGATCATCCGATCGGCCATATGGAAAACCATCATCGACTTGCCGTAACCGATCGCCCGCGTGGCTCCGCTGTGCCGTGACCGGAACTCGCTGAGCGGCATATCCTCGTCGTCCCGCACATAGGCGATGTAGTTCTTGAGCAGATTGCGCCGGTACTCGCGGGCGGCCGCATCCGATTCGAGGCTCTTGTAGTAGTAGTCGGCGCAGTAGACCGTAAGCCCCTCGCACCAGTTGCCCTCCGCGTCGTCCACAAAGGCCGAATTCCCCCACCAGTTGTGCGCGATCTCGTGCCCGAAACTCGTCGTGGGAATAAACGGGAGCCGCAGCACCGTCCCGCCCAGCAACGTCCACGACGGCATCCCGTACCCGGTCGGGAACCAGTTCTCCACCGTGGCGAACTTGGCGTAGGGATACGACCCGATCATATCCTCGTACATCTCGAGGTAGGCGCCGGTGCGCTCCATATAGGTCTCGACCAGCCTGGGTTCGTCGGCCAGGAAATACGTGTAGGAAGTGACGTCCCCGAACTGCCGCTCGGTCACGTGGTACTTGTTGGCGATCAGGATCAGGCCGTCCGACGGGTTGGGCGCGTCCCAGACGGTGATCAACTCGTCGTCGACCGCCTCGTGACGAACGCGTTTGCCTTGTGTGACCGGCTCCCAGCCGATGGGCGTGTGGATGGTGAGGCGATGCGTGGCCTGGACGCCCTCGGCGTAAGGCAGCCATCCGTCGGCGGCGAGGTAGATGCCTTCCGCCCCAACCGTGCCCTGTATCTCACGACCCACGTTTTCACGCGAGAAGACCACGTCATCGGTTGATTCATGGAGCCACCCCGTGTACTCGACGATCACGTAAGGAGTCTCTAAATGATCCAGGTTCTCCGTTTCGGTTGTCCGAAACGACTGCATGGAATCGGAGGGGGAACCCGCAGGCATCGCTTCAACCGGAGTCAGCATCGAAACCATGAAGTCGTAGCGGGAAGCCTTGCCCAACCCAGTGATCTGCATGGAAGAGTTGAGCATCAGCGAATCGATGCCGACATGAATCAAAACCTTGTCGTGGATCCTGACCTGATGGGTCGGGATGTCGAACCAGATCTCGACCTCATGATGGATCGGACCCGATTCGTCGGCGAGACACGAACTTGTAATACCGATCAGGAAAAGCAACCCTATGACGGTCTTCATCTGATCCCCTTCGTGTGGACTGATTCCGGTCCCGTACGTGCAGGCGCGCACGGAGCGGGTGTGAGAGCGCTCTCGAGAGCGCGAACCCAAGTGAGGTCTGCCCCATTAAGGGGCAGACGAACGTCCCGATCCGTGCGCGCCTGCACGTACGGGACCCGCCTAGAATCAGTCCACAACGACGGTAATCAGAGGAAGCCCCGTCAGATACTTGCTCCCCACCCTGATAAGATCCGCCAAAGTAACATCCCGATACACATCAAGCCCCCCAAGATACGCCTGCACATCCCCCTCAAGCTCCGCCATGGCGATATAATAAGCCTGAGAAATACTCGACAGCCGCCTCATCATCAACCGCCCCCGCCGCGCACTCCGCGCCACGTCCAGCTCCTCCTGCGTGACCGTCGTCGGCGCAAAGGTCCGCACCGCTTCGGTCAAGGCCGCCTCCCCCTCCACCAGTCGGGGCGCCGGCGGATTGAGCCAGGCAGCAAAGGCGGCGTCGCGGCCGTGAATGCCGATCGACGCGCCCACGCTGTAGGACAGCCCCCGCGTCTCGCGCAGATCCATGCCCAGTCGGTCGGACAGGACGGCCACGAGCATCTCCAGGGCCGGCGCGTCGTCGGGATCGATATGCAGGAGCGAGCCGAGCCGCACCGAGGCCATCTGGCCGCCGATCGTCTCGGTCAGTCGGAGTTCATTCTCGGTAACCGGCACCGGCGGCAGGCCCGCGTTGGGTGAACCGCGACCTGACATCTGCTCCTCGATGACCGCCACGAGCTGCTCGTGCGGCAAGGACGACACCACGGCGAAGATCAGGTTCGACGGCGCGAAGGCGTCGCGGTAGACGCGCCGCTGGATGTCATAGGTCATGCCGGCCAGGGACTCCAGATCACCCTCGGCCGGGCGCGACAAGGGATGGTCGCCGTACAACGCGTCGGCGAAGACCCGGCTGGCCCTGGTCCGCGCGCTGCGGGCGCCGCGGGCGGCCAGTTCGGTCTGGGCGGCCAGTTCCTCGGCGAAGTCGTCGGCGGTGAAGCTGGCGTGCTGCAACATGTCCAGCAACAGGGTCAGCGACTCGACGCCGTTGGCCGCCGCGGTCTCCAGGCGCACGAAGGAGAAGCGGCCGTTGGTGTAGTAGTTATCCATGGGGAAGCGCGGGTCGTCCACGAACTTCACTTCGGCGCCGAGACTGCGCAGTTTACGGGACACGCAGGCCTCGTCGCAGCCGCCGATGCCGTGGCTCAGCAGCCGATGCACCAGGTTCAGGGCGCCGGGACGATCGCCGTCCACTTCGGCGCGGTTGCGCACGGTGATGTGTGACGCGAAGAGCGGCGACCCCGGATTCTGCAACGTGACCAGCACCGCACCGTTGGCCAGCTCGGAGCGCGTGAGTACGACCTCGGCCTGCGCATCGCCGGCCCCTTCGGCGCCCGATCGCGGCAACACGTGTACCGCCAGATGCGGGCTGCCCACCAGGTAGGCGCCCAGCACGCGGGTGACCTCTTCGGCCTTCACCGCGCCCAGGTCGCTCAGGTAGTTTAGGAAGAAATCCGTCCCGCCGACCGCGATCGATTCGGACGACATGATCGCCAGGTGGCGCAACTGCTCCCGCTCGATCAGCGTCTCGGTCTCCTGCATGCGGATGACCTCGGTCACGTCCTCCGGCGTGACACCCCACTCGGCCGCGCGGCCCAGAGCTTCGGTGACCAGTCGGTGATAGCGCGCCGGGTCGGCGTCGTCGGGCAGGTCGAGTTCGATTACCAGGCGCCCGTAACCGCGGGACCGCTCCCACCAGGAGCCGATACTCGCCCGTTCGTCGGGCGGCAGCTCATCCATGGCCCGGCTGAGAATACCGTTGGCCGGCGTATCGAGCAGGCTGGTCAGCACCAGGAAGGGGAAAAAATCGGGCGCGCCGAACGTGGGCGCCTCGAAGGCCAGGGCCAGGACATGGGCATCGCCGCCGCGGCGGGTGATCGCGTGGGTGCGGCCCAGGTAGCCGGCGGGCTCCGGTTCAGGGCGCGTCACGGTACCCGGCGGGATCGCCCCGTAGTGGGTGCGCAGCAGTTCGAGGGTCGTGTCGCGATCGAAGTTGCCGGCGACGGTCGTGAGCATGTTGTTGGGCACGTAGTTGGTCTTGTAGAAGGCATAGACGCCGTCACGGTCCAGGTGCTCGATGGTACTCAGGGTCCCGAGGGTGGGCATGCCCAGACTGCTGCCGCCATAAATGGCATCGCGCAGCGTTTCGTCCGCGAAGTTGTCGCCCCGGTCGCGCCCCTGCACGATCTCGCCGATGACGATCCCCCGCTCCTTCTCGAACTTGTCCGCCGGCAGCAGCGAGTGGAAGAGCATCTCGGCCTGCAACTCGACGCCCGTCGCCAGGTTTTCCGACGGCAGGATCATGATGTAGTTCGTGTAGAAATTGGTCGTGTGGGCGTTGTTCCAGGCGCCGATCCGATCGGCCAGTTCGTACTGCTCCTCCTGGGTGTACTTGGTGCTCCCGTTGAACAGCAGATGCTCGAGCATATGGCTCATGCCGCTGGTCCTGAAATCCTCGTGGGCCGACCCGATCAGCACCTGCGTGGTCACGCTGACCATGGGCTGGGCGGGATTGCGCAGCAGCAGGACCCGCAGGCCGTTCTCGAAGCGCAGGACCTCGGCGCCCTCGGGCAGACCGGGAAAGCGCGGCGTCTTGGCATCCGCCGGCGCCGTTACGCCCGACCAGGCCTCACGCTCGGCCAATTGCTCGACCGCGAACGCGCCGCCCGCGACGACACACAGCACCAGCGCCATGACGATGGTCTGCAACACGCGTCCTTCTCGACTCCACATACCCGACCTGCCTTTCGCGTCTGAATCAGGAAACGGCCTGCGCGCACCGTACGATACCCAGAAAATCCTCGGCCTTGAGACTGGCCCCGCCGATCAGTCCGCCGTCGATGTCGGCGCGTCCGAACAGGTCCTCGGCGTTGCCCGGTTTCACGCTGCCGCCGTAGAGAATCCGCATGGCCGCGGCCGCTTCGGCGCCGATCAGTCCCGCCACCAGCTCGCGCGAAACGGCGTGGATGTCCTGGGCCTGTTCGGGCGTGGCGGTCTCGCCGGTACCGATGGCCCAGACCGGCTCGTAGGCCAGCACCAGGTTCGCCGGCGTGGCCGCCGCCAGTCGCGGCAGCACGCCTGCGAGCTGGGCCTTGACCACGTCGCGTTCGCGTCCGGCCTTGCGCTCGTCGAGCAGTTCGCCGAAGCAGAAGATGGCCGTCAGTCCGGCGGCGTGGATCTGGTCGATCTTCGCGACGAAGTCGTCGTCGGTCTCCCCGTTGTCGGCGCGCCGCTCCGAGTGGGCCACGATCACGTGGGTGCAGCCGGCCTCGGCCAGCATGTCCGCGCCGATCTCTCCCGTGTGGGCGCCATCGCCGGTGGCGCTGCAGTTCTGGGCGCCCAGCAGCGTCTTCTCGCCCTTGACGATGTCCGCCACGGCGGGAATCGCGACATAGGTGGGACACACCAGCACGTCGCCTTTCAGGTCCAGTCCGAGCAGACCCATGGTCACCTGTCGCGCCAGCTTGGCCGCGTCGGCGGGTCCCAGGTTCTGCTTCCAGTTTCCGGCTACCATGTAGGGGCGCATGTCTTCCTCCGTTTATTCGATTCAGCGACGTCCGCGCAGAACGATCAGGCGTACGAGTTGCAAAACTGCCATCAGGGCGGCGGCTACGTAGGTGAGCGCCGCCGCGTTGAGCACGGCCTTCACGTGGCCGGATTCCTCCGGCGTCACGATACCGTGTCTGTTCAGGAGCGTCACGGCCCGGTTGCTGGCGTCGAACTCCACCGGCAGGGTCAGCACGGTAAAGAACGCCGCCACCATGTAGACCACAATGCCGATATCCATCATGACGGGATACGAGAACAGGAAACCGCTGAAGAACAGGGGCATGGCCAGTTTGCTGCCGATGTTCGCCACCGGGAAAATGCGCTGCCGCAACTCCAAAGGGCCGTAACCGGCCGCGTGCTGCAGGGCGTGGCCGGCCTCGTGACAGGCCACCCCCAGCGCCGAAACGCTGGTGCCCCCATGGTTGGCCTCGCTCAGGCGCAGCACCCGCGCGCGCGGGTCGTAATGGTCGGTCAACTCGCCGGGCACGGTTTCGATCGTCACGTTGCCCACGCCGGCCGCGTTCAGCAACTGGCCGGCCGCCTCGGCGCCGGTCATCCCCCGGGCCGAGCGCACGTCGAGATACTTGCGGTAGGTAGACTTGACCTTGTTCTGCGCATACAGCGCGAAGACGAAGGCCGGTATCAGAAAAAGAAACGTGGAATCCCAGAACATGCGAGCCCTCCCGGCAGAGCGTCAGTCGGCCAGCCTCGGCAGGAATGACAACAAGAGGTTGGCCATGCGATCGCGGACCATGAGACCGGCTTCGACCACATCCTGGTGCGATAGTTCCGGCTGGCCCACCTCGCGCGCGGGATTGGTGATGCAGGACAGTCCCACCACACGCACGCCCAGGGCCTTCAGAAGCATGACCTCCGGCGCGGTGGACATGCCGACCGCGTCGCAGCCGAGGCGGCGTAACATGCCGATCTCGGCCTTGGTCTCGTAGGCGGGACCCCACATGCTGGCGTACACGCCGGCGTGCAGGGGAACGCCGGCCGCGGCGCCGCACTCCTGCATGAGACGGGCGAGTTCCGTGTCGTAGGCCCTGGACGGACGCGCGCCGCGTCCCGGCGCTTCGACCGGCGGGACGGCGTCGACCAGCAGCCCGCGCAGGGGATCGTTCAGGTGCATGTCCAGATGGTCGCGGATCACCATGAGCTCGCCGGGGATGTAATGATGGTTCAGGCCACCGGCGGCGTTGGTCACCACGGCCTCGCCGATTCCCAGACACGACAGCACCGCCGTGGGCAGCAGCATGGTCTCGGCGGACAAGCCTTCATAGGGATGCAGGCGCCCCTGCATGACCAGCACGCGACGGCCGGCCGCCTCGCCGACCACCAGCCGGCCCTTGTGCTCCGCGACCGACGTGGTCGTAAAGCCCGGGATCTCGCCATAGTCCACGGCTTCGGCGCCGTCCAGCGCATCGGCGAACTTGCCCAGACCGCTACCCAGGATCAGACCGGTGCGGCCCGTGAACCCGCGCGGCTCCAACCACGCAACGGCCTCACCCACCTGGTCGCGCCAGTCGGTGCCCAGTTTCGCCAGACGGTCGTTCATCCGATCTCCATATCGTCCAGGCCGAACTTGTCGCGCAGCGATACCACCGTGGCCACCATCTCGCGGATCATGTCGGCCTTGTCCTCCTGGGGCAGAAACGCGCCCTTGATGCCGTTGAGCAGCAGGGTCTCGGTCTCCAGGAGATTCAGGTCGAAGGTGTCGACCGCCAGCCTCAGCTCGCGGCAGAGAGACGAGCGGGTGAAGAGCATGTTGTCGGTATTGAGCGTCACGCGCAGGCCCAGATCCAGATAATGGCGCAGCGGGTGGTCGCCGACCGTCGGCACGACACCGGTCAGGACTTCGCTGGTCAGCGACATTTCCAGGGGAATGCGCATGTCGTTCACGTAGGCGAGCAGGTCTTGATCCTCGTGCAGCCGCGTGCCGTGGCCGATCCGATTGGCGCCGCAATAGTGGATCGCCTGGTGGATCGATTCGGGGCCGAAACCCTCGCCGGCGTGGATGGTCGAGGACATGTTGTTATTCATCATGTAGTAGAAGGCTTCGCGATGCAGCTTGGCCGGATAGTCTTTTTCCGTGCCCGCCAGATCGAACGCCACCACGCCGCGACCCTTCCAGCTCACGGCCAACTCGGCCAGTTCGAGCGACGCGTCGGGACCGATGGTGCGGATGCCCGTGATGATGATCCCCGTACGAATGCCTTTGTCCTGCTCGACCTGTTCGAGTCCCGCGTGCACGGCCGCCACCGACTCGTCGAGGGTCATGCCGCGCTTGCGGTGATGCAGCGGACAGAACCGGACCTCGAGGTACCAGCACCCCTGGTCGGCCGCGTCCTCGGCCAGCTCTCGCGCGACACGCGTCAAGGATTCCGGGGTCTGCAGAACAGCGGTGGTGTGCTCGAAGAAGCCCTCGAAGTGCCGGCGGCAGCTCTCGGTATCCACGGGAAAATAATGGTCCAGGGTTGCCTGGTCGTCCGCCGGTACGTCAAGACCCTCGGCCCCCGCGAGTTCGCGGAAGGTACCGATGCGCAGGCTACCGTCCAGGTGGCAGAGCAGGTCGGTCTTGGGCAGAGCGCACAGGACGTCGGTGGGAATGTGCCGGCCGTGCAGCCTGTCGCTCCGGCGATGTTCGCTGCCGATCATGCGCCACCTCCGGCCGCCATGGTCCTGCGTTTGCCCTCGTGCAGCTCCCGGATGTAGTCGAGCAGCTCCCGTTGGGCTTCGGCGTCGTCGCGCAGATTGACCGTTTCGGTATCGATGACGCGCACGGGACAGATCGTCTCGGCGGTCTCGATCCAGTCCTCGTAGGCGTTGTGCAGGTCGCTGATGAAATCGCGCGGGATACCCGTCTCACAGTCGCGGGCCCGGTTGGCGATGCGCGACATGGCGGTATCGACGCCGGCCCGCAGGTAGAGAACCAGATCCGGGGGCCGCAGGAACGAAACCATGTTGTGGAAGACCTCGCGGTAGTTTTCGTAGTCGCGGTCGTCCATGGCGCCGCGGTCGTGCAGCACCTTGGCGAATATCTCCACGTCCTCGTAGATGGTGCGGTCCTGCACCGCCGAACGGCCGTGCTCGATGATGTCCTTCTGCACTTCGAAGCGCTTGCTCAGGAAGTAGATCTGCAGGTGGAAGGACCAGCGCACCATGTCCTTGTAGTAGTCGGCCAGATAGGGATTGCCGGCGACCGGTTCGTAATAGGTCGGCCAATCGAAGGCCTCTCCCACCATCTTGCAGACGGTGGACTTGCCCACGCCGATATTGCCGGAGATGGACAGGTAGAAGGGGACGTCCCCGATGTTCGTCATGTGTGTTGCTCCTCTATTCTTCCGGCCACGGGTCTTCGGAGGAGTCCGTGTGCTCTTCGTGGGATATGAATTTGTGAACCTGGCCGGAGGCCTCCGAGATGACGAAGACGTAGGCCCCGTAGAAAGTTTCGCTGGCCGTCACGATCCGGTCCACGACACCGAGGTCCAGGGGTCCGGGCGCGTCGTCCACATCGCTGAAAGACACATCGAATTCGCCGAACTGATCGAAGACCTGGATGCGGTCGTTGCCGTAGTCGGCCACGTAGATCCGTCCGCTGCCGTCGACACTCAGACCAAGGGGCGCGTGGAATTCGCCGGCCTCGCTGCTCGGGCCGCCTTCCCAGTCGGCCTCGCCGCATTCAGGCGCGTCGCCAAGGGTGAACTCGTCGGCCGAAGACGGTTCACAGGCGGTCGTGTGGATGAGGAGCGCCAGTCCACGCCAGGGATCGATCTGCTCCGGATCATACGATATGTCGTCCAGGTCCGGCGCAGGATCGAAACGGATCACCCAGTTACGGGAGGTGTCGGCGTCGCAAATCCAGAGCATGCCTTCGCCGTCGCGCACCAGGCCCGCCGGCTCGTTGACGAAACGTACCGACAGACCGCCGTTGCGGCAAAGAATGCCCATGGGCACAACTGTACCGTCTTCGATATAGTACGCATAACGATGAACGACACCGGAGTCGGGGTCCGTGATGTACACAAAGGTATGGATCGCCGCGTCCACGCGTTCGACGCCCATCCGGCTGGTGACCAGCCGCGTACCGCGCTGCACGTCGGGCAGAACGGTGGCGTGCACAAGATCGAGATCGCTCGCCGTGAAGGTGCTCAGTCGCGAGGCGCCGTCCTCCCAGACGAAGATCAGGGTGTTGTCGTCGTCGGCGCACAGGGCCGTCGGATCGTCCAGCCCCTGGACGATCTCCCGCTCATCGTAGTTCTGGCTGCGCTTGACCAGCGAGCCGTCGCTCCCCACGACGTACAGCAGACCGTTGGCGATCACCAGCCGGCGGGCAAAGGGGTCGTCGTAGGCGGTCTTCATGTAGTAGGCGTTGAGCGAGAAAAGCCCCTCGGGCAGGGGAATCGCGATTTTCTCCCCGCAGCCGCCGACCAGGGCGGACAAGGTCACGGCGCCGATCATGGCCAATAGCGTGAACCGGGATCTCGGGGTCACGGCGTCCTCCTCGGCTTGGGCAGGGGCGCCAGATCGATGGTCAGGTGGTGGATGGTGCCGAAGGCGCCCATGTCGCTCATGGCGTAGTCGAGTCGAATGTCCCAGCCGTCCCGGGCCAACTGCACGCCGAAGCCCGCGGCCAGCCCGCCCTCGTCACGGTTGGTCTCATAACCGCTGCGCAGGAAGAGCCGCCTGTCCATATCCAGTTCCAATCCCATGCGGAAACTCTCGCTGTAATCGGTAGGGTGGTGGAAATCCGCGGTGGTCAGCAGGTCCAGCTTGCGGGTCAGGCCCCAGGTGTAGGCAACCCCGAAGGAGCCGGACGTGGGTGCCGATATGGTCTGGAACTCCGAGCTGACCTCGTAGCCGGGCAACGCCGGCGGCGTGCCTTCCGGCCGCATCTCGGCCCCGAAGTTGCGCACCGCGAAACCGACCCGCAGGTCGCCGACTCCCACGAAGTAGAGGACGCCCAGGTCCATCAGGAAAGACCGGACGGTGAACTCGTCCAGGTTCTCCTGGTAGAAACGCCCCGTCAGTCCGAAGGAGAAACGATCCGTCATCAGACGCGCCATCGAGAGGCCCAGGTGGTACTGATCCGCCCGGAAGGTCTGGTCCGTGCCTTCCTGGTGAAACTCGTCGGTCCGTGGGATCTCGCCGGAACGCAGCATGCCCGCACTGATCCCGAAGCCGTAATTCTGACGGTGCCACTGGAACGCGGCGTGTTCCAGATCGATACCCGCCGCGTATTCCGTATGACCGAAGAACATGCCGCGCCGGCCGGTGGTCTGCATGATGCCCGCGGGATTCCAGAAGGTCGCCGAGCCGTCGAAGGCGTTGGCCACGTAGGAGCGGCCCAACGCGACGGCTCTCGCTCCCACCGGAACACGCAGGAACTGGGCCCCCGCGGTGCCCACGTTCTCGCCGCCGTACAGGCCGAGAATGCCGCCCGCGATCGCATCGGACGAGGCGAGGGGCGCGGCGACGATCAGACCGATCAGTGCCAGGCGCAACCCCAATGAAGACCGGAAGCGGATGAGGTCTACCATGAGAAGCTCACCCCCATCAGGATCATGCGGGGATTCTCCACGTAGCTGGGATTGACCCGCGCCTTGGCGTATTCGAGGGAATCGGTGGAGTAGTAGGTCTGACCCTCGATCGGTTCCTCCGGGGGACCCCAAGAGTTGTCCCAGCTGGGGTTGTAGTCGCCGACCTGATAGCCGTCGCCGGTCCAGGAATTCACCCGCCGGTAGTTGATGTGGTTGAGCAAGTTGCGCGCTTCCACGTAGAAGGTCAGCCGGTTTGCCCTGGTCAGGTTCCAGTACTTGTTGAACCGCACGTTCAGGGAACTCTTGTAGGGACCGAGCCCCGAGTAGGTGTCGCCCTGGATGGGCGTGTCGTAGACGTTGCCGCCCTCGGGCAGGCCAAGCGGCGTGTACCGCTGTCCCGTCTCGGCGCTGAACAGCATGTTCAGGCTCCAGTTGGCCGGCAATCGCAGGCCGAGGAGCGGGAGCGTGGGGCGCTCGTCCTCGAAGACCGAGAAATCGAGATTGATCGACACGCGCCACGGCTTGTCCCACAACAGCGGCGAACGCTGCAGGCCGGTGAGCGAGGTCCCGGCCGAGCTGCCGTCGCCGTAGACCGCTTCTAGATACCCCTGGTCGGCCTTGCTGTTGGTCCCCGTGCTGCTGGACAACTCCAGGCTGGCCGATCCCGACAGGTAGCCGGTCGTCCGCTTGATCACCGTCAGCTCGATGCCCAGGCTGCGGGCCGAGTCGCCGTTGAAGTAGCGGACCGGCTCGATGGTTTCGGTGCCCTCGTCGTTGGGATCGGGCGTCTCGTCGGCCCCGATGTCCACGGTGTTCATGCGCACCGACTTGGCGTAGTCGTAGATGTCGCGGTTGAAGAACGTCACGCCCACGCTCCACAGCCCGGGAAACTCGTGCTGAATGCCCGCCTCGTACTCGACGGTGACCTTGGGATCCAGGTTGGGATTGCCCAGCAGCTGGATCTCGCTGGCGGTAGTGGCCGTGAGCTGGGGGTAGACGTAGGCATAGCGCGGCCACTGCGAGAAGTGCCCGTAGTTGAAGAAGAACTTGTCCTTCTCGGTGACGGGGAAGCTCACGCCCAGGCGTGGCGACAAACGCAACTTCCAGCTCCGCAGCCAGAACTCCACGGTTTCGTCGTAGAACTCTTCCTTCATTTCCGGTGTGACGAAGAGGTAATCGTCGTTGCGGTCCATGACCGCTTCGACCTCGCGGCCCGGCGCCCAGGCGTCCAGGCGCAGACCGGCGTTCACGACCATGCCCCGATAGTTGACCGTGTCCTGGAAATAGGCCGCGCCCACAACCGGATGCACCTTGAAGATGTCCTCGTTGAAGGCCAGCTTGCCCGAGGGCGGCAGGCTCAGGTTGGTCTTCAGGTCGATCAGCTGCATTTCCGTGAACGACAGATCGAACCCCGTCTTGAACTGGTTGGTCTCGCTGGCCACCCAGGCGTAGGAACTCTTGAGGGTCCAGGACTCGGAGTAGTGATCGTGCCAACGATCGCTGCTGCCCGAAGCCAGGGCGCTCGGCGACGTGGGGTTGTCGTATCCCGGATAGGTGGTGTAGTCGTCGTTGCCGATCAGGTTGGCGTGCATGCGGCTGAAGTTGCGTCCCAGACTGAGCTCGAAGAAGTCCTTCTCGCCGATCACCCAACGGTAGTAGAGCTGGTTGAGGATATTCTCGTTGGTGAAGACCAGCGAGTTGTCCAGGTTGTCCATCATGGGGCGCGCATAGCCCTCGCCGGGAAGCGTGAAGCCTTGGCTCACCGCGAGCTGGCGCGAAGCGTTGAAGTTGATCTTGTGGCGCGGATCGATGTTCCAGGTCCACTTCAGCAGACCGTTCCAGTCGTTCTGCTGGCGGGGCGACAGGAAGTCGAGATCATAGAGGGGCGTCTCGAGCTGCTTGGTCCGTGAATAGATGGGCAGGTACCCGTCGCGCACGTCCATCGACCCGCTCAGCAACAGGTACTGGGTGCCGGGCAGGCCGAGACCGACGGCGTCCAGGATGTCGCTCAGGGGATCGGGACCGGACAGGGACAGCTTCACCACGTCGATGTTCTGGGCGCGACCGTAGCGCGAGATATCGTGGTAGTCGGGCTCGGTCTGGACATCGGCTTCCTCGCCCAGAGCCATCGACAACGGCGCCCCGGCCAGGGCCGCCACGAAACTCGGGCCAAAACCGCTCTCGCGGCCGAGGAAATTGTCGCGCTTCCAGTTCACCTTCCCGCTCCACCGGTCGCCGCCCTCCTTGGTCGACACGTTGACGATGCCGGACACCGCCTGGCCGTACTCGGCGTTGAAGCCGCCGGTGAGCACCTCGATCTCGTTGATGATCGACGGGTCGATCGAATAGCCGTAGCCGCCGCCGGCCAGCGGATCGTTTACCGAGATGCCGTCGACGAT
The DNA here is from genome assembly GCA_964476155.1 of uncultured Fibrobacteraceae bacterium. Lineage (GTDB taxonomy): Bacteria > Krumholzibacteriota > Krumholzibacteriia > LZORAL124-64-63 > LZORAL124-64-63 > JAHIYU01. The sequence continues at coordinate 22,396 of CAYYYS010000029.1, forward strand.
GAACTGGGTATCGTCGGCGCGTCCGCCGCGAATGTGAATCTCGTTGTCCTGCAGCGTAACGCCGGGCTGGTGGGCGATCATCTCCACCAGGTTGTCCAGGGGCATGGCTTCCATCTGCTCGGACGTCATGCGGTGGGCGCTACCGGTCAGTTCGACCTCGATGAGCCTGCGTTCCGCGGTGACCAGGATGGGATCGGTGTAGATGGCTTCCACGTCGAGCAGGAACTCGATCTCCGCCACCTCCCCCGCAGCCACGGTGATCGTCTCCGAGCCCAGACCGTAGGAGATGTACGACGCCCGCACCGTGTAGGTGCCGGGGCGCAGGCCACTCAACCAGAACTGGCCGTCCTGCAGGGCGATGGTACCGATGCGGCTACCGGCGATGTAAACGTTGGTGTAGGGCAGGACCTCGCCGCTCTCTGCGTCCACGACCCGACCCTTGATCATGGCGGGCGCCAGCGACGACGCTTGCGCCTCGGGCGGCGGCGGCGCGTCGGCCTCCTGGCCGATGGCCGCGGGCACAACGACCGCGATCACGATCAACATCGACAGGAAGAGCGGCAGCGGTCGGACTCGGTTCGCTCTCACGGCAGCTCCACCCCCAACTCGCCTTCAAGCATACCGCGCACGGCGCCCAACCCTTCGGTGAAGTTCACGGCTTCGAACTGCAGCAGCACCGTGACCACGCTCGCGTCCAGGCTCGTATCCGTGTGAGGTCGACGGATACCCACGATCGGCTCGTAGGGCGGGCGGCGCGTCGGGCTCCAGAACATGTAGTATTCCATCTGGTAGATCACTTCGGTGTCGTCACGCGGCGTAATACCCACGCCGGCGCTGTAGCTGTGGTTGAAGTGCAGATTTGGCAGGCGCCCCGCCGGCACACTCATGCACAGCTTGTCGGATGGTATGTAGAACATGGGCTGCGACGGTGTCCGCTCGAAGCCCAGGGTCTCCTGGATGAAGGTGGGCGGCAGGCTGCCGGTGCTCCCGATCAGGCCCTTGGAGATCAGCAGCAGACGGCCGGCGTCGGGATCGTCGTCGGTCGGCTCGTTGAGATACTCGTGCAGATAGACCGCGGCACTGGCCAGATTGGCGGACGCGCTCGATCCGGTGTACCAGAAGACGGCGTCGTACTCCCGCAACCATGACATGAATACCCACATCCTGTCGGGCAACCCGTCGGCCATGTCGTAGATTGACCAGCCGTCCGGCCCGTAGAGGGAATCCATGGCCGCGTAGTAGAACGGCACATCCAGGTTGCCGAGAAAATCGTCGACCAGCAACACGTTGCTCAGGGTCGGTCTGGCGTCCCATTCCCAGTCGAAGGCACCTGTGGCGTCGGCCTCGTCGCTCGCGCGCACGTGGAGCGTTCTCGATCCGCGCGGGGTGATATCCGACAGATCGATACTGAAGCGTCCGGAGGCCAGATCCTCGATCCGCTTGATCACCGGACGGACGTTGGGATCCGCGTCCGCCTCCCCTTCGGGAATCGGCGCCAGGGTCGAGTCCGCCGTGTCGAGGAAGTAGATGATCGAATCGCCCATGGTCGTGTTGTCGTCCAGATCGACGGCGAAGAGACGGAAATTGGCCGACCCGAAACTCCAGAAGGTCGTGTCGTAGTCGGTCACGAAATTGATCACCGGCGGGAAATTCTGGAGCGGGATATGGCGACTGACCGTGTCGCTCAGGGCGCCGCGATCGTCACGGCAGGCCAGACGGATCAGGGCCTGCGCCTGTCCCAGATCGTCGGTCGAGAAGGTCATGGTCGTATCGGTCTGCTGGGTCGCGACCCAGGGAGCGGCGGTCTCTTCGGTCTCGATGGAAACGTAGTACTCCACCACGAAGCCGTCCGGGTCGGTTCCGCTCCAGCTGAATGTCCGATCGTAGTAGCTCGTGGGGTTGAGCTCGCCGCCGACGCCCGGCGTCACGAAGATGGTTGCCACCGGCGGGATGTTGGTCACCGACTCCGGATCGAAGGGTTCGTTAGTGCAGCCGGCCAGCCAGGCCGCCAAGCCACAGGCCGTCACCGCGACAGCCAGGAACGCCGCGCGCTTCCGGAAAATTCGTCGCAGGTGTCTCACTTGATCACCACCAGTTTGCCGCGCTGGATACTGCCGTCGACAGGATTCTCGACCACGTAGACATAGAGGCCGGTGGCGATGGTGCGCACCGGCTCGCTGAGCAGATCCCAGGGTTCCATGCCCGAGGCCGGATCGTCGTGGTACAACGTATTGACCAGGTCGCCGGCCAGATTGAAGATCTTGATGGTGCAGCGAGCGGGCAATCCGGTGAACCAGAGCTTGCGATTCAACTCCCGCTCGCCGACCCGGCCATCGAAGTGTGAGCCGGCCCGGTACGGGTTGGGAAACACGCCCACCGTGCGCTCACTGCCCGAGGTCACGGGCGCCGGTCCCGGGTAGATCTTCAGGCCGTTCTCCCAGAACCCGCTCGGCAGTTCCGGCAGGTCCTGCGCGGCATTGGGCGCCGCGTACGACAGCACCGCATAGTAATAGGGGAAACCGTCCAGCAGGTTCGTGTCCATGAAACTGCGCAGACCGGAGGCGTTCAGGGGCGGCAGGCCCGTATCGAAACCCACGCCGTCGACCTTGTCGAATTCGGCCACGAGCATGGCCTCGTCCAGGGGATCCTCGGAGAACTCGTTTCCCTGGAACCGGTAGACCCGATAGCCCTGAAAATCCTCGCTGCCGGTCACCCGACTGATGTGGTGCTCCGGCTGGCGCCTGGCGTCATCGTCCAGAAGGGGGACCCACTCCTCCAACTCGTTCTGATAGAGCGAATCGCCCGGCGCCCAGGACAGAATCACCGAATTGTCCTCGTAGGTGATCTCAAGAATTGGCGACGGCGGTCCCGAGGCGATCTGGAAACCTTCATCGTAGGCCAACTGGGCCACTTTCGAGTTGGCCATCAGGGACAGGGAGTCCACGCCGCAAACCACGGCGAAGGTTACATTGATCGAGTCATCGGGCGCCAAATAGTGGAACGGGCCCGTCGACAGCATGGCGATCCAGTCGTGGGGGCGTGTGAAGTCCTCGACCTCCTGCTCACCGACGTCCCAATCACCGTTGCTCATGAGCTGGTACTTGCCGGGCAGCTCTTCGAGGGTGTCGAGATCGATGTACACGTCGTCCTCGGCGGGTACATCGCGAAATCCCCACGCATTGTAGGACACCGGCGGCATGTCGACGGCCGGTTCCGGCGCGGGGTTCATCCCCAGCAACCGCGTACCGATCCAGGACGTGGCCATCTCATCGTCGCCGTCGTCGTCGTGTTCGTACATCATCCAGATGGATTCGTCGCCTTCCACGTCGCCGGGTCGCCAGCCGCCGTTCATGTCGTCGTAGTAGTTCCAGCTGGTGCCGGTTCCCGAACCGTAGGGGTCGTTGACCTGCGTGTTGCCGATGGTGGTGTCGTTCCAATAGCCCACGTACACGTCGCTGAGCTCTTGGCCCGAGATATTGACGATGGTGTAGTCGAGAATCACGAAGTCGTCGGCGTAGGGAGTGCCCCAGGCCAGCGCGCGCATGGTCACCTTCAGCCCCAGGGGAACATGTACGCTGGACTCCGGGCTGGTGTAGTCGTCGAACTGCACACCGACATGCAGGTTGGCCAGGGCATCGGGATGATAGGAGGGCGTGGACGGATCAAGTGGATCGCCGGGCGCGTTCTGCAGATTGGTCCAGACCCAGACGAAAACGCTGTCCGACCCCAAGATGGTGAAATCCTCGAACTCACGAATGTTCTCGCCCGCGGCGAAGTTCGACACGTCCTGCGCGCCGGTCGATACCCGAATCGTGTCGTTGGCGGTGACCGCGCCGACCCAAAGACCGCCCAGGAACAAGTGCTCCACATGGCTGAACTGGGGATACTCGCAGGATGAATAGCCCTGCTTGAAGCCGTTGCCCACGTACCCGAGATTGGAGATGGACAGGTTCATCAGACCGGCCGCGATCGGGATGTCCGGACGCGGGCTCGCAACGGCTGAGACGACGGGCAGCAGACTCGCGATCATCACGAAGACCAACAGGGTCAAGCGGAGCATTTGACATCCCAAGCGGAGCATTTGACATCCATTGCGATGCAAGGAGAACCTCCGTAAACGCGGCATGCGCCGTCGAACCAGACAAACGTGAACACCCGCGTTCAAAACGCGGCTCACCGTGGACGACGAAAGTAGCCCCCTCGTGTCCTCTCTGTCAACAAACCCTGGCCTAACCCGTCAACATGGGCTTGACAGAGCACTGGCTGTTGCATCGTCTCGGCCCTTGGAGCCCGGCCGGTTCCGTCCTATCATGGTCGTAGACCGTATCCACCGCTAACCGGAAGTGACTTCGTGACAAGACGCTTGCGCATGTTCGTCTTTATCCTGCTCTGCAGCTCGACCACATTGCTGCTTTGCGAGTTTTTCGTGCGCTATCTGCAGGACACCATCCCCACCCGCGCCGACACGCCCTACGTTGTCGATCCGGACTGCGGCTACACCCTGAGGCCCAGCGCACCCGACGAATTCGACGAGTTCGACGACCGCCACGTGAACGCCCTCGGCTTCCGCGACCGCGACCATGACCTCGCCCGGCGAGAAGACACGCGGCGCATCGTCGGCCTGGGCGATTCCTTCGTCTACGGCAACGTCCCCATCGCCCACAACTTCCTGCGCACGCTTGAAAGCGAGCTCGGAGACGGCCACGAGGTCATCATCACCGGCCTGCCCGGCTGGGACGTCCGCAACGCCACCGGCCTGATCCGCGGCAAGGGACCCGCGCTGCGCCCCGACCTGGCGGTGCTGTGCTTCTCGGTTGGCAGCGACGTGACGGGCATCCCCATCCCCGGCGCCGTCTATCAGGGCAACCTGCATTTCGTGGGCTCGCAGCGACCGATGCTGAACCTGCTGCGCAAGAGCCGCCTGTTCGTGCTGGCGGAGCAGCTTTACCTGGTGCGGGTAACCGATGCTGTACGCGGCGCCATGGTACGCATGCGCTTCGGCGGTGAAGCGACCGCGGCCGAGGTGGCGCCCGCGAGCGAACCGGCGCGCGACGAGCCGGCCCTCCCCCCCGGCGCGCCCTACTTCGCGGGCATGTGGGGCGAACCCGACGACCCGACGACCCGCACACCATGCAGCGCCCACAACCTGCGGCGGCAGGTGCACAACCTGCGGTTGTTCAGGGAAGAGCCGGATGCAACGGTGGAAGGTTGGTGGGACCTGGCTGAACAGCAGCTACGGGATTTCGACGCCGCTTGTCGTGAGGTGGGTACCGACTGGCTGCTGATCATCGCGCCGGCGGAGATTCAGGTCGACGCGGGGGTGCAGGCCGAGGTGCTGGCGCATGCGCCGCTGGCGGTTGAGAATTACGATTTCAGGGCGCCGTCGCGACGGCTGGCGGCTTTTGCCGAGGCGCAAGGGTGGGCCTATATCGAGCCGTTGGCGGAATTTCGTGCGGCCCAGGATGAGCGCGGCATTCGCCATTACATACCCAATAATGGGCATTGGAGTGTGCCGGGGAATGGGCTGATGGCGGGGTTGGTGGCTGATGTGGTGCGTTGAAACCACCCATCAGAACTGAAAATAAATAAACGGCGGATTGCTATACACCCGATACACCGCCGCCGCGATAATAATCGCCAACAACGCCGTCCCAAATACAAACCTTACCACCGGCCGCGAATCCGCCACCCAGGTATGATTCCCCGTCCGCGTCTGCACGATGTCCATCACCAGCATCACCCCGATCACCAGGAACACGTGCGCCGCGCCGAACACGAAAAGCCCGTCGCCGGCCAGGATCCCGCTGATCACCGTCCAGGCCGTGCCGAAGTCGCCCGCGCGGAAGAGGATTTTCGCGACGGCGATCAAGTGGAAGGTGACCAACACCTTCAGAACATTCCACACCACCGGTCCGGGCGCGCGCGGCCACCGCAGATCCACCTTGCCACCACCGGTCAGCCGATAAGCCGCCAGATACAGCCCGTTCCACAGGCCCCAGGCCACGAAGGTCCAGCTCGCGCCGTGCCACAGGCCGCCCAGGAGCATCGTCACCATGAGGTTGAAATAGGTGCGCGCGGTGCCCTTGCGATTACCGCCCAGCGGCACATACAGGTAGTCGCCGAGCCAGGTCGACAACGACACGTGCCAGCGCTTCCAGTACTCGGCCGGACTGCGGCTCAAATACGGCGCGTGGAAGTTCTCCATCAGCTCGAAGCCGAGCAGACGCGCCACACCACGGGCGATGTCCGAATAGCCGGAGAAGTCGCCGTAGATCTGGAAGCAGAAAGCGTAGACGCCGGTCAGCAGTTGCCCGCTGGTCCAGGCGCCGGGGTCGTCGAAGATTTGCGAGACGTAGGGCGCCAGGGTGTCGGCCACGAAGATCTTCTTGAAGAAGCCGATCAGGATCAGGTTGATCCCTGTTTCCACATGGCGCCGCGTGACCGTGCGCGGCGTGGCCACCTGGGGCAACAGATTGCGCGCGCGCTCGATGGGCCCGGCCACCAGTTGCGGGAAGAATGAGACAAAGACCGCGAAGTCGAGCAGGTCATCGGTCGGCTCGAGACGCTTACGGTAGATGTCGATCGTGTAGCTCAGGGTCTGGAACGTATAGAAGCTGATCCCCACCGGCAGCAGCACCCGCAGCAGCGGCATGTGCGGCTCCATCCCGAACTCCGAGATGATCGTCCCCATCGAATCCACGAAAAAATTGAAGTACTTGAAGAAGCCCAGCAGGCCCAGATTCACGCACACGCTGACCGTCAGCAGGTGCTTGCGGACGCGCGGGTCCTCGGTCCCCTGCAGCTTTTGCCCCACCACGAAGTCCGTGATCGTGGAGATGGCCAGCAGGGTGAGAAAACGCCAGTCCCAATACCCGTAGAACGTGTAGCTGGCCACCAGCAGGAAGTAATTCTGCGCACGATGGCGCAGCCGCGGGTAGAGCAGCAGCACGACGGCCATGAAGGCCAGGAAGACCAGTGAGTTGAACAGCATGGCGGGGACTGTAAGGGTGACCGGGCTTTCGGTCAACGGTGCGCCTGGTTGTATAGCCACCGAATCAATGATAAGGTGTTTTCATGAGACGGTCGATCGCCATAGCTGTTACCGGCCTCTGGGCGACGGTTGCAGCGGGGGCGGCCGCCACCGTCATCGCCAACATGCTGCATCCCGATCTGCGTGAGCGAACACGACGGCAGGGTCTGATCGCGGGACTCTTCGCCAGCATTCTGTTCTTCGCCCTGGAAACCTACGCCTCGAAAACGTGGACGGCTCAACGCTCGACTGCAGGGAAGCCGCGACCATCGGGCGTGTCGACGGCATCAGCTTGATCGCACGTCAGCCATAAAGGCATACGCTCCCGCTGATGGACCAGCTGATGGCAGCTCGAGCATAGCACTTGAAGGTTGGCCGGTTCGTTGCCGCCACCCTGGGATCGTGGGCGCCGATGGTGGACCTCCAGGAAGCGTGTTCGCCCGCAGCCTGGTGTTTCGCAACGGTGTCCGGCGCGGATCATGGCGGCCTGACGGGCTTTCGGCGGGATGGCCGAGCGGTTGGGCTTGCCGGGCTCCTGGATGACGGCGTCGCAATGCACGACTTCGGTTGATATGGGCTTCGGGCCGCGGTCGGTTTGCACCTCGGACTTGCCACACTTTTTACACGTGTAAATTACGACTTGATAAGGCGGGCTAGAGACGGCCTTGGTTTCAGACCTTTGCTCGAGCTTCTCCGCAAAGTCGTTCAGCGCGGCGAGCAACAATTCGGCGCGGTCCATTCCTTTTACTGTCGAACCCTTTCGATTGCCTAGTTTGCGGATCCTCCGCAGCTTGCGGCGCCTGACGAGCCCGCTGTCGAGTCGCCCTTACCGTCTGCTCCAACTTGCGACTACTCGACCGCCCCGCCTCTGCGATCCACCGCTCCTCACTCGCAGGCGTAGCCACCTTGGCCACCTCCCGCGCCTTGGTCCACCCCAGCTCACCGGCCGCTACCGACCGACGAAGCTGCGGCAACTCTTCAAGCGCCCCCGCCAACCGCACAAACTGCGACGTCTTGCTCGGCGAAAACCCGAGCGCCTCGGCGGCATAAACTTGAATGGAGGCGTACCCAAGATCCCGATACAACCTGCGCCGCATAATCTCGCCGAACAACAGAACGGCGTTCTTCTCGGCCCGCTGAAGTTCACTCAAAGCCGCTTCGGGACGAGCATGGATTTCGCTGGCTGACATAGAAAAACCTCCCTGAAAACGAGCGCTTCGCGGGAGGTCGAAACGGGTGCATTCGATGAAGACAATATAGTCGAAATAGATCCGCTACGCAATCGTTAACTGTATATAATATAATTGGTTAGCAGAGTTTTTAGGCACATTTCATGCGCGCTGACAAGCCCCCAGCCACGCGCAGAAATCGCTACCCCCTTGACTCAGACGCCCCCGACAACGACGATCCCCCCATGACCATCCACCACCACATCCTCGAACCCTTCGATCACACCGCCCCCTTCTGGCGTCTGGTCGAAGCGTTCCGCGGCACGAGCTGGACGAAGCCGTTCCTTCTGGACAGCGCCCGGCCCGGTCACCTGGGCCGCTTATCGTACCTGGGCCCCGGCGCCGCTCACACCTTCGAAGCCCGGCGCCGCCCCGACGGCCTGGCCGACGTGCGGATCGAAGCCCCCGGCTACGGCAACCACCATGAAGGCGTCGACCCCTTCGCCCTGCTGCGCGACTGGCGACGGAGCTGGCGCGTACCCGACACGGCGCTGCAAGGCCGTCCCGCGCCGTTCGTCCACGGCGCCATAGGCTGGATCACCTACGAAGCCGGCCATTGCGTCGAGGCGTATCCCGACACCGGCGTCGACGATCTGGGCCTCCCCGATATCTGGTTCGGCGTGCAGGACGTGCTCTTCATCCGCGATCACGAAGCGGATCGCACCTGGCTGTCGGTGGTCGGACTCGGGCTCGACGCGGCCCACGCCAGGGAGCGGGCCGAAAAGCTGCGCACCTACACTCTGGACTGCATCGCGGCCTGGACACCGGGTCCCGATCCCGGCACCGATCTCATCCCGCCGGACGACGACCCCCTCCCGGTGCCCTTCGTCACCGCCGCCGCCTACCGCGACAAGGTCCGCGCCGTGCAAGCCGGCATCCTCGACGGCCGCGTCTTCGAGTGCTGCCTCACTCACCGCTTCGAACAACCGCTGACCGGCGACCCGTGGAACCTCTACGCCGTTCTGCGCCGCGACAACGCCGCGCCCTTCGCCTGCTGGCTCGAGTACGGGGACACGACCGTGGTCGGTTCGTCGCCGGAACGCTTCCTCCGCCTGGACACCGACGGCGTCCTCGAAACCCGTCCCATCAAGGGCACTCGCCCCCGCGCCGACGATCCCGCCGAAGACGAGGCGCTCCGCGAGGAGCTGGCGTCATCCACAAAGGACCGCGCCGAAAACGTCATGATCGTGGACCTGGCCCGCAACGACCTCGGCCGGGTCTGCGAAACCGGCAGCGTCCACGTACCGGGTCTGTGCGAAGTGGAAGGTTACGCAACCGTGTGGCAACTCGTCTCGACGATCCGCGGCAAATTGCGCGAGGATCTCGACGGCATCGACGCCGTGCGGGCCTGCTTCCCCGGCGGCTCGATGACCGGCGCGCCCAAGATCGAGGCCATGAAGATGATCGACGAGCTGGAGCACCACGCGCGCGGCGTGTATTCGGGAGCGATCGGCTGGCTGGAATCGAATGGAACGTTGGACCTGAACATCGTGATCCGCACGGTGGTGGCCCGCGACGGCCGCGCCACCTACGGCACAGGCGGCGCCGTCACCGCGGATAGCGATCCCGAGGCGGAATGGCGGGAATCCCTGGACAAGGTGCGCGCCCTGGCACGGGCAATCGGGGTGGTTAACCCGGGTTAACGATAGACAACCTTGACCGCGCCCCAGCTCATGGGCTCGTTCGACACTTCGCAGGCCGTGTCGTTGGCGCCGCCGGGTGTGTCGAGCGTGCAGATGGCGAAGTCACCGATCAGCCAGCCCGTGGTGCAGCGAATCGCATGAGTGACGGGGAAGGCGTCGCCCGAACCCACGTCCGCATCGCAATAGACCAGTTCCCCGGAGTGGGGAGTCTCGATCAGCGCGATACAGTCCACCACGCTGAGCCAAGGCTCGGTGTCGAACACACCGTCGTCATCGGTATCGAGATCGTCGAGCAAAGCACCGGTGAACCCGTCGACCAGCATATGCGTCACGTTGTCGCTGTTCTCGAAGTTCAGACTCCCCGCCGAGACTTCGTCGATCTCCCCACAGGGAATCGCCCCGTCCTCTCCCACCGACAGAAACCCGTCGGCGCCGATAGTCAGACCTGACAGGTCGAACGCCATTTCCACCACGCCTGAATCGTAGTTATCACCATCACCGATCACCACGTACCAGTAGCCCGACAGGGATTCGCCGGGATCGCCGGCGAGTTCGAAGTACTCGTCGACGTCGTCGGACACCTGGTCGGTGCGGATCTCATTGAGGACGGGCGCGGCGTGGGCGTAGGCCATCAGTATGATGATCGCGAGAACGGGCGACAGATAACGACGGATCATCTCAACTCCTTGTCAGGACGCGAGGTCGTGACAGGAATATACGGAATAACCGGGGGAATGTTCACGCCAGGTCAGGATTCGTCCGCCTCGCCCAGCGCCTCGAGCTGCGCCGCGGCCTGCGCGCCGAACACGGGGCTGGCGGTCAGCCCGTTCAGGACCTCCCGCGCCGCGGCCGCGTTGCCGATCAGCAGATGGGCCTGCGCCTGATACCAGCGCGACCGCTCGGCGATCGGCAGCTGGGACGATGTGGCCGAAACGCCCAGGGGAACCAGCGCGGCCTCGGGATCACCGTCCAGCAGACGGCTGACGCCAAGGTACATTTGCGCCTGCGCCACCTGGTGCCAGGTTTCGTCGCCAACGGCCAGAGCCTCGTCCAGCAGGTCGGCGGCCTCGCCGTAACGTTCATCCGTGTAGCGGGTCATGGCGTCGAAGTACAGGGTCGCGGCGTCGGAGTCGGCGCCGCGCACGTCCACCTGCACGTAGGGAGCGGGATCGAGGACGGCGATCTTGCGCAGATCGTCGCCGTCGGGAAGCATGACCAGGGCGAAGACCGCGGCGGCCGTCACCACCACGGGCGCCAGCACCTTGGGCTGCAGGAAGGCGTTCAGCCAGTCGGTCATACGCTCGGCGAGCGAGGGCTCGGCTTCGCGCAGGGTTTCGCGCAGCAGCGCCGCGAATCGTTCGGGATCCTCGCGCAGGGCCTGGGCCGCGGACGCGTGGTCGAAAAGCTCGTCCAGCAGATCGGGAGCGCCCAGGGTGGCCTGTTCGAAGCGCTGGCGCTCGGTCTCGTCCAATAGGCCCAACTCGTAGGCGGCCAGCAGGTCGTCGGCTCTCATCCGACGTTTGTTCTCATGCGACATGACCAGGACTCCCTTCACCGGCTTCGAGCAGGGCCCGAAGCTGTGCGCGACAGCGATGCAGCGCCACGTAGAACGTATTGCGGGTCAGGTCGGGATCCTCTTGCTGGGCCATCGCCAGGGCGCGGGCCGAAACCTCGCGCTGTTCGCCGCCATGCTTGTAGCTGTCCAGCAGGTTGGCGAAGAGACGTCCGCAGCGGGGAGCCTTGCGGGCCAGGGTCGCGATGGCGCCTTCGAGCCGGCCGTTGAACTCGTCGGTCTCCCGATCCCGCAAAGGATCGATGACGACGGCCGCCGGACTGAAGGATTGCCAGTCTTCCACATGCGTCGTGCGTGAGACGTCGCGGTTGCGGGACTGGTAATGGTTGCCGATCACGTTCCTCAACACGGTAAAGCTCCAGATGAGAATGCCGGTCTGCCCGGTCCGTTCGTGGTACTTGTCGAGTACGATCCGGAGAGCATCCTGGACCACGTCTTCCAGGTGATCTCCTTGCACCCTACGTTTAGCGACCTGCAAAAACCTTACACGCAATGATTCGAAGAGCTCGGAGCGGGCGCGCTCATCGCCGTCGATGGCGAGCACACAGAGCTCGTCTAGGGAGGAAGGGGGCGACTGGGCCAGGGACATGCAATTCTCCGTAACGTGACTGTCGACGTCCGTCCGTTGCCGCGAGGGGCGATCCGGTGCATACTGGCGACGCCATGGACGATACATGTCGAACTCGCGCCAGGGGGTTGCCCGTATGCTCGCCACACGTTCGTTGACCACGGCCCGCCGTCACGCACAGGCTGCGCAACAGGGGTCGACCGTCTCATACTCCCCTCTGGGGCCTCGACTTGACAAGGTCTTATTGGTCCTGGCGGCCGCTTTGGTCCTGCTCGCCGCGGGATCCGCCCTGGCCGACACCGAAACCGCGTGGCGCCATTTGCTGCGTGGAGAAATGGACCTGGCGGCTGAAACGGCGACCGCCGACAATCCCCGCGACGTCTACATTCTCGCCCTGGCCGACACCAGCACCGCTTTCACGGGACCCGCCGCCGATCTGGCCGCCGGCGCGCGGCTTGCCGAAACCGACCCCGCCCTCGCCATCACGCATTTCCAGACCGCCCGCAACGCCTACACCGCGGACCGTGACGACGCGGGCCGACTGGTGGCCACCGAACGCCTCTGCGCCCTGTGGATCGAAACCCACGACTACGCAGCCGCCCTGGACAACCTGCCCGCGACCCTGGAGCTGGCCGAATTGCTGGGCCATCCCCTCGCCACGGCACAGGCGCACTTGAATCTGGGCCGCGTGCTGGTGCGCAGCCGACAGCTTGATGAGGCAAAGACGCATCTCGACGAGGCCCTGGGCGCAGCCGTGGCCCAGGAGATCCCGGCCTGGGAAGCCAACGCGCACCTGGCCCTGTCGATCATCAGCCGCGTGCACATGGACCTGGACACGTCGCTGTTCCACCGCGAAGCGGCCCTCGACGCCTATACGCGCGCGGACGATCCCCAGGGCCAGGCCCGCTGCCTCCACTACATCGGCACCATCCACATCTTCAAGGGCAA
>CAYYYS010000030.1:0-35068 GCA_964476155.1 uncultured Fibrobacteraceae bacterium
CCTGCTCAGGAGAGGACTTTCACCTCCAAGACGATGCCCATGACGGGCGTACAACAACAAGACGGGGTCGGCTGAGCCGGCCCCGTCTTTTATATTCCCGGTCCCTGAATCAGAACTCGAGGAAAGCTCCCATGCCCAGGCTCACCTTCTCATAGCCGTCCAGGCCTTCGCCCAGATCGAGATAACCGACATTCAGCTTCATCCCCAGACGCGGTCGCAACCAACGCTGATAACTCGTGCCGATCTCGACAAAATCGTGGTCGACCGGTTCGAATGGCGTGACCCACGTGGCCGTGTAGCGTTCCTGTCCCAGAGTGAGGTTAACGAAGAGCCAGGAGCGCCCTTCCGTCCCCCAGCCGCACGAGAGCAGATGCTTCCAGCCCACGCGCGCGCCCGGGTCGCTGAAGGTTCGCGTCAGACGATACTCGGCAATTAGCTTACCCCGCCACAGGCGTGGGCCGGCGGCGATGTACCAGTCCTCGTGTTCGGCGTAGTCCTCGAGCCAACCGCCGGCGAGTACCGCGATGAACGGGCCCGTGTTGAAGTAGAAGGCGTGATCCCAGCGTCCGCGGGGCAGGTATCGGGACTCGCCGCCTGCGGTATAGGCCGTGTAGGAATACAAGCGGGACGTCCAGTCGGCATAGGCGCCCAGGGTCAGACCCGCATCGCTGTCCTCACGCTCGAAAAGCCCGGTCTGGATGAAGGGCGTGATACGCGGCAGGGTCCGCACGTAGAGGGTAGCGATGGCCGTATGCCAGTTGCCGTAGACGTCGCCGGGGCTGAGCAGGTCGGCATTCAGGTCCAAGTCGAGGCGGTAGTCGGGATCGCCGCGGGACTGGAGCCAGTCGGCGGGCGTATCGGCCGCGCCGACGGGCATCGCCAGGATCAGTCCTGCCAGGATCAGGACGGCTGCCGGGATCGAAAGTCGCTTGCCGCGTCTCGCATCGTTCACTGTTCCACTCTCTCTCGCGTCAATTCGATGAGGGTCCGATCGCTGGACGGCACATCATCGTCCCCGCGCGGATCGTACCGTGTCGCGAACTCCCGCCACAAAGACTGTGCCGGTTCCTTCCCCGCCGGGATCACCCCGTAGAGAACGGGAAAAAGCTGGGCCATCGCGTCGGGATAGCGTGTATCCCAGGACGACACATGCACCTTGCCACCGCTCTCGGCCCAGTGAAAACGGTGCGTGGCCGGGTCGTAGAGCCGGGTCATGATCGCCTGACGCAGACGCTCGGCCGCCGCCAGGTACCGTGGCCCCGCGTCCCACCCGAGTCGATGCTCCAGGGCCGACCAGGCCAACAGGCCGCCGTAGGCCTCGCAGTTGTCCATCAAGTAATGCGTGCCGTCCTCGGGAGACACACGCACTAGGCCGCCCTCGTTCTGCAGGGCCAGCAACAGTTCCGCGATCGACACGATCTCCGTCCGCCACGTGTTCAGCAACGTTGCATCTCCCGTGGCCTGCTCATAGGCATCGAGCAGGATCAGGAAGGTGCCGGCGTAACCGTCGGCCGAATCGTAAGACTTCAGGGACTGCTCGCGGTTGCCGTGATGGATCTTGTAGTCGTCGATGGTGCCCGCGGGCTGTGTCGCGTTTTCCTCATTCAGGTGGTTCAGGTACCACTCTATGTACCGCGACACGTCGTCCAGATATCGTCCGTGCCGGCTCAGGGACAAGGCAAAGAGGTTTGCGAAGTACGGTTGGACCGACTGCGGACTCGGACCAACCGGTTCAAAGTGGGCCACCATCGCCAGGGCTGGATGCCGCTTCGGGGCCGAAGCGCAATCCGCCAGGCCGACCAAGCCGGCCGCAAACACGACCGCCGCGACGAGATCAATGCATCGTCGCCGGGATCGCGATATCGTTCCGGTCTTCCGTGACCACAAGGATCGTCTCCGTTTCATTGTCCATTCGTCGGCAGCCGGCCGGTGCGTCCACGGTCCAGCGCGACGTCGGCAGACTCAGCGCCACCCCCGCCAATCCCTCGGGATTGGAAAGCCTCAACACCGTACCGTCATCGGTCAGGGATACGGTGAACTCCGTCGCCCAAAGACGACGCAGAAAATCCGTACACTCGCTCATGGTACGCACCTTGAGTTCCCCATCGGTCTGCAAGGCGGCCAGTTCGTCGAACCAACGCGCGACCGCCGGGCGATAGTCCAGATCGTGAGTGTACTTGATCAGGTTGTAGGGGTGGGAATAGAGCATGCGGATCGTCCGCTCCCGCCGGCAATAGTCCGCGGTGTCGGACAGCCAGGCCAGCACATCGTCCGCCGGCAGGGACAGGTGGTCGTCCATTTCAGCCAGGGAAGCGTACCGACCGCGCGGCATGATGGGAAAAGCGATCAGACTATCTGAAAGTCGTGTACCGTCATGGAACGAGCGATTGGGGGCGCTGCCGGAATCGCCCGTGTAGTAGTAACTGTCAAAACCCAGTTTCTCTAGAATCGATGTCATCAAAGGCTGTGGGTGGACCCCGGCCGGCGCGGAGTACTCGCGCACGGTCGATTCCGTGACGTCCTGCAGGCATTCGCTGTTGAGCTGCACATAGGCGATGATCGAATCGGCGTCCCAGACTCCGCTCACGACGTTGGCTGCAAACACGTTATGAAGCCAGCCGCCGTGGGAACCGACCTCACCCACCGACCGCATGAGGTCTACCTGTGTCCGGCCCTTGCCGCAGGCGTCGAAACCCAGGCCGTCTCCGGCCGCGTTGACCGACGGGCCCGCGCACACATGATACGAGCAGGGCACGTCGGGGCGCAGTAATCCGCGAGTCGCCATGTCGTCGATGGCGACCCGGTCGTCCGCAAAATCGATATGCCAGTTGATCACCACGGCGCCGATGCCCTCCGGGGCGGTCACCAACGCAGGGAGTCCCACGACACGACACAGGAACGTGCGCAGCAGAGCACGCAAGGGCAGGTCGTCGGAGTACGCCTTGAGATGACCCAGCGGCATGTTCACGTACATGACGGCGCCGCGTCCGCTGCCACGCAGGGTTACCGCCGGATGCCGCGCCCCGCCGTCGGTTTCGGCCCAGGCCAAAACACGCGTCGGCCCGCGATCCGCGACAGATTCCAGATGGCTGCGCGCGATCGGATACTCGAGCCGGCCGTACCCATAGCCCGTCAGGTGAAACGTCTCGTCCAGCTTGCCTGCGGGGATTCCACAGAACGCGGCGGCGGCGCTGTCGGCGAAGGCGATGGAGCCCGTTGTATGGGCGTCCTGGGTCCCGACGTCGGCGCCGGCGTGCTGCGCGCCCGTATGCCGGGCCAGGAAACTGCGGGGCAGCAAGCCGCCGGTCTGGCTCTTGATGCCCACGTCGTGAACCACGGCCAGGGCGCCGCCTGCAGCGAGATAGTCTTCGACCCAGCGGTCGAAGGAGGAATGGAGTCGGCGGCATACGCCGTCGGGCATGATAAGGGCCGGCGCCGCGCGGACGAGTTCGGCGGGCGGCACGTCGCGCAGGGTGTAGAGGTCGACGATCTCGTGGGGGATACCCTCTTCTTCGAGGACGGAGACATAGGCGTCCAACACATACCCGTGTTCGGCCATCAGGGCCGGGTTGTAGGCCACCAGAACGCGTACGGAATCGCCGCCACCCACCCGATTCACTTCGCTCTGGGATATCAGGCCGAAGACCAGGACAGCCACACAGGCCAGGACGGCGAGGATCAGGAAGGCCCAGCGCATGACACGTGCCCCCGTCCGTCGGTTTGGATATAGCCGTGAACGGCCACATCGGCGGCGAGGCGAACTTCCTGCTTGCCGATCAGGGATTTACAATGACCCGGGAGTCCGACGCGAGCGCCCCGGGACAAGTCGATCCTGGCCTGGGAGAAGAGATTACCGCGCACGACGGCCCGCTCGCCCATATGGACATCACCCTCGACGAAGAGATCGCCGTGTACCAGGGTGTCGTCCTCCAGATGCAGGTCACCATAGACGCGAGCGGTGTTGCCCAGCACGCTCCCCGACTTGACCGTGAGATCGCCCCGGACCACCAGCGGGCGCAGATGCTCCTCGCCCGCTTCGATCACCAGGTCGTCCCGATGGAATTCGGCCAGATCCTCGATGGTCCGGATCTCGTCCACATCCGTGAAAGCCGACCTTGCGGGGGGCGTGACACTGCCTTCGTCGCCGGAGAAGCCCGTTGTCGTCACGGGAGCGCCGAAGAGCCGTGAAAAATTCACACCATCACCGATCATCAGGGTACCCACCGCCGCCGTGCTTACACCCAGGTCGCACGCGTCACCGGCGAACACATCGCCTTCGGCGTCGAGCCAGCGCTCGAGACGAACCGCGTCCTCTAGTCGGACGTCGCCCTCGCAGGACAGGGTGCGCAAAACGGCGCCGCGGCCTATCCGCGCGGCGTCACGGGCGAAGAGTTCGCCGCTGCAGGTCGCCTTCTCGCCAACGGTCAGTTCACCGCGAGCCACCAGGATTTCCGTCTGCTCGCCGTTCTCGGGCACGTTCGCCGTGTCGGCGACCACGATGGTCTCGGGTTTGGACATGACGGCTTCGTGCGCGCCGGCCGGGACCGTGTCGATATCGAGGGCGCCGGCGAGAATCCTGCGCGCCGAAACCCCGAAGTAGCGGGGATCCTTGGTATAGCTCGTGTCCACCGGCAACGGATAACGGTCGCGCGGCCAGTAGACCTCGATCAAACCCGGGATGAACGGCAGGACGATCAGTATGGAAAAACCCAGTAGCAACAGAACGGCTGCGCCGGGCCGAATCCCGCTCTCGTAGGGCGGGATCTCCTGCAGCGACGAATCCAGGGGCAAGGCGGACACCGTATCGATGGACGCGTCATGGGGCGAAGAGCCGGTCTGCGCCGAGACCGGCCCGGCAAGCGCCAAGACCATCAGGGCCAGGAGGACCTGTCGTCTCATGCCGTCTCCTCCCTGCGGAAGCGACTCGTCTTGTCCCACTTGGCCCGGCGACTGCCCAGACGATCACCGATGGCCTGAAAAAATCCCGTGGTAACCGTCCAGATATTCAGCAGGAAATAGAACATGAGGAACGGCAGCAGCCGCAGGCGATGGGTCACGCCGTCGAGCAGACTGGCCGTGGCGATCTGATAGAAGGGAGCGAAGTTGCCGAACGCGCTGTAGGTGGCCACGAAGAGAAAGACCAGGACGCTGTCGACGATCTGCATCTCCCCCATGAAAAAGAGGATCACCGAATCGACGATGCCCGTGAACAGGAAGACGGGCAACGTGTAGATCAGCAACAGCAGCATGCCGTCGATCTTCTCGGCGCGCGTGAGGTACTTCGTGCGCAGGAGCGGCAAGAAGTGCTTGAACATGGTGTAGTTGTGGCCGCGGGACCAGCGGCGGATCTGGCGCGAGCGCACGCTCCAGGTCTCCGGCACCTCTTCGAAACACTCCACCCGGTTGGCGTAGAGCACCTTCCAGCCGCCGATGTACAGGCGGTACGTAAGGTCCGTATCCTCGGCCAGGACGCGGGGATCGAAACCACCGAAGCTCAGGGCCAGATCGCGCCGGAAACCACCGACGGTGCCGCCGTACTGGGGCATCAGGTGCAGGTTGTGGCGGGCCTGCTGGTCGACCTGGTAACCGCCGCTGCGCTCCAGGTCGAGCAGACGGGTCAACAGATTGGTGCGGGTATTGACGGGGACCACACGGCCCATCACCGCGCCGACTTCCGGATCCTTGAAGGAGATGCTCAGGTCGCGCAGGGCGCCACGGCCGGGCGTGTAGTCGGCGTCGAAGACGATGATGATCTCGCCGGCCGCCAGCAGCAACGCGTCGTTCAGGGCCGCCGGCTTGCCCCGCAGCCCCTGATCCCTGTGCAGGGGATGGATCACGTCGTGATCGGCCGCCATCTCGTCCAGGATCGCCGCGGTCTTGTCGGTGGAGTGGTCGTTGACCGGGATGATCTCCATCAACTCGCGGGGGTAGTCGCACCCCAGGATGGCCTCCATGGACTGGCGCGCCACCTTCTCCTCGTTGTGCATGGGCACCAGGACGGATATGCGCGGCAAGTCATCGTCGATAATATCGTGGTAATAGAGCCGCTGGGTACCGGTGAGTCGATTGATGGTGAACAGGTAGTGGCGCACGGCGTAGACCGCCATGATCATCACGACCAGGATCACGTACAACTTGAGGATCAGAACGACCATTGCCAGATCTCCGGTTTCCGACGCAGACGCAGGGCGACGACGTTCACGTAGACCGCGTAGATGGCCACCATGTAGACGAAATCGATCAGGGGCCCCAGGGCGAAGAACATGGCCGCCATGTGCAGCACGGTAATCGAGTTCAGCAGGTACAGGAAGGTGGCGTAGCGCACCGCGCCGAACAGGATCGCGTAACAGACCGTCAGCACGATGACCAGGAACTTCTCGAGCGTCGGCGAAGGAACCGGCGCCAGGGCCACACCCATCACCACCGGCAGCAGCAGCCAGATGCCGTACTGGGTGCCCATGTAGAGCAGCGAGAAATCGAGCACGTCGTAGGGAAACAGGTGCGGCGCCAGGATGAAGAAACCCGACGAGGCCACGTTGAGCAGGGCCAGGAACACCACATACACGCGGATCGCCTTGGGTAGTAGCCGGATCCGCGGCATGATCGCCACCAGCAGCACACTGATCACGAAGGCGGTCAGGGCGAAACGTTGCGACGGAAAGACGCCGGCGGCGTCGAGTACGGGCATACGTGTCACCCAGGTGGGCAGAAAAGTCCAGGTCGTGATCGTCGTCGGAATGCCGACCCAGTCGAGAAGGCGCGCCACCCCGGCCACGAAGCGTCCCAGGAGCGGCTGATGGAACCAGGCGAAGAGAAAATTCAACACGGCGATCAGCAGGAACAGCAGAACGGCGGGACCTCTCTGGACGCGGGCGAGCTTCTTGTAGGCTCGATGGAAGTAGATCTGCTCTTTCATATTTCCGTTCGGAAGTGTGTCGTGCCTCAACCGGGATGCAACCGGGCGATCATAACACGATGAGCGGGGATAAGGTCAATCCCGGCCTGCGAGCGTACCCACCTTTACGCGTCGGCGGCGCGGGCCGTCGAAATCGCAGAGCCACAAGGTTTGCCAGGTACCCAGGACCAGCCGTCCGTTCTCGACCGGAACGACCTGGTCGCAGCCGAAGAGGCTCGACTTCACATGGGCCGCGGCGTTGCCCTCGGCGTGCCGGTAACCGGCTTCCCAGGGCGCGATCCTGTCCAGGGCCGCGCACATGTCGCGCACCACGTCGGGATCGGCCCCCTCGTTGACGGTCACCGCGGCCGTCGTATGAGGCACCCACACGATCACGGCGCCATCGGCCACTCCCAGTTCGGAAACCGCGGCCTGCACCTCGCTCGTGATGTTCACGAAGTCCGTCCGGCCGCTGGTCCTGACTTCAAATTCGATCATGGCACCCTTGCCGAGCTGGGGAATACTGTGACTCATTCGACGGACCGTAGCGACCGGTCCGCCGAATGAGTCACAGTATTCCCCAGCTCTCCCTATAAGTCAAAGTACATGGTGAACTCGTAGGGATGCGGCCGACGATTGATGGCCTGGATCTCGCCCCGTTTGATTTCCAGCCAGCGCCGGATCAGCACCTTGGGAAAGACGTCGTTGCGCAGCAGGAACTCATGATCCGACTCGAGGGCGTCGAGCGCGTCATCCAGGGACCGGGGCAGGAACTGCACGGCGTCGCGGGCTTCCTTCGAGGGTGCATCCTCGGGGTGAAAACCCTCGGCCTCCGGATCGATCTTGTTGACGATTCCGTCGATCCCCGCCATCAGCACCGCCGACATGGCCAGGTACGGATTACAGGTAAAATCCGGAGGGCGGTACTCGATGCGCCGGTGTTCCGGGTTGGTCACGTAACTGGGGATACGGACACAGGCGCCGCGGTTGCTGCGCCCGTAGGTGACGGCCGTCGGGGCCTCGAAACCGGGAACCAGCCGCTTATAGGAGTTCGTACTGGGATTGGTCAGGCCGCACAGGGCGGAGCTGTGCTTCAGCACACCGCCGATGTAGTACAGCGCGGTCTGGCTCAAGCCCGCATATCCCTTGTCGTCGTTGAAAACGTTATGACCGTCTGCACCGACCAGGAGCTGATGCAGATGCCAGCCGCTGCCGGCGTTGTCCATGAGCGGCTTGGGCATGAAGGTCACCTTCAGCCCGTGACGCTCGGCCATATTGAAGAGGATGTACTTGGCCAGCACGGCATTGTCCGCGGTGGTCGGCAAGTCGGCGAACCAGCCTTCGATCTCCTGCTGGGCCTTTTCCCCCACCTCGTGGTGGTGGTACCGGACCTCGATGCCGAAGTCGCGCATGACGGCGCAGACTTCGTCGCGGAAGTCGTCATAGTGGTCGTGGGGATTACAGGCGTGATACGCGTTCTGGAAGAAATTTTCCTTGCTGGTCATGGCATAGCTGGACCGGGTCACGTCGGACTCGTACTGGGTGTCCTCGAAGATGTGAAATTCGTATTCGGGAATCCACTTGGTGGAATCGGCGATCCCCAGGTCGCGCAGGGCCTGCTCGGCGCGGCGCACGATGGTCCGACCGTCCTGGGCGAAGGGCGTGCGTTCGGCGTCCACGTGCTTGACCTCGGCGAACATCGTCAGGGTAGGACGATCGCGGAACGGATCCATGTGGGCGGTGGACAGATCCGGCAGCAGGACCATGTCGCTGCTCTCCACTTTCAGGAACCCGTAGCTGGAACCGTCGAAACCGATGCCCTCGATCATGGTCTCCGGTGTAAAGCGTTCGAAGGGAAAGGTGATGTGATGCAGCCGGCCAACAAGGTCGAGTACCTTGAGATCGACGAATTCCACGTTCTTGGCGATGGCGTTGTTCCGCACCGCGGCAAAGGTCTCATTGGACATGGGCGCACCCTCCGAAAACACGTTAACGTTGAAACAGGGACGTCAAATATGTCAATTACCTGGTGGGGGCGAAAGGGAATAGTTCTGCACCGAAGATTGTCCCCGAAGAGGGTATGGGCCTTGTCATGTCACCGGTAGAGCGCCTTGACATCCCCCCAGGCCGCTCGTTCCGTGGCGACGGGCGTGAAGTCGGTCAATTCCCAACCCCATTCCTTGACCAATCCGAATCCATGACTGTACCAGCGGGTCAGCGAAACGGCCTTCCCGCTCTCGCGTCGGCGTCCGGTGATCGTGAACGCGGATTCGGTCCGGCCGGGCAAAGTGTCATCGGTCACACTCCAGGCGTCGAACAGACCCGCGGGCAGGTCCAGGACCCGGTTGTCCGTCACGCGAAAGGCCAAGACAGCCGTGCTGTCCAGATCGTACCCATCGAGGCCTACATAGATGTCCACGGCCGTCAGCCAGGACGTGTCGACTTCGAGTACACCCGGGATCCACAGCACGGGTGGTTCGTAGGATCGGGACAGGGCCACCGTGTCGTTGATGAAGCCGTGCAGGAACACGTTGCCCTCGGCGTCCCTGCTCCAGTAGTTGCGATAGACCTGTGTGCCGATTTCCTCGTGGCGTATCTCCCGCACCGTGCGGCCACGGACGTTCGCATCCCCCAGGACAACGCCGTTCTGAACGCTCAAGCCATCGACATAGGTCCAGGTCCAACCGAAGGCGAGGGGCTGCCAGTTCGGCTGGGCCGCGGCCGACAAGGCCAAGGCGACAATAAGTGCTGCAGTCAAGAGTGTGGTCTTCATGGTGCTCCTTGACGGGAATCACTTGAGCAGATCGGTCAACGCATCGTCCAGATTGCGGAATGCGAAGTTGAAGCCGTGGGCCCGCAGGGCCTTAGGCACGGCGCGGCGACTGCCCAGCATCAGGCTCGACATCTCACCGAGCACCATACGCAGCAGGAAGGACGGCGTGGGAAAACCGGCGGACTTGCCGAGTACTCGCCCCAGGGCCTGGGCGAACTCCTTCTGGGTCGGCGGGTCGGGCGCCACCACGTTCGCCGGACCGGTGATGTCCCTGTTGTCGAGCAGGAACAGAGTGGCGCGCACCATGTCCTCCCGGTGGATCCAGGGAAAATAGGCACGGGAATCCCCCAGGGGGCCGCCCAGTCCGAAGCGATAGGGAAGCGCCATGCGCGAGAGGGCGGACCCCTCGCGCGCCAATACGACACCAAAGCGTAGCGTCACGACCCTTGTACCGGACGAACCGGCCTCCATCGCGCAGCCTTCCCATTCGTGGGCCAGGCGTCCGAGAAAATCGCCACCCGCCTCGCGTTCCTCGTAGAGAGGTTCACGGTCGGCGGCGGCATAATAACCGACAGCCGAAGCGCTCAGCAGGGTTTTCACACCGGAGGCTGCGCCGATGGCCTTCACGAGGTTGCGCGTCGTCTCCAGGCGTGAGCGTCGGAAGTGGTGTTTGAGTTTGTGGGTCCAACGCCTCGACGTCAGGGATTCCCCGGCCAGGTTGATGACGGCGTCGCAACCGCTGAGCGCGTCCTGCCAGGATCCCCGGGATACGGGATCGCTCTCGACGATCTCCACGGAACGCGGCAGGCATGAGAGAGCGCGCCGACGATCGCGGGTCACGCAGACCACATCATCACCGCGCTCTATCAAACGCTGTATCAGGGCCCGTCCCATGAGCCCCGTACCACCGGTCATGAATACCTTCATGCCCTCTCCCGGTAAATCCACTCCAGCTGGCACTGTGGTCAGGATAGTGGCGCTTCCCGGTGATGTCCAGTCCCCGTGGTGAAGCTTTGAAATGCCTCGTTAACGTATTATCGTGTGCCGATGACGGACGGCGCACCGTTCGCAGGACTTGGCCAAGGAGCGATTCATGAATTACCAGTATTTCGACTGCGAGATCAGCGACGGCGTCGCCATCGTCTCGTTGCTCGGCCCCTCGACACCACCTTTGCGTGACTTCGGCGACGAGTGGGTCGACGCCCTGCTGCGCCTGCAGGAGGATCGCGCGGTTCGCGTCATCCTGCTGCGGGACGCGGAAGGATCCTTCGACGCGACCATGGATCTGCACTCGATCGCCGAGGAACGCAGCAGTGGCGGCGGCCTGGAAACCATGGCGGCCGCATTGGACACCGTACGCCGCGTGGTGACGCTCATGCAGGAGATGGGCAAGCCCATCGTGGCCGCGATCAGCGGTGACGTCCGTGACGCCGGTTTCGGCCTGGTGATGGCCACCGACATTCGCCTGGCCTGTGACACCGCAACCTTTACCCTGCAGGACATGCGTCACGGCCTGTTGCCCGACTGGGGCCTTACATCCACTCTGCCCCGTCTGATCGGTCCGAACAGCACCCTGGATCTTCTCTGGTCGGGCCGCTCGGTCCCCGCCGATGAGGCGGCCCGCATGGGCCTGATCGACCGGGTCGTGAGCACCGACGTCTGGGAGGACGAGGTGGACCGATTCACCCGCCGCCTGACGCAGATCCCCCAGCCCGCCCTGCAACTGAGCAAGATGGCAGTGCAGCAGGCCGGCCAGTTCGATATGACCACTATGCTGTCACTCGAGTTCGAAGCCCAGCAGCAGTGCTGGGACTCGCGCGAAACGGTGACGGGCATGACCGCAATGATGACCGGCAACGAACCCGATTTCCGGTTCATCACCGAAGAAGACGAAGAATAGCGGTCACCGACCGCGAGGAGGCACGGACGTGGGTTTGACGCTCATCGAGAAAATCATCGCGAACCATTGCGACCAGGACGTCGTGCGCCCCGGCGACACGGTGGACATGAAGGTGGACATCCGCGCCGCGCGCGACTTCGGCGGCGCCAACGTCGTGAAGAACCTGCAACGGGCGGGTCTGGGCGTGAATGATCCGTCGAAAACCCTCTTCACCTTCGACTGCAATCCCGGCGGCAGCGACCAGGGCTACGCGGCCAACCAGCAGATCTGCCGCGTCTATGCCCGCGAGACGGGCGTCGGCCTGCGTGACATCACCCAGGGCATCGGCACCCACATCGCCATCGACGACGGGCTTGTCGGCCCCGGTACCACCTTCGTGAGCACCGACTCCCACGCCAACATCATGGGCGCCATGGGCGCCTTCGGCCAGGGCATGGGCGACCAGGACATCGCCTACGCCTGGAGCGCCGGCAAGGTCTGGTTCAAGGTGCCCAAGTCCTGCAAGGTCGTCCTCAAGGGCCGCCCCTCTCCCGAGGCCACGGCCAAGGACATCGTCCTGAAGATGCTGCAGACCCTCGGCGCCGGCGGGCTGCTCGGTTACGCGGCCGAGATCACCGGCGACATCGTCGAAGACCTCGGCGTGCCCGACCGCGTGACCATCGCCAGCATGTCCACCGAAGCGGGCGGCATCATCTCCCTGTTCGAGCCCAACCAGGCCGTGCTGGACTTCTGCCGCGCCGCCGGCGGCGGCGACTTCCCGCTGATCGCCGCCGACTCTGACGCCCATTATGACGCGACCTTCGAGGTGGACATCGACGGGCTGAAACCGATGATCGCGCGCCCTGGTCATCCCGAGGATACGGTTCCGGTCAGCGATGTTGCGGGCCGCAAGGTCGACTCGGTCTTCATCGGCTCCTGCACCAACGGACGCCTGGAGGACCTGCGCCGTGCCGCCAAGGTGCTCGCGGACCGGACCGTCGCCCCCGGGGTCGTGCTCAAGATCGTGCCGAGCACCCGCGTCGTGTGGGAAGCCTGTCTCGAAGAGGGACTGGTCGACGTGTTCATGAAGGCGGGCGCCCTGGTGGGCAACCCCGGCTGCGGCGGATGCGCCGCGGGACAGATCGGACAGAACGGTCCCGGCGAAGTGACCGTCAGTACCGGCAACCGCAACTTCGCGGGCAAGCAGGGCAAGGGCGAGGTCTACCTGGCCAGCCCCGAGACGGCCGCCGCTACCGCCGTGGCTGGCGTGATCTGCACGGTGGGCGCAATGCCCGCAGAGCCCGTCGCCTTCGAAATCGGCACCGGCGCCACCACCACGGCCACCGCCGAAACCGCCGCGGCCACGGCCGAGAAACCCACGGCCCTCACCGGTCGCGCCTGGGTCATCGACGTGGAGAACATCGACACCGACATGATCTTCCACAACCGCTATCTGGCCATCACCGACATCGACGAGATGGGCCAGTACACCTTCGACAATCTGGAGGGTTGGCAAGACTTCGCGACCAAGGCCAAGCCGGGCGACATCGTCGTCACCGCCGGCAACTTCGGCTGCGGCTCCTCACGCCAGCAGGCCGTCGACTGCTTCACGGCCCTCGGCGTACAGGTCCTGGTCGCCCAGAGCTTCGGCGCCATCTACGAACGCAACGCCATCAACGCCGGTATGCCCGTCGTCGTGGCCGATCTCGTGAAAGCCGGCCTCAAGAGCGGCGACGAGATCACCATCGACCTGTCCACCGGCGCCATCACCTGTCCCGACGGCCAAATCGAAGGCACCCCCTTCAGCCAGGTCCAAATGGACATCTACAAACGCGGCGGCCTCCTGCAAGGCTAACCCCCCGCTACTGTCGATCGAGAGCCTCGCTCCTCCCGAGCGAGGCTCTCTTCATGGAAATGAGAACGGATACAGCGGTGGGCGTATGCGTTCCGGATAGTTCCCGCCGACATGTATGGACACACGCCACGAGGGTGACTCTCGAAGAGCCGGAACCCTCGTGGCGTGTGTCCATACATGTCGGCCGGTCGCACTACCCGGAACCATATACCCCCGCCACTGTACACGTCCCCTCAGCGATGGAGGTCGCTAAAAGGAGGTTCATCATGAAACAAAAGCTGTCGATCCGCCTTCGCACTCTGCTGACACTCACCCTGGTGCTCCTGTCGGTCGCGACCGCGGCCGGGTCGAGCGCCTTGGCCCGTTCGGTCGAGCCGCGCGCCTCTCTGGACCACGGCGTGATCATCGCCGGTGACGACAACACCGTATACGTGCTCATTGATTTCGATGTCGCCCGGTTCTGCCCACCGCCCGACCACGGGCGCCCCGATCTGAATCTGGCCATGGTCCTGGACCGCTCCGGCTCCATGGCGGACCGCGGCAAGATGGCCTACGCCCGCGACGCCGCCATGATCGTCGTGGACAAGATGCACACCAGTGACGTCCTGGCCGTGGTCGAATACGACGACATGATCAACGTGCTCTGGCCGGCATCGCGGGTCGAAGCCCGGGAGCTGATCAAGCGTCGCATCGCCGAACTCACGCCGCGCGGCAGCACCAACCTGTGCGGCGGCCTGATGAAGGGCGCCGACGAGGCCCTGCGCTACCGGGACGACTCGGACATCAACCGCGTGATCCTGCTCTCGGACGGGCTGGCCAACCAGGGCGTCACCGACCCGCGCGAAATCTGCCGTCTGGTGCGCGAAGCCAAGCAGCGCGGCATCACCGTCTCGACCATGGGCCTGGGCCTCGACTACAACGAGGACCTCATGCAGGGCATCGCCGAGCACGGTGGCGGCAACTACTACTACATCGAGCATCCGAATCAGATGGGCCGCATCTTCGCCCGTGAGCTGAACACCCTGTTCACTACGGTCGCCCGCGATGTGGTGGTCAACTTCCGCGCCGGGTCCAAGGTCAACGACGTCGAGGTCTTCGGCTACACCTTCGACATCGACGGCGATGAGGTCACCATTCCGCTGGAGAATTTCTACTCCGAGGAGAGCCGCTCCCTGCTGATGAAGCTCGAACTCGATCCGGCCCGCGAGGGTGAGCTCGATCTGGGCAAACTCACACTGACCTATCACGACTATCTGTCCGACGAGGCCGTGGACATGACACTGGACCTCTCGGTCGACGTGTCCGACGACGAGGGCACGGTGGAACGATCCCGCAACGAGCACGTGGTCGTCGAGGCGACCCTGACCGGGGCCGAGAAGCGGCAGGACGAAATCGTGCGCCTGTACGAACAGGGTGGCATGGACGCCGCTCAGGCCGAATTGGCCAAGTTGACCGATAGCATCGGCAAGATCCAGAACTCGGTCGACAACCCCAAGCTCGCCGCCAAACTCCAGGCCTTGTCGCTGGAACAGGAGGACATGGTCGTCGCCGGAAGCAGCGCCGCCGGACGCGCCGCCTACGTCAAGCAGGGCAAGGCCCGCACGTACATGGGCGGACGCGGCAAACGCGCGTATTTCCTGTTGTCCGAAGGTGACAAGGGGGCCGAAGTGGAGAATCTCCAGCAGGCACTGTTGGATCTGGGACTCTACCAGGGAGACGTGGACGGGATCTTCTCGTCGGCGGTCAAGGACGCGGTCGAAGACTTCCAGCGCCGCAACAACCTCGACGTTGACGGCATGGCCGGACCCACCACCCTGCGGGCGCTCAATCTTTACTGATCACCTGCTTCAATACAAAAAAGGCGGGTCACCCAGATGACGGTGCCGTCCTGCCGGGAAGCCGACTCGTAGACCGCTATGTAGTCGTGCAGGGTGTCGTGAGCAACCGAGACGGAGGGTGGTCACCTCGGAAACGTAATAATTGTAATCGGCGTTCGGGCACAGACCGCCGAAGAGGCCCCTGCCGGAATCCACAAAATCCATGAGCCAGGCGGCTTCCTGGGAGGTATATTCAATCCCGCCGAAGGTGTAGCCGTCCTCGGGCAGGATGACGATCACGTCGGCGTCCCCGTTGTCCATCCACGGCGTTGTCCGCGACTCGACCGTATACCCCCAAACCTCAAGATGGGCCTTGAGATCGTCATACATCTCATGCCCCGGCGCATGCGAGTTGTCGAAGACAACGAGCTGCCGCCAAGCCCCCCCCACAAAGCACGACCATAACCAACAAGCCCACCAAGTAACCGACTCTCATCACACACCTCTTCCTGAATGATCCGGCTTCATCAAGTGTGAGCCATCCCCCCGCCCCGAAGCAACCCCCTTTCGCTTCTTCAATATGGATACAAGCGGGTTTTCTACGTAGCGTCGTAGACAAACAAACACCGCCCATCGGCGACTATCGAAGAGCCGGAGCCGATGGGCGGTGTTTGTTTGTCTACGACGCGGCCTACGTAGAAATCACCCGCGCCTTGTATCCATACTGCAGAACCTCCCAGACGGGATCGGACTGCAGCTTGCGGAAGACGATCTCCACTTCGGTGCCGATCGTCACCTCGTCGGGCGGCGCCTCGCAGACCATGGCGGTCAAGCGGGTTCCGTTCTCCAGTTCGACGATGGCCACCACATAGGGCTTCAACGATTCGAACTGCGCGGGCGGAATCCAGATGGTCGTATAGGTGACCACCTTGCCCCGGCGCGGCAGGTTGACCGTGGTAAAATCCCCGGCGAAGCATTTGCGACAGACCTTGCGCGGCGGGAAATGAACCTCGCCACACGAGTCGCATTTGCCCGCCTCGAGGCGGTAGCGTTGCGGCTTCTCACGATGATAACGCGGGCTGATCATGACACCACCTCCAGGATATGCACGGTGCTGCTGCCGCCGGAACCGCCCATGTTCTGGGCCAGTCCGATGCGCGGCGACGAGAGCTGGCGGCCATCCGCGCGACCGGTCAGCTGCATGTACAGCTCACAGATCTGCGCGATACCCGTGGCGCCCACGGGGTGCCCCTTGCTCTTCAGACCGCCGGACGTGTTGACCGGGTGCTTGCCGTCGCGGGCGGTAACGCCCTCGGCGGCGGCCGGTCCGCCCTGGCCCCGCTCGAAGAGCCCGAGCTCCTCGGTGCAGACGACCTCCGCGATGGTGAAACAGTCGTGGACCTCGCAGAAGTCCACGTCGCCGATGCCGATTCCCGCCTGGGCGAAGGCCCGCTCGGCCGCCAACTTGACCACCGGGATGGACGCCAGGTCGGCGCGATCGTGCAGGGCGATGCTGTCGGTCGCGTGCCCCGAACCGATCACCTTGATGATGGGCTTGCCCAGTTCCTTGGCCACGTCCACGGGACAGAGCATCACGCAGGCCGCGCCGTCGGTGACAGGGGAACAATCGAAGAGGCCCAGAGGCTCCGCCACGCGAACCGCGCCCAGCACGGTCTGCTCGGAGATCTCCACGGGGAACTGCGCGTAGGGATTCAGCGCGCCGTTCACGTGGTTCTTGACCGCCACGGCCGCCAGCTGTTCGGGCGTGGTGCCGTACTGGTGCATGTGGGCGTGGGCCATCATGGCGTAGAGGCCGGGGAAGGTGACCCCGTGGAAGACCTCGTACTCCTGGTCCGATGCGGTGGACAGACAGTAGGTGGCGTCCGCGCCGTCGTTCATCTTCTCGACGCCGCCGGCCATGACGAAGTCGCTCGCCCCGCTGGCCACCTCGAGATAGGCGGCCCGGAAGGCCGCGCCGCCCGAGGCGCAAGCACTCTCGACGCGCGTGGCGGCCAAGCCGCCAAGGCCCGCGTAGTCGGTGAGGATCGAGGCCAGGTGCTCCTGACCGTTGAACAAGCCGCTGCTCATGCAGCCGATGTAGGCCGACTGCAGCTTGTCCCGTTCGATGCCAGCGTCCTTGATGCAAACGTTGGCGGCTTCAGCATAGAGGTCCCTCAAGGGGGTCGGCCAGATTTCGCCGAACTTGGTCATTCCGAAACCGATAACTGCTACGTCTCTCATCACGTCCCCCTTTCTATACCTCGTTCATGCGGATTTTGCCGCGGTAGGCGACGTACTTGCCGTACGTCAAGTGGATGCGCCGGTCGGCGAGCTGGTCGCGAACCTTGGGCGCGAGGTCCTGCACCTCGGGCAAACGGTCGGTGGCCTGGATAATGAAGGAATCCGAGCCGGCGCCGCTGCCGAAGGAGGTCACCAGGATCTTGTCGCCGGGTTTCGCAACGTCCAGACAGGCGGCCAGACCGGTGGGCGACGAGCCGCTGTAGGTGTTGCCCATCAGGTTGACGACCCAGCCCTGCTCCAGCTGTTCCTTCTTGAATCCGGCCATCTTGCCGGCCTTCAGGGGAAACTTGCCGTTGGGCATGTGGAAGACCGCGTAGGCGAAGTCCTCGGGCTTGTGGTTGCTGCGCTCGAGGATGCCGTTGGTCGCGTTCATCACGTGATGGAAGTAGGCGGGTTCGCCGGTGAAACGTCCCGCGTGCCGCGGGTAGAACTCCCCCTCGCGACGCCAGAAGTCGGGCGTGTCGGAGGTGAAGGAGTAGGTGTGCTGGATCTCGGCGATGACCTTGTCGGCACCCATGATGAAGGCCGAGCCGCCGGCCGAGGCCGTGTATTCCAGCGCGTCGCCGGGGGCGCCCTGGCTGGTATCGGCGCCGATGCCCAGGCCGTACTTCATCTCGCCCGACTTCACGTGGGAGTAGGCCACGTACATGGCCTCGGCGCCCGCCTTGCAGGCGAACTCGAAGTCGGAGACATGACAGTCGGGGCCGATGCCGAGGGCGTCGATCACGATGGTGCCCGACGGCTTGACGGCGTAGGGGTGGCTCTCCGAGCCGATGTAACAGCAACCGATGTCCTGCGGGTCGATGCCCGCCCGGGTGATCGCGTCTCTCGCCGCGGCCACGCTGATGGTGATGGTGTCCTCGTCGGGACCCGGGACCGTTTTTTCTTCGAGCAAAAGGCCCTTCTTGAAGGCTTCCGCGTCAGCGCCCCATTGGTTCGCGATATCGTCCGCCTTGATGCGGAAGCGCGGCACGTAAGAGCCGTAACCGACAATGCCGTACATAGACCTCTCCCTGACTGGTGATGTGGGTGGCGTACAACGGCGGGTAGTCTATCAGCCGCGGTACCCGGGAACAAGACCCTATGCGCCGAAACCGGGCCGAACCTATAAAAACCGGTGATCCGGAAGCTCAGCCTCCAGTCACATCCATTATGACATTAGTCAACGAGTGGAGAAAATCAAGTCACCGAAGCTCGCAGCTCGGCCTTGAGGATCTTGCCGGAGGAGTTCTTGGGCAGGACATCAACAAAATGGACTTTCCGGGGAACCTTGAACTGGGCGAGACCAGCCAGGCAGTGGCGTAGAACGATCTGCTCGTCCGGGATCTCGCCGCCCTCACGAACCAACCAGGCCTCGATGGCCTCCCCCAGCAATTCGTCGGGCACACCGATCACGCAAGCCTCGACCACGCCGTCAAGCTCGAGAATAGCCTCCTCGATCTCCTTGGCGCTCACACGGTTGGCGCCGGCCTTGATCATGTTCTTGACGCGATCGACGATGAAGATGAAGCCGTCGGCGTCTCGGTAAGCCAGATCGCCGGTATGCAGGCCATCCGGGAAAAGTACTTCGGCGGTCTCGTCGGGATCGTTCCAGTAGCCCTGCATGATGTTCGGGCCGGCGGCGACGATCTCACCCTGCTCGTCCACATCGCATTCGGTCCCGTCCGGTCGGCGGACCGACAGCTCGACCCCCGGAATACCCTTGCCGATGGAACCGTATTTTTCGGCCAGACGATTGGGTGGCAGCCAGGACAGCCGCGCCGAGGCTTCGGTCTGACCATACATAACGTAAAGCTTGATGCGCTCGGGCATCGCCTCGCGCAAGCGGCGCGTCAACGCCGGCGACATGGCGCCGCCGGCCTGGGTCAGATAGCGCAGGTGCTTGTGGGAGCGCGCCAGGAAATCGGTGCGAGCCGCCAGGATGGCATAGTGGCTGGGCACGCCCGAAAAACCGGTGCAGCGTTCGTCCTCCAGGGTCTCCATGACCTTCTGGGGAAAAGCGAAGCGGTTGTCGATCACCACACGGCCACCCTGCTTCACATGGGTCAGCAGCAGTGAGTTGCCGAAGCTGTAGTGAAAAGGCAGCACGCAGCAGACGCTGTCGGTCTCGTCCAGGGGCAGGTAGCCGAGAATCTGCTCGGTGTTGGCGACCAGGTTGCCGTGGGTCAGGGTCACACCCCGGGGCCTGCCGGTCGAGCCACTGGTGTAGAGGATGACGGCGAGATCGTCGGCACCCACATTTACACGTGTAAATTCGGGCGCCGCGTCCACGTCCTCCGGCGTGAGTTGATCGCAACTCGCGGGCAGTTCCCACTTGGGATTGCGCTTGTCGGTCACGGCGAAACTCAGGTCCGGGCAGTCGGCGATGATGTCCGGAAGATTGCGCGCCTCGCGTCCGCGGGTCAACAGACCGACGGCCCCGGAGTCGCGCAGCAGGGCGCGGTGGGTCTTGGCGCGATTGGCGTGATTGAGGGCCACGACGCAGGCGCCGGCACGCAGGGCGCCGAAGAAGGCCGCGACATAGTCCGGGGAATTGTCCATCAACAAGGCGATGCGATCGCCACGCGCAACACCCTGTTCGGCCAGGAAGGCGGCGGTACGGTCGGCCTCGGCGATGATCTCGGCGTAGGTGGTGTGCACCCCGCCGAGAGTCAGGGCGATCGCTTCCGGACGACGGTTTGCCGTGTCGGAGAGCAGGCCGTGGACCGTGGCCATCGAATCACCCCTGCTTACGCGTGACGAAACCGACGAGGTTGGCGATCGAATCCAGGTTCTCGGGGATCAGTTCGGCGTCGTCGATGGTCAGGCTCAGGTCCTGTTCCAGGAAGGCCACCAGTTCCATTACGCCCACGCTGTCCATGATGCCGTTGTCGAGCAGCGACATCTGATCGTCCTTGAGAGGTTCGGTGTCGCCGAACAGGAAATTCTCCACCACGAAGCCGTGTAGCTGGTCCCTCAGTTCCATCGTTTTCATGTACTTCCGCCTGGGTTCAAGTCATTAGCGATTATCGGCCGCCGCGCCGCGCCAGTCGATCTCGTCCGGCAACAGGGCGCTATCGGCAATGCGTGTTTCGAGTTCGGGACCGAACTGCCGCGCCAGCAACTGCGTGCTCAACAGGCCGATAAAGGCCATGTTGTCGCGGGCTCCGGTCAGCTTGCCCGAATGCCATTTACGGACCAGGGCCGCCACGCGTTTCGACGCGAAGAGGCCTGCATCCTGCAGAGCATCCTCGCCAAGCATGGTCTCGGCCAGATCGGCGCCGTCACCCACCAGGAAACTGGCGCTGTCGGGCGCGCGATAGGGCTGCTTGGGCCGTGTAACGATCTCCGCAGGAAGAAGATCGGCAACCGCGGCCTTCAATAAAGCCTTTTCGTTCAAACCCGCCAGCTTGGCGGTGGCCGGGATGCGGGCCGCCAGTTCGGTCACGTTGTGATCCAGGAAGGGGAAGCGTCCTTCGACCGTGTGGCCCATGAGCATGCGGTCACCCTGGGACGACAGCAGGTAACCGGCCATGAACAGGGTCATTTCCAGGTACTGGGCGCGAGCTACTGGGCCCCATTCGGTGAAGGCCTCGGGCAGGGACTCCCGCAAACGAGCCTCGGGGTCGCGGGCCGCCGCCGCCTCGGCCACTTCCGGCGCCAGGAAACCGGTAATGCGTCCGGTGTTGTTCCAGCGTGGACGATGGGAAAAGAACGGGTCGTTATCGGCGTCTTCGAGCCCGGCGCCATAGAACTGACGCAGAAACGCCTGGGGCGACTGCTGCAGATACGGGTAGAGACGCGTCAGCAACGACGGGCGGCGGGACGATTCGGGGTCGCGGGCCCAGAACGCCCGAGCCTTGGCCTCACGCAGGATATTGTAGCCGCAGAAGACCTCGTCGGCGCCCTCTCCCGTCAGCACGACTTTGTAGCTCTGGGACCGGACCAGGCCGGACAGGGCGTACAGGGGCGCCGGCGCAGTGCGCAGGATGGGGGTCTCGGTATGCCAGACCACGTCGGCGAAGGTGCCCGCGATTTCCGCGTCCCCCACGCTGATCATCTCATGGTCGGTGCCCAGATGCTCGGACATGGTCTTCTGCCAACGAGTCTCGTCGAAGGCCGCGTCCTTGAAGCCCACCGAGAAGGTCTTCATGCGCCGGTCGGTAGTGTGCTGGATCAGGGCCGCCGTCGCCGAGGAGTCGAGCCCGCCGGACAGGTAAGCGCCCACGGGGACATCGGCGCGTAGGCGAATAACCGACGCGTCGGCCAAGGCCTCGCGCACCTCTTCGGCCAAACGCGCGCGCTCCTCGCGGCTCACGAAACGGTGGTCTTCTTCGGCGGGCAAAAAGGACGGGTGCCAGTAGCGATGGGGCACCGGGTCGCCGGCGTCGGGCCTCGACAGGTCCACGACGGCCGTATGCCCGGCCGGCAGCTGTTTCACGTTGGCGAAGGATGTGGCCGGCGGCACGTTGACCCAGGTCGAAAAGACTTCGCCCAGGGCCGCCGCGTCGAGTTGGGGAACGAAGCCCGGCCAGCCGGCCAGGGATTTCACTTCCGAGCCGAACAGGAGCACGTCACCGTGACGAGCCCAGAACAGGGGACGGATGCCAAAACGGTCACGGGCCAAAAAGAGACGCCGCCGATCGACGTCGAAAATGGCGAAAGCGAACTGTCCGTTGAAATGTTCGACGCAGTCGCCCCCCCACTCACGATAGGCGGCGACGATCACTTCGGTGTCCGACTGGGTGCGAAAAACGTGGCCGGCGGCGCGCAATTCCTCGCGCAGTTCGATGTAGTTGAAGATCTCGCCGTTGAAGGTGACCCAGACGCGGTCGTCGGCGCTGCCCAGGGGCTGTTGGCCCGTGGACAGATCGATAATGCTCAACCGCGCGTGCCCGAAAAAGACCGACGCATCGCGCCACGCCCCGTACTCGTCCGGGCCGCGGTGATTCATCACGCCGATCATTCTTTCGGCCGCACCGTCGGGCATCTCCAGACGCCCCGCAAGGGACACGGCTCCACAAATACCGCACATTAGTGCTCAGTCAACCTTCGATCATGGGATTGGCGAGTTCACTCGCTATCTTTCGGCCGTTCCAGCCAAGCCTTGATCTGCGTGATCGCCTCGGCGGGCGTGTTCGCCAGGCTCCACTCCCCCTCGCCGCAACGATCCAGGAAGGCGGCGCCGGGATCGAAGCCCAGCAGGATCACGCGGCGTCCGAAACGCAGGGCCATGGCGATCTCCGACATGGTGCCGCCGTTGCCGGGGCAGGCCACCACCACGTCGCTGCTCAGCACGTTGATGATGTTGCGGCCGGCGCCCATGCCCGTGGGGATTACGAGGTCCAGGTATTGGCTCGCTTTGTCACGGTCGTCGTCGTAGAGAACGCCGATGGTCAGTCCGCCCACCTCGTGGGCGCCGCGGGCCGATGCATCCATGGCGCCGGTTGGTCGGCCCCCATTGAGCAGGGCCCAGCCGTTGACGGCGATACCCCGTCCCAGTTCGTACGCCGCCGCGGTGGCCGCCTCGTCGACGACACATCCGCCCATCACGCCTATCACGGTCTTACGCATTGATTGCCTCCAGGTCAGATCAGAATCACCGAAGTGGCGCGATGTCGCAAGAGGTGGAATGGCGGCAACTCACTCGCGTCCCTCGCGCGAGCCCTGATCGTGTCGGCGCAGTCCGCGCGTCAGGGCGCCCTTGCCATAACGATCGACGGCCTGGTCGGTGAGCGCATCCAGGGTGCGATCCTGCTCCTCGCCTTCGTCGGTGAAGAGCTCGGCGGGCTGTGCGTCGGCATGGGCCAGGTTCTGGGCCGTGATGCCGATCAGGCGCAGGGGACGACCACGCCGTCCCAGGTGGGTGTCGAAGAGTTCGCGCCCCGCGTCGCGCAGCGCGCGTGTCGACGCGGTGGGCGTCGGGAGGGTGAGCGAGCGCATTCTGGTGGAGAAATCCGGGTAGCGGGCCTTGATCTGGATGGTCCGGGCGACGAAATCGGCGCGGCGCAGGCGGCGGGCCACCTTGTCGGCCAGACCGTCGAGGATATCTATAAGCGCGTCGCGGTCCTCGATGTCCGCGGCGAAGGTCAACTCGTGCCCGATACTCTTGGCTTCATGGTCGGGGATCACCGGCCGGTCGTCGCAGCCGACAGCCAGGGCTGATACGTGGCGGGCCAGGGCCGGTCCGAGCCGATCTTCCAGACGCGCCGGCGCGCAGAGACGAACGTCGCGAATGGTCCGGATATCCAGTCCGGCGAGGATCTCCTGAGAGCGCGGTCCCACACCCCAAAGCCGTTTGATCGGCAAGGGATCCAACCATTCCTGTACCCGTTGCGGATCGACGACCACGAACCCGTTCGGCTTCTCCAGATCGCTGGCCAGTTTGGCCAGGAACTTGTTGGGCGCCACGCCCACCGAAGCCACCAGTCCGATCTCGTCCTGAATGCGCCGCCTGATGCGATGACCGATGGCTTCGGCCGATCCGAACAGGCGCAAGCTGCCACCTACATCCATGAAAGCTTCATCCATAGACAGGGGTTCAACCAGGGGCGTGAAGTCGTGAAAGACGTCGAGGATATGACCGGAGATCTCTGCGTAGCGGCCGCCGCGGGGACGGATGAAGACGCCGTCAGGGCAGAGCTTGACGGCACGGGCGGCGCTCATGGCACTGTGGACGCCGAAGGCGCGGGCCTCGTAGCTGGCGGCCGAAACAACGCCGCGCCCTTCCGGCGTCCCGCCGACGATGACGGGTTTGCCGCGCAGGCGCGGATCGTCGAGAACTTCCACCGAGGCGAAGAACGCGTCCATGTCCACGTGCAGGATTGATCGGTCCGACACGGACGCCGCCTCCTTTACATGTTTTCCTCTACCGTGACGCTCGCCTCTTCGACGATGACGGAGTAGAAGTAGCCACTGCCGAAATCCTTGTCGACCGCGAGAACGCCCTCGATCAACACCGTATCACCGGTCTGCGCCATCTGGTCCGTGGTGACGGTCAGGTCGTGGTCGCCGGAAGCTGCGTCGCCGGATCCGTCCTGCAGGTGCAGCCAGTTGTGCCCCATGATACCGCTGAGGGACTTGGTGACCCGGCCGCGCACCTTGACCCGGTGTCCGGCGAGATCGGTCCGGTCGGCGAAGACCTGGGCGATGGTCAAACCATCGGTCGCCGGGCTCAGATCGCTGAAGTCGGTGACGACCTCCGCAGACGATTCGCCGCCGCCCATACCCATCATTCCGCCGTGGGGATTCGTGGTGGTTTCAATGCCGGCACCACCGAAACCCGAGGCGAACCAGATCTCTTCGAAAGTCCGGTCCAGGGAAGCCGCCCTGAACTGTTTCATGACCATGGCGCCCTCGAGGATGACGACATCGCCGATAGCCAGGCCGGCTTCCGGACCCGCGGCCCAGATCTCGCCTTCGGCAGTCTTCAGACGAACGTAGGTGTAGCCGCCGGAGTCGAAGGTTTCCAGGACCTCGCCGCCGGGCAGGCCGGGGTCGACTGTTGCCTGAACGGGCATATCGGTCGAGGTCTGTTCATCGACCTTCTGGCTCCAGGCCTGCGCATCGTCCTTTTTCTCACCGCAACCGGCCAGCAGCACAGTCGTCATCAAGATGGCGGCGATCGTAATCGTGACTTTCACGGGGGTCCTCCCAGGGAATGGTCGTATTTCGAATCGACCGTCAAAGGATAGACACTCTGGCGGGATTTTCAAGAGCGGCCATGCAATTACGACAAGTCGAGCCTTGATCCATTCAGGTATTGACCGCACCCCGGGAGAAGCGCAATTTCTGAGGGTCACCGGGACCAGACAGAAGGAGTTTGAGCATGCCGGCCAATGATTTGACCCTATCCACCATCGACGTCTACCCACTGAAGGCCGGACGCGCGGCCCCTCTCACGACCGCTCACGCTGGCCCCGGCGGCTTTGCCGGCGATCGTCGCTGGCTGCTCATGACGACGAGCGGGACTCCCGTCATGCTCAAATCCCACCCGGCCATGACCCGCCTGCGGGTCGCCCTGAACGGCGCCGGCCTGACCCTCTCAAGCGACGGCTTACCTGATCTGGACGTGCCGCCGCCCCCATCCGACGCCGAACGCATCGAGGCTACGGTCAAGGGCGACGTCATTGCCGCGGCGGCCGCGGGCTCCGAGGCCGACGCCTGGTTCGGCAACCTGCTCGGAGACACCGTGCGCCTGGCCTACATGCCCGACGACGTGAAACGCCCCTCGAAGGTCGATCCGTCGGTGGCCATCGGGTTTGCGGGCGACGCGCCTTACCTGCTGGTCTGCGATGCCTCCCTGACGGATCTGAACACCCACTTGAACGAACCGGTGGCGCAGGACCGTTTCCGGGCCAACCTGACCGTCACCGGTGGCGTGCCCTGGCAGGAGGACGACTGGCGGGTAATACGCATCGGCAGCGCGGTTTTCGAAATCTTTGACTCCTGCAACCGCTGCCCGAACATCACCGTCGACCCCGCGTCCGGGGCCTCGAACAACGAACCGTTGCACACGCTGGCGACGGTCCATCTCATCGACGGCAAGCCCTGCTTCGGCGTGTTCATGGGCGTCCGCGAAGCCGGGCGGATCAGCGTCGGTGATCCCGTGGAAATCCTGGACTGACCGCTCAGCGCCCCTCCAGGACGCGACGATAGTCCCCGACCCAATCGGCTGTGAGATCGAGATAGGCGTTCGGCCCGAGGGGCCGGTAGTCGCGGTAGGTGAAATCGGGTAGCGCGCGGGACGCGGCGGGCTCGATCTGGGTGCCCTCGTGCCACTCGTTGAAGGATGTCAGACCGATCAGCACCGACGCGAGGTCCACCGCGACGGCGGTCATGCGGCGATAGTAGTCGCCGCCCTCACGCTCGCGCTGATTGGCCCCGTTCCAGGGTCGGATGCGCAGGTCCGCGTAACCGGGCCCGACACAGGGCACGAAAAGTAGACCGTTTTCGCGGGAATAATCGGCCAATTCGCACCAGTTGGCGGTGGTCGATCCGTAAGTGAACCCGTCGGTGGCGAAGTAGGTGTAGGTGCCGTCGAAACCGCCATCGCGCAAGGCGGGGCCGTCGTCCTCGCCCACCCACAGGCCCAGCATGATCACATCCAGATCGGTGCCGCGGATCGTGAGCGATCCATCCGGCGTGAGCAGTTCGGCCCAGGCGTCGGGTGGCGTCAGATAGGAATCGTAGACATAGCAGACGGGCCGGCCGTCGCCGGGCAGCCGGTAGAGGGCCTGGTGATCGCCGAAACGGCCGAGCAGATGGGCCAGGGCTTCGCGCAGGCTCGCGGGATCGCGACCGGGGAACGGTTCCAGGTGCAGGCTGATCTTCATGTTGTGGAACCCGGCCGACTTGAACAGCGAGGGCAGCAGGACGTCCTCGGGCGAACCGATCCCCCACCACGAGACGCAAAATGTGCCGACGCCCGCTCTTTCCGCCCACAGCATGTGCTTCTGGACAATCACCGGATCGGCTGACGAGTAACAACCGAGAGCCGGATAGAAGTCCGCGCCGATATCGTCGCCACCTGGGTAGGTGCGACGATCGGGCACATCGCCCATCTGGTCGTGACGCCAGTGACGGTATTCACCGTCCACCTCGGGGTTGCCGTACCAGGGATAGTAGAAGGCGTGGACGCGCGATTCGGGACGGGGCGGCGTCACACCCCCTTCATCGCGGCAACCCGCGACGGCGGCCAGCGTAGTGACGACCAGCGCGGCCCGGATCAGGATCCCGTGAATGCGTTTGCTTGAAAACATGGGCGAGACTCTACCATCCCCCGCCACCGCATGCTATGGTCGGCTTGACCCGAATCCGGATTACTTCAGCAGGAGGTCGTCGCTTTGCGCCGATGGCAGGTCTTCCTATGCGTGTTTGTCCTCGTATCCGCCGCGACGGTCGCGGCCGCGCCCGTTCGCGACCACGTGATCGTCCCCGAGGATTATTTCTCCCTGGTCTACGCCGACAGTCCGGCCGTCTCCCCCGACGCCGCCTCGGTCGCCTGGATCCAGAGCGGCTGGGAAGGCCCCGGCGGCGGTCGCAAGTCCGAGCTGTGGCTGACCGACGTCGAGACGCGCGCCAGCCGGCGTCTGACCTTCGACCTGACCCGTCCCCACGGACCGGTATGGAGTACCGACGGCAAGTGGATCTACTTCGGCGGCCGCTGGGATCGTGGCGAGGAGGATCCGCCCTACGACGGCAGCCACCAGGTGTGGCGCGTGCGGCCCGACGGGTCGGGCCTGTTCGCGGTGACGCGCGTGGTCGACGGTGTCGGTCATTTCGAGGTCGCTCGCGACGGACTCTACTATACCGTCGGCATCGAGAACCACGACGACGACTGGAAGGACCTGAAGCAGAAGTGGGGCGACCTGGAATACGGCCACGGCGTCGTGGAATTCGACGAAGTGCGCCACCTGGACATGACCAGCTGGCGCGACGAACAGATCCTCGAAGCCACGCGTGTCATCAACTTCATGGCCCTGTCCGCCGACGGGACCAGACTGGCCCTGCAGACCACGCCCGACGAGGAAACCATCTTCAACGAGGGCTGGTCGCGCATCGACGTGCTGGATATCGCCACCGGCGAGATCACGCCCGTCACCTCACAGACCTGGCGCGACGATCACCCGTCGCCTTTCGGTTGGATCACCGAAATGGACTGGGCCCACGACGGCAACGCCCTGGCTTTCGCCATCGCCTACGACGGCTTCGCCACCCAGCTCTGGGTGGCCGACTGGCGCGACGACGGCATCCAACTCCAACGCGTAACGCGTCCCCATCCGGTCAGCCTGCAGGGCGATATCGCCTGGCGTGGCAAGAGCCGCGCCCTGACCTACCTGGGCGAGGACCGCGGACGCGTCCGGGTCTACCAGGTGGACGGCCTGCGCGGCGGCAAACAGGGCAAGACCCGTACATTGACCGGCGGCGATGTGGTCTGCACCGATTACGACTTCGACGACGACGGCAAGACCTGTCTGGTCGCGGTCGACCACCTGGACCGCACGGGCGACCTCTACAACCTGGAGAAGGGCGGCTTGACGCCCTGCACCCGAGTCAATCCCCAGATGGAGACCTGGATCCTCCCGCAGATCCTCGACTACACCTGGATCGGCGGTGATGGCGACGAGGTACACGGTATCCTCGAGTTGCCCGCGGGCTACGACCGGACGACCGACGGCCCGTTGCCCACAATCATCGAGCTGCACGGCGGACCGACCTCGTCGACCAAGTACCGCTTCCGCCTGTGGATCTACGGACGCACGTTGATGGCGGCCAACGGCTACGCCCTGCTCAGCCCCAACTACCACGGCTCGCTGGGCTACGGCGACGAGTTCCTCGCGAAACTCATCGATCGCGAAAACGAGATCGAGCTGACCGACATCATCACCGGCACCGAAAAGATGATCGCCGACGGCTTGGCCGATCCCGACAAGATCGGCGTGATGGGCTGGAGCAACGGCGGCTACCTGACCAACTGCGCCATCGTGGCGCGACCCGATCTCTACAAGGCCGCCAGCAGCGGCGCCGGCGTGCTGGACATGGTGATCCAGTGGGGCGTCGAGGATACGCCCGGCCACGTGATCAACTTCATGCAGGGCCTGCCCTGGGAGCGACCCGAGCACTACCAGACGGGATCGCCACTCT
This sequence comes from uncultured Fibrobacteraceae bacterium, assembly GCA_964476155.1. Classification (GTDB taxonomy): domain Bacteria; phylum Krumholzibacteriota; class Krumholzibacteriia; order LZORAL124-64-63; family LZORAL124-64-63; genus JAHIYU01. The sequence continues at coordinate 29,146 of CAYYYS010000030.1, forward strand.
ACGGGCTGGATAAGGTTACGACGCCGACGTTGATCCATGTGGGCGGCTCGGATCCGCGCGTGCCGCCGGCGCATTCGCGGGCGCTGTATCGGGCGCTTTATCACTACCTGGACGTGCCGGTGGAACTGGTTGTTTATCCTGACGAAGGGCACGGGCTCTCCACATATGAAAACAGGCTGGCCAAGATGGAGTGGGATTTGGCCTGGTTCGAGATGTACTTGTTGGACGTGCTGAATGGGGATGGGGAGTAGGTGCAGCCGCGTGCTCAAAGGCCACGAGGAAGCCATAGCCAAATCGAACCGGTAACGGTTATCCTGGAGGGGCTCGGCACCTGTCGCCCCCCCCTTTTTCATGGAGATCTTCGACGATAGCGGCGACGGCGTGCGCCACGCGGTCGTCACCCTCGCCAAGCGGGGTGAGATGCTGCGCTTCGACGGCCCGTTGGGACTGGCGGGCAGCGCCTTGCATATGGTCACGACCTGGACTTTCGAGGATGCCGACGAGGGGCATACGCGGATCACGGTGGAGGTACACGGTGTCGGCGAGGTTGAGGAGCGGTGGCCGGCGATTATTGAGCGGACGTGGCGTCATTTTTTGGTGGATCGGTTGACGCCTTATCTGGAAGGTGGTGGCGTACCGCTGGACTGAGATCTCTGCCTGTTGGATCGCTGCCGGATGGTTGCCTTGACCCGTGTGTTTTGGGTATACTTAAGCGTACTCCCCCTGAGTTGGTCCCCGTCATTACGTCGGCATGCTCGAAAAGGAGTCCTCCATGACCTGTTGCCATCGCAAATGCCTATTCGTCTTCATGGCCATCTTTTTTCTCTCATCCCTCGGCGCCGCCCAGGACCTGACGGTCGTCACCGGCGCCACCAGCTACAACCTGGGAGAAACGGTGGAGATCACCATCCACAATCCGACGGATCACACCGTGGAAATTAATTCGTACCCCTATTTGGGGATCGTACACGAGGAAACCCAAAGTTGTGTTTACGGATGCGTGGGACTGCCCGTGATGGAGTCGATCTCGGCCGGTGAGACGGTGGTAATCCAGTACGATACGAGCACCAACACCGACCCGGCTGGAAGTTACCAGATTGTGGTCTACGAATTCCAAGCGGGCACCTTCCCGCCGCCCCCTCTCCCGACGACGGAGTATACGCTCATCGATCCGACGGGGAACGAGGACAAGCAGTGGAGTTCGCTCAAGACACTGTATCGGTAATGACAAAGCGGCGACCCGCCGATACGGGTCGCCGCTTTATCTTTGAGCCGAACAATCAGGCCCCGACCGTCTCCCCCGCCCGCTTCTTCGCATACTGCCGGAACAGATCCGCGAACAGCGCCGGAATCGCCGCCATTCGCTCGGGCGACTCCACGTAGGCCACCCGCACCTGGGTGCGGCCGGGATTCGGTGCGCCCTCGGGCACACTGTAGAATCCGCCCATGGGCGCGGTGAGCACCGTGATCCGCTTGTCGTCGACGGCAACGCTGCCTTCCTTGGCGCACCACAGGACAAAGCCCAGGGCGTTGAAGTCGTCGGCCACGAGGGCGCGCATGTCGAGCACCGAGTAGAGAGCCGCGTCCGGGCTGGAAACAATCACGCCCGGCAGGGCCTTCTTCATGGCGTCGGTGAAGTCGAAAAGCATGGCGCGGTAGTAGTCGCGCTGCTGGGTATACCAAGCCTGCAGCGTGTTGTGATCCTCATGAGCCAGCGCGCCGAAGATGTACTGGCCGATGACGCTGCTGCACAGGCTGACGGTGTGCTCGGCGATGGCCTGGCGGTTGAAGACCACGTTGTCGGTCATCAGGGCGCCGATACGCAGGCCGCAGGCGTTCCACACCTTCGAGGCGGTCTCGATGGAGATGCGTCGGCCCTCGATGCCGGGCACGTCGGCGTCGGTGACGCCCCAGATGCTCGTGCACTCGTCCCCGCTGTAGTAGAGCTCGCGGTAGGCCTCGTCACTCACCAGCCACAGGTTGTGTTTCACGGCCAGGCGCGCCAGTTCGATCATGGCGGCCTTGTCGTAGTACTGTCCCGTCGGGTTGTCGAAGGGGATGACCACGATGGCCTGGGGGCCGTGTTCGAGGATGACCTTTTCGATCTCGCCGGCGTCGGGCAGGGTGAACTTGCCGTCGTCGCCCAAGGTGCGCTGGATCGAGCAGGTACCGCGGCCCATGCGCTGACAGAGGGTCTTGTAGTTGGTGTAGGCCGCGTCGATGAGCATCAGCGGGCTTTCGTCGCTGCCGGCCGGACCGCACACGCCGGCGATGAGCAGCTCCATGGCCTGGCTGCCGCCTTCGGTGATGTGGCCCTGGATATCGTCGGTTGCGAAGCCGCTGCTGGCGATGATGTTCTTGAAGGCCTCGACGCATTCTGGCGTACCGCTGGTGGCCGAGTACTTGACCACGCCGTCCTTGAACGGACTGTCGGGCCCGTCGAGGGCGGTCATGCGCTCGCGCATGGCCGGGTACATGGGCAGCGACACGTTGCCGATGGCGACGTTGATGGCTTCGGTATCGTCCTCGCGTTCGTCGAACTTGATCTGCGCCATGCGGATCACCGACGGCTTGCGACTCTCGAACAGGGCGGACATCCTGGGGTCGGGCATGGGATCCCTCCTGGGTATTGGTTCTCACCAAAACTGGGATGATAAAGGGGGCCACGCAAGCGGGAATAGACCCATTGCGTCAGGTCATTTGACTAGACTCATATACGGTCACGTTCGCACGAACAGGCGGCCCGCACCCGATGAGGCGGACCTTTGACGCGTTTCTTCACACATTGTCCCCGGTCTTCACAGTGCAGGACATAGCCTGTGCAACGCTAGATCCATGTATCTCTCATAAATACCGCCGGTTACACCTGCATAGACTTTATCTGGCTCGCGACATGCTGTCTGGCTCGCGATATGCTGTTCGTTTCACAGATCAACGCCACCGCTTTCCCGGAGGAACCTTGATGAACGGCAAGACTAATGGATTCGCGACACCCGGCGCATTGATCGTGCTCCTCGCGATGGTCCTGTTCGCCTCTCCGCTCTCGGCCGCCGAGAACGGTGCCGCCGAGCTCCATGTTGGCGTGGGGGTGGCACCGGTACAAACACTCTTCGAACTGTTCACGGACATCACCCTGGCCACGCTATCCTTCGGCACCATCGAACCGACGACCGAGACCGAAAACGCCACCCTCTTTGTCGAGTACGCCCGACCCATGGGTGACATGTCGCAGCTCGTCATGCACGTCGACTACACGCGCTACCAGAAACGCTATGAGGTTCAAAGCACGGGCACCGTCGCCGGCAACGTGACCGACGACTTCTACACGCTCATGCTGGGCGTGAAGCGCTACTACGTACGCACCGGATCGTTCGGCCTGTTCCTGGAGCTGATGGGCGGCGTGTCGATGCTGCAGTCGCAAACCGACATCGACGAACTCGAGACCAACAGCTCGGTCCTGATCGCCTACCAGATAACACCGCTCGGCCTGCGTCTCGGCGACCGGTTCGCGCTGGACCTGTCGGTGGGCCTCGGCTACAAGGGCATCGTGGGCCTCGGCGCGAGCTACGCCTTCTGAGACCGGGCAGTTGCAGCCCTGCACGCACGCAAAGGCCCGCCCCCGAAGGGGCGGGCCTTTGCGATGCCGATTACCGATCGAATCAGACCAGCAACGGAGCAATCACCAGGGAAATCACCGACATCAGCTTGATCAGGATGTTCAGGCTGGGGCCGGACGTGTCCTTGAACGGATCGCCGACGGTGTCGCCGACCACGGCGGCGTGGTGGGCATCGCTGCCCTTGCCACCATGGGCGCCGCCCTCGATGTGCTTCTTGGCGTTGTCCCAGGCGCCGCCGGCGTTGGACTGGAACAGGGCCATCAGCACGCCCGTGGCGGTCACGCCGCAGAGCAGTCCGCCGAGCATCTCGGTGCCGCCGATGAAGCCCACGGCGACCGGCGTCAGGATGGCGATCAGACCGGGTACGATCATTTCACGGATGGCCGCGGTGGTGGAGATGTCCACACAGCGACGGAAGTCGGCGGTGGCCTTGCCTTCCATCAGGCCGGGGATCTCGCGGAACTGACGGCGCACTTCCTCGATCATCTTGAAGGCGGCGCGTCCCACGGCGCTCATGGCGAAGGAGCTGAACAGGAAGGGCAGCATGGAGCCCAGCAACAGACCAACCAGAACCAGCGGGTTCAGCAGGTCGATCTTCTCCAGGCCGACCGCCACGCGGTAGGCGCTGAACAGGGCCAGGGCGGTCAGGGCGGCCGAACCGATGGCGAAACCCTTGCCAATGGCGGCGGTGGTGTTGCCGACCGCGTCGAGCTTGTCGGTGCGCGCCCGGACTTCCTCGCCCAGGCCGGCCATCTCGCTGATGCCGCCCGCGTTGTCGGCGATGGGACCGTAGGCGTCGACGGCCAGCTGGATACCGGTGGTCGAGAGCATGCCCAGAGCCGCAATGGCGATACCGTACAGACCGGCCACCTCGTGGGCGATCAGGATCACGGCGCTCAACACGATGATCGGCAGCAGGGTCGACTGCATACCCAAAGCCAAACCACCGATGAGGTTGGTGGCCGCACCGGTCTCCGAAGCTTTCGCGATGCCCTGGACCGGACCGCGGTCCTCGGCCGTGTAGTATTCGGTGATCAGGCCGATGGCGATGCCGCCGCCCAGACCGGCGATGGTCGCCCAGAAGACGCCCATGAATTTGTCGACAGGAAGCATCAGCTTGGCGGCGAAGTAGGTAACGACCAGCATGATAACGCCGGCGCCGAAGGTACCCATGTTCAGCGCGGTCTGCGGATTACCGCCCTCGCTGGTGCGCACGAAGAAGGTACCGATGATCGAGACGATGATACCGGTGGCAGCCAAAACCAGGGGCAGCATGACGGCATTGATGTCGCCGTTGCCCACGAAGGCCACGCCCAGGATCATCGAGCCCACGATCGAGCCCACATAACTCTCGAAGAGGTCGGCGCCCATACCGGCCACGTCGCCCACGTTGTCACCCACGTTGTCGGCGATGACGGCGGGGTTACGGGGATCGTCTTCGGGGATGCCGGCCTCGACCTTGCCGACCAGATCGGCGCCCACGTCGGCGGCCTTGGTGTAGATGCCGCCGCCCACACGGGCGAACAGGGCGATCGAAGAGGCGCCCAGCGAGAAGCCGGACAGGACCTGCAGCACGCGGCTCATGCCCCACTCGACACCGAAGGTTCTGTCATAGACCAGGAACAGGACGCTCAGGCCGATCACGGCCAGGCCAACCACGCACATACCCATGACGGTGCCGCCGCTGAAGGCGACGCCCAGGGCCTTGTTCAGGCTGGTACGGGCCGAAGCGGTGGTGCGCACGTTGGCCAGCGTGGCGATCTTCATGCCGAAGAAGCCCGCCAGGCCCGAGCAGATTGCGCCGAACAGGAAGGAGAGACCGATCAGCCAGTGGGAATTCTCCAGGCTGGCGTTCCCCCAGGCCAACAGCACGGTCACGACGAGGACAAAGATCCCCAGAACCTTGTACTCGCGGCCCAGGAACGCCATGGCGCCTTCCTGGATGTGGCCGGCGATGGTCTGCATGGTCTCGTTGCCGGCGTCCTGTTTCTTGACCCAGGCCGTCTTGTACAAGGCGAACAGCAGCGCGAGTACGCCTGCCGCCGGGATCAGATAGATCATGTTACCCATGTGAGGTACACCCTTCGTGTCGACGTGGAACTGTAGGCAGCGTCGTCTCCGCGCTGTCGCCGCGAAACCACTCTCTTCGCGGACATTTTATTAAGAGCGATCCTCGCGTGGAGTATCGCCCTGAACCAACCATCGACGATAATGAACGGAGTCTATCGAGGCAAGGTGATTCCTGCCTAACTTGAGCGTTTTTCCCAGTTGAAAGACTCCACCTGCTGGTGTAAGGTATTTGTTAA
>CAYYYS010000031.1:0-32951 GCA_964476155.1 uncultured Fibrobacteraceae bacterium
TGATGCCTCAGCGTCGGCGCTGGATACTACTATTAACAGCCAGTTACTACTTCTATATGTGCTGGCGAGTGGAATACATCGTCCTGATCATCGCCTCGACATTGATTGACTACTTCGCCGGCCTACGCATGGGGGCCCAGCCCGATAAGCTGAAGCGTCGCAAGTACCTGATTTTGAGTATCTTCACCAACCTGGGGCTGCTTTTTGCCTTCAAGTATTTCAACTTCGCCAACGAATCGGTACGACATCTGTTCAACCAGTTGAATATCTTTTATGATGTGCCGGCCTTTCAGGTACTGCTGCCGGTGGGCATCTCGTTCTATACATTCCAGACGCTCAGCTACACCATCAGCGTCTATCGGGGTAACCACCCCCCCGAACGCCACCTGGGTATCTTCGCCCTCTACGTATCGTTTTTTCCCCAACTGGTGGCCGGGCCAATCGAACGGTCTTCGAATCTTTTGCCCCAGTTCTACAGGGAACACGGCTTCGATTATGGCCGGGTGATCTCAGGGCTGCGGCTGATCATGTGGGGCATGTTCAAGAAGGTCGTCATCGCTGACCGTATAGCGGTATTGGTCAATACGGTCTACAACAGCCCCCAGGACTTCATGGGCGCTCAGTTGCTGCTGGCGACTGTTTTCTTTGCCTTTCAGATCTACTGTGACTTCTCAGGCTATTCAGATATGGCCATCGGTTCAGCGCGCGTCCTCGACTATGACCTGATGAAGAACTTCGACAGACCATATTTTTCCAAGTCCATCGCCGAATTCTGGCAGCGTTGGCATATCTCCCTATCAACCTGGTTCCGGGACTACCTCTACATCTCGCTGGGCGGCAACCGGGTCCCAAAATGGCGCTGGTACTACAACCTTTTCATCACTTTCCTGGTCAGCGGTTTCTGGCACGGCGCCAACTGGACATTCCTCTTCTGGGGTGGCCTTAACGGAGTCTATCTCATTTTGGAACTCTGGCTGGACAGGCCACGACGTATGTTGATGCGCCTGTTCCGGGTGGGCGAGCAGAGTTGGGGCTACAAGATCCCAGCAGTGGCCATCACTTTTACACTTACCTGCTTCGCCTGGATCTTCTTCAGAGCCAACAGCATGACAGATGCTTTCTATATTGTCGGCCATTCCACAGACGGCCTAGGGGCATTCCTGAAATCAGTAATCACACTGGACATGACCCAGTTAAACATGGTTTTCCGGGGCTTGGGCCTGTCACAGAGGGAGATGATCATTGCCATTGGCGCCATCATCTTCATGGAATTTGTGCATTTCCTGCAACGCCCGGGGAATATCGGCATCCGTTTTGCGCAGCGCCCGGTATGGCTGCGCTGGGCCGTCTACTACGCCATCATCGCGTGCATCATCTTCCTGGGTGCTTACAACCAGTCCCAGCAGTTCATCTACTTCCAGTTCTAGGGCGGAAGCATGAAGTCAAACGTTAACAGGTTTATCAAGCGACTGGGGCTCTTCGCCGTGCCTTTTGCGGTCTATATCGCGGTCATCATCATTGTCGACCCCTACGAATACATAGCCATCTCAAGCATCATACCAGAAAGTGACAAGAAGGAGATCTCCTTCAAGTTGAACTACGCCATGTGGAAACTCATGCAGTACAGGAACAATCCGACACCGAACATCCTGTTGGGTGATTCGCGCATGATGGGCATGGAACCAGAGGACATCGTCGACCGCACCGGATTGGAATACGTGAATCTCGCCTACGGAGGAGGGTCGTTGAAGGAAGCCTTCGCCACCTTCTGGTTCGCGACCGAGCGCACTCGTCTGGAGAACGTGTGCATCGGCGTCAACTTCAGCATCTACAATGCAACGCAGGACAAGAACCGGGTACGTGAAGTGCAGTCGGCGCTGGACAATCCCCTGCTCTACTTCATTAATCTGAATGTGCTGACTGCAACGGGAAAGCTCTTGGCCAAAACGTTATTCGGTCACGATGCAAATATCGGCGAGCCACCCATGAACCAGGAAGAGTTCTGGGAATACCAGCTCGAGGAAACCACTCGCCGCTTTTCCGGAAACTACCGCTACCCAGCCGAGTACTACGCTGAGCTCAAGCGAATCTCCCAGTACTGCCATGAAAACGGGATCGACATGAGGGTCGTCGTCCTCCCTAATCACACGGACTTGCGCCAGGCACTCACTCGGCTCGGACGCGTTAATGATTACATCCGCTTCAAGTCGGATCTGCGGACCATTTCCACAGTCTACGACTTCGACTTCAGCAATCCCCTCACTGATAATCGGAAAAACTACTCCGACCCCTATCACATGCTGCGGCCAGTGCGCGCGCAAATCATCGACGGCATCTGGGGAGAGGATCAGCGCTTCGTGCGGATAACATCACCGCAGGTTGAACACGGATCTAGATAGGAGACAATATGCCCGGCATCTTCGCCCTCGTCTTCAAGGAAAACCAGCCTCGCGGCGCCGACATCACTAAACGCCTTTGCGAAGATTTCAGGATATTTCCCTGGCAAAGCAGCACCCGACATGAAGCCGTACAGGATGGCGTATGGCTCGGCGCATGCGTTAACAGCACGGATAATGAATGCCATGCACAGCACCTACGCACCGAGGGGCGAATCACCGCGACCGCTGCTCACATGGTTGACAAAGTCCTGCCGCGGGTTCCGTTCCGCCAACGGACAACATGGCCCGAACCAACGGCGGCGGGCTCTACCTGGACTCCCGGGCCTCGGCCATGCTCGAGGAAACCCGCATAGAAGCCAACGCCGCGGCCAAGGGCAAGGCCGGCCTGGTCTCGGGCAGCAGCGATATCCTCCTGCTCTGCTGCGACCTGGACCCCTGGCCCTTCAATTTATTCATCCGGCCGCTTCATCTGCACGGCTGAATCCGTAGCTGCTCATCATCGAGCGGCGAACCAGCTTCATCAGCCGTGATCATCGGCTGGTACTAAGGAGCGCAGGCCTTCAGATGGTCCTGGGCAGACCGATCCGTCTAGTAGGGCTACAGGTGAGCGGGGTGCTCCCCATAGCGGGTTGGCCGTCGACATTTGTCGGATCAACTCGCGGATCTCGGGAGCGATCCTCGGCCGACCTGGCCATCGGTGGCGGCTATTCCACCCCCAGTAGAAGCGGAAACCCCAGCGGTGCCAGCGGATGACCGTCTCAGGATGCACGATGTAGAGGGCGTCACGCCAACTGGGCCAAAGGCAACTCAAGACGTCCCAGAGCGCGCGATCTCGCCATTTCAGTGCCGGTCTGGTAGAATTGCGCTCCAGGATCTCGATTTGGTGACGTAGAGCGAGGTTCTCGGCGATCAGCGATTGGCGGGACTTGAGGCCCGAGATCAGGGACTGGAGAAGGAGATTGAGCATAATACCAGCTTATCGGCAAGATGCTCTAAGTCCCGAATATCAGCGCGGACGAATAAGTGGAAGGGACAACCAGCTGGTCGAACACGTGCCGGACGAGATCGCCACGCGCGAACCCTACGAATTCGGCGACTGGTGCGGCGTGGACGCGAAACGACTGAACGACCTAGCACGCGACTAACCCCGCGAACCGGGATAACTTAAAAAAGGAGGCCCACGATGCGAGCGATGACCGAAACGAACCTCAAAGACGCCTTCGCCGGCGAGAGCCAGGCCCACATGAAGTACCTGGCCTTCGCGGCCAAGGCCGAGAAGGACGGCTATCCCAAGGTGGGGCTGCTCTTCAAGGCGATCGCCTACGCGGAGCAGGTGCACGCCATCAACCACCTCAAGGAACTGGGCGGCATCGGCGACACTGCGTCCAATCTGGCGGCGGCCTTCGGCGGCGAGAATTTCGAGGTCGAGGAGATGTACCCGGCCTACCAGGTCGTGGCCGAACTGCAGGCGGAGAAGGGCGCCCAGCGCAGCATCCACTTCGCGCTGGAGGCCGAGAAGATCCACGAGGACATGTACCGCGAAGCCAAGAAGATGATCGACGCCGGCCAGGACATCGACGTCACCAAGGTGTCGATCTGCCCGGTTTGCGGTCACACGGTCTTTGGTGATCCCGAGGAACGCTGCCCCATCTGCAATGTGCCGCCCGAGAAGTACCTGGGGATCGAGGCCTGATGTGATTCAGGTGACCGACACCATCGCCCTGCGCGAGGACGAGCTCGGCTTCGACTTCGTCCGCGCGTCCGGGCCGGGTGGTCAGAATGTGAACAAGGTGTCGACGGCCGTACAGATGCGCTTCGACGCGGCCGGATCGACATCGCTGCCCGATGACGTCCGCGAACGCCTGCTGCGCCTGGCGGGCAAGCGCGCCACCGACGAAGGCGTGATCATCATCGACGCGCGGCGCTTCCGCACCCAGGAACGCAACCGCCAGGACGCGATCGACCGGCTGGTCGCCTTGATCGTCAAGGCGGCTCACCGCCCCAAACCCAGGCGTACGACCAGGCCCACAGCTGCCTCGCGACGGCGCCGCATTGACGACAAGAAGCGCCGCGGCTCGCTCAAGAAGCAGCGATCCAACAAGCCCCGTCTCGACGATTAGGCATGACTTAGCTGGACGACCGCCTCCGACATGACTATCATCAAGGCAGATTCCCCGTGTCTAATTCAAGCGAGTGCAATGCAGCAGGCGGCTGCTTGTGATCTCGCCAACTCCAAGATCAAAGATAGACAGAGCACTCGAGTAACGGAGAACCTCACCCCATGTCCGATTCCATCACTGGTGTCCTCAAGAAGGACAAGAAATCCGGTTTCGTATTGCGCGATCCCAAGAAGTACTTTCGCCCCGGCCAAACGGCCATCGCCGTACCCGGCAAACTGGCCGGACGCTACAAGCTGGTCGAAGGCGCCATGGTGACCGGCACCCTCAAGAAGGGCCGCAACGGTTTCATGATGGACCGGATCCTGGAGGTTGGCGGTCTCCCCCCCGCCGACTTCGCGCGACGGCGACCCATGCGCGATCTGACCGTGATCAGCCCGGACGAACGCCTGCACCTTTCCGACTGCGGCGACATGACCATGCGCATCGTCGACCTGATCGCGCCCATCGGCAAGGGGACCCGTGGCCTGATCGTATCACCGCCCAAGGCGGGCAAGACCACCATCCTCGAAAAGCTCGCCAACGCCATCTCCGAAGCCGACCCCGACGTGCACGTCATGGCCCTGCTGGTGGATGAACGCCCCGAGGAGGTCACCCACTTCAGCCGCAGCGTCAAGGCCGACGTCTTCGCCAGCACCAACGATCAGTCCTACCAGGACCACGTGGGGATTACTCAGATGATGATGTCGCACGCCCAGGTGGAGCTGGAGTGCGGCCGCGACGTGGTGGTGCTCGTGGACAGCCTGACGCGCATCGGGCGCGCCTTCAACCTGGCCGGCAGCGGCAAGGGGCGGGTCATGACCGGCGGCATGGAGGTTGGCGCCATGGAGACGCCGCGTCGGTTCTTCGGCATGGCGCGCAATATCGAGAACGGCGGCTCGGTGACCATCCTGGCCACCGCCCTGGTGGACACGGGCTCACGCATGGACGAGTTGATCTTCCAGGAGTTCAAGGGAACCGGTAACAGCGAGCTCGTGCTGGATCGCAAGCTCGCCGACCTGCGTCTCTTCCCCGCCATCAACATCACCGAGAGCGGCACCCGTCGCGAGGACCTGCTCTACGACGAGGCCACGGTACGCCGCATCAACAAGATGCGCGGCATGCTGGCGTCGCGCAGTCCCAAGGACGCCCTCGGCTCGCTGATCACGACTTTGGAAAAGTACTCCACCAACGAGGCTCTGCTGGCCGATCTGCCGGGGTAGACCGGATTATTCGGGCTAGGAAAGCGACCGCCGCAGCTGGGCCGCGATGCGGTTCAGCTTGACGTCGGCCCGGAATCCCACCGACTGGGCAGCGCCCACGATAATGGCGTAGGCCACCTTCTCCGGCACCTCCAACATTTTCGCGATCTCATGGATCACGTCCGCTTCGTGGTCCATGAGCGCACCGTCGGCCAGGGCGATTTCCGCGATACGGGACAGCAGGAATTGTTTCGCGCTGTCGTCCCCCTCCTCGCGAATCGTCGCACAGTATTCGGGCAGACGTTTGTCGATCTCCTGGCGATCGGTGACGATCACGCTCTCCGGTTCGTCAGTGAAGATGGTGTGGAGCTGCTGGACCAGAAGCTTGACCTCTTCGTCGCTCACGTCGGCATCGGCGCTCAGCACTCGAACGCCGGCCAGGGCCAGGGCGTGCATCATGGCCGTATCCAGGGGCTTCGTGGGATGTCGGCGGCTGAGGGTGACCAGGCGATCCACGCCGTCTTCCAGATCATCGTCGGCGATCTTGCCCGGTAACGCCTCGCAGCCGTTGCGCCGCGCCCGATCGCTGCCCGCGAAGAGTTCCAGGGCCTTCAGCCGGATCGGCAATAGCGGATGGGAAGCGAACGCCTGCTCAATCATCTCCGATGAGCCGCTGATCTCGTCGATCTGGGCGACCAGGGCGTCGATCTCCAGGTTCAGATTCTTCTCCGTCAGACCAAAGGTAACCTTCAGCAACGACCGCGCCGCCGCGTGAAAATCGCGGCACACCAGCAGGCCGGCCCGGTCCGCGCTCACCTCGGCCTTCTGACGCCAGCGCAGGAACAGGCTCTCACCGAACGCGGGGAGCACCGTGGCCGACGGATTGTCTTCGTCCATGGAGAAAACCGCATTGAGCCGGTTATGCCCGCAGAGGAAGTGGCCCATCTCGTGGCCGAGGATGAACTTGATCTCCGCGTCCTCCAGGCGCTCCAGGGCGCCGGCGGTGATGCCGATCAGCGAGTGGGTCTTGTCCTCGCGTATGTCCAGGATGGCGAAGGCGTTCATGTCGCGGTCCGGCAGGCAGAAGATCTCGGCGTCGCCGTTGACGTCCAGCGCCGCCATGACCTCGGCGTGCAGCCGGTAGATGCGTGGTGAGAGCTGCTCGGTCAGACGGATGCCGTGCTTGAGCAGGTTCTCGCGCACTCCCTCGTCCTGTTGGCGACGGTTCTCCTCGAAGGCGTCCAGGTAGTCGCCGATGCGATAGCTGTCGTAGAGTTCCTGGACATCGCGGACATCGCCGCGATAGCGAATGTCGTCCCAGTTCATCGCCATGGGGTCTCTCCCGTTATTTCTGGATCCAGCGTTCCGGTACCGGCTTCACATGATGGACCACGGTACGCGTGGTGTCCACCGCCGGCAGGCGGGCGAGCAGGCGCACAGGCCCGCCGGGAGCTGTGGCGTGGACAGCACGGATGGTGATGGGGCCGCTCGTGGAATTGAGGAAAGTGTTGGCGTTCTGGGTGAGAGCGACGAAGAGGCCGGTGTCGGTGACCTCACGGGGGCCGTCGTCGGTCAGGAGGCCGAACACCAACGCCCCTTGGCCCAACACGCGCACATAGCGGGAGTCGGACAGGTCCAACTCGAGCCAGAGCCATGAATGGGTGGTATCGGTCAGCGCCGTGCGCAGCATGTGACAGGTGTCGGCCTTTTTGCGGACTTCGGGATCAGTGGGGTCGAGCCAGTCGGTGACAACCGGGGATATCGCCTTGATGATCGATGACGAATCCGGTACCGATCGGATATCCGCCTCGGGAGGCGGGCTCGCACAACCGGCCAACAGTGTCACCAGGATCAGCATGACGATTGATTGCCTTGGAGACACTCCCCCTCCTCTCACGGAGAACAACCGGAGCGACAGCAGCCAGTCGCCGAATAATGTCACACTCTCGAAACGAACGCATCAGAATGATCGATAGCAGAATCATCGGCGTTCCCGGCGGTAACTTGACCAATGATCAGAAGGTGAACCTGATACGAACGACTTCCATGATCATTTGGGATCAATAGCGGATATTTTTTATATATTTAGAAGCTCGAATGTTGAATAGTGCCTTATTATGTGATACACTCGGTTTTGCGTGAGGATACTTGGGAAGAAAATCCGATACGGCTTGAATTCTGGGTTTCCGAGCGATCGATCGTGTATGGTAATTCGTTGCAATCGTTCAGAACCGATTGCGGCTTCTGTGTACTCAGAAGCACTGAGGAAGTGGGAATTCTAGATTTCCCACCCCCGTCCTAATCCACCGTAAAGGGGAGGATGAACAAGATGAGGTTATTGACGATCATGCTGGTTCTCGCAGTGGCAGCCACCGGCGCCATGGCGCAGCAGACCGCCAGCTTCGGCTGGGAAGACGGCGTCTCCACCGTGTTCGGTTTCTACGGTAACGTGGGCGGCACCGCCAACGTCGTGGACATCGTGCACACGGGCAACAACGCCCTGTACGCCTTCGAGGATCCTGTCGGCGGAACGCCTCAGCTGTATGTCGGCTGGGTCTGGGGTATCCAGGAGGGTGACGAAGTCACCGCCGATATCTGGTGCTACGACACTACCGAAGGTGGCGCGCCGAGTGGCCGCATCTGGGGTCACTACACCGATACCGATCACCTGAACTACACCGGCTCGGCCGGCGGTAACAGCACGTACTCCGATGGTCTTGGCTGGAGTAACCTGAGCCACACCTGGACCTTCTCCGGTCTGGATCCGGACAACAACGCTCTGATGGTCGAGGCGCGCATGTACAGTTCTGCAGGCCTGGTGGACTACTGGTGGGATGACATTACCATCACCGCTCCGGAGCACTGCGTCATCTGGTTCCCCAACCAGAACCCCGTGGCCAACGATGTTTCCAGTTGGGGCGGCGTGAAGAACCTGTACAGGTAATCTTCACTCGCGTTCACGAACGAAGAACCCCGCCGCTCCTGGAGCGGCGGGGGTTTTCTTTTCGATGACGACCCGGTCTATCCAGCCTTGATCTTGTTCAACGCCGAACCGGCCACGAACCAGGCGATCTGATCGGTCGTGAGCGTCTGGTTGACGGTGAAGGTATCGACCGAACCGTCGTCGTGGGTCAGGTCCACGGTCAACGGCGCACCCGGGGCCAGGTCGGCCAGGCCGCGAATCGCGAACCGATCGTCCTCGCGCACCTTGTCGTAGTCCGCCGGGTCGGCAAAGGTCAACGGCAGGATGCCCTGCTTCTTCAGGTTGGTCTCGTGGATGCGGGCGAAGCTCTTGACGATCACCGCCGCGCAGCCCAGATGCCGCGGCTCCATGGCCGCGTGTTCGCGCGACGACCCCTCACCGTAGTTCTCGTCCCCCACCACGACCCAGCGCAAACCTATAGCCTTGTAGGCGCGGGCCGTGGCCGGCACCTCGTCGTACGCACCGGTCTCCACATTCCTCACACTGTTGGTCTGCTCGGTAAAGGCGTTGACCGCCCCGATGAGCATGTTGTTACTGATGTTGTCCAGGTGGCCGCGGAACTTGAGCCACGGGCCGGCCATGGAAATGTGGTCGGTGGTGCACTTGCCCAGGGCCTTGATCAGCAGCGGCAAACCTTCGTAGTCGCCGCCGTGCCAGGCGCTGAACGGTTCGAGCAGGGCCAGGCGTTCACTGGCGGGATCGACCACGACCGAGCCCTCGGTGCCCGCGCTCGGCGCCTGATAGCCGTCGGTGGAAACCACGAAGCCAGCGGGCGGCAGTTCGTCGGCGATCGCGGGCGGGTCGAGCTTCACGGCGTCGCCCGATTCCGTCGTCAGATCGTCGGTCAGCGGATTGAACTTGAGCGTGCCGGCCAGCCCGTAGGCCATGACCACTTCGGGACTGCCGATGAACGCGTGGGTCTCCGGGTTGCCGTCGGCGCGTTTCTTGAAGTTGCGGTTGAACGAGGTGACGATGGAATTACGCGCCCCCTCGGGAATGTCCTCGCGCTGCCATTGGCCGATGCAGGGTCCGCAGGCGTTGGTCAACACCGTGGCGCCTACCGCTTCGAGCACAGCCAGCTGTCCGTCTCGCTTGATGGTCTCGAAGATCTGATCACTGCCCGGGGAAACCCACAGGCTCGTCTTCATCTTCAGGCCCTTGTCGATGGCCTGCTGCGCGATGTCGGCGGCGCGGCAGATATCCTCGTAGGACGAGTTGGTGCAGGACCCGATCAGCGCGGCGGTCAGCTCGGCCGGGTAGCCTTCGGCGTCGGTGTCGGCGGCCATCGAGCCCACGGGATGGGCGATATCCGGCGAATGGGGCCCAACCAGATGCGGCTCGAGAGTCGACAGGTCGATCTCCACGATGCGGTCGTAGAAGGCTTCGGGATCCGCGGTGACCTCGCCGTCGGCGGACAGCAGGTCGGTGTTGGCGTCGGCCAGCTCGGCCAGGTCGGTGCGGCCGGTCGCCCGCAGATAGGTCGCCATGCGCGCATCGTAGGGGAAGATGCTGGTGGTGGCGCCCAGTTCGGCGCCCATGTTGGTGATGGTCGCCTTGCCGGTGCAACTCAGCGCCTCGGCGCCGGGCCCGAAGTACTCCACGATGGCGTTGGTGCCGCCCTTGACCGTGAGAATGCCCAGCAGCTTGAGGATGACATCCTTGGGCGCGGTCCAGCCGTTGGGCGCGCCGGTGAGCTTCACGCCGATCAGCTTGGGATGCTTCACTTCCCAGGGCATGCCCACCATCACGTCGACGGCGTCCGCGCCGCCCACGCCGCAGGCCACCATGCCCAGCCCGCCGCCGTTGGGCGTGTGGCTGTCGGTGCCGATGATCAGCCCGCCGGGGAACGCGTAGTTCTCCAGTACGATCTGGTGGATGATGCCGCTGCCGGGCTTCCAGAAGCCCATGCCGTAGCGGTCGGCCGCGGAACTCAGGAAATCGTAGACTTCCTTGTTCACGTCCAGGGCGTGGGACTTGTCGTGCGCGGCGCCCTTGTGGGCCAGCAGCAGATGGTCGCAGTGGACGGTGGACGGCACGGCGGTCTCGTCACGGCCGGCCTGCATGAACTGGAGGATGGCCATCTGGGCGGTGGCGTCCTGCATGGCGACGCGGTCGGGGCGCAAGGCCAGTGTGGCCTCGCCGCGGGCCAGCTCCTGCCCCGCCGGATCGTCCAGGTGTCCGAAGATGACTTTCTCGGCCAGGGTCAAGGGACGCCCCAGCCTCTGGCGCACGATTGCGAGACGTTCACGGCTGCGTTCATATACGCTCCGCACCATGTCGTGAGTGGTTTCTATGGTCATGGTCATGCCTTCCTGACGAACGTATCGATGGGAGCGAACACGCATAGACGCCCAGCCTCCGGACCGGCCGATATGCACATACGGAGAATGGACCGCCGCGGGCTCGATATCAAATCAAAACCGGCCGCCTCATCCCGGAAGATGCGGCGGCCGGATCGTTGATCGATCGAATGACACCCGACTTATTTGACGGGAATCATCTTGCGCTGTTCACGACGCCCCTCGGCATCGAGGATATGGAAGTAGACGCCCGATGCCGGATCGTCGCCCCGGAAGGTCACCGTATGCGACCCGGGGCCGAACTCGCCCGCGGCCAGCGTCCGTAAACGCTTGCCACGCAGATCGAAGACCCCCAGATCGACCGGTCCGCCCACAAGACGGGCTTCGCGCAGGGCGCCGGAAACGGTGGCCACCAGGCGCGACGTGTAGACGGCGCGCCGGCATCCGGGACTGGTGCGGAAGGCCTGTCTTCTTTGCGATTGAAGCGGGCCTTGGCGGCAAAGAACCAGTTGCGATCACGTGAGTTGGCGAGAAGGAACGACGCCTGACGTGAGATCACGTCCACCGTCAGTTGGTCCGCATCCTCCGGATCGGCGCTCTTGAGATGCGTCCCCCGAATCCAGGAACGATCACCGAGCGTGCTGTGGGCCTGATCGAAGTGCATGGCCAGAATATTCATGGCGATGACGCGCGCCGCGCCGCTCATCATATCGTAGGGCCCGGCATGCCGGTCTGGGACATGGCTTCGGCGTACGGCTCACCGCTTTCGTTGATCTCGTTGGCCAGCAGCATCTGGTCGGTCGTGTCGTAGTGGTCGATGTCGGTGATCTGAAGCCGGGCGAAGGCGGGTAGGGTCATCAACGTGGTGAGCAGGCCCATAAGGAACAGGTCTCGTCGATTCATATTCAATCCCAACCCGGCGATCAGGTTAGGCCCGCCAATGCACCGGGAAAGTGACGGCCATACCCCATCGGTATTGCCGACCGACAGGTGCCAGTCCCGGATTTCCACCGATAGGCCACTAACGGGGATCTTACGACAAACCCCGTCACACCGGGTTTCTGGTCGTGAAGCAACGTATGGCAAGCCGAGCATAAACAAGTGCAGTTCTCCGGGTCATTGGTTCCTCCCTGTGATCGCGGCACAATATGGTGGACCTCCAGGAATCGGGTGTGGTTGCAACCCGGGTGCTGGCATTTGTGGCGGGCGCGGGCCAATACAAGACGTCTGACCGCTGGTGGGATTGAGGTTGTATTGCGTTCATCGAGCCGGCCGATCCGACAGTCACATTGGGCGCGGTTCAACTCGGATTGGCCGAGTTCAAGTTCGCCCTTGCTGGTTTGCACCGTGGCTTTTTCGCATTCCGGGCATTGATGGATGTGGATCTGAACGGGAGGTTCGCCCACGGGACGAACATCCACCCGGGGGGTTGTTCTATCGACGGAATTCCCGGCCACATATTCCCCCATGATCTCCAACAACGCCTCCACCTTGTCGGCCGGGGCGTACCGCTGTTTGCGGATCTGCTCCCATAGTTGTTCATAACGAGCAAACTGGGTCGGGGACATGTCCATACCTACCCGCACCGGCCGCACCGCCGCCGGACGACGCTTCGGTGGCACAGGAAGCAGAGACACCTGACCCGCCGCATCATCGGCCGCTTCCACCTTGGCCCGCTTGACCTCCTTCTCCAAATCACGCCGGGAGTTGCTCAAGGCGAATTCCAGCCAACCCGCCTCGGTTTGTTCATCGGCCACCCGAGCCAAGACCCGGGCCGAGGTATAGCCCAACTCACCGGACGCGACTTTCTCTTTCACCTGGGGCAGCCTTTTGAACGAACGGCACAACTGGAGATAATCGCCGGTGCGGCTGGAGGAAAAGCCAAGTTCCTCTGCGGCGTATTGGTTGATGGAGGCATAGCCGAGCTCGCGATACAATTTGCGCTCGTAAATCTCCTGGAACCACAGCACGGAACACTGCTTGGCCTCTTCCAGTGTATCGAGGGCGGATTTGCGGGCGCGATGGGCCATATCGGCCGTCTGACCTGAACGGAATTCAGTCATGGGGACTCTCTTTGGAAAGCGTGACGGGAGGAGACATTCAACATAGTTCAAAAGGGCCGCAGGCGCAAGCTAACATACTGGTATATATGACATTAACTAACCTTCGTCAGTCAAATCATGTCATCCCCAGGTGACAGGTTTTAGCCCCTCCCAAATCCACTCACAACCATGGTCGACCCACACGAAAGCCGGAAGCCCCAGATTTCATGAGTCGCCGCCATGCAGTGGAACCACGACGAAGAGTTGACCGCATCTCCCCCAGCGATCATGTTTGATCCTCGGAATCACTCCCACTCGCTTCCGGAATCAGGGATAAACGAACATGAAGACTTCTTTGCCCATCATCGACCACGACATTCTGCACAAGGCCGCCACCCGCGCCCGCGAGCGCAACATCGTCCTGCCCACCCTGGCCGAGATGAAGGATCCGTCGCTGATCCCCGCCAAGATCACCGACCGCCTGCGCGACGTCGGCCTGTGGGATATCGATCCGCTCAACCTCTTTCGCATCACCTGGAAGAACGACCCCGAGAGCGGCCTCTACAACGACGGCAACTGGGTGGAGTTTCCCCCGGAGTTGACCGGAGTCAACGCACGCATCATCGGCCTGGTGGGCAAGTACTTCCCCACCGGCGCCCACAAGGTCGGCGCGGCCTACGGCTGTCTGGTGCCGCGTCTGGTGACCGGCGCCTTCGATCCCGTGGCGAACAAGGCCGTCTGGCCGAGCACGGGCAACTACTGCCGCGGCGGCGCCTTCGATTCGAAACTGCTGGCCTGCGATTCGGTGGCCATCCTGCCCGAGGAAATGAGCCAGGAGCGATTCGATTGGCTGCAGGATGTCGCCACGGAAGTCATCGCCACACCCGGCTGCGAATCGAACGTGAAGGAGATCTACGACAAGTGCTGGGAGATCAAGCGCACCCGGCCCGAATGTGTGATCTTCAACCAGTTCGAAGAGTGGGGCAACGCCCAGTGGCACTACCACCTGACCGGCGGCATCGTCGACGAGATCTACCAGCGCATCGCCAAACCGGGCAACCGCTTCGCCGCCTGGGTCTCGGCCACCGGTTCGGCCGGCACGCTGGCCGCCGGCGATTACCTGAAAAACCAACACCCCGGCTCCCTGATCTCCGCAAGCGAAGCCCTTCAGTGTCCGACGTTGTTGCGCTGCGGATTCGGTGGGCATCGCATCGAAGGCATCGGCGACAAGCACGTGCCGTGGATCCACAACGTGCGCAACACGGACTTCGTTGTGGCCGTGGATGATCAGCAGTGCATGGACGTGCTGCGGTTGTTCAACGAGCCCGCGGGTCACGCGACGCTTGAGGCCGAGGGCGTACCTGCCGAGTTGATTTCACAGCTGCACCTGCTGGGCATCTCGTCCATCAGCAACATGGTCTCGGCCATCAAGACCGCGCAGTACTACGAAATGGACGAACGCGATATCCTTTTCACACCGCTGACCGATTCCTCCGAGCTCTACGGCTCCCGTCTGGCCGATATGACCGAGGAATTCGGCGCCTACACGCGCGAGGACGCGCTGCGGCACCGGGAGCGATGGTTAACCGGCATCACGCCCGACTATGTGCGCGAGTTGAACTACCAGGACCGCAAACAGCTGCACAACTTCAAGTACTTCACCTGGGTGGAGCAGCAGCAGCGCGACGTGGACGATCTGCGGCGGCTGTGGGATCGTGACTTTTGGCCGGAGATGTTTGCGGAGGCTGAGGGGTGGGATGTGCGGATTCGGGAGTTTAATGAGATGGTTGGGCTGTAGGTTCGACCTTGGATAGTGAAACGGCGGCCGGATAACCAGCCGCCGTTTTTCATGGCAAAGAACCGGAATCAATCAAAGAGCATCTTGACCTCTCCCCAGGTCTGATCCTCATTGGCAATCGGTCCACACTCGGTGCAACCCATGGCAAATGCGCCCATCTTGCCGCAGTCGTTATTTTCGGGTAGAGCCAACGAGACATAACAGAGATGGAAATCGCCGATGGTGTAGTCGCAATACATGGGGTCCTCGACGATCTCGTCGGGCGCCAGTCCACTCGTGACCTCAACGCCGTCCATATCATAGTACAGATTGCATGCATGCGTCACACCACTCGCAGATAGCCCGTCCCCAACCGGATTCGTGGTCACGATATTATGATCGAACGACGAATACGTGTCGGGATAGAGGTGTGCAACGGCACCACCAGAGTTGTCATGGAAGGTATTATTGTAAGCGACGATGCTACCGCCGAGGACGCGAAGAGCGGCCGCCGTACCACCCACGTTCCCCTCGAATAGACTATGATCGACCGTGAGATCTCCGTGCCAAACGGCTAAGGCTCCACTTAAACTGTCACACGTGTTGTTGCGGAAGACACAGTTTGTAATCTCCATCACGGCCTCCAACAGCACGCCTGCGGCCGGGCAATTGTGGTAGGCGTAGTTCCCCTCGAACAGGGTGTTGGTGATCTTGACGTAGGTACCGGACGGTCCGGCGTATACGGCTCCGTCCCATGTGGCGTTGTTGTCGATAAAGCGGCACTGATCAAGCTCCAGATGCGCCCCACTGTCAATGTGAATTGCCACTCCGCAGCCATCCTCAAGACCGTCGAATCCATTGCGGAACTCAAGGCCCGTCATGGTGACCTGGATCGCCGTCCTCACCTTCGCGATCCTGTGGGTACCCTCGCCGTCCGAGACCACGGAACCCGGAGCACCGTCAGCCACGAAGTCCAGCGACTTCTCCACGATCACATACTCGGGGTATGTCCCCGGCCGGATCAGGATCTCCTCGCCGCCCAAGGCCGCAACATAGGCTTCGCCAATGGTCAGGTAGTCGCCGCCGCCAGCGTGATCGACGACGATAGTTGTTGCTAGGATTGTATTTGAGCCGAGAAGTAAGAACAGTGAAATCACGACCAATGACAGAATCGAACGCATGATTGGATCCTTTCATTGATTATATGGACGATCAGTATTACATCGGTCAGTATAGCAAGTCTCCATGATGCAGTGATATCAAAAACAGCCTATTTCCGGGCAATCACCAGCACTGCTGTTGAAAGAAAAGGCACCCGAGTCTGGTCCCCCCTGAACAGCGTGTTGCGAAGCAAATCCTGGATCCAGCCCACCTTGACCACATCCATCGGAGCGGTGATATACTGCGTGGCTTCGATCTTAAAACCACGGTCCTCAATTCTTCGGATGATTTCACCCCGGCTATATATCCGAGCCCTGGCATATCTATCGTGAATCGACTTGGGAAGCCAGCTGAAGAACGGTACACGGTTCCAGGGCAGCAGGGGCAGATCTGCACCATGAGTCTCGAATATCCACCAACGGTTCGGAACAGAAATGATCAGCCGCCCGCCCGGCTTCAAGACACGATACATCTCGGAGAGAGCGTGTGTCTCGTCCGGGATGTGCTCGAGCACCTCGAAGGAGGTGAGCAGGTCGAAAAAGCTGTCGCCGGCGGGGATGTTTCGGCCGTCGTAGTGCAGAGCCTCGATCTTATCCACAACACCCGATGCGGTCGCTTGTGCGTGAAAGTCGTCCAGAAAGGACTCTGAGATATCCAGACCGTAGATCTTATCGAGATGCGGGGCAAACATGAGTGTCTGCGCACCGTTGCCACAGCCGAAATCGAGCATGGTCCGAACAGCCTCGGGTAGCCAGGCGGCTACGAGTCGGCAGCGTCGCTTCAAGAGAAAGTCGCCGGCGTCGGCCGGCTTGCCGGGTGCGTGACTCGGCAACTTTCTCCGTACATGATCCATCAGTTGCCGATCCCTTTCCTGATCCCCTCGATCTCATCCCGACTCAAAGCCCGATACCGCCCCGGACTCAGCATCCCCAATTCCACAAGCCCCACCCTCACGCGATGGATACCTTCGATGTCCAGTTGCAGCAGCGAACACAGGGATCGGACCTGACGAACCTTGCCCGAATCCAAATCGATCCGGAAGGTCGATCGCCGGTCGCCCCGTTCCTCGAGACGAACCAGGCTCGGGCACAGAAACCCGACACGCGGGATCTTCACGCCAGCGGCCATGACCTCGATCAGGTTGTCGCTGATCGTATTTCGCACCGTGACCAGGAAACTCTTGCCCTGCCCGTGGCCGCTCGCCGCCACGGCGTTCCATGAGCAGTCGTTGGACAGCAACAACAGACCAGTGGTGCCGATATCGAGGCGTCCGGCGGGCAGCAGCCCCGGCACGTCCCGCGGCAGAAACTCGCTCAAGGTCCGATGCCGATGCCCCACCGATGGATTGGTGATGACGTCCGGCGGCTTGTTGAAGGCAAAATAGGAGCGAATGAACTCCACGACGGGGGTGCCGTCGATCTTGATCTCGTGTTCCATGGTGACGGCCATATACGGATCCAGATAACGCTTGTCGTCCACCTGGACACGGCCCGAGCGCACCATCTCCTCGGCCTGCCGGCGCGAAGCGTAGCCGGCCTTGGCGATCTTGCGGGCCAGGCCCATGGTCGGATCGACCGATTCCTCGCTCACGACGTCTTCCCGGATCTCGGGTGTCGTGTCCGCTGGCTGGGTTTTTTCAGGATCCCGTTTGTCGGGTGTCATGACGTCTCCTGGGCAATCACCCGGCCACGCGCCGGACGATAAAGGCGGTGTAAAGCAACAACAGAACCAGTCCGCGGGGGCGTGTCAGACGTTCGCGACCGATCAGCAACACGACCAGCACGAGCGTGATGATGATCAGACCACCCGTCTCACGCCACAGTCCCGACGCACCGATGGTGATCGGGCGGACAAGAGCGGCCGGACCGGTCACCGCCAGCAGGTTGAAGATGTTGGATCCTATCACATTCCCCATGGCGATACCGCTCTCGCGTCGAACTGCGGACACCAGGGTCGCGGCCATCTCGGGCAGACTCGTGCCCACCGCCACCAGCGTCAGCCCGATCACCATGTCCGGCACACCCAGGGACACGGCCACCCGGGTCGCGGCGTCGACCAGTACTTTTCCCCCCACCACCAGGGCGACCGCACCGAAGAGCGCCATCAGGGTGTTGACCACCAGCCCCTTGGCCAACGGTCGGGGCGAGTCCGGAGTTTCGGCCTCGCGTGGATGGGACACGGCGCTGCGGACGGTCAAAAACGTGATGGCGCCGAAGAGCGTCATCAGGATACCGCCATCCAGGCGGGAGATGGTGCCGTCGGCCAGCAGGATCACGAAAAGCGCCGTGGCGGCGATCATCGCCGGGGCGTCGAAGCTCCACAGACGCCGCTCCACGTGGGGGGTCATCAGGAGGGCGGCCACGCCGAGGATCAGTCCCGTATTGGCCAGGTTGGAGCCGATGACGTTACCCAGCACGATCCCCGAGCTGCCCTGCAAAGACGCGGTCAGGGCGACCACGAGCTCGGGCGCCGACGTGCCCCAGGCGACCACGGTCAGCCCGATGAGCACCGGGGGAACGCCCAGCAGATCCGCCAGTTTCGAACTGCCCGTAACCAACAACGACGCGCCCCACACCAGGAGGGCGATACCAGACGCAGCGAGCAGAAAGTCGACGAACAAGTCGGCTCCAGTCTGGTCAGAGAGTGGCGACGGCGCGCACGGGCGACGCTTCGGCTCCGGCCAGTCTAAGGGGAAGGGCCATGAACAGGAAGGGCTCATCGGGTAGCCGGTCAAGATTGGTCAGGTTCTCCACGTTGATCATCCCGGCTGCGGCGAGGATTTCGTGGGAGATGTGGATGTCGATGGGGTCCACGCTGGGATTGTCTAGCCCTATGCCTCGTAGACCGGCACCGGCCAGCAGTGTCGCCGTTTCGGGAGTCAGCCAGGGCCAGGTCTCGTAATAAGCGGCCGTTCCCCAGCGACGGTCCCAGCCAGTACGCAGGATCACGAAGTCCAGACTCGTCAGATCTGCCGTGGCGAACACGTCGGGACCGATGGCGCCCTGGGGCGCGGACAATACGCGCGCCCGTCCGAAGCAGGCTTCCGGGGGCAAGGCGTCAAGAGCAGGCTCGCCATCCCGGAAATGCAACGGCAGATCGATGTGCGTGCCCACGTGACACCCCATGGCGAAGGCCGACAACCGATGGGTTCCCTCGCCATGATCGGCGAGGCGTTCGATGACGGTCCGTGTCTCGTCGCCGGGGTAAGCGGGCATGTCCGTGAAAACGGTGTGGCTCAGATCGATCAATTTCATGTTATCCCCTGCGCTTGGCATGAACGGGCATGACGCGACGACCGGTCGATCAGCCCAGAGACGAGCCCGACCAGCCTACGGTGTCGCGGCTCAGGACCCGCACCTCGAAATCGGACGCGAAGGCGAGACGCTCGGCCAGATCGAGACGTTCGCCCAACAACGACGCGTTGCCGGCGACGGCCGTCACGGCGACGAAGGCGCGCTGTCGCATATCCGCGGGACCGACCTGGGCCACCGCGAAATCCTTGTTCAGCAGGCGGTCCTTGAGGGAATGCAGGTCCTTGCGGCGCTCCTTCAAGCCGGTCGCGAAAGGCTGGGTCAGGTCCAGGACCAGGGTCCCTGTGTAGACGCGGATATCTTCCATGGTCGCAACCTCCTCCCCCGAAGATACAGGTTGTGGTCTCGACCGTCATCGAAAACGGCGCCCCCCGCAAGGGGCGCCGTGTCGTGAGGCTGAACGCTGACCGATTACTTGGTCAGCGTCATCTTTTGGGTCGCGATGCGATCACCGAAGCGCACGCGCGCCACGTAGGTGCCCGAGGCAACCTTGCGACCGTCGGTGTCGGTGCCGTCCCAGTTCGTGCTGGCCGGGCCCGCCGCGACATGCTCGGAGATCAGGGTCCGCACCACGCGTCCCTGCAGATCCAGCACGTCGACGGTGACCAGACCGGCCTCCGGCAGGACAAAGTTCACCTTGGTGACCGGGTTGAATGGGTTGGGGAAGTTGCCCCGCAGACTGAAGACGTGGGGCGCGTCGTCGACGCCCACGCCCGGGTCGGTTACGGTCAGGGTCGCGACGAGCACGTCCGGCGAGGACAGCGCGTTGCTCGCGAACATGACATAGCCCGTGTAGACGCCCTCGGCCAGGCCGGTGGCGTCGAAGGTGAACGTCAGCACGTCGTTGCCGCCCACGGGAATATCACCGTTGTCGATGTCGACCGACAGCCAGGGAATCGTGTCGTAGATCGTGAAGACAGCGTCGCTGTCGTCGAAGTACAGGCCGTCCAGGCTGCCTACGCGAACCAGGCACAGTTCCGAACCGGGACCGGTGATGGTCACGGTCTCGCTGCCGTCGTTGGTCGTCGAAGCCAGGAGCGGCTCCCACGCGCCGCCGTTGTCGCGGCTCAGGTCGACCTTCACGTCGGTCAGGACGGTGGCCGTCCACTGGATGTCCTGGGTGGTGCCGGTACCCAGGAGTTCGCCGCCGTTGGGCTGGATCACCGTGACTTCGGGATCGGCCACGCCGCAGCAATCTACGTCGCCCCAGATGTAGAGATCGCCCTGGAAGCCGTACTCGGTCACGATTTCCTTCCAGCCCTCGCCCCACTCGTTGTAGTTGACGCAGGCCTGCGGCGAGCTGTCGACGGGAATACCCACCGGACCGTTGGTGTCGAGGAACTCGAAGGCCAGGAAGTACTCGGCGTCCATGTCGGAGCACACGAAGTCCGTGGCGATCTCGATGTCGTAATAGGCTTCCGACGTGATTCCGGAAATCGACATCACCGGCGAACTGTCGATGATCGTGTCGGGGATTCCGCAAGCGCCGCTCGTGGTCATCAGATGGGCCTGGACCGAGGGTGCCGAACCGACATTCAGGGCCAGCAGCATGTGCACCGCACGCACGTTGAAACCGACGCCACACGCACAGGCGTAATCGGCGGGGTCTATGGCATAGGCATAGACCTCGTTGCCGTACCACCAGGATGTGTAGTGGCCCAGGATGTTGTCGAAATCGGTGTTGCCGAAGACGCAGTCACCTTCGTAGCGATGTTCCGAGAACTCGAGAGACTGCTCCAGGTCGCCCAGCTTCTTGTCCACCTTGCGGGCGGTTACGGACAGATCACGCGACGGCGCCGTGATGGCCTTGGCCAGGGGATTGTCCTGCATCAGGTAGACATCGTACGCCAGGACCGAGGTGGCATCGCCGTTGTTGCTCAGGGTCAGGGCCAGCGGGCCGGTCTCGTCGATGTCCAGCTCCAGGTCCAGCGAAGCCAGGCTGAAGTCGGCCGTGGGATCGGGCAGGTCAATGACCTTGGTGATGGTGATGTCCCAGGCCTTGTTGCTGCCGAGGGTCGCCGTGTTGGTGATGGCGATGCCGACGGTATTGATCTCATTCAACGGCACGCTCAGATCGACATTTGCCGAGTTGTTGCCGTCGAGCGTGATGGGTTCGACCACACCGGTGCCGTCGTTCTTCTTGATGATCGCGGTCAAGTTGAAGGTGATGCCGTCCACCGCGTCGAAATCGATGTTCAGGACCCCATAGTCGTACATCGAGAACGAAGTGGTGTAGATGAACTGTGACGCCAGATGATTCAGGGTGCCGCTGCCCACATAGGGGTATGTGCTGTTGTAGGTTGCCTGGCTGTTCGGATAATCGGCCGCTTCGCCATAGCCGATCCCCGTGAGAGATCGTGCGCCGCAAGCAAAGTTCCAACTGCCGAACTCACCATAGGCCGACGGCATGTTGGAACCGTTCATAACCAGAACCGAGTTGTACGAACTCAGGACAGCCTGGCCCATGTTGGTCCGGCGCCACTCCCAGAAATCGTGCATGATCGACAGGCCGAAGGTCTCGCTCATATAGTGCTGCCAGATGCAGTCTTCGTAGGAACCGGAACCGCCGTCGTCCAGGGACAGGGTGGGCGAAGTGATGCCGCAACCGGAGGGCAGGTAATTGTAGTAGTCGTTGACCATGTCGTAGGCGATGTCTTCCATCCAGGTCGCGTCGAGCTCGACCCAGCCGCCCTCGGTCCAGCTCGAGGTGCGCCGCTGCGACGCGTGCTTGAACTCGTGGGCACAGGTCACCTTGGCGGCGCCGAGGATGTCGCCCTCGGGGTCGTCGTTGGGGGGGAAGCCGACGAAGTCGTTTTCCAGGGTAATGCGGGTGGTGTATCCGGAAACCACGGTGGTCACGCCGTAGGCCGACATGTCCTGAAAGTCGATCTCGTAGTAGGGGCTTGCCGGCGGAGCCTGGTAACCCAGCGTGTCGATCTCATAGCTCCAGGAATAATCGAGATACTCGGCGCAATTATCGACAAAGTCGGGAATGCCGTTGGCGGGGTTGGTATCGGCCGACGGCACGGCGTTGCCGCCGGTCGTCGAGTAGGTCAGCCGGAAGTGGCCGCCCGGGCTGATGTACACGGCCTTGTCGCCGCCCTCTGGAGTCAGCAGGGCGTTGATCGTCGCGATCGTACTGCTCTGCAGCGAGTCTTGCATCTTCTCGAACGCCTGAACCATCGGCGTGGCGCACTTGATGGGCGGGAAGCTCAGGGGCCGATAGTCGCCGGGAAGTTTGGCGTGATCGAAGACGTAATAGAACTTGTACAGCATGACGTCGTCCACCGACAGATCGCCGGCGTCCCGGGCCGCGTCGAGGCGGTCCATGAACTCGTAACCGTCATGGGCGCTGACCGTCGCAACCAACGAAACGATCAGCATGGCGCTGAACAAGGCGAGTGAAAGTAACCTGCGATACATCTCCAACCTCCCTGGTAGGAACAAAACAACCCGACACACGCAACAGCAGACGCACCTCGGTAGCGGGGCCGCACGAGCGTCGGAGCAAATCACTGAATCCTCCGAGTCGCATTATACTACATTTCAGCCCTGATTTGATCATGAATCTCGAATACGAGGCAAAAAGCGCGGCCCAATCGGGCAGGGAAAACGTCGATCCCGCTGTTTGTTCGTCCGGCGCCCACACGAACTTACCGCACCGGGCCGTCAGCATGTCCGGCGTTCCAGACATTGACACCCCACTCCGTACGGTTACCATCGCCAAATGAACAGCCCTTGGACATCCGGACCCTACGCCCGACGAACACCTCGTTGGGCTTTACCGCTTGCCGTCATCACGACCCTGATGGCGACCGGCTGTCAGGAATCCCTCGACACGTCGCGTTCACGTCCCGCGGCCGGTGTACGGACCGAGCGTGTCTGGACCCCGCAACTGGAGCGCGACCTGTCAGACATCCAGACCGAGGGCACGCTGCGCATGATCGTCTGCCCCGGTCCTCCCGCCTACCTGGTGCTCAACGGCGAAGAAGCGGGCTTCGAGTACGAGCTGGTTTCGGCCTTCACCCGCGAGTGGAATCTTCGCCTGGAAGTGATCTCGCCCCGGCCCGGCGAAGACCCTTTCACGCTGCTCAACGAAGGCTACGGCGATCTGGTATCCGCCGGCCTGACGTCGAGCAACGACCTCAAGCGGCGCGGCGACCTGACCCGGGCGTATGCGCACACGCGCGAACATGTCGTCCTGGGCGCCAAGGACGAAGACATCGTCACGATTGACGATCTTCACGGTCTGACCATCCACCTGTCGGCCCACGATCCGACCTTCGATCTTCTGCGCCGGATCAGGGACGACCGGTCACTCGATCTGCGAATCGCCGCCGCGCGGCCGAAGTACAACCAGGAAGATCTACTGCGCAAGGTGTCCCGCGGCGAGATCAGGGCCACCGTCGCCGACGCCCGCGCCGTCGAGGCCTCCCGAATCGTGATCCCGGATCTGAGACTCGGGCCGGCCCTTACCGAAGACCTGGCCAACTGTTGGGTGCTCCGGCGCAACGGCCCCGACCTCAAGGCCGCCCTGGACCGCTTCCTGCGACGTCATTACCGACCGAGCCCGGACGGCGCCCGCCGCAGCCGGGCCTACGGTGTCCTCGACGACCGCTACTTCAACGACCCTCCCCAGGTTCGCTACTATCGCCAGGACCGGCTCCGCCCCGACCGCAGCGGCCGCATCTCTCCCTGGGACGAGACGATCAGGCGGGCCAGCGAGGCCCATGGTCTGGACTGGATCCTCGTTGCGTCGCTCATCTTCGAAGAATCGCGCTTCAACCCCGACGCCAACAGCAGCGCCGGCGCGGTGGGCCTGATGCAATTGCTGCCCCGCTTCGCCGGCGTCGACTCGGCGGCCCTGCATGATCCCGAGATCAACATCCAAGCCGGCGTGGAACGCTTGGCCGACATCCATCGCAGTTATTATTATCTGGACGAGGCCGACCGCTGGTACTTCACCCTGGCCACCTACCATGCCGGCGCAGGACACATGAACGACGCCCGCCGCCTGGCCATGGACGCCGAACTCGACCCCAACAAGTGGCACGGCAATGTGGAGATCGGTCTCATGCGCAAGCGCGAACGGGTCCACTACCCCCAGGCCCGTCACGGCTATTACCGCGGGGACATGTCCGTGCGCTACGCTGAATCGATCCTGTATCGGCAGGGAGTGTATCGTCTATTCCTGGATAGATGGCAGTCGTCGCCCGCCCCCGCGGTCGACGATTCCACGCGTGTCGATTACGAGTGACCGGGCGAGCGTTTGGCCATCCATCGCCACAGAAAAACCGACGACACCGAGGCGAGCATGAAGAAGATGGCCGCGGCGGCGAAGACTTCACGGAATCCCAGCAACCGCAACACGGCGTAACCCGTCAACGGCCCGATCACGCCGCGCACGCCCACCATGGTCACGTGGATTCCCTGGTAGTATCCCCCCTGCCCCGCCGGCGCGAAGGTGATCGACCCCACGTGCCAGGCCACGTTCACACCCGACATGCCCAGGGCGTACACACCGAAAGCCATGTAGGCCATGCTCACGGGCGCCAGGCCGGGCATGCTCTCGGCCAACGCCAGAGCCACCGGATAACCCGCCAGGATACTGAAGGCCAGCACGCACAGACGCACCGGGTGGAAGCGGTCCATCATCCGCCCCATCAACGGTCCGAGCACGGCCACACCCAGCGAGGCGATCAACACCCGCGCGTTCGTGATCTCGTCGTAGCCCAGATCCAGTCGCTCGGTGAAGTAGAGGGGTACGACCGGGTTGAGCATCATGAAAGCCATGCCGTAAAGCATGAAGTTGGCTTCGAACCACAGATAGGCGCGATCCTCGCGGTAGGTCTGCAGGGCGTCGCGGAAGGGCGTCGCCAGGGCGCTGATCACGCCGGCCAGACGCAACCGGGGGGCCAGTCGCGGCAAGCGGATGATGTCGGCCAGTCCCGGTGACGGATCGACGGTTTCGTCGCCGGCGGGACGGGGCAGACGCGCCAGGATCAACAGGTATGTGAAACCCGCACAGCCCAGTACCGGGAAAACAAACCGATACAGACTGGGGTCTTGATCCAATATGGCGCCCACGGCCAGGCTCGTGACCGCGGTGGAGAGATTCTGGATCAGGGCGCCCTTGCCGAAGACGCTCCCGCGCCGATCGGCGGGCAGATTGGCCTGCAGGATACCGTTGACCGCGGGGTAGACGATCGAGCCGAAAAAGTGCACCACGCCGAGCAGGGCCACGTAGGCCACGGGTGTGGTGGCCAGGGGCGTGAGCAACAGGATCAGGCGACCACCGAGCCCGCCGCGCAACAACCAGCGGCGCCGACCGCTGTTGGCCATGAGGTGTCCCCAGTACAAGGCCAGCATCATGCCGGCGGTGTCCATGGTTACCGCCAGGGTCACCAGGGCGCCCGAAGCCTGGAGAGACTTGACCAACACGAAGGGGAAGAGGATATAGCCCGCCCACCACACGCCCTGGAAGACCATGCCCATCAGATAACGACGCGTGGTCAGACGCGCCAAGGCGTCGGCGTCGAGGGTGTGTGTCCGCGCGGAATTCATTACCTGAAGTTGGCACCTGGACCGGCGTCGCGCCAAGGCGGATGCGGGAACTCCCGTGTGGCCAGCCCAATCTGTTACAGTTCGCATACAGCGAAATCAACGCTCACTCTGACCGGGAATTGGCGATGAGTTGACGCGGACCGGATCCCCGCATAGCATCGACCGACGTGAATGATTCTGCCAACGGCCTTCCGGGAGTGAACCATGTTCCATCGTCACGTCCTGCTCGTTTTACTCGCCCTCCTTGCGCTGGCCGGCTGTACCGCACCCGACAACCACATCGACGGTGACCGCAAAGCCGCCCTGCTTGTGGGCGAAGCCGACACCGACGGCGCCATCACCGTAACCCACGGCGGCGTCGGCTCTCCCCCCACCTGGAACGAGGACGTGCAGGCCGCCGCCGACGCGGCCCTGGCCGAAACCAAATCGACGGGCGACGCCCTGGCCGGCGCCCTGGCCGGCACGGTAATCCTCGAGGACAACCCGCTGCTGAACGCCGGCACCGGCGCCAACATCCGCCTCGACGGGCGCACCATCCAGATGGACGCGGCCCTGATGACATCGACCGGAGACTTCGCGGCGGTGGCGGTGATCGAGTACGTGAGCCACCCCATCCTGGTGGCGCGCGCGGTCCTGGACACGCCGCACCGTATGCTGGCCGGCGACGGCGCCACGCGTTTCGCCCACACCATGGGCTTCGCCGACGTCACGCCCACCTGCGAGCAGTCCGAGGCCAAGTACCGCCAGCGCATTTCCAACCTGCTGCGGGGTGACGTGGAAGGCGCCTACAAAACATTCGACTGGCGCCGCGCCTGGAACTTCCCCGGTCCGCCCCCCTCGCTGCCCGGCACCGAAGTCGATCCCGACACCGGAACGCCTCTGCGCACCCTGGAACCCGTCGACACGGTCGGCACGGTCGTGCGCGCCGCCGACGGCACCTTCGCCGTCACCCTGTCAACCGGCGGCACCTCGATCACCCTGGACGGCCGCGTGGGCGACGTGCCCATCTACGGCTGCGGCTGCTACGCCGGCCCCGCCGGCGCGGTGGCCTGCACCGGCTATGGCGAGGAGATCATCCGCACCGCCATGGCCCGTACGGTCTACGACATGATGGCGGACGGGATCTCGACACGCGAGGCGGTGCGCCGCGGCGTGGCCTCGTTCCCGGGTGACTGGTCGCTGGGGTTGATCGCGGTGGGTAAGGACGGTTGGGGCGTGGCGGCCACCCACGAGATGGCTTACGGCGCGGCGGGCATCGACTAACCGGGCCAGGTTCTTTGCAACACCATGACGATCATAGCCAGCGCCAAAGCGAACTTGAACCCGCTGGCCAGCATCTTGCCCGCGAAGGCGTGGATGCCGATGCGCATGCTCTCCTCGGTACGCTGCTCGCGGAGATACTCGCCGGTCACCGCACCCCCGAAAGCGCCGATAAAACTGCCGATCACCGTGCCGATCACCGGCATCACACCGCTGCCGACCGCCGCGCCCGCCAGACCGCCCAGGAACGCCCCGCCCACGCCGTAACGGGTGGCGCCCTTCTTGGCCACGTAGACCACGCCCAGCACCGACTCGACGATCTCGCCGAGAATGGCCATCCCCAACAAGATCAGCAGCAGCTGCCAGGTGATGGGATCGAAGCCCGTGATCAGGGCGTGAATCAAAGCCAGGCCGACGATGATGAAGTTGCCGCTCAGGCCGAGGATGGTCATCAGCGACGCGGTCAAAAGCAACAGCGTCCAGATCACGAAGAGGATCCAGACGCCGACGTCGCCGAGGGTGTTGAGAACCGCGTCCACTATTCTTGCAGATGGAAGAGCTTTTCGCCGGCCGCGACGGCGCAGGCGAGTCGGTTGTCTTCCGGGGGCAGAGTGGAGTTGTAGCGCTCGGGATTGTAGTCGCAGAGGGGGTTGTAGGCGAAGTTGAAGTCCAGTTCGACCTCACCGGTCTCGTCCACTTCGATATCCAGGTAGCGTCCGCCGCCATAGGTGTCGGTGCCGGAGGTCGTGTCGTAGAAGGGCAGCCAGAGATAGTCGCCGTTGGTCGCTGTATCGACTGGACCGAAAACGGACAACGTGTGGGCAACACCCGCGTGACTGAAGGTGACGCGTCCCTTGCGCAGATACGACACCTCGTCGCCGTTACGCTTGACCAGGGTCAGCACATCGGTCGCATCTTCGGGCTCGAAGGGAACGCGGAAGCGCAGTTCGGGTGCAGGGTAGTAGTAGTTCAAGCCCTCGAACTCCGGCAGGTCCTTCACCATCAGCGGCGTGCGCTCGGGGTCCATGAACTCCTCGTTCTTGTCGATGCGCATCTCGACCAGACGGATCTCCCAGGCTTCCTGCGCCGCTTCATCCATGACGACAGGGCCCGGCGCCTTCTCGCCACAACCGACCAACAGGGTCAGCACACCGCACAGCACGATCGCAGCCGACAAACTCGTTCGCTTCATATCCGTATCACCTTGCCGAGGGGTCGCCGCGTCCACGGCTTCCCTTCTACGTCTAACCGGGTTAAATTGCTGGGTATCTTCAAGACACCAAGATAGCATAGGGCGCGACCAAAGGCAGATTAAAACCCGCACCGCGCAGAGGTTCCCGTTGCAGACTACACCAGACCATACCGACTCCACACCCTCCGATACTGGTGCGTTTCCCCGCGATGCCCTGCTGGTGCTGGCCGCCGCCATACTGGGCCGTCTCCCGATCCTGGGGACGTTCTGGAACCGTGACGACTGGACCCTCCTGGCCCGTGCGTCTGGTCTTGTCGATGGCGACACGTTCCCCGCGCGCTTCGTCAGCCAGGACCTCTACTGGTCGCTGCTGTACCCCTTGTTCGGACTCGCGACCGATCCCTGGGCCTGGACGCGGCTCGGGCTCCACGCCGCCGCCGCCTGGCTGCTGACCCGCATCGGCCGCAGTGTCGGCCTGGGTGCGCCGGCGGCCCTGCTGGCCGGTCTGCTCTTTGCGGCCGCGCCGCTCGCGTTCGCGCCTTTGTACTGGGCCGCCGGTGTCCAGGACCTGCTCGGCGCGGTGCTGGCGCTGTTGGCGATCGATCGACTGCTCTCTGGTGGACGAGGCGCACTGCTGATCGCCGTCATGGCCGGTGTGCTGGCGATTTTCGCCAAGGAAAACGTCCTCGGTTTGGGCCTGTTCGTGGGCGCCGTCGCCTTCATGGGTGACCGTGCAGCCCGTCGCGCGCGCCTGATCGCGGCCGGCGTGCTGATCCTTGCGGCCGCGGTCGAAGTCGCGCTGTTGTGGCGGCACTTCCCCCACGGCATAGGCAGCGGATTCGTGCTGGACCCGCTGAACGCCCTCCCCCTGAACCTGGTCCACTTCGGCTGGTGGCTGATCACACCGGTGCCGTTTTTCGCCACTGACGGCAACCTGCTCGTTTCCCTGGGCGGCCTCCTGGTCTGGACACTGTGGCTCGCCTGGTCATGGCGACGCTGGCCCGTCGGCGACCGCTTGCCCACGGCTGGTCTGTACGCCGCATTGTTGTCTCTGGCCCCGGCCCTGGTGATGGACATGTCGCCACGGCCCTATTTGGCGTACCTCGCGTTTGCGCCCGTGGTCCTGGTCCTGGCCGGTGCTCTTTGGGGCGGACGACTACATATACCACCGGTCTTGGCGATCGGGCTCACCCTGGTGTCCGCCGCCGCGGGGTGGCTGTTCGTCGAGGCCCGTCTGAGTACGCGCGGCGACGATAAGTTGCCGACGGATCCCCTGGTTCTGCATACGGCCGTCTCCCACGAGGCTCTGCGCACCCTCGACGCCATGACGACGAACATGATCGTCATCCTGCAGTTGCCGGACATGTCCCTGCCCACACGGCGGGGCCTCGGCGCACCAAGTCAGACAGCCCTGCCGTCGGTCCTGCACGCCGCCCTGGCCGGCGACCTGGGCTACCGGCTGTACGGCAGCGACGACAGCGACGTGACCTTCGTACGCAGTCTCGACAAGACACCCCTGGACGCGCTGGTCTTCGCCGACACCGGACCGCGGCTGCTTTTCTGGGGACCGGTCCCGCAGGCGTTCATCTACCAGACCCTCACCCAGATCGCCCACGGCCGCTTCGACAACGCGGTCACCAACCTGTGGCACGGTCTGCGCAATTCGCCGGAGTCGATGCCGTTCGTTTTCGACGAGTCGCAGTTGCCCGTCACCCTGGACGCCGTGCGGGCGCGCAAGACCGCCTTCCTGCACCGGATCGAGACCATGGCCGGGCTGCACCCGGACGAGCGCGAGGCCATGACCGCCACCGTGCAGGAGCTCTTCGCCCGCTGTCAGGTGACACCATGACGAGCCGTCCCGCCACACTCGTGTTATACTCGGCTTTGATGATTCTTCCGCGAGAAAGACGAAGTACATGACCCGCGCCGCGCTTCTGCTGATCCTCCTGATAACGCCCGCCACGGCCGCCGCCGCCTGGTGGGACGGATTTGCGGCGCCCCCGTCCGGCCAAGGTCTCGACGGCGAGCCGCGGGTTCTTCATGTCCACGACGGCGACCTCTTCACCGGCGGCTCCTTCAGCGACGCGGGCGGCGTCACGACCTGGTTCGTGGCGCGCTGGGACGGCGACTCGTGGCATGATGTGGGCTCCGGCACCAACCACCGCCTCGACGCCCTGTGCACTTACGGCGACTCCCTGATCGCCGGCGGCCGCTTTACCGAGGCCGGCGGCGTCACGGTCGAGTACATCGCCGCCTGGGACGGCCTGGTCTGGTCGCCCCTCGGCCCGGCGTCCTGGACCTGGGGCTATGTCCTCTCCCTGACCGAGCACAAAGGAGATCTCTACGCGGGCGGCACGAACTATATCGCCATGTGGAACGGCACCGTCTGGCAGGACATCACGGGCACGGGTTTTTCAGGCGACGTCTTCGCCCTGGCGTCGTACGACGGCGATCTCTACGCGGGCGGCGCCTTCCCCGCCATCGTCAATCCCGGCGGCGGCACCGTGGCAGCCGCCAACGTGGCGCATTGGACAGGCTCCGCATGGCAGGCGCTCGGCGGCGGCGCCAACGGCTCGGTCTACGCCCTGGAAGTTCATGGGAACGACCTGGTTGCGGGCGGCGTCTTCACGTCTCCCGGCGCCCTGATCGCCGCCTGGAACGGCGGCTCCTGGTTTGCTCCCGGCGGCGGGTTGGTGGGCACCTATGTGACCGCGCTGGACAGCTGGGGCGGCCTGCTGCTGGCCGGTGGCGATTTTACCGGGGGCGGCGCCGTCGCCATGACCCGGATCGGCGTCCTGGACGGCGGCGAATGGGCGGCCCTGGGCGACGGGGTCAACGGTATGGTACGCGCGATTGCGGGACAAGGGGGCGAAGTCTTTGCCGGGGGTGCTTTCGAATACGCAGGTGGATTGCCGAGTCAGCATATGGGGCGATGGGACGATCCGAACGTGGGAGTGGATGACACGCAGTCTGTCGGCTCCTTGCATATGCCGGTCCCCTTCCCCAACCCGGCAAACCCGCGTGTGTCGATCCCGCTCCATCTTGCGGAGAGTTTACACGTGTCCGTGGACATCTTCGACATGGCCGGTCGACATGTGCGCACGTTGTGGAATGGTCATCTCACGGCCGGTGAGCGGGTTTTCACTTGGGACGGCACCACCGACACGGGCCGCGCCGCGCCGTCCGGTACCTATACGGCCCGCGCGAGCACTGCCGCCGGGACTACGTCACAGGTATTCGCCCTAGTCCAGTAAATCAGTAGGTTGTGCCCCTGAAATTGTTGCTGGCTTCTTCCTTGCCCGTTCTGGGACATGAGAACAACCGACACGGGCTGGCACCCCCCCCCTCACTGCCCAAACCCCAACTGCAAGTACCACAACGAGATCCACCCCGACTGGTCCTACCGTAAGCACGGATTCTACACCAGACGGATCAAGCCCCACCGTATCCAACGGTTTACATGTCATCACTGCGGCAGGTACTTCAGTACCCAGACCTTCGACGTCACCTACTGGCTCAAACGCCCTGACGTGCTCCGCCGCCTGATGACCAAAACGACCGGCGGCATGGCCAACCGTCAGATCGCCACAGACCTGATGGCGGGTTCAACGACTGTGGACCGCCAACTCTCCAACCTCGGCCGACACTGCATGTTGTTTCATGCCCAGCTGATTCAGGACTGTGAGCCCCCCGATGAGATCGCCATCGACGGATTCGAGACCTACGAACTCAGCCAGTACTATCCGTTCAACTTCCACATCGCCATCGAACCCGAGAGTAGCTTCTTCCCCCACTTCACAGACAGCGAGCTGAGACGCAAGGGCCGCATGACCGAGGCCCAGAAGATGCGGCGCGAGCAACTCGAACAGTTGCATGGTCGACCGGACCCGAAAGCGGTCGAACGTGATGTCGGTGAGCTGTTGTCAACCGTGCTCAATGGTGCTCATAAAGCAACTGTCCGCAGTGATTTGCACAAGGCGTATCCACGGGCTATCCGTAAGCTGGACTGTGAGGTCGAGCACAAAACCGTGTCGTCAAAGACCCACCGGGACCGTTCTAATCTGCTGCGGGAGATCAATCGGACCGACCGAATGATCCGACACAGCCAGGCTGGTCACGTTCGCGAGACTTTGGCTTGGCCGAAACGTCGCCAGGGTGCGGCCGAACGGCTTGGGGTGTTTCTGGTGTGGTGGAACTATGTAAGATCTCGGTGGGTGAAGCATGGGTGTCGGAGTCCGGGGATGATCAAAGGGATCACGGATCGGCTGTTGATGGTTGACGACGTACTAGAGAAACGGATCTTTCGGACTAAGGTGAAGCTGTCAGAGAGATGGGCGCAGTATTATGAGGCGGGTATTGTGACTCGGGCGTTGAAGCGGTGCCGCCGACACGATCTGAAGTATGCTTTTAAGGATTGTTGGGAAATCAGAGAAGTAGACCGCTGACGGGAAAAACAATTTCGGGGGCACAACTAATAGGGGAGGGCCTTGCGGCCCTCCCCTTCTCGAACATGCAACGAATCCGTTACTTCGTTGCAAACAACGGAAACTCGTTGGTCGTGCCGTTCCACACGTGCGACAGCAGATCGTCATGGAACAGGGCGT
>CAYYYS010000032.1:0-30755 GCA_964476155.1 uncultured Fibrobacteraceae bacterium
CTCCGTCTTTTTGCGGGTCTTGTTCCACAGGGAGGGGCTTCATCGCAAATGCCTCAGTGGGGTTAGCCCTTGAATATGGGGGGCCGGATCGGTTATAATTAAGGTCCCCGCTAGAATATTCCCGTGACACTTCCATCCATTGAAGGAGTCCGTCAATGCGTTCCAGGATAATGTTGTTATTCGCTTTGGTTACGATCATGGCTCTCGGCGCGCCGGCCAGCGCCGGCTGGGTCGACCAGGGCAGTGTCGATTCCGCCGAGCCGCGCATCCAGGCGACCGGTTCCGGATCTTCGGTGATCATCGATCTCGTGGTTCCCGGTTATCACATGGCATCGCTCGATATTGACGGACAGGACCATACCCAACTCGCGCTTCCCGGACATGTCTGGCACATGGAGCCGGGGCAGCCGGAGCTTCCCTACATCTCCTGGAGTGTGGCCATTGCGGACCAGGGCACACCCTCGATTCGCGTGATCGACAGCGAGTGGGTCGACGTCGACGTGTCGCCCGTGGTGCCCTCCAGGGGACACCTCTCGCGTGACGTGAATCCCGAGTCGATTCCCTATCGCCATGGATCGTTCTACAGCACCGGCGGCGTGTATCCCGATCTCACGACCGACCTCAGCGAG
Organism: uncultured Fibrobacteraceae bacterium; assembly: GCA_964476155.1. Taxonomy (GTDB): domain Bacteria; phylum Krumholzibacteriota; class Krumholzibacteriia; order LZORAL124-64-63; family LZORAL124-64-63; genus JAHIYU01. The sequence continues at coordinate 630 of CAYYYS010000032.1, forward strand.
CCCTTCATCGTGCGTGACGTGCGTGGCGTGACCGTGCGGGTCAACGCCTTCCGTTACGACGCCGATCGCGGCGTGCTGACCGTGCTCAAGAGCATGAGTCTGGAAGTGGCCACCACGGGCAGCGGCGGCATCAACGCCAAGACCCGTCCGGTGAACGGGATCGATCCCCAGTTCGGCCGTCTCTACAACGGTATCTTCGCCAACTACGGCGCCGACAAGTACGCCGCCATCGACGTGAACGGACCCATGCTCATCGTCACGGACGATGCCTTCATGAGCGCGGTCGTGCCTTTCGTCGAGTGGAAGCAGCAGAAGGGCCAGCCCGTCGAGATGATTACCATTTCCTCGGTGGGCGGCACCGCGGCCGGTATCCAGGGCGCCATCAATACACGCTACGTGACTCCCGCTGGCCTGACCTACGTGGTTCTGGTGGGTGATATCGCCCAGATTCCCACCTATAGCGGTACCTATCATGGCGCCGACGACGACACCCGCTACGGCATGGTGGACGGCAGCGACCTCTACCCCGATCTGTTCATTTCACGGTTTTCAGCGCAGAACATCCAGCAGGTATCCGATCAGGTCGAGAAGTTCATCCGCTACGAGCGCGACCCCGATCTGGGCGCCGCTGCGGAGTGGTATCACAAGGGCACCGGCCTGGCCTCCAACGAGGGTTCGCCCACGGACTACGAGCGCGCCGAGTGGCTGCGCCAGGACCTGCTGGGCTACACCTTCACCTTCGTGGACGAGATCTACCAGCCGACCGGCACCACCGCCCACATCACCACCGCCCTGAACGAGGGCCGCAGCCTCGTCAACTACATCGGCCACGGCAGCGGGACGAGCTGGAGCAATCCCTACTTCGGGACCTCCGACATTCACACTCTGGAGAATGGCTGGGCCCAGCCGTGGATCCTGGACGTATCCTGCTCCAATGGTGATTTCTCCAACAGCGTGTGTTTTGCCGAAGCCTGGCTGTGGGCCACCGGAACCGACGGTAATCCCAACGGCGCCATCGGTATCTACTCGGCGTCTACGCTCGCATCGTGGGTGCCGCCCTGCGAGATGCAGGCCGAGGCGGTCGACCTGCTGGTGGCCGAGACGGCCAATGTGCTCGGCGCCCTGTACTACAGCGGCGGCATGAAGGTGTTGGATCTATATCCCGGCACCGGCACCGAGGGCCACAAGCTGATCGAGCAGTACAACATCTTCGGCGACTGTTCCCTGATGGTGCGGACCGACGTGCCTGTGGAACTGGCGCCTGTCCACATGCCCTCGGTCTTCCTGGGCACCCCGACCTTCGACGTGACCGGCCTGCCCGAGGGCGCGACTGTCTGTTTGTGGCGTGACGGCGTGATCCACGGCACCGGTGTCGCCGATGTAGGTGGCCTGGCCACGATCACACTCGATGTGCCGGTGCTCGAGCCCGGCGACGTTACCCTGACGATCACCGGCTACAACCTGGACACTTACCAGTCCCTGCTGTCCGCGATCAATCCTTCCGTGGTCACCATCGACCCGATGGCCATCGACGCCAACGTGCTGACGCCCGTCACGGTCACCGTGATGGATAGCGACGGCGTGACCCCCATGGCGGGTGTCGACGTGTGGGCCGAGGGCCTGGGATACACCACCGTGCCGGTCGCCACCGACGTGAACGGTGTGGCCGTCCTCGACGTGCAATACCCCTACGGCCCCACCCTGGACATCGTGGGCCAGGACCCGGCCGAGACATTCGAGCTGTTCCGCGAGGCGTTGACGGTCAACGCCGTGGATCTGGCCGCACCCGATTTGTTCGTCACCACGACATTCGGGATGAGTGACATGTTTGGTGTGGGACTGCCCGGCACCCTGAATGCCGTGGTGGCCGAGCCTGGGCATACGCTCTATCTCGTGCTTCCCGAAGGCACCGAGTCATCGACGACCGACTTCACCCTTGTCGGCACGCCGACCGAGGACGGCACGGTCATCGGTCTGATCGCCGTGCCCGGCTACAACACCTACACCGAGACCTTCGACGCAATCATCGCCACCGGTACCCTTTCCGGTAACGTCACCGACGGCGCCAAGGCCCCCCTGGTCGGCGTCGAAGTTCGCGTCTACGAATTTGGCAACGGTACGCCCGTGGGCACCACGACCACCAACGGCACCGGCGACTACACCTTCGTCGATCCGCTCGGCGTGGGCAGCTACGACGTGTCCGCGCTCCTGTTCGGCTACGAGATCTACGAGTCGCCGGTCGACCTGAACTTCGGCGCGAACATCCACGACATCGCCATGACGCCGGCGCCCGCCGGCAACCTGAGCGGCGTTGTGACCGAGACCGGCACCGGCGTGCCCCTCGAGGCCACCGTGGCCGCCTACCGCACCGACACCGGCGCGCTCATGCTGCAGACGACCAGCGACCCGGTTGACGGCAGCTACAGCCTTGTCGGGCTCACCTACTTCGAGTACGACATCCGGGTGAGCGCCTATCAGCACACGCCCGTCTCCCAGATCGTGGGAATCTCCGCGCCGGAGACCGTCAAGGACTTCGTGTTGGACCCGACCGAGGGGAACATCCTGGTCATCGACGACAATGCGGCAGCCCGCCTGGTGCCCGACAAGTTCGACGACAAGCGCAATCTACTCGCGGACGGTTATCAGACGAGCGGCCGCGTCGCCGACGACATGGTCAACGAACTCATAGCCCTGGGCTATTCGGTCGTGGTGGAGACACCCGCGACTACCGACTCGGGAACCTGGTGGAGCTACGATATGCTGCTGGTCACCAGCGGTGACAACATCTCGACCCTGTCCGATTCGGCCTTCCGCAACGCACTGACCGCGCACGCCCAGGCCGGCGGACACATTCTGCTCGAGGGCGGCGAGGTCGCCTACGACCACACCTCAAGTGATCCGTCCTTCGCGGCGAGCGTCATGCATGTCACGTCCTGGAACGGTGACAGCAGCGGCAATCCCGACGTGTACGATCCGTTGCACAACGTGATGAGCGTGCCCAACGTGATCACGGGTCCGTTGTCCTTGACCTACGTGGGTTACGGCGACGCCGATCGCGTCACGCCGACCGGCGATGCCCAGTTCGTCGGTAACTGGACCAGCTACAGCACTAACGCCAGCGTGGTCTGCTACGACGCCACACCGTCACCGATCGGTGGCCAGATCGTGTTCTTCGCGTTCAGCTACTTCGCCACCGATCCGGTCGCGCGCGTCGACCTGCTGCACAATGCCGTGGTCTGGCTGCTGGCCGTCGAGGAACCCGGCACGGCTTCGGTCAGCGGCACCGTGACTCTGGCCAATGCGGCCGATCACTCCGGCATCCTCGTCCAACTGTTGCCCGGCGGTGATTCTGTGACGACCGGTCCGGACGGCACCTACGAATTCACCGGACTCTACGCCTCGTCCTATTCGGTGCAGGCCACCAAGAGCGGTTGGAGCACCGGCGTGGTCAACGTCACGCTGACCGAGGGCGAGACGCTCACCGGCCAGGACATGGTCCTGACCTCGATCTTCGAGACGAGCGAGTGCTCCACGCCGGCCCTGGCCATTCCCGACAACAACGCCACGGGCGTGTCGGACATCATCACCATGCCGTTCCCCGCCGGTGAGACGGTGAGTTCGATCGAGGTCTTCGTCGACATCACGCATACGTACATCGGCGACCTGCGGGTCACGCTCACCTCGCCGCTCGGTACATCGGTGATCCTGCACGACCGCAGCGGCGGTACGGCCGAGAATATCTACGGCTGGTACCCGACCGAGTTGACACCGGCTTTCGCCCTCGATCCTTTCGTCGGCGAAACCTTCGGCGGCGACTGGACGCTGTTGGTCACTGACAACGTCGGCATAGACACCGGTACCCTCAACGAGTGGTGCCTGCGCTTCGAGTATGGTGGCGGCATGACGCCGGTGGGTGACATGCCCGAGCGCCTGGTGCTCGGCCAGAACTTCCCGAACCCGTTCAACCCGTCCACGACCATCAAGTTCGCGACGCCGCAGGACGCGCGCGTGAGCCTGGCGGTCTACGACCTGGCGGGCCGCGTGGTGCGGACCCTGATCAGCGGCAACCTGCCCGCGGCCAACCACTCGGTGGTCTGGGATGGTCGCAGCGGCACGGGACGCCGCGTGGCCAGCGGGACCTACTACTACCGTCTGATCGTGGACGGGGAGATGGAGACTCGGAAGATGATGCTCGTGAAATAAGGCCGCGTCTCTTTTCCATGTTGAGCAACCAGCCCGGTTGTCGAGCCCCAGGGGTATCGGCAACCGGGCTTCCCTGTTGGTCAGTTATACTTCAACCAAGATGAGAAAAGGTGGGCAAGCAACACCTAACCGAAAGAAGGCAGAATCTACCGAATGGGTTGGCAATCACCATCACGAGGTAGAATTAAGCTTCAAAGCTATTGAAAATAGATATCATTATGGCCGCTTTTTTCCTTGATTGTAAAAAAGTTAAGTGTCAACATTCCGCCCAGGTTCTGCTGCCGGATGGATTCGGCAGCTCGGGAGGGCACATGAATTTGTCGCAAAGGAGACCGTTTTGAAGTCGCTAGTGTTTCTGACTCTGTCCGCCGTCTTGTTGATGTCTTTCGGTATCGCCGCTGCCGGCGAGTGCAGCGCGAGCTGCGCCGAGGCGTGTTGTGAGGATACGGAAATCGTCGTGTACGGTAGTGCACGTCATCGCCTGGAGATTGATGGCACGTCGTTCATTGCTGACGCCAACATGGACTGGACGCAGTACATGCGCTCCCGTCTGGGCGTGAAGGCCAGCCGGGGTAACAGCGGCATGGTGTTTGAGGTTCAGGATTCGCGTGTTCTCGGTGATTCTCCTGGAACGCTGTCAATGACCAATGGTGGCTATGACATCACCATTCCCGACGATGAGTATGGTGACATCAGCATCAGCCGGAATGACTTCGGCGTGCGTCAGGCATACCTGTGGCACAAGCCCTGTGACAAGAGCTCCGTCAAGGTCGGACGCTTTGGCGTCAACATGCACAACCAGCGTCTGATCGGTCAGGTCGGTTGGCACAACGTCGGCCGGACGACCGAGGGTCTGCTGTTCAAGCGCGCGATGAACGACAACATCACGCTCATCGGTGCCGCGCTGCAGGTCGCCGAGCAGAACTTCGACGACAACGACGGCAAGAACGTCACCGACCCGATGTTCTACGCCCTCGATCTGAATTTCGCCGAGCAGGGATTCGACGTGTTCCTGTACATGCTGACGGGTGGTATCGATCTGCTGAGCGACTCGGACTACTCCGCCATTCGTGGCGAAGACGTGAAGCTGATGACCTACGGCGCTTACAGCAAGCGCGAGTTCGGTTCGAACATGTGGTACGACGCCATGTTCGCCATGCAGAGCGGCTCCGTGGAGGAGTGGGATCCCGCTTCCAAGGGTGACAAGTTCGACGTGAGCGGCATGCTGATCAACGCCGAGATCGGGATGAAGCTGGACGGTGGCACCAAGGTCTCCGCCCTGGTCGACTACACGACCGGTGACGATCCTGAGACGGCTACCGAGGGCGAGGCCTTCAACAACCTGCTCTACACCGGCCACAAGTGGAACGGCTACATGGACTACTTCCTCGGCGGCGTGGACACCGGTCTGACGGACATCGCCCTGCGCGTTGCTCACCCGATCAACGACACGATGTGGCTCAAGGCTGACGCTCACATGTTCAAGAGCACCGAGGAATACGCGGACGGCAAGTCCAGCCTCGGTAACGAGCTCGACATCACGCTCGTGAAGAAGGCCGGCGACATGAAGATTCAGGGTGGCCTGAGCATCTTCATGCCCAACGAAGACCGTTACGGCACCGACGCCGAAATGGCCAAGTGGGCCTATCTGCAGAGCAGCTTCGGTTTCTAATACCGCTGCGATTTGCACGGAAAACCCCCGACGCTTCGGCGCCGGGGGTTTTTCATTTGTCGTGTAACGAACGGGTCAGACCAGCTCCAGCTCGATCTCATCCACTTCCACCAACGGATGCCGGTCCAACTTCAGATGCGCGGCGAAGACCAGGTCGAAGCGGCCGCGGATCTCGCCGCCACCTTTCACCTCATAGTCGTGCACCGGCGTGTAACCCTCGGCGCCCTTGGCCTTGGGGTTGAGTTTCTCTTTATGCTTGTGGCTGACCAGCTTCGCTCCCTTGGGCAACGCGGCCAGGATCTCGGCGATCTCCTCGGCGTATCGCGGTGCAAAGGCCTGGTAGCAGAACTTGAACTCGGCGTTGCGGATCTTGCGGTCGGAAATCAGTTCCACGCCGGTTTCCACGAAGACGCGTTTGGCCTTGCGCTCGAGCAGAGCCCGCGTGGCGCCGTCCAAGACGATCGGGCACTGGTGGGAGTGGATGTGCAAAAACTCCTTGAGCTTCTTGCGCGGTCCCGCATCGGCGATGCCTGCATCGTGGGCGTAGATGATCGTGGGCTCGTGGCCGGCGCCGAGGCTCAGCCCCGTCAGCAGCCCGTGGATCAATTCGTGCGACCCAGAGAGGACGACTTCGTAGTAGGCGGTCGCGGGTTTCCGGGTTGTCTTGCCTGTCATGTCCTGTTTCCCCCTAGACGAAGAAGATGAAGGTGACGATTACGAAGACCGGCACCAGGATCGGCAACGAGTACTTGAGCATGTAGCCGAAGAACGACGGCATGGGAATACCGGCCTCCTCGGCTATCGATTTGACCATGAAGTTGGGCGCGTTGCCGATGTAGGTCATCGCCCCCATGAAAACCGCGCCGGCGGAGATGGCGACCAGGTTGTTGATGAACTCGACGTTGCGGGCGCCCGCGTCCAGATAGCCGAGCATGCCCGGCACCGCCGCCTCGGGCATGCCGAGGGCGCCGAGCGCCGTGTTGAAGAAGGTCAGATACGTGGGCGCGTTGTCCAGGAAGCTGGACAGGCCGCCCGTAACCCAGAAGTAGTGCAGCGGTGTCTTGACGAACGCGATCAGGCCGGCCAGGGCGCCCTCGGCGCCCACCTGCAGGATGGCCAGGGCCGGTATGATGGTCATGAAAATGCCCGCGAAGAGGTAGGCCACTTCCTTGATCGGGAACCAGCTGAATTCGTTCTTCTCGCGGATCACGAGTGCGGTGGTCCGTAACGAAAGTAATCCCATCAGTATCAGAAAGGCGTCCCTGAGGATGTTATGCAGCTCCACGTGCACGTGTCCATAGACCGGCAGCGACGCGAGCTTGACCGAACCGGAGAAGATCACGCCGCCCATCACGCCCAGCAGGAAAATCAGGTTGTGCAGGCCTTCGATCTTGATGCTCTCGCCCTTGCCGTCGTCGGGCGCGGGCTCTTCTTCCTTGCGGAACCAGTAGGTGTCGACGGCGAAGAAAATGCCCAGCAGGAGCGCGACGACCACCAGCATGTGCGGCAGCAGGGCCGTGGTCACCCAGAAGAAGGGCACGCCGTGGAGGAAGCCGAGGAACAGGGGCGGGTCGCCCAGCGGCGTCAGCGAGCCACCGATGTTGGCCACCAGGAAGATGAAGAAGACGATCACATGCACTTTATAGCGGCGCCAGCTGTTGGCCCGCAACAGGGGCCGGATCATGACCATGGCCGCGCCGGTCGTGCCGATCCACGAGGCCAGCGCGGTGCCGATCAGCAGCAGGATCAGGTTGACCTTGGGGGAGCCGCGCAGTTTGCCGCCCACGTAGATGCCGCCCGATACCGTAAACAGGGCCCACAGCAAAATGATGAACGGGATGTAGTCGATCAGGTAGATGTGCAGGATCGACTGCACCGCGTCGGTGCCGAAGGCGAAGAGAAAGGGGACCGCGAAGGCGAGGGCCCACATGGCCGAGATCTTCGGGAAATGCCGGTGCCAGAAGTGCGGCGCCACCAGCGGGAAGATAGCGATCGACAGCAGGATGCCCGTAAAGGGAATGGCGCTCCACAAGGGGAGTCGCGTGCCGAGGGCGGGGCCGTGATGGTCGTCGTGGACTTCGGCGTGATGAGCGTCCTCGGTCTCTCCATGGACCTCGCTGGTCTCGGCGACAGCGTGTTCATCGGCATGACTATTTTCATCCTGGCCATGGACCGGGGGAGACCAGGCCAGTACGAGCACCATTACGATCAACGCCGTAATGCTTGTGCCGGACCTTTCTGATCTCGTGGAATTCATGGTCATCTCGACTCCTCGGGGCGGGGGAGAAACGGGCATTATGCCTTCGATCTTCTATCGACAAAAACATGCGCCAGTGAACCTAGAAAAGGTGTTTGCCCCTGTCAACAGGGGTTCTTTGTTGTGCTCCAGGTCAACAATCCTCACAAATGCCGGGGCGGACCTTGACGTGAGTACTTCGCGATTGGATATTGGTCATATCGGTGAACGTTCGTTAACACCAGACGAAGGACAGACCGTGCCCCCCACCCGGCGATCGGCCAATCGTAAGCAGCAGATCCTCCAGGAGGCCATGGGCCTCTTTTCCAGCCGCGGATACGAGGGGACGTCGGTCCGGGTGATCGCCAGAGCCTGCGGTATCACCGAAGCGGCCATCTATCGCCATTACAAGAGCAAGGCCCATCTGTACGACGAGGTCATCTGCGACAAGGCTCGCCGGCACTCCATCCGTGAGCAACTCGACGCGGCGGAAGTCCCGGGAGCGGTGGCCGACGTCCTGGACATGGTGGCCCGGCACATCCTGTCCATGGCCGAGAAGGATCCGGAGCTCATGCGCCTCATGTTCTACAACAGCCTGGAGATGGGCAAAGGCGCGGCCACCCTGTTCCGGGAAGTCCGGCTGCCGTTCATCGAGTTCCTGGCCGAGGAATTAAAGCGACTCGTGAAGGCGGGGGAGATCCGTGATGTGGATCCCTTCATCACCAGCCGCTGCTTCGTGGGCATGGTCATGGACTGCGCCTTGAATACGGAAGTTTGGAGCAAGGTGTCGCAGGTGGATTTCAGCGCCGACAGCGTGGTGTGCAACAACGTGCCCATCTTCGCGCGGGGGCTGGAGGTCGATTAGTCCTGTTTGGTTATTTGCGGCGACCCCGGCCGAACAGGATCTGCAACCGAGTGAATATCAGACCCTTGAATCCGGTCCAGGTCCAGCACTGGGCGACGGCCTCCCGGTAGTGGGGCAGGGCTTCGGCGTAGCGGTTTTCGTCACTCAGCCCCCAGGCATAGCCCAGGCGCATGCGGTGTAAGGCCCGATCCAGGAGCCGAAGGGTCTCGGCGTCGCGTACGTAGGGGCGTTGCCGTTCCCGCACGCGTATGGTCGAGGGGAATCGGCGCCATCCGCGCGCGGAGATGCCGCCGGCCACCTTGCGGTAGGCGTGATACGGCCGGTCGATGAAGGCGAAGACGCTGCCGCCGCGAGCCAGTTTGAGCCACATGTCGATGTCGTCGCCGTTGCGCAGCGTCTCGTCGAAACCGCCGGCGTCCCGGAGCTTGTCGCGACGGGCCACGACGCTCGAGGTGCCGACAAAGTTGGCGCGGATCAGTTCGGGGAAGGCGCCGGCGCCGTCCAGGAGGTGTATGTCGGGCCACTCGGTCGAGCGAAAGCGGCGTCGGAATCCCTGGTAGTCGGCGAGAAAACGTTCGGTGAGCACAGCGCCCGCGTCGTCGATCTGACGGAAGTCCGTGCAGACGAAATCGACTTCGGGGCGGGCCGCGAAAACGGCGGCCTGGGCGGAGAGTTTGCCGGGGAGCATGAGGTCGTCGGAGTCGAAGAAGGCCACGAATTCGCCGCTGGCGAGTTCGAGACCCACGTTGCGCGGACGAGAGGGGCCGCCGCTGTTGGGAATGCGTTGTGTGACGATCCGGTCGCCGTAGCCCGCCAGGATCTCCGGCGTCCCGTCGGTCGATCCGTCGTCCACCGCCACGATTTCCACGCGCGGGTAGTCCTGGGAAAAGACGGATGCGAGGGCCTCGGGCAGCGTGTCCGCGGCCTGATAACAGGGGATAACGACGCTGATCAACGGCGTGTCGGTCATCTGCGCTCCGGGCTTTGTGTTGCGGTTTATGCCGAGACGTCTAGTATCGGCACCATGATGCGTAGTCTAAAGGAGTGAGCGATGGACACCAAGGAACGAATCGAGGGTTTGGCCCACGGCTACATGAACTCGAGCATCCTGTTGACGGCTTTGCATGAGGGGATCTTCGAGATGATCGGCGGCGAAGCCCGCACGCCGGACGATCTGGCTGCACAGTTGGACCTGGACCCGCGGGCGGTCGATATCCTCCTGCACGCTCTGGCCGCCGCCGAGGTGCTCCAGAAGGACGGGGAAGGGCGCTTTGCGTTGCCCCCCGGGAACGCCGCGGTGCTGCTGCGCGACGGCGCGGAGTCCCAGGCCTCGATCTTCGCCCATCACTACGACCTGATGCGGCGCTGGGTCAAGCTGGAGCACACGCTGCATTCCGGCGAAGCGGTGCCGCGGGAGACTACCGCGCGAAAGCACCGGCATTATATCTGTGGCATGCGCGACGTATCCCGCAAGTCGAGCCGCGACGTGATCGGGGAGATCGACATGACCGGTGTCCGACGCCTGCTGGACGTGGGCGGCGGTCCCGCGACCGCCTCGCTCACCTTCGCCGACGCCGATCCCGACTTGCAGTGCGTGGTCTTCGACCTGCCCGAGACGGTGGTCATCGCGCGCGAGGTGATTGCCGAGAGCGGCCTGGGCGAGCGCGTCACAGCCATCGAGGGCGACTACTTCGTCGACGATTTCGGTGAGGGGTTCGACGTGGTCTACGTCTCCAACATCATCCACAGTATCGGTGCCGATGCGATCGCCATGATCTACCGTAAGTCGGCCGCCGCGTTGAATCCCGGCGGGCGGATCATGGTGAAGGATTTCTTTCTCGATGACGATCGCTGCGGGCCGGCTTGGGGGGCGCGGTTTGCGGTGAATATGCTCGTGGCCACCGAAGAGGGGCGGGCCTATACGCGTGCAGAGACGATCCAGGCTCTTGAGGATGCGGGATTCACGGACTTTTCAATAGTGGATGTGGCCAAGCATAGTCAGATCATCGTCGGGTGTTTGTAACGAGACTCACTTTCATAGTGTACACGTGTAGACTTTTTGCATATCGAGAGCTAGCAGGTGCTTGTCTGCCAACATCTCATTTCCCACGATATGGAATCCTGGGGTGCACTTGAACGCGATGCGCTTATCCTGTAGCACATGAAAACGGTTCTCAAAATGCCCTGGAGGGAGTCACCGCGAATCACCTCCTATAGTCGTGCAATCGTGGTCCTGTTGGGCCTGATCGTCTGTGCGGGTGCGGCTGTTTCGGATAAACCTTTGAGGGAGAAGGCGATGCGTACACCGGCCGAGATCCGGGAGCAGGGGAATCATCTGCTGGGCGAGAGCTCGGTTTATCTTCAGCAGCACGCCCACAACCCCGTGGACTGGTATCCATGGGGGGAGGCGGCGCTGGCGCGGGCTCGGGACGAGAACAAGCCCATCTTCCTGTCTATAGGCTATTCGTCGTGCCACTGGTGCCACGTGATGGAGCACGAGGTTTTCGAGGTCGACGAGGTGGCCGCCCTGATCAACGAGCATTTCGTCTGCATCAAGGTGGACAGGGAGGAGCGGCCCGATCTGGACGCGGTCTACATGGAGGCCGTGCAGGTCATCACCGGGCGGGGCGGGTGGCCCATGACCGTCTTCCTGACCCCGGGTCTGGAGCCGTTTTTCGGGGGCACCTACTTTCCACGCGAACAATTCATGGACCTGTGTCGCAGAATCGTCCAGGCCCACGCCGAAGTACCCAACGACCTGATCGACCAGGCGGCGCGGGTGACGGAGCACATCTCCCGCCAGCCGGCTCGGTCCGGTCACGAGGTGCCCGACCTCGAGTCCGTCGCGACCCGGGCGAAGCAGGCCTTGGGTGACTACGACGAGACCTGGGGCGGATTCAAGCAGCAGCAGAAGTTTCCCACGCCGTTGCGCTGGCGGTTCCTGCTGCACCAGTACCGGCGGACCGGCGACGAGGACATCGCCAAGGCGATCCGGCACACCCTGTCGGCCATGGCCGCCGGCGGCATTCGCGATCATCTGGGCGGCGGCTTTCACCGTTACACGGTGGAGCGGACCTGGCTGGTGCCCCACTTCGAGATCATGCTCTACGACGACGCCCAACTGGCGAGTTTGTATCTGGAAGCGTCGGCGGTTTTCGATGATGCGTACTATCGGTCGGTCGCCACGGATCTGCTGGACTTCATGCTGCGCGACCTGAGCGATCCGGCGGGCGGCTTCTACGCCAGCTACGATGCGGACAGCGGGGGCGAAGAGGGCAGTTTTTACGTTTGGACACCCGATGAGATCGAGACGGTGGTGGGGGCCGAGGACGGGCCCGTGCTATCACGACTGCTGGGTGTGACGCCCGCAGGTAATTTCGAAGGCCATACGATCCTCACGCGGCGTGTCTCGACGGCCGAGGTGGCGCGGGAGTTCGGGCGAGACGAAGCGGACGTGGCCGGGCTTTTCGACAAATATCGCCAGGTGCTCTATGACCATCGCGCGCAACGCGTGTGGCCGGGACTGGACCGCAAGCTGGTGACGGCCTGGAACGGGCTGGCCCTGTCGGCCTTCGCCCGCGGCGCCGCGGTACTCGACGAGCCGCGCTATCTGGAGGCGGCGAAGCGGACGGCCGATCGGCTCTGGGTTTTGCATCGCGACGCGCGTGGGCATCTGTGCCGGGCGTCCACCGGGGGTGTGCGCTCGGGCGACGGCATCATCGACGATTACGCCATGCTGGCCGAGGGCTTGCTGGACCTCTATGAGGCCACCGGTGATCTGGAACAGTTGCGGCGCGCCCGCGAACTCATCGCCACAGCCGGCGAACTCTTCACGGATCCCGCGGGTGGGTTCTTCATGACCGCGTCCGACACCGAGGCGCCCCTGGGCCGTCGCGCGGACCTCTTCGACAGCGTGGAGCCGTCGGGGATCTCGTCCATGTTGCACGCGCTGCTGCGGGAGTCGGCCCTGGCCGGTGACGCCGCGGGTCGCTACCGGGTCGGGGCGATCATCGCGCGGCACGGCGACCTGCTCGAAAGCGCCGGTCTGGAAATGGCCTGGTGGTTAGACGCCCTGTCCCTCTATCACGGTCCCCAGTACGACGTGGTCATTGCGGGCGACGCCGCCACCACCCTGCGGCAGGCGTTCTGGCGTCTCGATCCCTCGTTCGCGGTGTTGGCGACGGTGCCCGGCGAAGGCCCCGACGACGATCAGCTGGCGCTGTTGCCCCGCACGCGCGGCAAGACGGCCCTGTACGGGGCGCCGGCCGCCTATGTGTGTCGCTTCGGCGCCTGCGAACGGCCCGCGATCGACGCCGCCCGGTTGAGCGCGCAACTGCGCGGCGTGTGGCGACATTGAGTGGGGGGAATTGACGTAACCCCGGCTCATGAGTTATCATCATATGACGATGTCGCCCCCAAACCATGGCGACACGACGAACCGAATCATGAGGGATCGAGTAGACATGGCCCGCGCCAGCCTGCAGAATGACGTCAGCACCAGCCGCTATTGGCGGCGATGGTGGTATGTGCGTCGTTTGGATGGCAGGCTAGGATCTGGTTGACCGGTTAGACCCGAACACGATCCCAACAAGCCCGCCATCCGCTGATGGCGGTTTTTTGTGCCCGCCGCGCGGATGACGAGCCCCGGGAATCGGAGGACCAATGCAGACACGCAAAGACTATTTCGAGACCGTGGCCCGTTGCGGACGCACGCCCCTGAGGCGCCGCATCCCGGCCGATCTCGACACGCCCGTCAGCGCCTATCTCAAGCTCATGCCCCACGGGGCGTCTTTCCTGCTGGAAAGCGTGGAGCAGGGTATCCAGGTGGGGCGCTACTCGTTTATCGGCGTGGGACCCAGCACCGAGATCCGCCTCGATGGCGCGGTGGCGACCACTACGCGGGACGGCGAATCGACCACGGCGGACGTGAACCCCGCCGACATCTTCGCCCCGGTGCGGGCCGCCCTGGCCGAATACGCCGATCTCGGCGGCGATGACCTGCCGGCGCCCTTTGGCGGCGCCGTCGGCAACATCACCTACGACGCGGTGCGACACTTCGAGCGCGTGCCCCTGCCCGAGACCGGCTGGCTGGACGACCTGCCCGACTACCGCTTCCAGATCCCGACCACGCTGGCTGTTTTCGATCACGTAAAGAGCGAGATCGAACTGCTCTGCCTGCCGTCCGGCGACGGCGAGGCGGCTTACGACGCGGCGGCCGGTCGTATCGGCGAACTGTTGGGCGCCCTGGGTGCGCCCCTGCCGCCGATGCCCGTGGCCGACATGCCGCGTGACGACGCGCCCGGCGCGTCGGAATTCAACATGAGCCAGGACGACTACGAACAGATGGTACGCGACGCCAAGGAGCACATCCTCGAGGGGGAGTGTTTCCAGATCGTCGTCTCCCAGTGTCTGCGCGGGCCGACCGCGGCCCATCCCTTCCAGATCTATCGCGCCCTGCGCATCCTCAACCCGTCGCCCTACATGTTCTACATGGACCACGGCGACGTGCAGATCGTGGGCTCCTCACCCGAGGTGCTGGTCAAGCTGGACGGGCAGCGGGTCAGCCTGTGTCCCATCGCCGGGACGCGGCCTCGCGGTGATGAACCGGCGGCGGACCTGGCGCTGGAACGCGAGCTGCTGGCCGACGAAAAAGAGCGCGCGGAGCACGTGATGCTGGTGGATCTGGGCCGCAACGACCTGGGGCGTGTCTGCAAGACGGGCACCGTGGAAACCGAGGCCTTCATGACCATCGAACGCTACTCGCACGTGATGCACATCGTGTCGCGGGTGGCGGGCGACCTGTTACCGGGTGTCGACATGTACGACGTGCTGCAAGCGGCGTTTCCGGCCGGCACGGTCAGCGGCGCGCCGAAGATCCGCGCCATGCAGGTGATCAGTGAGCTTGAGGGACGGCGGCGCGGACCCTACGCGGGGGCGGCCGGTTACTTCGGGCCCGACGGGGATATGGACATGTGCATCGCCATCCGCACGCTCTTCGTGCGCGACGGCGTCTACCACGTACAGGCCGGCGCCGGGATCGTGGCCGACAGCGATCCCGCCCGCGAATACCAGGAAACTCTTGATAAGATCGGCGCCCTGCGCCGGGCGGTGGCCATCGCCGAGGAGGGGTTCTGATGCATCTGCTCATCGACAACTATGACTCGTTCACGTTCAACGTGGTGCAGGCTCTTGGGTCACTCGGCGCCGAGGTGAAGGTGGTGCGCAACGACGCGATCAGCGTGGACGAGGCCGTGGCCTTGCGCCCCAAGTCGTTGATCATCTCGCCGGGGCCGGGGCGGCCGCGCGACGCGGGCATCTCACTGGAGCTGATCGGACGGCTGGCCGGCGAGACACCGATCCTGGGCATCTGTCTGGGACACCAGTGTATCGTGGAAGCCTACGGCGGCGTGGTCGACCGGGCGCCGCGGGTGATGCACGGCAAGACGTCGCGCATCTATCACGACGGGCGCACGCTCTACGACGGACTGGGCAATCCCTTCGAGGCTACGCGCTACCACTCGTTGATCGCGCCGGAGGAATCGCTGCCCGCCGAGTTGGAGGTCTCGTCGTTCACCAAGGCGGGTGAGGTGATGGGCGTGCGGCACCGGGAGTTGCCGGTCGAAGGCGTGCAGTTCCATCCCGAATCGATTCTCACCACCGAGGGTCCCACGCTGCTGGAGAATTTTCTGCGGGGCTGCGTGGCCGCCGGGGGAGGTCGGTGATGCGCGCGCTGATGGAACGTCTGCTCGACGGGACCGATCTGAGCGCCGACGAGGCGCGGGCGCTCATGACCGAGATCATGACGGGCCAGGTCGCACCGGCGCGGATCGCCGCGTGCCTGGCGGCCCTGCGGGTCAAGGGTGAGACCGTCGACGAGATCGCGGGCTTCGCGGCCGCCATGCGCGAAGTCGCCGAGACGGTCGAAATCGGACTGCCGAACCTACTCGACACGTGCGGCACCGGCGGCGATGCCCGCGGTACCTTCAATATCTCGACCGCCACCGCCCTGGTCGCCGCCGGTATGGGGATTCCCGTGGCCAAGCACGGGAATCGGGCTGTTTCCTCGAAATGCGGCAGCGCCGACGTGCTCGAGGCGCTCGATGTCGTGGTGGACCTGCCGCCGGCCCTGGCGGCTTCGCTGGTCGACAGCGCGGGAGTCTGTTTCCTGTTCGCGCCGCGCCATCATCCGGCCATGCGGTACGCCATGCCCGTGCGGCAGGAGATGGGCGCGCGCACCGTCTTCAACGTGCTCGGTCCGTTGACCAATCCGGCGGGTGTGCGGCGGCAGCTGCTGGGCGTGTATCGTCCGGAGTTGACCGAGACCCTGGCGCGGGTACTCGGCCGACTGGGCAGCGAGCGGGCTTTCGTGGTCTGGGGGCATGACGGGGTCGACGAGGTGTCGGCCACCGGCCCGACCCGGGTGTCCGAGTTGAATGACGGCGAAGTGCGCACGGTCGAATTCACGCCCGAAGACGTGGGCCTGGAACGCTGCACCCTGGACGATCTGGCCGGGGGGGATGCCGAGACCAACGCCGGACACATCCGTGATGTGCTGGCGGGCGTCGCCGGACCGCGCCGGAACGCCGTCCTGCTCAACGCCGGCTTCTGTGCCGTGCTGGCGGGACTGGCCGGGACGCCGGCCGACGGTGTCGCCGTGGCGGCCGCGGCCGTGGATGAGGGTCATGCGGCTCGTGCGCTGGAGCGACTTGCCGCCGACTCGCGCGCGTTGACGGGGCCATCGTCATGACCGGATTTCTGAGTAGCGTCGTCGCGGCGAAGCGCGCGGAAATGACGGGCCTGGCGGGGCGTATGGATCGTGCGGCGCTCATGGCGCGGGCCGACGCACAGCCGGTGCGGGATTTTGCTTCGGCCCTGCGCGCGGCGCCGGGATCGGGCGCGATCATCGCCGAATTCAAGCGGCGGTCACCCAGTGTAACGGCTTTTCCGGGCGGCGTCGATCCGGCCGCGACCGCTCGTCTCTACGCGGCAAACGGGGCGGCGGCCCTGTCGGTCGTAACCGACGAGATCCACTTCGGCACCACGCTTGACGATGCCACGGCCGCGCGCGCGGCGTGCACCCTGCCGGTGCTGGTGAAGGACTTCGTGATCGATCCCCTGCAGGCGCTGCTGGCGCGCGCGGCGGGGGCGGACGCCTTGCTGCTCATCGCGCGCAGCCTGTCGCCCGGCGAATTGACCAACCTGCTCGGTGTATTCGGCGAGCTGGGTCTGACCGCCCTGGTCGAATGTCACGACGAAAACGATGTGGCCAAGGCGCTGACCGCGGGCGCTCCGGTGATCGGCGTCAACAGTCGCGATCTGGAGACCCTCGCCATGGACCCGACGGCTCACGCGCGTCTGTTGCCCCTGCTGCGCGGTCGCGCCCTGGCGGTGGCCGAGAGCGGTTTGCGTACGCGGGCCGATCTTGAGGCGCGGGCCGACCTCGGCGCCGACGCGTTCCTGATCGGCGGCGCGTTGCTGCAGTCCGACGATCCCGCGGCGCTGTTGCGCGACCTGGGGGGTGAGTCGTGACTCGGGTGAAGATCTGTGGACTGACGCTTCCCGCCGACGCGATTGTTTGTCGCGAGGCCGGGGTCGACTATCTCGGCATGATTTTCGTCGGCGGGCCTCGCCTGGTGACGACCAACACGGCGCGGGCCATCCGCGATGCCGCGCCGGACACGAAGCTGGTCGGCGTCTTCGCCGACCAGGAGGTTGACCACGTGGTTGCGACCGCAACCGCGTGCCGCCTCGACCTCATCCAGTTGCACGGCCACGAGAGCGATCGCGAGGTGGGTGCGGTGGCGGCGGGCAGCGGCCTGCCGGTCATCAAGACCGTTCGCGCGGGGGAACGGATCAGCGGGACCGCCGAGTTCCTGCTTTTCGACCTACCCAAGGGTCGTTCGCCCGAGGCCGACGAGCGTGATCGATTGTGGGCGCAGGCCCGCCGCGCGGTAGACGCCGGCCGCCAGGTCTTCCTGGCGGGCCAGCTCACACCCGCGGACGTGCCCGTGGCCGTCGAAAAAGTTGCGCCCTACGCCCTGGATGTAGCCAGCGGCGTGGAGTTCGCTCCGGGCTACAAGGACGCCGCCCTGATGCGTCGTTTCATCGAGGAGGTTCGACTTGCATGCCCCTGAGACCCCCGGCCGCTATGGCCCCTACGGCGGACGCTATGTCCCCGAGACCCTCATGCCCTGTCTGCTCGACCTCGAGCGGGCCTGGGTGGATGCGCGCGTCGACGAGGGCTTCATCGGCGAGTTGACCGACCTGCTGCGCGACTATGTGGGACGTCCCAGCGCCCTGTATCGCACGCGGCGCTTCGGCCCCCTGCACGGCGGCGGCGCGCCGGTCTATCTCAAGCGCGAAGACCTCAACCATACCGGCGCCCACAAGATCAACAACAGCCTCGGTCAGGCCCTGTTGGCGCAGCGCATGGGCAAGCGCCGCATCGTGGCCGAGACCGGCGCCGGCCAGCACGGCGTGGCGACGGCCGCGGCCTGCGCCCTGATCGGCCTGGACTGCGTCGTGTACATGGGCGAGGTGGACATGTCGCGCCAGGCGCCCAACGTGGCCCGCATGGAGTTGCACGGCGCCGAGATCGTGCCCGTCACCAGCGGCACACGGACTCTGAAGGACGCCACCAGCGAGGCGATTCGCGACTGGGTCGCCAACGTGGCGGACACGCATTACATCCTGGGCTCCACGGTGGGGCCGCACCCGTACCCCGGGCTGGTGCGCGACCTGCAGTCGGTGATCGGTCGCGAGGCGCGGGAGCAGTTCCTGGCTGCCGAGGGGTGTCTGCCCGGCGCGGTGATCGCGTGCGTGGGCGGCGGCTCCAACGCGCTGGGGATCTTCCACGCTTTTATCGACGACGTCGACGTGCAGCTGATCGGCGTGGAGGCCGGCGGCTCGGACGCGGGCCATTCGGCGGCGCTGGGGCTGGGGCAGCCCGGTGTGTTGCACGGGGCGCTGAGCTACTTGATGCAGGACGATGACGGCCAGGTGCTGCCTGCGCATTCGATCGCGGCGGGGCTGGACTATCCGGGTGTCGGTCCCGAGCACAGTCATTTCAAGGATATCGGGCGGGCCGTCTACGAGAGCGTGGACGACGAGGAAGCCCTGGCCGCTTTCCATGAGCTCTCACGGTGCGAAGGGATAATCCCCGCGCTGGAATCGAGCCATGCCCTGGCCTGGGTCATGCGACGCCAGGCGGGGGACGATCCGCTGCGCGGTCCCATCCTGATCAACCTGTCCGGCCGTGGCGACAAGGACCTCGGCGGCATCGTGGGAGGTGGGGCATGAGACTCGAAACGGTGACGCGCGCCCAGCGCGACGAGGGTCGCAAGGCCCTGGCGCCCTTTTTTACGGCGGGATATCCCGACGAGGCGGTTTTTCTCGACTTGATTCGCGCGGCCGCCGATGTGGGTTGCCGGGTTGTCGAGATCGGGATCCCGTTTTCGGATCCGGTGGCCGACGGGCCGTTGATCCAGAAGTCGAGCCACGCGGCGCTGGCCGGGGGTATGACCCTGCGGCGGGCGTTGGTGCTCACGGCCAAAGCCGTGGCCGAGACCGGCGTGACGCCGGTGGTCATGAGCTACCTGAATCCGGTGATGCGGATGGGGTTGGATGCGTTCGCCGCCGCTGCGGCCGATGCCGGTGTCGGTGGCGTGATTTTGCCGGACGTGCCGGTGGAGGAGGCGTCTGACGCCCGGGCCGTGCTCGCCGCACGCGACCTCGATCTGGTGTCGCTCATGGCGCCGACGACGTCTGCCGACCGCGCCCAAGAGATCGCGAGTACGTCCAGCGGGTTCTTGTATCTGGTGTCTTTGACGGGTGTGACCGGGGCCGATCTGGTCGTGGAATCGACCGTGCCTTCGCTGGTATCGCGGGCGCGGGCGGTGACGGATTTGCCGGCCTATGTGGGGTTCGGGGTTTCGACGGCGGAGCAGGCGCGGGACGCGGTGGCTGAGGCTGATGGGGTAATAATCGGCAGTGCTTTAGTACGGATAATTGACTCGGCCGGGGCTGACTCGGCCGGTGCGGTACACACCTATCTGGGTGGTGTCGCTGGAGGTATGAAATGATCATCGAAATGATAGAGAACGCGACCGTCGCACAGATCGGCGACATCATCCGACGCGTGGAGGAGATGGGGTTCAAGGCCCGTCCCTCGCGCGGCGCCAATTGCACCATCATCGGCGTGGTGGGCGGCGCGGGCGAGGACGACCTGGCCCCCCTGGCCGGCCTGGACGGTGTGGTGCAGATCGCGCCCCTGACCCGCAAGTTCAAGCTGGTCCACCGCGAGTTCCGCGCCGACAACACGGTCATCAGTCTGGGCGACTTCACCATCGGCGGGCCGGAGTTCGTGGTGATGGCCGGACCCTGCGCGGTGGAGTCTGAGGAACAGGTGCTCGAAACGGCGCGCGCGATCCGGGCCTCGGGCGCGCGGGTGTTGCGCGGCGGCGCTTTCAAACCGCGCACGTCGCCGTACAGCTTCATGGGTATGGGAGAAGATGGTCTGCGTATCCTGCAGACCTCGGGCCGCGACACGGGTCTCAAGGTGATCACCGAGGTCATGTCGCCCGAGCAGGTGCCGCTGGTCTCGCGTTACGCGGACATCCTGCAGGTCGGCACGCGCAACATGCAGAACTACGCGCTGCTCGAGGCGGTGGGCAAGGTCCGCGTGCCGGTGATGCTCAAGCGCGGCATGATGTCGACCATCGAGGAACTGCTGCTGGCCGCGGAGTACATCCTGGCCAACGGCAACAGCCAGGTGATCCTGTGCGAGCGCGGCATCCGCACCTTCGAGACGGCCACGCGCAACACGTGTGATATCTCGGCGATCCCGGCCATCAAGTCCCAGAGTCATCTGCCGGTCGTGGTCGATCCGAGCCATGCGGCGGGTGTGCGCGCCTACGTGCCGGCCCTGTCGCGAGCGGCGCTGGCCGCCGGCGCCGACGGAATCATCGTCGAGGTGCATCCGCGGCCGGAGGAAGCCATGTCCGACGGTCCGCAGAGTCTCACGCCGGACGGGTTCCAAGAATTGATGACAGAGCTGCGCGCTCTGGCCAAAGCGTTGGGAAGGACGGTCGCGGAGGCGTCCGCATGAAAATGTATCGCGTGGCCATGCTGATGGTGCTCGTCCTGGTGGCGGCCCAGTTGGGCTGGTTCCTGCCGCGCTTGCCAGAGCGAATCGCCACCAGCTTCGCCTTCGACGGCACGCCCAACGGATACGTCGGCAAGAGTGTTTTTCTGTTCCAGTACGCGGTAACCCTCGCCTTTACCGCGGGGATCTTCCTGGCGATGCCGACGTTCCTGCGGCGCGTTCGCCCAGCCTGATCAATATGCCTCACGCTGAATACTGGCTGGCGCCGGAGTGACGGGCGCGCACGATCGACGATCTGGCCGAGGGGATGGGGTGGTTCGGGTTTTTCACGCTGCTTTTTCTGGGCTGGTCGTTTCATCTGACGTCACTGGTATCTGAGATCAAATCAAGGCGCATTGCGTAACAAATCCTCAAGTTTTCGCTCTCCTTCATGCAAGGCGCGATGACACCGTGAGCACAGTGTGATCAGGTTGTCCGGTGTGGTCTCGCTACCGGTCGCGACGGGTTTGATGTGGTGGATTTCCAGGTGTCGTGTGTATCGGCAACCCCGGGCGCGACATCGTTGGCCATCGCGAGCCAATACCTCGCGGCGCATGCGCGGGGGGACGACACGGGTGAGCCGCCCGTCGGGATGTTGGCATTCGCCGTCGCAGCGGGCGCGGGCGAGGAGAGCCCGGGGGGCTTCCAGGTCGCCGCGGCTGGTGGGCAGGACGGCGGACTTGCAGCCCGGGCAGAGGTGAATCACGGTTCGCAGGGTTTGGCCGCCGGTGTTGGTGCCGTTAGTGAGCGAGTCGCAGAGCAGCGCTTCCTTGGTGGAGGTTGCATCACGCTTGCGTGTGTTTGCCAGCCACGCTTCCCAGATCGTGTATTGCTCGGTGGTGAACTTGTAGGTCACGTAGTGTGGTGTGTCGGCGGGGATTGGTTTGAGGGGGTGTGGTGAATGGTCGATGATCGGCATGGGGGGGATTCGTGTTGGAGGTGATACCGATGTCGACGTTGATGCTGGTTTCTGTTCCTGTGCTGTAGCTGTAAAAGGGATTTCGGATGATGTCCCGCCGGATTTGGCTTGGCGAACAGTGGACTCGAGTTCACGCACAGACATCCTGGTCGCGGTATCGATCCAGGCCTGCTCGGTTTCCGGGCTTGCGATGCGGCAGATCTCCTGAGCTTGACGCCATGTCACTGATCCAGACTCGAGATGCGTGCTGAGTTCAGGCAGTGCTTTCAGCTTACAGCTCAAGGCCAAAAACGCTTTGCATTGCCGGTGTCCAATCCCGACTTCCTCGGCGGCATAGTCCAGAATCGTTTTGTAGCCCAGGGTCTTGTGGATTCCCCTGTCCTTGATAATGCCCAGGTAGTAGATGCTGCGCAGGAGGCTTTTCTTGAGTGTCTTGATCGAATCACAGAAATTATTGTGGACGGAGAGCTGCGCCGGAGTTGCTTCGACTCCCGTCGGTTGACACCCGGCATGAGATCTCCACCGAGTCACCTTTTTTTCATTTGATGACTGCTTACTTATTTGGAGCCTCAATCCTGGTTGATCTTACCGCATGTAGCATTTGGGGTACCACGTGGTACCGTGAGTGTGGATAACTTTTGGATCACCGCCAGTAAGCAGCAAAACCCACACCGACCCGATCTTGCCCCCCCGCCCCATCAACGCTAAGCTGTACGCGCCATAGCTCCCGACCCCCAAAAGCAGGAGACGACATGCAACTGGGTGATTGGACTTTTCGCGCCTTCACCGACGGCGATTTTCGGTTGGACGGTGGCGCCATGTTCGGCGTGGTGCCGCGCGTCATGTGGGCGAAGCATCACGAGCCCGACGAGCTGAACCGCATCGCCATGACCCTGCGCTGTCTGCTGGTGGAGCATGGGGACCGGCGCATCCTGGTCGATACCGGGATCGGCGACCGCTGGGAGGAAAAGCACAAGGGTATCTTCGCCATGCAGCGCGGCCATGGGCACCTGGTGGGCGAGATGGCGGCGGCGGGCGTGTCGGCCGATGCCGTAACCGACGTCGTGCTGACCCATCTGCATTTCGACCACTGCGGCGGCACGATTCGTGAGGTGGACGGCAAGCTGGAGCCCATGTTCCCCAACGCCAGGCATTGGATCCAGGAGAAGCACTGGCGCTGGGCCCATCAGCCCACCGAGCGCGACCGGGCGAGCTTTCGTCCCGACGATTTCCACCCACTCGAAGACGCCGGCCTGCTGGAACTGGTGGACGGTCCCAGCGAAATCATTCCCGGCGTGCGCGTCATGCCCGTCAACGGTCATACCTCCGGTCAGCAACTGGTGGAGTTCAATACGGGCCAGGGTGTAGTTGTCTACTGCGCCGATCTGATTCCGCTGGCCAGCCAGGTGCGCGTGCCCTGGATCATGGGCTACGATCTGAATCCCCTGCTCACGCTGGACGAGAAGCGCAATTTCCTGAGCCGGGCTGTCGAAGAAAACTACCTCCTCTTTTTCGAACATGATGCCGACATCGAATGCTGCCGCGTGATTTTCGAGGACGGCAAATTCAAGGCCGTCGGGCCCTTCACCCTGGCCGAGCAGACCACGGCGGCGAACGCCGAGGGGGACTAGTCGTGCCCAACGGTCGTATTCGCAGCGTCCGGCGCAATCACCTGGCGAAACCCGCGTGGCTCAAGGCGCCGAGCAAGGGCGGCGAGACCTATCAGGAAATGAAGGCCCTGCTGCGTACGGCCGGCCTGAACACCATCTGCGAGAGCGGCGACTGTCCCAATCGGGGCGAGTGCTTCGCCAACCGGACCGCCACCTTCATGATCATGGGCGACGTCTGTTCGCGAAAATGCACGTTCTGCAACGTGAAGACGGGGCCCGCGGCGCAGCTCGAACCCGAGGAGCCCAGGCGCGTGGCCGAGGCGGTGCGTCACCTGGGGTTGAAGTTCGCCGTGATCACCTCGGTCAACCGCGACGAGCATCCCGACGGGGGGTCGGCCCATTTCGCGGCGACGATCAGATGGATCCGGCGACTTAATCCCGACTGTGGTGTCGAGGTGCTGACGCCGGATTTCATGGGGCAGCCGACGCAATTGCTCAAGGTGCTCGCGGCAGTGCCCGATGTCTTTGCGCACAACCTGGAGACCGTGCCGCGTCTGGATCCCGAGGTCCGGCCGCAGGCGGATCATAAGCGGTCGCTGACGGTACTGCGCGCTGCGCGACAATGGAGCGATGCGCATGGGAAAAAGATGAAAGTGAAGACCGGGTTGATGGTCGGCCTCGGTGAGACTTCGGAGGAAGTCTTGCAAGTGCTGCGCACTTGTCGCGACTTCGCCGACATAGTCACCATCGGCCAGTACCTACAGCCAACACCGCGCCACCACGAGGTGGTGCGCTTCTACGAACCCGCAGAGTTCGACATGTTCGCCCAGGCCGGTCGCGAGATGGGCCTGCCCTGGGTGGAGTCGGGACCGCTGGTGCGCTCGAGTTATCACGCGCGCGAGCAGTCCGCAGCCGGCGAAGGGACGTCCGCTTGAAGGAACCGGTCGCAGCACAGGGAATGCGCCGCCGCCTATGGACCGGCGCCGCCGCCTACGTCGCCATCCTGCTGGCAGTCGGCCTGTCCCTGTCACACCTCTACCGTGAATCCCGCGACAGTCTCGACGAAGCGCTCGGCGCGCGGCTGGCCGGCGTGGCCGTGACCGCGAGCTATCTGGTCAACGGCGACTCGCTCGCCGTCTGGAGCTTCGACCCCCAGGAGTCGCTCGACATGCTGTGGCTCAAGTCGCGACTGGAGCAGGTACGCCGCGAGAACGACCTGTCGGAGCTGACGGTGTGCGACAAGGGCGGCTTCGTGATCGTCTCGGCGGTGCGCCGTCTGAACAAGGGCGACGTGAACGTGTACTGGGAGCTCGACCCGGCGGCGGTGGCGTCGGCCCGCGAGGGTTTCACCACGCCGAGCCGGCTGTACCGCGCGGGCGACGTCATGCAGAAGAGCGCCCATGCGCCGGTATGGAGTTCGACCGGGCAGGTGGCCGGCGTGGTCACCGTCGAAGCCGAAGCCGGTTTTCTCGACGCCCTGGCCAACCTGCGCCGTGCAGCCTGGGCCACCGGCGCCATCGTCATGGTGTTCCTGAGCCTTTTGGCCGTGCTGTTGACGCGGCAACAACGGTCGCTGGCCCGTGCGCGTGAGGAGATGATGCGACAGGAGAACCTGGTCATGATGGGCCGCATGACCGCGGGCATCGCCCACGAGATCCGCAACCCGCTGGGCATCATCCGCGGCGCGGGAGAGATGCAGGCCGCCAAGTTGCGAGAGTTGGGCTTCGACCTGCCGACCCTGGATTACATCCCCGAGGAAGTGGACCGGCTGGATCGCATTCTCACCCGGTATCTGACCTTCGGCAAGGCGGGCGTCGGCGGCGAGTTCGAGCCCATGGAATTCGATCGCCTGGTCCTGCGTTCCGCCCGGATGGCCGAGCAGGAACTGGCCGAGTCGAACGTGGCGCTGACCCTCACGGCCCTGGCCGAGCAGTTGACCATCATCGGCGACAGCCCCAGTCTGCAACAGGTGCTGCTCAACCTTCTGCTCAACGCCCGCGACGCCATACCCGACGGCGGCCACGTGGAGGTGCGCGTATCCCGGGACGACGACGAGGCCGTCCTGCAGGTGCTGGACGACGGCGAGGGGCTGGGCGATCTCACCGAAGCCGCGGCTTTCGAGCCATTCCTGACCACCAAGCAGAAGGGCAGCGGGCTGGGCCTGGCGGTAGTGAAACAGGTGGTCAACGACCATGGCGGCGTCATAAGCCTGCGCAATCGGACCGATAGCCCCGGCGCGGTCGCCGAGGTGCGCATCCCCCTGCATAGGAAGGACGATTAGATGGCACGCATCCTGGTCGTGGACGACGAGCAGCGCAATACGCAGCTGCTCCGCTTTCAACTCGAAGGCGAAGGTCATGAAGTGCTGGAGATGGCCGACGGCCGGGCCGCCCTGGCCGCCCTCGACGAGCAGGCCTTCGACCTGATCCTGACCGACCTGCGCATGGAACCCGTCGACGGCATGCAGATCATCGACGCGGTCAAGTCGGACAGCCCGGACACGCCGGTGATCATGATCACCGCCTACGCCGAATACGACACGGCCGTCGAGGCCATGCAGCGCGGCGCCTACACCTACATCAAGAAGCCCTGGAAAGCGGCGGAGGTGAAGCTGGCGGTCGAACGCGCCCTGGCCGGCCGCAGTCTGCAGCGCGAGAACCGCGCCCTGCGCCGTGAAGTGCGCGAGCTGACCGGCGCGCGGTCGCTGCTCGGCGGCAGCACGTGCATGGCCGACCTGCGCGAGCTTATCGGCAAAGTGGCGCCGAGCGACGCCACGGTCATGATCCGCGGCGAGAGCGGCGCGGGCAAGGAAGTCGTCGCGCGGGCGATTCACGACGCCAGCACGCGCGCCGAGGGCGCCTTTGTGGCGGTCAACTGCGCGGCTATTCCCGAGACCCTGCTCGAGTCGGAGCTCTTCGGGTATAGCAAGGGCGCCTTCACCGGCGCCGACGCCGACAAGGAAGGCCTTTTCGAGGCCGCTAACGGCGGCACGCTGTTCCTGGACGAGATCGGCGAGTCGGGCGGCGGCGTGCAGGCCAAGCTGCTGCGCGTCCTAGAATCGCGGCGCTTCAATCGGGTCGGCGATCCGCGCGAGCGCGAGGTGGACGTACGCATCCTGGCGGCCACCAACCGCCCCCTGGAGGACGCCATCGCCGACGGCCTGTTCCGCGAGGACCTGTACTACCGGCTGGTGGTCATCCCCGTCGACGTGCCGCCCCTGCGCGACCGGCTCGACGATGTCGAGGAGCTGGCCCTGCACTTCCTCGCCTGCTTCGGCCGCGAGACCAACGCGCTGCCCGACGGCGTTCAGGCGATGCTGCGGGGTTACGGCTGGCCCGGCAACGTCCGCGAGCTGCGCAACGTGGTCGAGCGGGCCCATATTTTGGCGGGGGCCGAAGCCCTGGAGCCGGGACACATCATGCTTGATCCGCGGCCGGGTCGCGACGCCGGCGACGAGTCGGACGTGGGCGCGGATCTGACGCTCGAGACTCATGAGCGACGGCTCATCAAGACGGCTTTGCAGCGCTCCGGGGGGAACAAGTCCCAGGCGGCGAAGCTGCTGGGGATTACGCGTCGCACTCTGTATTCGCGCTTGAAGCTGCTGGGGTTGGATGGGGATGGGGAGTTGGGATGATGGACTGGGGGGAGCGGGTGTACCGGCAAGTACATTTGGCATTTAGAGGTTGGTTTCCTGCGTCCTTGTAAAGTGTAGTCAGATAAAGGCATGGGGCCTATTTCGCCTGGACGGCGCTATGGCCCGTGGGTTGCATCACCACTCACGAAGTCAACCCCAACAAGGAATCGAGTCATGAAGACCACGACCTTTGACACCATAGTCGACCCCTGGACGAGAGTTTGGGCGGCTCTGACGCTTCTGACCGCCCTGGCGATCCTGAGCGCCACCCCCGCAGTCGCCCAGATCAGCATCGAAGCCGCACCAGACGTCCTGGCCCGCACCGATGAAATCATCCAGGATGTGGTGCCGCTGATTCACGAGAGCGACAGCGAGCAGGCGCGCCGCATTTTCGCGGATGCCCTGCGCCAGCAACAGCATGCCCATCAGCTGTTGAGCAACGCACGGCCGGGTTTTGCGATGACCGTATCGATGCGGGCTCGTGAAGCGGCGCGTCAGGCGGAGCGGATCGCCCGCGGTTCCCTCAACTACGAAGAGCGCGTCCGTAACTATCTGGATCGGCTGATCGATCGCTACGAACAGGTCAAGGACCGGGCCCAGGAGACGGGCAACGAGCAGGCCATGCGCTTCGTTCGCGAAGCCGAGGCCTTGTACCACCGCGCGCGTGAGCAGTACCGTCAAACCCATTACCAGCAGGCGTTCGCGCTGCTGCAGTCGGCCGAGACGCAGCTCAATCGCGCAGCCCGGCTGCTCTTCGAATCCGGCGACGCCGAACGTCTGGAGCACGAACTCGACCGCACGGCCGAACTGATCGCTCTGGCTGCCGATCGTCTGGACGACGTCAATGATCCGGCCTTGTCCGATCTGCTCGGCCGGGCCGAGGAAGTCCTGGGCCGCGCCCGAAGCGCCTTGGCCGACCAGCAGCCGTTGATGACCCTGCGCTTCACCCGTCAGGCCCGTGATCTGGCCCAGCGCGTGCTGCGACAGCTCGGTCCCGCACCCGATGCCGACAGCGTGTCCACCCAGATCGAGCACTTCGACGAGCAGGTCTCGCGGGTGGCCGACCAGGTCATCGAGAGCGGCGACCAGGACGCCTTGCGTCTCCTGGGACGGGCCCGCGACATGCGCGATCAGGCCCAGGATGCCTTGAATAACGGTAATCTGGAGCGGTCCCTGCGCCAGATCCGTACCGCCCTGAACATGCTTCGCCAGGCCGCCGAAAGGACACGTTGACGGCTCACGCCCTGATCAAAATCGCGGTCCTGACAGCCGCGTTCGGTGTCTCCACCGTCAGGGGTGGAGACACTTTCGGTTTGACATCCAGTGATCAGGGGAGTAAGCCTTCAGGACAATACGAGTCGGGAAATGCCCCACTCGCAAAACATAAAGAAACTCTGCCTGTCGTGTCATCAGACGCTGCACCCCTCGCCCAACAGCGTGACACGGCAGGCGGTTTCTTTTGGCGGACCACCCTGAGCTCCGGTTACGACACTTACATCCAGACCTACGCCCTGTCCCTCGAGGACACCACCGAAACCATCAGCGAATTCGAAATGACCCTCGCCGGCGAGGGCCGCACCACTGGACGCGCGCGGCACCATTGGCTGGTGCGCCCCCGTGTCTCGGTCGGCTCGGAACGAAACCGCGGCCGACTCGAATGGGCCTATTCCCACAAGCCGGACACCCGCTATACCACCCTGCGCATCGACGGCAACGTCATGAGCACCCGGTACAACGGGCAAAGCGACTACTATCTGACGAGCGACAGCGTCGAAGGCGGCCTCAAGGCCCGCTGGAAAGTGGCGCCCGAAGGCAACCTGGCCGGCGAATTGCGCACCTGGGGCACGGTTCTGCGCTACGCCACGCCATCGGATCTCGAAGCTGACCGCAACGACCTCAATGCCGCCGCCTATCTAGCCTCCGGCCGCGACGCCACACGTCGTTGGCGCGTGGGACTCCGCACCGGCGAGCGGGCCTACCCGGACACCACCGAGATCAACCGCCAGAGCGCCGGTGTCGAGCTGGAATACGACCACAACGCCTTCCTTGGCCCCACCGGCCGCGTCTATCACCGCAGCGAGCGCCGCAAGATCGCGAACCCGGCGGTGCGCCCGTCGTCATGGAGCTATTGGACCCAGGCCGACCTGAGCATCCCCCTGAACGAGATGAGCCTGCGCCTGGTCGCCGACCTGGGCCACGAGGTCTGGACCTACGATCAGGAGTGGGGCGCGTATACGGATCAGACACGCTGGGAGGGAGACCTGGGCCTGGCGGGCGGCGGGCTCTATGGGCCTTCGTGGCGTCTCGGCGCGGCGCTGGAATCGCTGGGGTCGAATACCGAGGGGGAGTCGTACCGGCAGTTGGGCGCGCGGGGTGGGCTGGAGCATTTTGGGGATCGGTTTACCGGGTCGCTTACGCTGGAGATCGGGAAGCGGGATTATGATGAGACCGCGACCGTGACCGGCCCGGGGGATGTGGAGGAGCTCTCGCTTTATTCGGATTTCACGTATGTGGAATTGTGGCTGATGTTGGGGGTCGATCTGATGACGGATTTGCGGTTGGATGTCATGGCGAGTTATTTGCCGGAGAATCATACCGAAGAGACCGATGATCAGAAGCTGGGGTTTGGGACGGCGCGGTTGGTTTATCGGTTCTGAGAGAAGACGTCACACTTGTTTTCGTCAGGGCGTTGTGAGCGGCCCCGAGCCGCCCAAAGCGGCGCTCCCGACGAAAGCAAGTGTGATGTCTTCTCCCAGAAGGCAGACTACCCGGCTTTGGGTAATTGAAAGCTAGGGGATATGTCCTTCACTCAAGTACCCACTACCGGTTGTGGTGCTTCTTCTTT
>CAYYYS010000033.1:0-30261 GCA_964476155.1 uncultured Fibrobacteraceae bacterium
GCCACCCAGCGTACCTGATGGGTACGTCTTGGAGGAGGCCTCAATGAGTATCAAAAGGAAGGGCCCCGAGCCCAAGCCCGGAACCCTACCGTTCGTATTACCGAGTGCCTGTCGCATCAGTCACTCGAAGCGTCGGCTGCATACGACAGATTCTTGACAGGCGCGCAAGCGCGCTGCCAAGAATCACTTCATCAGTGTAACCCGCTGCACCTTCGAGACCCCAGTCTGCTGCAACCGCAGCAGGTAGGTCCCGGTCGCCACACCTCGCCCGGTCTCATCATCGCCGGACCAGGTCACGACGTGTTCGCCGGCCGAGAGATCGCCATCCACCAGCGTCCGCACCAGCCGTCCACTCAAGTCGTAGACCCGGAGTGTCGCCCGGCCATCGCGCGGCAGGTCGAAACTCACGCTGGTCTGCGGATTGAACGGGTTCGGACTGGCCGGCCTCAGGTCCAGGATTCCGGCCTGGGGGATCGGCGGCGCGCCGGTCTCCTCGTTCTCGACGTAGGTCAGCTTCTGGTCGGCCACCACGTCGGTGAAGATCTCGATGTTGCCGCACGGCCAGGTGATGATGACCGAGTCGGCCGTCGCCACGGCGCCCAGTCCAAACTCCACCGTCGGTGAGTTCTGCGACCGATAGCCGGAGCCACCGTTGATCTCGCGAATCTGGCTGTCGACACCCGTGACCAGGCGCACCCGCGCGCCGACGGCGTCGCGGTTGCAGTCGTCGCCGACCAGGTCCAGGTGCAGCCAGTGGTTGCCGTTGTCGAGCTGGTTGACCAGCAGGACGTTGCTTTCGCCGTCATTGACCACGTACACGTCGAGGTCGCCGTCGCCGTCGGTGTCGCCGAGAGCGCAGCCGTTGGCATGACCGGCGGTCTCGTCGATACCCAGCGGAATGCTGACGAACACGCCGTCGTCGTTACGCAGGTAGCGGTCGTATTCGCCGTGACGCGCGATGAACAGATCCAGGTCGCCGTCGTTGTCCAGGTCGCCCCAGGAGACGCCGCGGCCGTGGCCGGGATCCTCGAGCGCACCGCCGATGACCATGGACCAGCTGCTGGCGGTCTGGCTGATCAGGCGGTCCAGGGATCCGTCGTTGGTCAGGTACAGATCGAAGTCACCGTCGTTGTCGTAGTCGCCCCAGACGGCGCCGGCGCCGTTGCCCACGTCGTTCACGTACTCGGGAACGGTTGCCTCCCAGAACGTGGTTGCGCCGTCAAAATCGAAGAGCACGTTGGCGTGGTTGCTGTTGACCAGGTAGTAGTCCTGGTCGCCGTCGTTATCGAAATCGGCCCAGGCGCTGGACCTGCCGTCACCCGCGGGGCTCACCCCCTGGGTGAGGAAAAAATACATCTCGCCGAGCAGGCCGTAGTTTTGCAGCAGCTTGTCGACGGAGCCCGTATTGGCCACGTAGAGGTCGAGGAGACCGTCTCGGTTGTAGTCGACCCATACCGCGCCGCTGGCGGCACCCGTGTCGCCGGCATCACCGAAGGTCACGTCGACGAAGCCGCCGACACCGTCGCTGCGCAGCAGGACGTTGGCCGCGCCGTCGCGGGTGGCGTAGAGGTCGGGGTGGCCGTCGTTGTCCAGGTCGCCCCAGATCAGACTGGACGTCGGATCATTGGCGGCCAGTAGCGACACGGGCACGGCGGAAAACGCGTTTACCGGTCCGTTGGACAGGAGCAGGTCGGGTGCCCCCATGCAACCGACCGCAATATCCAGATCGCCATCGCCGTCGTAATCCCGCATGGCCGCACTCTGGTCGGAGCCGGACGGATTGCCGAGATCACCGTCGGTCTTGGCCGCGAAGGGGCCGCCCGTGTAGATGCCCGAGAAGGTGATCTCGCCGTCCTCCACCAGGGTCAACGTCTCCTGAACGGGCGCAGGCGAGGTCCAGCCGACAACGTCGCCCCAGGTGATGGTGTAATCACCGGGAGAAAAGACCGGCATGGTGGCGTCGTTGGTCCTGGTCTGCAGGAATCCATTGGGGCCATCCAGCGTCCAGGGAGCGTCCAGACCTTCGGGCTCGGCATCCACGTTGATCAGGCCGGCATAGTCCGCCACGGCCATGGCCGCCTGCAGAACTTCCTTGTTGCCCGACTCGCTCTGCACAAAGACCAACACGCCGATGTTCTCTATGGCCCAGTGGGGCTCCAGGGTGAAATTGCGGTTGTAGGTCACCGTCTGGCCCGGTGTCGTCAAGGTGAAGACCTCCGAGGCCAGCACTTCGCGCGCCAGGTTCACCTCGGTCAGCACGTGGTCCTCGAAAACCACGAACTGGACCATGTTGTTGGTCGTGGTAACCGCCTGGTCCACTTCGATGGTTACACCCATCGTACCCTCGAGACCGGCCAGATTGAAAGCCGCGTCGACGATCAGGGGCGATGCATCGCCCAGGTGACTGATCACGTAGGGCTCGTAGGTGGGGAACATGGTGCTTCCACCTCCGCCCACGATTTCATCGTAGCCGTCGAAGTAGGCCGCCGGCGTGCCCGGGTTGCCGTACCAGCCGTAGCGGGAGTTGCCCTCGGGGGTGGTATGAGGTGCCGAGATGTACCAGGTGATGGGTACGAACTGGGTATCGTCGTAGGTGCTCTGGAGCTGCCGGAATCCCGCGACCGCGGAAGGGCAGTAGGGTCAGCCAGCCGACGTGAACAACTCGCCCAGGACGGCACGTGGGGCGGCCGAAGCGATGGGGACCAGGGACATCGACACCAGGATGACGGCTACAATCGCCGCCAGGGTATGAGCGGAAACAGACCGCTCGGTAATAGCGGAACAACGCATGGACTCGGTCTCCTCAAGATTGAGTGGGCGGCGGGGATATCCAGACGTATCAATTATACTAGAAAATGGTGGGAAATATCAAGATCCCGTCACATAAAACACACGGTGCCGATTCGAAGATGACACAGGAAGAGCGCTTGGGCCTGCGACCGTCTGGTTGCAGTTTGGTATCGATTGGACCTATCATGCCCCCGACCTGGCAGTTGTATAATCCTGAATGGAGTCTCCATGCGGATCTTTCGGTTGATGATCATCGCGGTCACGACGGTCCTGGCGATTAGCGGACCAGCCGGCGCCGATGAGCGCCCGCTGGTGGTCGTCAGCATCGCGCCAGAAGGCTGGCTGGTCGAGCGACTGGCCGGCGACGCGGTGCGCCTGGAAATCGCCCTGGCTCCCGGGGAATCACCCGCCTCCTACGATCCCACGCCGCGCCGACTGGCGAGGCTCAGCGGCGCCCGACTCTATCTGGCCGTCGGTGTCCCCATGGAATCCATCCTGCTGCCCCGACTGGGCAGTTTGTGCGCGGACGTGAAGGTTGTCGATTTGAGCCGTGGACAGACACGGCTCGCCGGTCACGATCACGGACATCATCACGACCATGAGCACGCTGTCGATCCCCACGTCTGGGTCAGCCCTCGCCGCATGGCGGACCTGGCCGACGCGGCCGCTCGGGCCCTGGGTGACCTCGTGCCGGAAGCCAAGGCCGTCATCGACGCGAACCTGGTCTCCCTGCGCACCGAACTGGCGACCCTCGACACCGAAGTCGCCACACTGTTGGCCCCGGCGGCCGGCCGCACCATGGTGGTTTTCCATCCCTCGTTCGGCTACCTGGCTCACGACTACGGCTTCGTCCAGACCGCCATCGAGAAGGACGGCTTGCCGCCGAGCCCGCGACATCTTGCGACTGTGTTGTCGAATATTCGCGAACAAAATGTGCAGTCAATCTTCGTACAACCCCAGTCGGCCAGCGCGCAGTTGAACGCTTTGGCGAAGTCCGAAAATCTGGGCGTAGTCGTCCTTGATCCCCTCGCCCGCGACTACCCCGAAAACACGCGACGCATGGCGGCGGCCATCGGCGACGCCTTCTCTCCCGTCAGCGACGAAAAGAGCGCGCCATGACCGACAGTCCGGTCGTCACCCTGCGCGACGTCGATTTCAACTACGGCGCCACCCCCGCCCTGAAGGGCGTGGACTGTACGGTCCACGACGGCGACTTCGTCTCGATCATCGGACCCAACGGCGGTGGCAAGTCGACCCTGTTGCGTATGATGCTGGGTCTGGAGACGCCACGACGCGGCGAGGTCCGGCTGTTGGGCGTCGCCCCCCGGCGGTCGCGACTGCGTGTCGGCTACATGCCCCAGCACCTGCAATTCGACGCCAGCTTCCCCATGACCGTGGACGACGTGGTGCTGATGGGACGGCTCCGCGGACCGTTACCCTGGGGGCCCTTTCGCGCCGCCGAACGTGCGGCGGCTGCGGCCGCCCTGTCGTCCTGCGACGCCCTCGATCTGCGCGATCGTCCCTTCGCGTCGCTGTCGGGCGGCCAGCGCCAGCGCGTGCTCATCGCGCGTGCCCTGGCCTGTGAGCCCGCGGTCCTGATGCTCGACGAGCCGACCGCCAGCCTCGATCCCGCCGTCCAGAGCGAGATGTACACGCTGCTCAAGCGGCTGAACGAGACCATGACCGTGGTGATCGTGTCCCACGATGTGAGCGTCGTCTCACAGCACGTGAACCGCGTCTTCTGCGTGAACGTACACGTGTCCGAACACTGCGTGACCGAGATCCCGGACGAGATGTCGCGCCTGTTCTACGGTCCGGACGGTCTGCGCCTGGTGCGCCACGATCACGACCATACCCACGACCTAGACCACATCCATGGAGCCGATCACTGTGAGTGAGTTCATCCAGGCCGTCATCGATCACGCCTTCCTGCGTCACGCGCTGCTGGCGGGTGTGCTGGCCGCGGTGGCCAGCGGTGTCGTCGGCACCTACGTGGTGACACGCCGCATCACGGTAATCGCCGGCAGCCTGGCCCACACGGTGCTCGGCGGCATGGGCGCCGCCTACTGGTTGCGAACCGTCCACGGCGTGACCTGGCTGCAGCCCCTGCACGGCGCCATCATCACGGCGCTGGCCGCCGCGGTGATCATCGCCCTGGTGCGCACCCACTGGCGCGAGCGCGAGGATACGGTGATCTCGGCGTTGTGGGCGGTGGGCATGGCCGCCGGCGTACTCTTCCTCTTCCAGACACCCGGCTACAAGGCCGACCTGATGACCTATCTTTTCGGCAACCTCGCCCTGGTGGACGCGAGCGAGCTGCGCCTGCTGGCGGTCCTCGACGCGCTGGTTATCGGCAGCGTGCTCTTCTTCTACAATCCCCTGCTGGCGGTCTGCTACGACGAGGAATTCGCGCGGCTGCGCGGGGTGAACGTGACCCTGGTCACCATGCTGCTGCTGATACTGACCGCCCTGACCATCGTCACCCTGATCTACGTCGTCGGCGTGGTCATGGTGATCGCGCTGGTGACGCTGCCCGTCTCGGTGGCCGGCGTCTTTGCCCGTCGCCTGTGGCAGATGATGATCCTGGCCGCGGGTCTGAGCGCGGTTTTGGTTGTTGCCGGACTCGCGGTGAGCTACAGCGCCGACCTGCCCGTGGGCACCACGACCATCCTTCTGGCCGCGGGCGTCTACGTGATCGTCCAGGCCGGTGCCGCGGTTTACAGGCGCCGACAGACCGCTCCCGGACTAGAGGATTAACTCGATGCCACTCGTCTGGGACTTCCTGAACATCCTTGCCGATGCATCACCATATCTATTGCTGGGATTCGCGTTATCCGGGTTGCTTCATGTTGTGTCACAACAGCGCCCATCCCTACTGGACCCGGTTCGCGGACGAGGCCCACGGTCCGTGATCATGGCCACGGTGCTCGGCCTGCCGCTCCCCCTGTGCTCCTGCAGCGTCCTGCCGGCGACCCTGACCCTGCGTCGCAAGGGAGCCGGTCCGGGCGCCACGTCATCGTTCCTGATCACCGTGCCGGAAACGGATTTCGTATCGATCGCGCTGACGTTCGGCATGATGGGCCCGCTGATGGCCGTGCTGCGTCCGCTGGCGTCGCTGATCACCGGCATCGCCACCGGCCTGGCCGTGGACGCGGTCGCCCATGACCGGCCCGAACCGACACCCGGCCCGGCCGCCCCCACCTGCTGTGCCGACGGCTGCCCTGACCATCCGCCCGACGACGCTCCCTGGTGGACCCGCGCCTGGCACTTCGGCTTCGCCGAGTTCTTCGACGACATCCTGCCGAGCCTCCTGGTCGGCCTGTTCATCGGTGCGCTCATTTCCGTGCTGATGCCCCTGGTGGACCCAACGCTCCTGAGCGACCGCCCCTGGCTGGTCTA
Source organism: uncultured Fibrobacteraceae bacterium (assembly GCA_964476155.1). Taxonomy (GTDB): domain Bacteria; phylum Krumholzibacteriota; class Krumholzibacteriia; order LZORAL124-64-63; family LZORAL124-64-63; genus JAHIYU01. Next base: position 6,190 of record CAYYYS010000033.1, read on the forward strand.
CCTGGTCATGACCCTGATCGGGGTGCCCATGTACGTGTGCGCCTCGGCGTCGACGCCCATTGCGGCCGGCCTGATCGCCGGCGGCGTGAGTCCCGGCGCGGCGCTGATCTTCCTGCTGGTCGGCCCGGCCACCAACGCGGCGAGCATGATCGTGCTGCGTCGCGAGTTCGGGCCAAGGCTTTTCGGGATCTACGTGGGCGGTATCGTGCTGGTCAGTCTGATACTGGGTGTACTCCTGGATGTCCTGCTGGAGCGCACCGGCTGGGCCATACACATCCTGGCGGACCTGGGCGGCGAGCACGGCCCCGCGCCGGGGCAGTGGATCGCCGCCGGCATATTCGCACTGCTGTCGATCGTGTCCCTGAACAGATCACGTCCCTGGCGCCGCTGGTTCGGCGGACGGGACGCTCACCGATAACACGAGGAGAAAACTCCATGGATATGGAATACCGCTACCTGGGACGCTCGGGACTGAAAGTGTCGGCCCTGAGTTTCGGGTCGTGGGTCACCTTCGGCGACCAGATGAATGTCGAAGCCGCCGAAGCCTGCATGACCGCCGCCTACGACGCCGGCGTCAACTTCTTCGACAACGCCGAGGTCTACGCCCAGGGCGAGTCCGAGCGCATCATGGGCGACGTGCTGCGCCGCACCGGCTGGCGGCGCGAGGATCTGGTCCTGTCGACCAAGATCTTCTGGGGCGGCCAGGGGCCCAACGATCGCGGTCTGTCGCGCAAGCATATCTTCGAAGGCACCGAGGCGGCGCTCGCCCGTCTGGGCACCGACTACGTGGACCTGTTATTTTGCCATCGTCCCGACCCCCACACCCCCATCGGCGAGACGGTCTGGGCCATGCACCACCTGGTCCAGCAGGGCCTCGCCCTGTACTGGGGCACCAGCGAGTGGAGCGCGGCGCAGATCCGCCAGGCCTACGACTTCGCCCGTCGTGAACACCTGATCCCGCCGACCATGGAGCAGCCCGAGTACAACATGTTCAAGCGGCATCGCGTGGAGATCGAGTACGCCAAACTCTACGAGGAGATCGGTCTGGGCACGACCATCTGGTCGCCGTTGGCCAGCGGCGTGCTGACCGGCAAGTACAACCAGGGGACGCCGGACGGATCCCGTTTTACCCTGCCCAACTACCAGTGGTTGCGGCCTAAACTGGACAGCCCCGAAGGCCAGGCGCGCCTGGCCAAGGTCGACGAACTTATGCCGCTGGCCGAAGACCTGGGTTGCAGCATGGCCCAACTCGCCCTGGCGTGGTGTGTAGCCAACGACGACGTGAGCACCGTGATCACCGGAGCGTCGAGCGTGGAACAGGTGACCGAGAACATGAAGGCCCTGGACGTGGCGGCCCAGCTCACGCCGGACCTGCTCGAACGCATCGAGGGGATTCTGGACAACCGGCCCCGGCCGGACATGGACTGGCGGGAAAACTGATCAGCGACCCCGGTCGTTGATCAGCGCACCAGGGTCACCTTGCGTGACACTGTCCGCAACTCGGTTTCGAGACGCAGGAAGTAGGCGGCGCCGGGCACAGCGTGTCCGGCGTCGTCGCGTCCGTCCCATGTCCTCTGGTGCGGTCCGTCCGGCAAGGGGCGCGCGCAGAGCGTGCGTACGAGCCGACCGGCACAGTCGTAGACGCGCAGGCTCACCGACCCGGGCGACGGCATCTCGAAGGCGATGGTCGTGAGCGGATTGAAGGGGTTGGGCACCGCGCTCAGGCGTAGCGGCGAAGGCGGCGCCGCGGCGAGACGGACCTCCCCCAGTACGATCTCGGCACCGGTCGGAGCGAGGGTCAGTAGTCGATAGCGAGCCCCGTCGCGCGGGGCCGCGGAATCCCGAAAAGCACCAGGGACGCCGTGGTCCGGAGCGAGTTGCGCCACCGTCGTCCACGCACCGTTCCATCGGTCCAGGCGACAGCCCGCCAGGTCGGACTCCCCGTGCAGCACCCAACGCAACTCGGCGGCGCCGTCGCGCCAGACCGCCGTGAAGCCCGACAGGACCACCGGTACCGGCACGAGATCGTTGCGCAACAGACGCACACCGTCGAAGCCGTCGGCCAACAGCACGTCGCGTCGACTCACGAACAAGCCACGGGCGTAGGCGGTGGTGTACCAACCGACCTGATAGGGATCGGCGGGATCCTCGAGATCCATGACGCGCAGGCCCGCACTGCCGGCGGCCACATAGAGATGGTCTTCGCCCAGCGCCAGGCCCTGGACATAACCCGGCACGGAGCGCTGGGACGTGATGGACAGGTTCGTATGGTCGTTGGCGTCGATGATGTGCAGACCGTCGGCGCCCGAGGCCACGTAGAGCACCTTGTCGCGACGCGCGATCGCCAGGGGCTCATCGCCCAGGACCAGGGTGTCGACCGGCGCCGGCGCGGCGGGATTGAGAGCATCGAAGACGAACAGGCCGGCGTAGCGACAGGTCACGAAGACGATCTCGCCGTCGGTGGTTACGCCGAGAGCCTCTTCGGGTGTGGCGGCATCGCCGATCTCGAAAGGCGCGCCCGGATCGGACACGTCCAGGACCCACAGACCGGCATGGCCCGCGGCCACGTACAGACGGTCACCGGACAAGGCCAGGGCGCGCGCGTCGCCTCCGGTGGCGAAGACGCCCAGGGGCACCGGCATCCGGGGCTGGGTGGCGTCCACCACCGCCAGACCCGCCCCCTCCAGAGCCACGAAGACGTGAGAGCCGGACAGGATGACGTCAAGGCCGGGGGCGCCCAGATCCACCGAGGTCACCGCGAAGATGCTGTCCAGGTCGCGCAGGTCGAGAATGCGCAGGCCGTGCTCCTCGTCGGCCACGAAGACCACGCTGTCCTGCATGGTCACCGCCGCCGCGTCGCCCCGCATGAGATAGCCGCCGATCTCCTCGGGAAAGTCGGGCAGGGTGATGTCGACGATGCGCAGGCCGGGCCAGGAATCGGCCACATAGGCCCGATCGCCCACCGCGGCGACGCTCCAGGCGTGGCCGTCGGTGTTCAGGGTCGCGCGCTCGGTCGGCAGTGACGGGTCGCTCACGTCGATCACGCGCAGACCGGTCGTGCCGTCGGCCACATAGGCATTGGTGCCGACCACCTGCACGCCGTAGGCCCAGCCCGAGGTATTCAGACTTCCCACCGCGGCGATGTTGTTGGGATCGGTGACGTCGATGATGATCAGACCCAGCACGCCGTCGGCCAGATAGCAGTAGTCGCCCGCCACGTCGAGCCCGTAGACGGCGCCGGGAGTCCCGTAGTAGTCCAGCAGCTGCGGATGTCCGGGGCTGGACACGTCGATCACGCGCAGGTCGCCCGTATAGTCGGCCACGTAAAGCAGGCTGTCGCGTCGGATGACGCTGGACAGCTCGTCGTTGGGGTCGTACTCGGCGTCGAGAACCGGAGCGGTGGGATCGCTCAGGTCGACGATGCGCAGGCCCAGGGCGATGTCGGCCAGATAGGCGTATCCGACACCCGCCGCCACGCCGCGCACGTCGGCGTCGGTCTCCAGGAACGTGCCGATGACCACCGGTTCGTCGGACTCGCTCACATCCACCACGGCCAGGCCGAATTCACCCATGGCCACCAGCGCCAGGTCGCCGAGTACCGAAAGATCCTGGGCGGGCGCCGTCAAGGCGACCTTGCCCAAAGCCATGGGCGGGCCGCCTTCGGAGACGTCGGCGATGTCCAGGGCGGCGCCGTTGCCCACATACACCAGTCCATCGAGCAGACGCACGACGCGACAGGGACCGTTATACCAATGGGAAAGTTCGCTGACTTCGAGCGAGTCCTGTCCGGCTGCGGGCCAGGCGAACACGACGAGCATGGCCGTGACGAACAAGGAATACGACAAGCGGGTGCGGTGCGTCATCCTTGACTCCCCGGTTGATGGTCCAGACCCGGGGATGGTGAGCCATGGTGCGGGGGGGCGTCAAGGAAAAGGGGGATCAGGTGTCGATGCCGAAGCGGATCAAGTCGATCCGTCCGCGCCGATCGAAGACCACGGTCTCGTCTTCGCGCAGCATCTACTGTTCGGTCACACTATCGCCCGAACCGCGTTCACTGATGCGCCCCTGGGCGTTGACGACGCCAGCGTCGGGGCAAGCCGGCCATCTCGGCGACTCACCCGTAGGTGGCGACACGCCCACGCGGGATCGTCTGCACCGCGGCATAGATCTGGTCGTGCTCCCAGCGCGGCTTCATGGGCGGGTCAGTCGGTGGGCTCGTCTTCGACGTCATCGGTTTCGATGGGGATACCGAACTGGTCGACCCGGGCAATTTCCGGTCCCTTGTCGATGATCTCGCCGGCGGCCTCGGCCTCGGCCAACTGGGTTTTCTTCTCGAGTCGAGCTTGTCGCTTGGCTTCCTTTTTCTTCCTCTTGTCGAGTTCCTTGCGACGTTTCTCGAACGTGAAATGATTCCTCACCAATGGAACACCTTTCATCAGGGGTGTGGGCAACACGGACCATCATAGCCCATGCCACCCAATAATACTAGGCCTTGACGCTTTCCATCACATCGCCCTGCTCGATGGCATCGACGACGTCCTGTCCCTCGACGACCTTGCCGAACACCGTATGCCGACCGTCCAGGTGCGGCTGCGGCTCGTGGGTGATGAAGAACTGGCTGCCGTTGGTACTCGGTCCGGAGTTGGCCATGGAGATCACGCCGGTCTCGTGGCGCAGCGGGTTACCCTCGAACTCGTCGGCAAAACTGTAGCCGGGGCCGCCACTGCCGGTGCCGGTGGGATCGCCGCCCTGGACCATGAAGTTGGGGATGACACGGTGGAAGCCGACGCCGTCGTAGAAACCCTCGCGTGCCAGAAAAACGAAATTGTTGACGGTCTTGGGCGCATGGGCGGAAAACAGGTCCAGCACGATGTCGCCGCGGGGGGTGGTGATCGTCGCGCGGACGGTCTCGCCGAGGTCCGCGATCATCGCGGGCGGGGTCGGCCATTGCTTGTCGGACATGGGGCCTCCTGGGTATCGGACAGGGTCAAGTCTGATGACGGATCGCGGTGCTTGAAAACAGGGAGTGCATCAGACGATCAAACGCAGTCGGTAAGCGCACAGGATCGCCACAAGAGGAGCAATTATCAACCTATCTTTCGCTGGTTCCCCCGCCCCATCTGGAGTAAGCTGCCTGATCCGATCGCAATCACCCTTTCCGACTGGACCACTCCGGGAGTCGATAACCATGGGACGCATCGTACGAAGTGCCTTGATCCAAACGACCCTGTGCGAGGACGCAAGCGCGCCGATCACACAGATCAAGCAGGCCATGATTGACAAGACCGTGGCCCAGATCGAAGAGGCCGCGGCCAAGGGTGCGCAGATCGTCTGCCTGCAGGAACTCTTCTACGGCCCGTATTTCTGCGCCGAGCAGGACGAGCGCTGGTACGAGCTGACCGAACGCATCCCCGACGGCCCGACCACGAAGCTGATGCAGGACCTGGCCAGGCAGCACAACATGGTGCTGGTCGTATCCATGTACGAAGAGGACATGTCCGGCGTGTACTACAACACCGCCGCGGTGATCGACGCGGGCGGCGAGTACCTGGGCAAGTACCGCAAGAACCACATCCCCCACTGCAATCCAGGCTTCTGGGAGAAGTTCTACTTCCGCCCCGGCAACCTGGGCTATCCCGTTTTCGATACCAAGGTGGGCAAGGTCGGCGTCTACATCTGTTACGACCGCCACTTCCCCGAGGGCTGGCGTGAACTCGGGCTGAACGGCGCCGAGATCGTCTTCAATCCGTCGGCCACCGTCGCCGGCCTGAGCGAGTACCTCTGGAGCCTGGAACAGCCGGCCGCCGCCTGCGCCAACATCTACTACGTGGGCGCGATCAACCGGCCGGGCGTCGAGAAACCCTGGTCCATCGGCGAGTTCTACGGCTCGTCCTACTTCGCCAATCCCCGCGGACAGATCCTCGAGCAGGGACCGCGCGAAGGCGACGCGATCGTGGTCTGCGACCTGGACCTGGATCTGATCCGCGAGGTGCGCAACGTGTGGCAGTTCTACCGTGACCGCCGTCCGGAAACCTATAATGCCACGGTCAGGCCCTGATCCGATGAGCCGCGAGCACGGCATCACCGACTCGCCCCTGTACAATGAGGATCTGGCGCCGGTCTCCGCCGCCGATCGCAGCTGGTCCCTGTGGAATATCGCCGCCCTGTGGGTCGGCATGGCCGTCTGCATCCCCACCTACACCCTCGCGGCCGGCCTGATCACCCAGGGCATGTCCTGGAAGCAGGCGCTGCTGACGATCGCCCTCGGCAACCTGATCGTCCTGCTGCCGATGATCCTGAACGCCCATGCGGGCACGCGCTACGGCATCCCCTTCCCCGTCCTGTTGCGCGCCTCCTTCGGCACCGTCGGCGCCAACATCCCGGCGATGATGCGCGCCCTGGTAGCCTGCGGCTGGTTCGGCATCCAGACCTGGATCGGCGGCTCGGCCATCTACACGCTGACCCTGGTGGTCTTCGGCGGCGAACCGGCTGGCCCCGAACAGATGTTGCCGGTGCTGGGGCTGTCGTGGGGACAACTGCTCAGCTTCCTGTTTTTCTGGGCCATCAACATCGCCGTGATCATCAGGGGGATCGGTACGATCAAGCGTCTCGAAACTTATGCGGCGCCGTTCCTGCTGGTGATCGGCGCCGGTTTGCTGATCTGGGGCGTCCGGGGCGCAGGCGGCTTCGATGTGGTGTTCGCGCCGGAGACCGTGGCCAAGGTCCGCGGCGACCTGGTGGGCGAGTTCAAGTTCTGGCCCGTCTTCTGGCCCAACCTCACCGCCATGGTCGGCTTCTGGGCGACGCTGTCCCTGAACATTCCCGACTTCTCCCGCTACGCCCGCTCGCAGCGGGACCAGATGCTCGGACAACTGATCGGCCTGCCCACGACGATGGCCTTCTACTCCTTCATCGGCATCACCGTCACCTGCGCGACGGTGGTGATCTTCGGCGAGGCGATCTGGGATCCCGTGCAACTGCTCGGCCGTTTCGACAACAGGCTGACCGTGGCCTTCGCCCTCTTCGCCCTGACCGTCGCCACCCTGTCGACGAACATCGCCGCCAACGTGGTCTCCCCCGCCAACGACTTCGCCAACCTGCGGCCGCGGTCGATCAGCTTCAAACGCGGCGGGCTGATCACCGGGCTGATCGGCATCCTGATCATGCCGTGGAAGCTCTACACGGACCTCGCGAACTACATCTTCACCTGGCTGATCGGCTACAGCGCCCTGCTGGGCTCGATCGCCGGCGTGATGCTGGTCGATTATTTCGTTATGCGACGACGCCGGTTGTCGGTCGAGGACCTCTATGACGTGGCCGGCGCGTACAGCTACCGCAACGGGATCAACTGGCGCGCCATCATGGCCGTTGCGGTCGGTATCGGTTTCAACGTGCCGGGTTTTCTGGCCCAGGCCTCGGGCGGCGCGATCGCGGTACCCACTGTCTTCAGTCAACTCTACACCTACGCCTGGTTCATCAGCCTGGGTCTATCCGGGGTGGTCTATCTGGTCATCGGTTTGGTCCTTCCCCAGTCAACGAAAGAGATCGTGTCATGAGCACGCTGCCCCCCTGTGACCACAAGCCCCAGCCCTACGACGGCCCCAGCAAGCAAGAGGTGCTCGCCATGCGGGCGGCCCATTGCCACCCGGTGATCTTTACCCTCTACAAGGAGCCGATCATGATCGTGGAGGGGTCGATGCAGTACCTCTTCGACGACACGGGCCAGCGCTACCTGGACCTGTTCGCCGGTATCGTCACGGTGTCCTGCGGCCATAGCCATCCGCTGATCAACAAGCGGGTCATCGAGCAGGTCAAGAAGCTGCAACACGCCACCACCATGTACCTGCATCCCAACTTTCCGGAACTGGGCGCCAAGCTGGCGGCCAAGATGCCCGACGGCCTGGACGTGACCTACTTCACCAACAGCGGCAGCGAGGCCAACGAACTGGCGATCGCCATGGCGCGCATGTACACCGGCCGCGAGGACGTGATCGCGGTGCGCAACGCGTACCACGGCGGCACCACCACCGCCATGGGCCTGACCTCGCACAGCACCTGGAAATTCCCGTTGCGGTCGACCGGCCAGGTTCACCACGCCGCCTGCCCGGACCCGTATCGCAGCAAGTTCAGCGGTACGCCCGCGGAGATTGCCACCCAGAGTGCCGAGGACATCCGCGAGTTGATCCGCTTCTCCACGTGCGGCGAGGTGGCGGCCTTTATCGCCGAGCCGATCCAGGGCGTCGGCGGCGTGTGCTGCGGCGCCGACAACTACATGTCCGAAGCCTACGCGGTGGTCCGCGAGCACGGCGGCGTCTGCATCGCCGACGAGGTGCAGACCGGTTTCGGACGCACCGGCGAGCATTACTGGGGCTTCGAAAGCTTCGGCGTAAAACCCGACATGGTGGTCATGGCCAAGGGCATCGGCAACGGTTTCCCCCTGGGTGCGGTGACGACCACCGCCGAGATCGCCAAAGCCTTCACCTCGCGCATCCACTTCAATACCTACGGCGGCAACCCGGTCTCGATGGCCGCCGGTGCGGCCGTGATGGATGCCATAGAGCAGGACCAGTTGCAGAAGAACTGCCGGGAGGTCGGCGGTTACTTCAGGGCCGGCCTGGAAAAGCTGCGGGACAAGCACGACCTGATCGGCGACATCCGCGGCAAGGGCCTGATGATCGGCGTCGAACTGGTCCGGGATCGCGACACCAAGGAGCCGGCCAACACCGAAGCACTCGCCCTGCTGGAGATCGCCAAGGACCAGGGCCTGTTGGTGGGCAAGGGCGGCTTCTACGGCAACGTGCTGCGCATCAAGCCGCCCATGTGCATCACCACCGCGGATGTCGATTTCGCCCTGGGCGTTATCGACGACGCACTCGGGAGGGTTTGAGCCATGGCCTACGACAAGATCATCAGCGGCGGTACGGTCGTCACTCCGGACGGCGAACAGGCCGTCGACGTGGCCATCGCCGGCGAGAAGATAGCGGCGATCGGACCGAACCTGGCCGCCACGCCGGAAGGCGCCGAAATCATCGACGCGAGCGGACACATCGTCTTCCCCGGCGTGCTGGATGTACACGTCCACCTCGAGCTGCCGTTCTGCGGCACCGTCAGCGCCGACGACTACCGCAGTGGCACGCGGGCCGCGGCCCGCGGCGGCGTGACCACCGTGATCGACTTTGCCATCCCCTACGGCGACGACACCCTGCACGACGCCGTGGACAAATGGCGCGCAAAAGCCGAGGGCAAAGCCCTGGTCGACTACGCGTTCCACGTCTGCATCAACGACTGGGACAAGCAGCAGAGCGAGGTCAGGCCGTTGATCGCCGAAGGCATCCCCACCTTCAAGGAATTCATGATCTACGAGGCCCAGGGCTGGATGTCCGACGACCGGACGATCTTCAACACCCTCGAGCGGATGCGCGACCTGGGCGGCATGTTGATGGTGCACGCCGAAAGCGCGCGCGTCCTGGACGAACTGACCTCCCGCTACCACACGCCCGAACAGATGAAGGCCCAGGGCGCGCACCTGCACACCCTGTCGCGCCCCGATTACACCGAGTTCGAGGCCATCCAGCGGGCGATCACCTGGAGCGAGGTCACCGGCGGTCCCCTCTTCGTGGTGCACATGTCCACCGGCCGGGGCGCCGACCTGGTCCGTGACGCCCAGCAACGCGGCGTCAAGGTGCTGGCCGAGACCTGCGCCCAGTATCTGTCGTTGGACGATTCGGTCTTCGCGGGCGAGGACGGGCACCTCTACGCCACCTGTCCCCAGGTCAAGACCGCCGCCGACTCGGAGCGGTTGTGGCAGGGCCTGAAGAACGGTGAGATCAGCAACATCTCCACCGATACCTGCACCTTCAGCCGCGAACAAAAGGCCATGTGGGAGGGTGACTTCACCAAGATCCCCATGGGCATGCCCGGGCTGGAAACCCTGCTGCCGGTGTGCTATACGGACGGGGTGCTCGGCGGTCGTCTGAGTCTGGTCGAACTGGCCAACGTGTTGGCCGGCAACCCGGCCGGCGTCATGGGACTGGCCCCGCGCAAGGGTGCGATCACGGTGGGCGCCGATGCCGACCTGGCCATCTTCCATCCCGACAAGACCCTGACCGTGGACCCGTCGCAGATGGAAACCAACTGCGACTGGAACCCCTACGCAGGACGCGATCTCGCCGGATTTTCACGGACCACCCTCTCGCGCGGCGAGATCGTGGTCGACGATTACAAGGTTGTAGGCAACGAAGGACGCGGACAATGGCTGCCGCGCAAGTCCGCAGGAGGCGACAATGACTGAGAAACTGAAGAACTACATCGGTGGCAAACTGATCGAGGCTACGGCCGACGAATACCTGCCGGTCACCAACCCCGCCACGGGCGAGACGATCGCCGAGGTGCCGCTCTGTGGCGCCGGCGAACTGGACAAGGCCGTTATCGCCGCCGCCGCCGCGCAGAAGGACTGGGGCGAGACGCCGCTCAAGGATCGCGTCCAGGTCCTGTTCCGCATGAAGCAGATCATCGAGCGCCGGCAAGACGAATTGGCGGACCTGGTCGTCAAGGAGAACGGCAAGACCAAGGCCGAGGGACTGGGCAGCATCATCCGGGGCGTCGAGTGCATCGAATACGCCTCGAGCCTGCCCCAGATCGCGACCGACCAGGTGCTGATGGTCGGCCAGGGCGTCGAGTGCCGCACCCAGCGCTATCCGCTGGGCGTGGTGGCCGGCATCACGCCGTTCAACTTCCCCTTCATGGTGCCGCTGTGGATGGTGCCGCTGGCCCTCGGCACGGGCAACGCCTTCATCCTCAAGCCGTCGGAGCAGACACCGCTGGGCGGTCTGGAGATCGCGGAGATCCTGCACGAGGCGGGGCTGCCGGACGGCGTCTTCTCCGTCGTGCACGGCGGACGTGACATGGTCGAGAGCATTTGCGATCACACCGGCATCGCGGCGGTCGGCTTCGTGGGCTCCACCAAGGTGGCCCGCGCGGTCAACGCCCGCGCCAACGCCGCCGGCAAGCGGGTGCGCGCCCTGGGCGGCGCCAAGAACCACCTGATCATCGTACCCGACGCCAATCCCGAAATGACCGCCACGAACGTGGTGGCCTCGGTCACCGGCTGTGCCGGGCAACGCTGTATGGCCGCGAGCGTCCTGCTGGCCGTGGGCGACGTGGACCCCATCGTCGACGACATCATCGCCCGCTTCAAGGCCATGCGGGCCGGTGCCGACTTCGGACCGGTCATCAGCCCCGCCGCGCTCGAGCGTATCTCAGGCTATTGCGAACGGGCCGAGACCGGCGGCGCCAAGCTGGTCGTCGACGGCCGTCAACTGGTGGCGGACGACGTGCCGGCCGGCGGCCATTACATCGGCCCGTGCGTCATCGACCACGCCACGCCCGAGCACGAAGCGTCCTGCGACGAGATCTTCGGCCCGACCCTGACGATCATCCGCTGCCAGACCCTGGACGAGGCCCTGGCCATCGAGAACGCCAACGCCTACGGCAACGCCGCGGCCATCTACACGAGTTCGGGACTGGTCGCCCAGGAGTTCACCGACCGCGCCGCTGCGGGTATGATCGGCGTGAACATCGGCGTGCCGGTACCCCGTGAACCCTTCGCCTTCGGTGGCTGGCACGACAGCAGCTTCGGCGAGGGCGACATCACCGGTCCGGGGGCCATCGATTTCTGGACCCGGATGAAGAAAGTCACCACCAAGTGGTCCGCCCAGAAAACGACCAACTGGATGAGCTAAGACTGGAGCAAGCGTGGCCAAGACCAGACTGGGCGCCGATGAGCTGGCGCGTAATTTCGCGGACCTCCACCCGCCCCTGAACCGCAACGAGGCGCTCGCCGCGGCGGCGAGATGCCTCTACTGCTGGGACGCTCCCTGCACGAGGGCGTGCCCGACGGGGATCGATGTGCCGGGGTTCATCCGCGGGATCCTGCACGGCGATCTGGTGGGCGCCGCCGAGATCATCTTCCGTGAGAATATCCTGGGCGGCTCCTGCGCGAGGGCCTGTCCCACCGAAGTGCTCTGCGAGGGCGTGTGCGTCGACCAGGCCCTCAAGCACGGGCCCGTGGAGATAGCGCGCCTGCAACGCCATGCCACCGATCACGCCGCCGAGCGCGGTCTGTGGTTCAGCGAGCCGGGACCCGCCACCGGCCATAAGGTCGCCGTGGTCGGTTCCGGACCGGCCGGTCTGGCCTGCGCGCACGAACTGCGGGTGCTGGGGCACGCGGCCACCATCTTCGAAGCCCGCGATGTCGCGGGCGGGTTGAACACGATGGGATTGGCCACCTACAAGGTCACACGGGAGTTCGCGCTGACCGAGGTGGAGCCGGTTCGCGGGATGGGTGTGGACATCAGACTCGACTCCCCCATCGATCCGGACGGTCTGCAAAAGCTGATGACGGACTACGACGCCGTCTTTCTCGGGGTGGGCCTGGGCACGACCTACGAACTGGGCATCCCGGGCGAAGACCAACCCGGTGTCAGCGAAGCCCTGGATTTCATTTTCCAGATGCACTTCGACGTCATGACCGATTGTGAAGTCGGCACGAAAGTGGTCGTCATCGGCGGCGGCAACACGGCCGTCGACGTGGCGACCGGCGCGGTCCGGCTCGGCGCCGACGGCGTCACCATGCTCTACCGCCGCACCGCCGACATCATGAGTGCCTTCCGCTACGAATACGACCTGGCCAAGGCCGACGGCGTCGACTTCGAATGGCTGGTCCAGCCGCTGGAGTTCCTGTCCCACGACGGCAAGCTGACGGGCGTGCGCTGCCGGCGGCTTAAGTTGGAGGGCGATGGTCGCCAAGCCGAACTGGTCCCTATTCCCGACAGCGAATTCGACGTACCGTGCGACATGGCGATCAAGGCCCTCGGCCAATCGCCGCTGTCCCGCCTGCTCACGGGCATCGAGGGACTGACATTCGAGAAGGGCCGCGTGGTCATCGAACCGGAAACCGGCGCAACCACCCTGGCGGGACTCTACGCCGGCGGCGACTGCATCAGCAAGGGCGCCGAACTGGTCAACGCCGTACAGGAAGGCAAGATCGCCGCGCGCGGCATCGACGGGTACCTTAAGGAGACAAATGGGCAAGCCTGATCTCAGCACGAACATCGGCGGCATCCACTCGCCCAATCCCTTCTGGTTGGCCAGCGGTCCGCCCACCAACTCCGCCTACCAGGTGCGCCGCGCCTTCGCGGCCGGCTGGGGCGGCGTTGTCTGGAAGACCCTCGGCACCGAGCCCATCGTCAATGTCTCCTCGCGATACGGCGCGTTGGATTACGATCATCAGAAGATGGTCGGGCTGAACAATATCGAACTGATCACCGACCGCACGCTGGCAACCAACCTCGCGGAAATTCGCCAGGTGAAGCGGGAGTACCCCGATCACGCCGTGGTGGTTTCGCTGATGGTCGAGAGCAAGCCCGAGGTGTGGCACGACATCGTCAAGCGCACCCAGGACACCGGCTGCGACGGGCTGGAGCTGAACTTCGGCTGCCCGCACGGCATGAGCGAGCGGGGCATGGGCGCCGCGGTCGGCCAGGTTCCCGAGTACACCGAGCAGATCACCACCTGGGTCAAGGAAGCGGCGGAGATCCCGGTGCTGGTGAAACTGACGCCCAACGTGACCGACATACGGTACTTGGGCCAGGCCGCCAAGCGCGGCGGCGCCGACGGGATCGCGCTGATCAACACCATCAACTCCATCATCGGCGTGGACCTCGACACGATGCTGCCCGTCCCCCACGTGGCGGGCCGGGGCAGCCACGGCGGCTATTGCGGACCGGCGGTCAAACCCATCGCCCTGCACATGGTGCACAGCATCGCCAACGACCCGCAGATCGGGCTGCCCATCTCGGGAATCGGCGGCATTCAGACCTGGCGCGACGCCGTCGAGTTCATCCTCCTCGGCGCGAGCAGCATACAGGTGTGCACCGCGGCCATGCACTACGGCTTCAGGATCGTGGAGCAGTTCACGTCCGGCCTGGAGAACTGGATGACCGGTCACGGCTTCACGAGCCTCGACGATTTCCGCGGCAAGACCGTGCCGCTGGTCGGCGACTGGAACCAGCTCGATCTGAGCTACAAGGTCGCGGCGCAGATCGACCAGGAAAGCTGCGTCCACTGCGGCGTCTGCTACATCGCCTGCGAGGACGGCGCGCACCAGTCGATCCTGCACAGCACCATCAGCGAAGACGAGTTCGCGGCGCGCTACGGCGAGGAAGGCCCGGCGGCGATGAAGATCAGCGGCGGCGTTCGCACCTTCGCCGGCGGCGGCGACGGCCGCGTCAACCTCTTCGAGGTGGATCAGGAGAAGTGCGTGGGTTGCAATCTATGCTCGCTGGTATGTCCGGTGGAAAACTGTATCGAGATGGTCCAGCAGGAGCCGAACCTGCCCACGATGACCTATCCCGAATATCTCGATAAGCTAGCCAAGGGCGAGGTGGCGAAGATCGAGCCGCCGGAACATTCATAAAACAACGAGGCCCCATGCCAGCCGAACCGGTGATCTCCAAGACGAAATACCTCGCCGGTCTCCAATGCCCCAAACTCCTCTGGCACCACTTCAACCGTCGCGACGCCTTCCCCGCCATAGACGCCGCCACCCAGGCGATCTTCGACACGGGTCACGAGGTGGGCGACCTGGCCAAGCAACTCTACCCCGACGGCGTGGAAGTGCCCATGCACTTCACCGACCTGGAACGCACGGCCTCCGAAACGAAGATGCTGCTCGCCGGGAACCGGCCCATCTTCGAAGCCAGCTTCCTGGTCGGCGGCGGCTACTGCCGTGTCGACATCCTGGTACCGGTAGGCGACGGCGCCTGGGATCTGTACGAGGTGAAAAGCAGCACCCGGGTCAAACCGGTGAACATTCACGACGTGGCCTTCCAGTCGTGGTTGGCCGAACGGGCGGGCGTAACGCTGCGACGACTCAACCTGACTCTCATCGACACCACATATGTGCGGCGCGGCGACCTGCAACCCGTCGGGCTGCTCAAATCGGTGGACATCACCAACGAAACCCGGCTCATGCAGGGCACAGTGGAAACCCGCCTGGCGGACATGCAGGCCATGATCGCCGGCGACTGTCCCGACACGCCGATCGGCCAGCACTGCAAACGACCGTACAAGTGCGTCCTGTGGCCGCAATGCGCGGCGTTCCTGCCCGAACGACCGGTGACCGAGCTGCACCGATTCGGCAAGAAGGCGTTCACGCAGATAGAGGCCGGCGTGACGGACCTGCGAGACGTGCCGGCCACGGATCTCAACGAGAAACAGGCCATCCAGCAGACGGCGACCGCGACCGGCGAGCCCTACACGGATCACGAGGCGTTACGCGCATGGCTCGCCGGGCTGACGTACCCCCTGCACTGCTTCGATTTCGAGACGGTCGGATGGACGGTACCGCAACTGGCCGGCACGCGCCCCTACCAGGCCATCCCTTTCCAGTTTTCGTTGCATGTGATCGAGCGCGAGAGCGGCCCGGTAAGTCATGACGAATACCTGGCCGAGGAGCCGATCGATCCGCGACCCGCCCTGATCGAGGCCCTAAGCAAGATCTGTCCGACCGGGGATATCCTCGCTTATCACGCAAGCTACGAACAGCGGATCCTGCGCGACCTGGCGCGCGACTTTCCCGAGCACGAGCGCTTCCTGCTCGGCCTCGTGGACCGGTTCAAGGATCTCGAAACACCCTTCCTGCGGTTCTGGCACCACCACCCCGACCAGCACGGCCGCACATCGATCAAATACGTGCTGCCGGCATTGACCGGCGTCACCTACGACGGGATGATGATCTCCGACGGCAATCAGGCTCAGCGGGAGTTTGTGCGGGTGGTATTCGGGACGGTCGCCGCGCAGGAGAAGACCGACATCCTGGATGGGCTGCGGGCCTATTGCAAACAGGATACACAGGCCTTGGTAGATGTGTTGGGGGTTCTGACCAACCTGGTCTAGCACCTCTCACCGGGACGCCGACTGATAAATATTCACTTATCTTCAACGGGCGCCGACCACCCGGGCAAGTCCCCACCTGCTTTCAGGCGCGGCGTATCGAGATCGCCCAGCCGCATGGGCGTGACGGTGATCCACCCGGCCCGCTGCAGGGCCACATCGCCGTCGGACGGCTGGTCGTCGCCGTCGTCTAACCACCAGCGGTGGGACCAGGTCCGGCGGCCCGCGTCGTCCTCCTCCGACAGCTCGAAGGCGTCGTGGAAGACCACATCGCCCAGGGTCGCCCAGCGGACGCCCTTGACGGCGTCGGCCGGACCGTCGGGAAAGTTGACGGTGAGATACTCGCCCGCGGCCATCCCGCGTACCGCGTCGGTCCGGGCCAGGCGAACGCACCACGCGGGCACGGCTTCCATCATGGACGAATCGTCCGCTTTCAGATTGGAAAAGGCGATGGCCGGCAAGCCACTCTGGGCGGCCAACCGCGCGGTGCCGATGGTGCCGGATGCCAGGTAGGCCTCGGCCAGGTTGGGCCCCGTGTTGACACCGCTGACGACCAGGTCGGGCAGGTCGTCGGCCATCAGGCCGGTCACCGCGACCAGGATGCAGTCGCCGGGAAAGCCGTCTATGGACCAGGCTTCGATACCGTCGCCCATGTCGTAGGGGGTGGCGACGACCGCGCTGCGCTGAAAGGCGGACACGTAGTTGGTCGACCCGCTGCAGTTGTCGGCGGGCGCGACCACGACGACCTCGGCGACTTCGGCGAAGGCCCGGGCCAGGGCCGCCAGGCGGGGGTTGTCGATGCCGTCGTCGTTGGTGATCAATACGCGCTCGGGCCAGGCGAACGCGGGGGCGGCGATCACCAGGAACAAAACGATCAGCAGGCGGACTATGGACGTCATGAGCAAAGCCTTCCCTTTGTTCGTGATCAAGGCCGGCGCCATTGGGTGTCGAGGTGGGCGGTGGCGACGGCGTGGAGTTCGGGTGGGGGCTTTTTCCCTGCGGCGGAAAGGGGGGTTGGCAGGAAAAGCAGGGCTGCCATTATCGAGACTGCTATAATCGGCGTGACGAATCTGCAGGTGGCCATCATCAACTCCTGTGTCACTCGAGAAATCACCTCGGGGATAGGATGTCAAGTCTATGGGTCGCACGAATGTGATCTGCGACTTCAGAAGGCACACCTGCTTCAGAGGCATATTCGGGCCATTGTTCAACTGCTTCGACAACATCCGCAAGAATCTCCTCTGCACGTCCTCGTTTTATCGATGTGTTTCCAGCACAAGCCCTGAAATCGTCGAAAATGAAATCATTGCGTTTCCCATTGAGTGACATCTGGTGATCACGCGTCCACAGTCCGCTGGGATTATAGCTGTACGTCACGTCGAACGCCGGAGACAACGTCCAGGCCCCTGATCTGTCCATCAAGAACGCTATGTTCTTGACATGATCATCCTGATTTCGTCCGACGATGTTGAAGGCCATACGGCGAAACTGCTCCTCAACGCTATCCATAGGCATCCCAAGCTGACGGATCGTTCGTATCGCCTGCTCGTACGAGTAGGCTCCCGCCTTCCTATAGTCGAAATGTCTCATGGCACACAAGGACAGCATATGGATCTTTCGCCCCGTATCCGTTCGATCAAAGCGAAGAGTCATAAAATGATTCCGCCCATTCTCATTGAGTAGACGGCATTTCTTCATATTGATCCCGGCTGCGAGTGCCATCTTATAATAGGCATACTCGACAAGTCCGAAGCCTTTGGGATCCTCAAGCTCTTTATCCCTGTTCCCGGCTACACCATCGAATTTCAACAGCCAATATGAATATCCTTCATCCACATCTACATGTCCCGACCGCACCTTGTTCGTCGTAGGGTTCCATGCAATGATCGCCTTGGCTCTGGCCCCCCCCGCCGATGTCCCAACCCGCAAGATCGACTGCAAGGAATCTTGTCGCCTCAATGGCTTAAAAGAGCCTTTCAGCTGACTGCGCCTCATTAGTATCTGACTGGCAAGATCAACCAAAGCCTCGATATCGACTCGCTCCGAAGTCGATGCCGATGGACCTTTCACCGGGTGATACTCCAAGGCCCCCATTCCTCTATCACCGATATAGCAGAGACGCTCGACGGCATTGAGCGGATCGTTTTCGCGCCCCTCCTTAACAAGCCAAGCATCTATTAGAGCGTTCCCAAAATCGTCAGGTAGAGAATCCGCCAAGAGACCGGGAAGACCTTTAAATGTATCTCGGGACAGAGCTGGATATGAATAAATCCTGTCAGATAATCGCATCGTGAGAGGCGCGATCTCAATTCCGCTCTGTCGAAACTCTGGATCGTATTCGAAAAAAGCCAGATCAGCATCGGCATTCCAACTAACTGCACCGATTCTCCTCCCCCAGAGTCTAACTTCGGCGACGGTCATTCCTCATCACCCCAAGTCCATGGTTCGCCACTGCGTCTTTGTTGTTGGGATGAGGATGCACGCTTGCGATCCCGCCCCCGCATCTTCACTTGCTGTATCGGGCTTATCGCAGGCTCTGGTATAAGCACATCAAGATTCCCCAATAGCCCAAACGCCCTGATAAGGCGTATCCAATTCGTGACCTGGGCAGAATGACCGTGCTCAATCCTGTGTAGTGTTCGCTTGGAAACACCAGCTTCCCGTGCAAGAGCAGCCTGGGTCAAGTTCCGGTTCAGCCGATACCGGGCAATACGGCTCCCCAACTCTTCCAAAACCATTTCATCAGAAATTTCATCGCCAAATCCCATAGCAGCCACCTCTGTCTATTTAGGCCCCGTTTCAGCATATAGAATGCCAATATTGGCAATTTGTCAACATATATTCTCTGGAAATAAGATGCCATTTGTGACGTTTACTTGGCGGACTTGGCTCGTATGGTGCCATTATTGGCGCTTTATGGGGGATTTGCGGGTTTCTAAGCAGGGATGTATCGGTTCATCGGCCTCGATTACTTCCTAAGCCTTAATCCAACTTGCTAGAGTGCTAGCCAGTCGCCGTCTTCCAGTATCTTAACCGGATAATCGAAGAGCTCCCGATACCGGTCCCCGCTGAAAGTGTGGATGGGCACCATCAGTTTCGGCGCGATGGCCGCAGCCATCGCCCGCAGGGCCTCGAGATCGGCGTGCCCACTCGTGTGGATATCGACGGCGTCAAATCCGCGGCCAGCAAGATAATCCAGAAAGGCCCCGGTTCCAGATTTGACCTTGTAACCGCCCCACATGGAATAGACCAGATGGCCACCGTCGATCGTCCTCATACGGTCCAGGTCGGATTGCATGGAAGGCCGGACGGTCATCACGACCTCGTCCCTACGGGCCTCAATCTGTTCACGGGTGATCTTGAAGTCTTTGAAGCGGTAGAGATCAGAGAGATGCCCTTCGCGCTTCAAACGTCTGCAGGTGAAATAGGGGTGGAAAACCTTCAACTGCCTGTAGTCCCTCGACGGATGAGGTAGGGCTGCGAATTCCGACAAGGTTTCGAGGATCGCGGCGATATAGAGGTCCACGACCAGCGTACTGCCACTGCGAAGACAGGCCCGGTAGATCGAGACCAGGCGATCGATGTTCTGACCGGCCGTGTAGACCAGGTCGATCCCGTCCCTGCGGCCGAAGAGGTCGGCGAGGTCCTCCTCAATCTCCGCCTCTGTCCGATTGCTGACTGTGCCACGATCCACCTGCGTCCCTTCCATCAACAGGCAGTCGACTTCCTTCGGCGCGTGGCGCAGGAAATGATCGAAGACCTTGGCCTTGCGGCCGTGCCGACGGAAATCGCCGGAGTAGAAAAGCGTTCGACCGCTCGCTTCCAGCAGGAAGGCATAGGCGTCGAAGGCGGAATGATCCATCCAGAAGGGCGTGATGCGGATATCGCCAACCGTAAAGGGGTGGGATTTCTCGAAATGGATGACCGTGCCCGGTTCGATCCGCTGCGGTGTGAATATGTTACCGATCCGGATCAGCGCCTCGGTCGCTACACCCATATGGATCGGAATCCCGGGATGCAGAAAGCCGCCGAAACCGTAATGATCGAGATGCGGATGAGAGAGGAGAACGGCATCCACACCCGGAGCCGTGCCTCCATAGAGACCCGGGATATCCGGCAGGACCCCTTCGCGGACCAAAGCCTCCGTCCCAAGTCCCTTGTATTTCCCGAAATCGAAGTCCGAACCGTCCCGTTCGACCAGGGGCATCCCAATATCCAGGACGACAACAGTCGTCGCGGTGCGAACCTCTACGCAGGAGCCGCCAATTTCTCGGGTTCCCCTGTGGATCCGGATCCTCATTACAGCTTGTAGTCATGTTTGCGAGTCTTGTCCGGAATCCGAAACGTCTGGGAACCGATGCCCCGACAGATGCAGCCGAAAGCGATTCCGGTCAGTTTCTTGTTGAGGCTGTCGGCATTCATCTTGATCCAGTCCCGTGTGCAATCGCCGACAAGCAGGATCGGCTTGTCAACGATCTTGAAGCCGGCCAGCGACGTCACATTGGCGAAGTCCGGATTGATCCCGAGCTTGCGGCGGATCCGATACAGGATGTCGTAGTATCGCAGCAGGTCCTTCTCATGCGACCGGATAAAGGTTCCATAGGTCTTCATCTGGTTCACGATCGATTTCGGGTTCTTCGGGTTCATCAACCGCTCATCACCGATTGTCTTCAATTCGACGAAAGCGATTCGTTTCGTTTCGAAATCTGTCCAGACCAGATCGATCCTCATCATATTTTTCCGCGTATCCCCGTAGGCAAATTCGGAATCGATGAAGAAACCGCCGCCGGTCTTCGCTCTGCGGGATTTGACAACGTAGGCGCCCTGAATGCCCTTTTCGGACGTGTTCTCGAAATGTTTCCGGATGCGCTCCTTGAAGGCACCGCGAACCTTTGCGCTGAAATTGTCGATCTCGATCAGGCCGGGATCCGGGATCACGAGGTCGGCGCCGCCGAAGTGGTAGGGTAGGTTGGAGCGGCGGTCGGATTTCAACGGAACATACTTCCGGTGGACATCGGCCACGTAGCCCTTCTTCCATTCCAGCTTCATCAGCGAGCCACCGTTGTGATAGACGTTCAGGGAGTTGTCCTTGCGCAGATCAATATACAGACCCTTGTCGCTTTTCAGGTTCTCCCACCAGAGCGGCTTCTTCGCCAGGGCCTTGAACAGTTCGTGGTTCTGATCCAGCTTGAACTTCATAACGATCTCCAGTCCTGCTAAGGGTTTGTGATATCGTTCAACGGATAGGTCCATTCCACTCCGTCTATCCCGACTGCGACATCCAGGATCTGCCGCCGGTAGCGTCGCGCCTTTGCGGTGGCTTGCTCCGAGAAGACCAGCCGCCCGGCCCGGCGCACGAAGATCAACAGGTCGTTGCGGTCCACAGCGACCTTCCCGGTGTAGAGGCTGCGCAGATCCGTCTTCGGGAACAGGGACGGGACGACCGGATCGTCGACCGCCGCACCGCCGGCGACCTTCGCACAGGTTTCGAGAAAGGCGTTTTTCTGTGACGGGATGATCTTGAAGCGCACAGGAATTGCTCTGCGGTCATGAACCAGCGCCTCGCCATCTCCGTAACCGAGCGGCAAGAGGTTATAGGAATAACCATAGGGTTGGACTCTGTCGAGCAGACGGGCAATCGCCTCAAAGAGCGCAGTCTCGCCGCCCAATCCCTGCTCGATATAGAGGAGAACGCAACGGTAGATCCGGGTCGATGAATCCGATTCGCCGTAGAAACCGCCCCGCCGGCCCCAGTTCTCGCCCGTAGTCTTAAGCGGAGCGTGCCGCCCCAGCCGGCCCCGCAAACCAGACGGTGGCATGATCGCCCGATCATCCATGCCTACTCCTCCAGATGCTTCATATAGTCCTTGAAACAGCGGTTCCGGATACGCGGCACCTTCCGCAGGGCGCGCATGTCGTCACCGTAGAGATAATGATCCGCGTCCTCGGTCGGAGCTACGTCGTAGACCCGGCCCGGGTATTTCCGCAACAGTGTATCGACAACATCCTTGAAATGCGGAACGTGCTCGTAGAAAGTGTTCTCGCGCAGGATCTCCTGCCCGCCCAGCTTCAGAATGACGAAGGGCTTCACGTTGTCGACGAAGTCCAGGTCCCAGATGAATTCCAGCTTATCGCCCTCCAGTTCGGGCAGGGCCGCCAGCCGCTGCTCGATCATGATACCGTCGGGATTGCTCATTCCTCGTCGCCTTCGTCCTCGCCGGGCTCGTCGTCCCAGCCCTCGAACTCCTGGTCCATCCGCGCGTGCAGCCGCTCTCGCCACGGCTTCGTGACACGCGTCGGGTGATGCGACCGATCGGCTTCGACATCCAGCATCAGCCCGGCCTTATTGGGAAAGTCCATGTTCATCAGTCGACGCCAAGCGCGGATGCGGTAGCCACGGGCGTAGGGCTCGTAACCGTACCAGGCGTTGGCGGGATCATCGTTCTCCATCAAGACCTCAAGACAAAGCTCGTCGTGTAACTCGACCCAGTCCATCTCTTGGTCCGTTAGCGTCACCGCAACCTTGACCGGTAGGCCGGGCAGTGTTGCCGCGGCCTCGTCCTTGCGGATCATATCCAGATCGACGGCCGCTTCGCAAGGCGCCTCTGTGGCCGCGATCATATCGCGCGCCTCGAAATAGGTCTCGATGCAGCGGATCCAGGCTATGTCGAAATCGATCGGATCGATAACCGCCGCCGTGTTGTTCAGCGCGCCGCCGCGAGCAAAATGATTCAAGCTCGAACGGACCAGGTCGATATGCGCGGCGGGATCCCAACCCTTTATTTCGAAGGCCCTTGCCATTTTTATGGGCCAGAGGATCGCGAAGAAGGGATCCTCGTCGACTGCTGGCCAGGCGGCCTGCAGATTCTCCAAGTAGGCGTCCAGCCGCCCCAGGCGGAACAGTGGGGTCAGCGCCATGAGGTGGTTGTCCGCCGATGGAGCCTCCGCCGCCACCTTCTCGGCCGCTTCCAGATCCGCCAAGGCATCGGCGTAGTCAGTAGTGCCATCAACGATCGACTGCCGCAGCAAATCGAATTCCGTCCAGCTCAGCCCGCACGCCTCACGCCCCTCGCGGCCGACCTCTGAGGCCAACTCTCCCAGGGACATCTTCCCGCTCATGGCCGGCTCATGATAATAGGTTTCCCATTCCCGGTGGTTAGCGATCAGGACCAGTTTAGCGAGAATCGGGGAGACGCCGTTAGCGTCACCCGGCGCATCCGAGACTATCACGTCCAGGAAATCGGGCTGCAGAAGCCGGGCGCCCTTGTCAGCGACAATAGCGAATTGCAACCCAGTGTGCACGAGATCGATCCGATCCACCAATTCCCGGTCCATGATTGCGTCCTTTCGGTTTGTATATTGCCAGTCACCTGACTCGTGAATCAGTCCACCCCCGGCAATGCCACATCATCCAGTGGCACAACCCGCGGACGCATAGCCGACTCAATGGCGTCCATCTTCTCATGCATCCAAGCATGAATCTCCGGCCAGTTCGATTCGTCCCGGGTGTCGATCTCCATTTGCACACCAATCGAACTGTACTTCTTGTCCAAACGAGGTTCCCACTCGAGTGGAGAGTTCGCATCCGTCTCGATGTCCGATTGCTGTGCCTTCAGCTTCTCGTACCAAGTCGGGTGGTCCCAGTTGTTCGTATAGACCGCCACAGACACCAGGTTGAGATTCAGGGTGATGTACATACCAGCACCCGACCGACCGACGCCATACCCCATCCAGTTCGATGGATACGGCTTGGGTTTCTTAAAGCGCGCGTTGATTGATTCGAGATATTCGCCGAACGCTCCCCAGTAGGCGACCCTGTTGGCATCGGCCGGGGAAAGTCGCCCCGACTTGGCCGCCTCTTTGATGGCCTTGGTCCAGTTGTTGGGTTTGGCGATCAAGTTGAACCTCGGAGCGGGCTCCGATTTGCCGATGCGCCAGACCTCGATCTCCACACCGAAAAAACTGAAGCCCTCGTCCGTGATACGATTCAGCCAGTCCAGAGTCGCACGGTGCTCCTCTGTGAACCGCTCTGCGATCCAGACAACCGTCACAGCATCCAGGCCGGCAGCGTAGACGAGAGTCTGTCCCAAGTGGGTGTGATCCGTACGCTCAAGCTGG
>CAYYYS010000034.1:0-28036 GCA_964476155.1 uncultured Fibrobacteraceae bacterium
TGGGCGCACTCAGCGTGCTGGTGAGGTGTGTCTTGACAGCCTGCCCCATAGAAGGGATAGATCGTCGGGAGACTTGGTGAAATTCGCGAGTGAATACGAGTCGCGGATGCAGCGCCTCGGCGCGATGGTCAGTGCAGCGGGCGAGGCAAAGGCCTACTCCGGTTTTGTTGTTACTTTGACAGCCCCGCCCACGGCGGGGCTGTATTGTGGTATAATTAATTAGTATGTATTTTCCGGGAGGTCGCACAATGCGAACCCTGCTTCTGTTTGTAATCCTGTTATCCGCGTTCCTGCCGCGATCGGCTATAGCCGACATCCGTTACTGGTGTGCCGGTACCGGACTCTGGTCCCACGCGGACAACTGGCGCGACGGCGGGGTTAATGATCCCTGTGGCACCGGTTACTCAGGCGTGCCTCAGGACGGGGATGATGTGACCATCGTCACCGAGAACGGCCCTGGGCTATGGATCGTTGAATACGACAACAGCTTGAATCCGGACGCGGAATTCCAGACCATCAGCATCGGCGAAAGAGACGGCGGCGATATTCAGCTGCTCCTCAACCATGGCTACGACTTGCGAACCAATTCACTCTATGTCGGCAAGGGTTGGGGGCTTTATTTCGGGCAGGGCTCCGTTCGGCACGAGAACGGAACCGCCTTCGCTACCTATCTCGGTGTCGGCTACCTGGATCATTACGGCGCTTACCGGATCTGTGGCGAGAATGCAGTCATCGAATCCGGCACTCTTGATATAGGCAGCTATATCCAGTGTCATTTCTATCATGACCTCGGCGAAGTAAACACCGACTGGTTGAGACTGGTTAATGGTGCCTACCAGATGACCGGCGGCACGCTCAATGTGACCAACGATACCGACATGTGCAATTACAGGACAACGACCTTCCTGCACAGCGGCGGTGATTTCAACGCCACCGGTGAACTTGTTCTCGGCGAGTACTGTAGTGCCCCGGACGACTCGGCGAAATACTTCCTGTCCGGATCCGGCGAACTGACCGTCGGCGGTGATTTCATCATCGCCCGGTATGGTGACGGTACTTTTCTCTTCGACCAGTCAGGCGGCACAGCCCAGGTTGCCGGCAACCTGATCACCGGTCAGTTTTCAAGTGACGCCGCACCGAAACTGATGCTCACCGGCGGCACGCTTGCCGTCAGCGGGAATTTATCCCGCGCTAACGGGGATAACCTGTTGCGCCTCGACGGCGGCACATTGATCGTCAACGGCTCGACAATGGAATTCGGCACGCTACAGGCTGGTTTCGACACCGGCACCAACGGTTCGCTGACGATAAAGGACCATCACGATGTCACGGCCGACGATGTTTCACTAGGGCACCTGGGCGTGGGCAATATCACCCAGGAAGGCGGCACCGTCACTTGTGCCGGCAAACTCGATCTCGGCTACTCCGGTTACGGTATCTGGGAGCTACAGGACGGAAACCTCGCAGTCGGCGGCAACGCAGTCATCGGCAAAGATAATTCCGGCATCGGCTGGGTAAACCAGCTTGGTGGTGATTTCGTCGCGACGAAAGCCGTCGTCCTCGGTGCCAACTACAACTCCCAGGGCAGTTTCACCTTCAGCGGCGACACATTCTCCGCCGCCCGGCTGACGATCGGCAACTTTGGCGCCGGTGGCTACAGCCAGACCGGCGGCACGGCAACGATCGACAGCCTGGAGTTGGCGGCTGACCCCTCCGGCAGTGGTACCTGCCAGATTGACAGAGGCACCGTAAACGCTGGTTCGGTCTGTGTCGGTGGCCGACTGGACGGCGACGGTGGCGACCCCTCTCCCGGTGGCGAAGCCGCGATGTCGATCACCAACAGCGGTCTGGTCGAGATTGGCGGTCCGCTCTACATTCTGGCCGGCAACCACCTCGACCTCGGCGGTGGCACTTTGAGCCTGGCAGAGGCTCCGGCCCTGCATGCGGCATTCGGCTACCTCGATTTCGCTTCCGGGACGCTGGTCTTGCGTGACGATACCGCGCTGGACAGCGTCTTTCTTGACGAGGTATTCACTGCACTCCATGAAATCGTCACCGACCAACACCTGAAGTTGACCGGCACCGGCGAGATGCAGACAACGCTCAAGATCGCGGGTGGCATTCTGAGTGCTGCCGAATTGACCAACACTTCCAACTTCGTCTTCTCGACCGGTCGTTTCAACAAGCTCGGCGACCCGTTGAATATCAGTCCGACCGGCACTTTTGGTGCTACCGTGACCGCTGCACTCGACCAGCACTACCACGCCGAAAGCGATATCAATATCGACTCCGGCACCTGTGCCCTGACCGGCGGTGTTATCTCTGCCCTGGGCGTGATCGACAACACCGCCACCGGCACGATTACCGGGCACGGCACGCTGACCGCCGAGGACGGCGTCGTCAACTCCGGCACGATGCTCTTCAGCGGCGGCAACACTCACATCCACGGCGATCTCACTACCATGTCCGGTTCGCTGATCGATGTCGCGGGAGCGGCAACACTGCGTCTGCATGACTCGATAGCGCACGCCGGCACGCTCACCACCAGGCCGGGCGGTCGCAGCGTGGTTGTCGGCAACTATACGGGTGACGGCATCTTCACCGGAGGCGGCACCGTCAGGTTCAACGGCCTCGTCGATCATGGCGGTGGCCCGGAGGAACTTGCCTGCGGTGGCGATGTGGAACTTGGCGACAATGCCCTGCTGGCGTTTCAGATTGTCGGCACCTTGAGCGGTGACTGCGATCGCCTTTCGGCGGGCGGCCAACTCTCACTCGGTGGCACAATGGAGATCACACTCGAGAACGGATTCGTCCCGGAAAGAGGTGACTCGTTCGACCTGCTCGACTGGGCCATTGTCGACGGCATCTTTCAGACGGTGAATCTGCCGACACTGGGCGGCTCGCTGGGCTGGGATGCGACCGCGCTCTACACGGACGGGATCCTCGCAGTCTATGACGAACTGTCACCGGTCGACACCCTCCCGACGGCAACCGCCCTGCGTGATATCTGCCCGAACCCGTTCAACCCCACGACGACGATCCGGTTCGACCTGGCACAAGCGTCCACGGTGACGATGCGGATCTACGACCTTTCCGGACGCGCGATGCGATCGCTACTGAACACCCGCCTTGAACCGGGTCGTCACAGCATCGCCTGGAACGGGCGCGACGACGAGGGCAGAACCCTCGCCGCCGGCACCTATCTGGTTCGCCTTCAGACCAGCAACTTCGCGGGCTCACGAACAGTGACGCTGGTCAAATAGCCGCCCCGAAACTGGTTCGATCCATCGGGAAGACCACCACTGTCCCTCCCATTTGTTCATCCGGCAGCTAAATCCAGTGATGAGCGCGAGCCGAGCCAGAGGTTCTGGGCCTGAGTGTCGCCATCCTCGGGCGGCTCAACGGGCCGAGGCACCGGACAGTCCTTCTCCAGCCCCAGGTGAGTCCGATTACGGTGGTAGTAGTCCAGGTAGTCGCGAAGCACTGATCGCAGATGCCTCTCATTCAGGATGATCACGTGATCCAGGCATTCCCGCATGATCGACCCGATCACCCTCTCGACATATGGATTTTGCCAGGGCGATCGGTACGAGGTTGGGATCTGCTCGATGCCGAGAGCTTCGACCCTGCGATAGAATTGACCGCCAAACTTCCCGTCCCGATCCCTGATCAGATAGCGAGGCACCTCATGCTCGAAGCAAGCCTCGACCATCTGCTGCCCGGTCCAGGTAGCGGATGGAGAGAGGGTCACGTTGAAGTGCCGGGGTGTGTCTGATTCGGGTGGAAATGAGGGCCTAGCGCCAGTGTCCGTCTACCCAGACATGGCCTCGCGGCGTCTTTTTCCAGTGTCCGTCTACCCAGGAACCACTCTTCTTGCTTTTGATCCAATGGCCATCGACCCAGACATGGTGCTTGCCGTTCCATTTCCAGTGGCCGGCCGACCAGGTGTACTTGGCGCCGGGCTTGGTGGGGCGCACCTCGCTCTTGGCGGCCGGGGGATCGACTGGCACGTAGCATACGCTCGTGCATCCGCCGCTCAGCGCGGCCAGGAGAGAGATGAGGACTAGGATCTTCACGTGCTTCTTCACGGTCGGCTCCCTGAGCTATGGACCTCATTTCAGAAGGACGAGCTTCCCGATCTGCGAACCGCCATCGAATTCGAGCCGGCTGAAGTACACTCCCGATGAAACAGCTTGTCCGCTGTCATCGAGCCCATCCCACACAGCGGAGTGCAGACCCTGTGCCAGTTCACCCGTAACGAGCGTCCGTACCATGCGCCCGGTGGCATCGTAGATCGCGAGCCGCACGTGGCCCGCGGACGGCACGGCGCAGCGTATGGTAGTTGTCGGATTGAACGGGTTGGGGTAGGCGATGAGTAATCGCGCCATGGACTCCACATGCTCATCGCTCACACCGGTTTCCGTAAAGGGCGGCATCGCCGCCATCTCCAGAATCAGCTCCTCCGACAGACCTGGGTGCGACGCCATCCTCTCCGAGTAGAAGACGGGCAGATTGCCGTATCCGTACGTCGCGTCGATGGCATTTCCCTGCTCGGCGCCGTTGACGCGGACCCAGGGGGAGTCCCCCGCGACCGCCAGGTTCACGAGATCGACACCGTGCTTGCACTGATACCAGAGTGGGGGATAGTCGAAGAGAGGCCAGAGCGCGTTCGGCGGTTGCGCGTGGTCCCACTCGGCTTGAACGCGGAGATACCGGCATGTGATGTCGCCGATGTAGTTCGTGGCCTCGCGTTCCGCCCACCATGCGATATTCGCGGCGCTCGAATCACGATATGTGCTCGAATGGCCGAAGTTCGCGGAGGCATCCTCGTGCTTGTCGTTCGACGGATCGCCATCGAGTGACCAGGGCTCCTTGCATGTGACGAAGTTGTCCGAGGGTCCTTCGAGGTCGATGAGGTACTTGATCGGCAGGTCGGGATAGCGACCAAGACACCCGGCCCCCGCTGTGATCCCGTAGCTTCCAGTGATCACGCCCACATTCTCGACGTCGATGTTCTCCTGCGCGAGCGCGAACTCGATGATCGCCTTCATGTCGTCCTGGTGGATGAATCCGTTGCAGTCCTCCTCGCCCTCGCTCGGATGGAGGACGCCGCGCCCCTCGGCGTTGAAGTGGAACTCGATGATGCCGTCGTCGGCCACGTGCTGGTTGCCGCCCTCACCTGCGCCGAGCCCGCCGGTCATGCAGACAACGGCGGGGAAGATCTCGCCGGGGTAGAGGTCCGCACGCGGCTGGATGATCTTGGTCCAGAGGAGGTTGCCGTTCGGGGCCGTTACAAGGTAGCCCTCGATGATCTCGGTCACGTAGACGTCGGGATAGGACCAGACGATGGTTCCTGAAGGGTCGACCTCGATGATGCTCCCGCCGGTTCCGATCAACGTGTTGCCCGAGCTCAGGCGATCCGAGTCGTAGCTTATGTCGGCGACCGAGTACTCCCAGACGATCGAGCCGACTGACGTGATCTCAATGACCCGGGAGTTGCTCGAGTCGTTGATGAGCGTGTTGCCATCCGGAAGCCGGTCGGCATCGCGTGGCCAGTCGAGTCCGCCTGCATACGACCAGACGACCGAACCGGCGGGGGAGACCTCGAGGATCCGGTCGTTGTTTGAGTCAGCGATGATTGTGTTGCCGTCGGCGAGCCGGTCGGCGTTGTGCGGGCCGTTCAGCCTGAATGGACCCGTTCCCGGAATGCCCGTGGTCCCGAACTGCCATACCACGGTGCCGTCGGGCTCAAGTTCGATGACCCTGTGATTGTCACGGTCCGTGATGAGTAGATTGCCGCCTGCGAGCAGGTTGGCATCGTTCGGGTAGTCGAGCGTGCTCCCGTCGCTCAGGGTCAGATCGTCCGTGTTCCAGAGAATGGAGCCGCCGCGGCTCACGATGACAACGCGGTCGTTATCCGTGTCGGAGATGACGACCGTGCTGTCGGCCTGCATGTCGGCGTTGTGGGTCCACGCCAGATCCGTCGCGTACGACCAGATGATGTTCCCGTCCAGGTCAATCTCGTAGGCCCCGCTCGGGGACTCACCCGGGCCGCCTCCTTCTGAGATGAGGAGGTTGCCGTTGTCGAGTAGGTCGACGTCGTGGACGATGCTGGGCTCGTAGACTTCTGCGAGGGCAGACAGCGGCACGATCGCCAAGCCGATGATTGCTGCGCCGGCGAGTATGGCTGTACGCGATCGGGTGACGGGGGGCATGCACGTACTCCTCTCTCGGGAAAACAGAGTCTCGCCATTATAGCACACAAATCGCTCACTGAGGCAAGGAATGACGGGCCCTCGCCATCGAAGGCCAGGTCTGCTACAATTGCGTTGAAGCACCTCGATCTGGTGCCTAAGAGCGATATTCTCGGCAATCAGGTCCGCACGAGATCGAAGTGATGAGATCAGGGTCTGGAGGATGATTTTCAGCATAATTGGAGCTTGTCGGCAGGGCGCCGAAACTCCTTGAATGGCATGGCGGACGAGTTTTGGAAAGGGACAGCTCTACAGTCGATTAAATTAATCCCCGGAAAGTGTGGGTTCTTCTTGAAAGTCGGGTCGGAGTTGTGTTCCCTCAGCGACAACGGACGATTCACCATCCCCACTTCGTCCGAAGATCTTGCGAGGAGTTGCCATGGCCGGTCATAAGAACTACGAGCACCGCCTTGAGTGCGTGCAGCCTGAGCTGGGTGATCAGCTTTGGCGGCTGGATGACGTAGATGCCGATCCGGACCTGAAACTGCGTCTGGAGCGGCATTTGAGCGTTTGTGACGATTGTCGGCTGCAGAGGGCCGTCCACGGGCGGCTGGGCGAGTTGGCCGAAGCGGGGGAGATCGTCATCGATGTCGAAGCGGAAGAACCGAAGCGGCTCTGGTCACATGGGAGTGATCGGTTGCTGATGTCGTATGGCGGCTTGGCCTTGGCGGCCTCGCTGGCCCTGACCATGCTGATTCCGCCGACCTTGTCGCAGATGCCCGGCGAATCGCGGGGCGAGACGCCCGAATCCGTTTTCCTGCGCCCGATCGAGGGTGAGGTCACGGCCGACGACACGCCCAGGCTCAGCTGGCGCTCCATCGAAGGCGCGACGGCCTATCGTCTCGAGATCTCCCAGATCGATGGCGACTATCTGTGGCAAGGACGCACTACAACCACGAGTCTGCGCGTGTCCTCGGAAACGCCACTGCCCGATCACGGTCACTTTCGGGTGCTCCTGGAGACGGTTCCGTCCGATTTGAGCCCGCTCGGCGGCATCAGTGTCGCTTTCCGGCGTGCGCATCAGGCTTCGGTCCTGGTCTATAGGGCGCGAGTGGCGCCGTTGCTCGTGCAATTGCTCGGTGGGCTCGGTATGGTGTCCCTGCTGTCGTCAATTCCTTTCATGGTTCGTCGTCGCCGGGCTGCATCCCGTGTCGTCCAGCCGAGCAACACCCGGTCGGATCGACATAAATGAGTGGATATGATAGGATGTTTTATGTTAATTTAACGATAATCAATAAAATCTGTGGTCAGTGTTGTTCATTGGTACGAGAGGGCAAATTCAGACATCCGAAAGTGATTGGGAGCCGTATCATGGTCAAAAGAATAGTCAACACCCTGTTGTGCATCCTGCTTTTACTGCTGACCGGCGGTTGCGATGAAAATCCCGTCACGTCAGACCAGACGGCCGACCCCGCTCACAACTTACTGGATAAGGATTGGGACCAGGACTATCTGGCCGCTCTCTGGCTGGCCAGTGACCATGATGACTGGGATGTCATCAGTGGTTTGATCGATCCCATCGCCGGTGGCGTGGTCTCGGGCGTTCCCGCCTCCTGGCCCGCCGGGAGTGTTTTCGAGGTTTGCATCCCACGCTGCGCCATTCCCATCGAAGTCGAAGCTCCCTACGGGTATGAGATTATCGACGAGAAGGTCCTGGGCGGCGGGTTCATTGACTCGGGCGGAGAGGTTATTCCCTGCCAATCGGTCGTCGAAGACGTTCTGATCTCCATCCATGTGCCTCACTACTATCCCGGCGTTCCGGGCAATTACGATTATCCCGCGGTATTCAGGCTCGAGCCCCACGGCCTGGAATTCACCCAATCGGTGCAGGTTACCTTTTGCTATCCGCCGTGGCTGGACACGTGTCCCACTTACAGCAAATTCTACTTCTGGCGCGAGGGCCAGGCGCCCAACTGGGTCTATGATTATTCCGACCATGAGGTTCTCGAGCCCGTAGCTGCGGTTCCCGCAAAGGATGACCCGATTCCAGTGGATCGAATCGTCTTCAATACCCTGCATTTTTCGCGCTGGGGTTTTGAGAACGGGAGCGGCGGCACCAGCGGCAAGTAGGGCTGACCGTCGCTGATCAGTCAGCCTCGCCGATAATCCTGTAAAACGACCAGTAATACGGATGGCGCCAGGCCGGCCGGGCTTCGCGCAAGTCCAGTTGTGCCGCGCGCAGGGCCGCGGCCTTGTTCAGGCCTTGTAGCCAATGGTCGTAGAAACGCATCGCGAGTTCGCGGGACGCCTCGTCGTCGACGCGGATCGTGGACGCCACGACGGTGCGCGCTCCCGCCGCCAGGAAGGCGCGCGCGAATCCCGTCAGTCCCGCGCCCGAACGGCTTGTCTTCGCACCCTCACAACAGGACAGGTAGATCAGGTCGGTCTCGAGGTCGAGGCTCCCGAGCGAGCGCAGGGTTACCGGCGCCGCGTCCTCGCTCCCGGCGAGGCGCAACGAGGCCCGTTCGCTGGCGCCCTGGTGGACCACGGCGTGGGTCGCCAGGTGTAGGACGCTCGCTCGCGCGAGTCCCGCGGACAGGATCTCGGGCCACGTGGCCGCCGGACCGGTGCGGAGTTCGACCCGGTCTGCGGGCCAGCGGGCCGCGACCGCCCGGGCTTCGGCTTCGGCGTGATGCAGATCCGCCTGCGGACTTTGTCCGCCGCCGTGATCGTCGAGTCCCACGGCCAGCATCGTACCGGTTGTCGTGTGGGGGTGTTTCGCGACGTGATGCCCGACGGCCGCCTCGATGACGGGGCCCCGGGTCAGGGCGGGTGTGCCGTCCGCATCGATGGGCAGGGCGCCCCAGGGGAGAGATGCAAGCAGGTCATCCGTGACGATCCGCCACAGGCGACCCGGGTCCCAGACCGGCAAGACCGGGTCCAGCAGCAGGGTCGACAACGCCGCGAGGCGGTCCCCGTCCACGCTGCGCAGGGGAGTGGTGAGGTCGGATAGGACGGGCGCGACCAGACGTGCCAGCGCTTCACGCCCCGGCAGTTCTTGAACCGTCACATGTTCCCCATCGATCACCCACACATGGGACCGTGTCTCGCCGACCAGATAGACGGTTGCAAGGGCGCCGTCGGCGACGAGCGCCTTCAGCGCGGCGTCCGGGTCGGCGGTGTCCTGCAGTTGGGACAGGGCCGTGCCCAAGGCCGTCCGGATGCCGTCACGATCCGCCGGGACATCTGATCCGTACAGCCGGATCTCGACGAGGGTCGTCACGATGTTGCGGCTCATGTCGCTCGTGAAGGCTCGCATCTCGGGGCTGGGAGATCGGGTGACGTCGTGGAGATGCTCCTGGGCCGACGTGAGGTTGTCCGTCGCCTCGGTGAACGCGCCCGTGACCGCCAGGGCGCGGCCGAGTTCGAATCGAGCCAGAGCGACCAGATCGGAGGGCGTGTGCGGCGTGAGCAGGGCCTCGACGCGGCGGAGTTGCGCGACGGCCGCCTGGGGATCTCCGGCCGCGGACAGGGCGCGACCACGGAAGATCATGGTCTCCAGCCGCTGGCGGAATCGACCACCGAAACGTCCGCTGTCCGTGGCCTCGGTGAAGAGGGCCAGGGCCGCGGCTGGACGGTCGGTTCGCAGGAGGTGATTACCCATGTGAAAGCGGCTGGCGGCCTCCAGGTCGGCGTTGCCGATACGTCGGGCCAGGGCCAGACATTCGCCGAAGGCGGCTTCAGCCGTCGCCAGGTCGCCGCGGACCAGGGCCAGTTCACCGGCGCAACGGTGATAGCGCCAGGATTTTTGCTCGCCGCCGCCGTGGGCAATGGCCGCGGCGGCACGATCCAGGGCTTCCCGGGCCAGGACGTATTCACCCTGACCGGTCAGGAATTCCGCGGTCGCCGTTTCGTTGTCGGCGACCATGTTCTGGTCGGGCTGTTCGTCGTGGAACACGTCGCGCAGTTCGTTCAGACGGGCGATGGCCTGGTAGGCCAGATCCGGCTGTCCCATCTCCAGTCCCTGCTTGATCATGTCCAGCAGCAGGTTCGCTTCGTCGATCCGTAGACCGGCCGTCGCCGTACGGTTTCGGGCCAGAGCCATCAGTGAATCGGCCGTGGCGTATTCGCCCAGCTGGCAGTAGTAGTCGGCGGCCAATCGCGGCAGCATGGCGCGATTGCGGGGGTCGGGGAAGGCGTTGACCCAACTTTGGGCGAGCTCCAGGTAGACCAGAGAGGAGTCGAGTTCGCCGAGCGTGCGGAAGTCGTCGGCGATGTTCATCATGCCGCGCGGCGCATTGAGGGAATCCCGGATGGCGATGCTGTGGGCCAGGGCCTTGCGGTCGAAGTACAGGGCCCGCGCCGGATCGCCCAGGGCGCTGCAGAGAGACCCGGCCCGTTGGGTGCCGTCCAGGAAGATCCAGGATAGATCGTGGAGCTCGCCGTACCGGGAGCTTTCCTCGAAGAGGGCCAGCGAGGCGTCGGTTTCGCGGCGCGCTTCGCGCAGGATGGCCGTCAATACGAGATAGCGGCCCCACCAGAAGTCGCTGCCGGTGAGACGGCACAGGGTCATGCCGGCGGCGGCGGCGTGCATGGCGTCGTCCAGGCGATCCGCCCGCTTCAGGTAGGTGGCGATGTCGAACCAGACGCGCATGCGCAACCAGGGACCACCGACCCGACTGTCGGGCAGGATCGCGAGCAGACGATCCACGGCCGCCAGGGGGTCACCGGTATCCGCTTCGACCATGGCCAGCTTGAGCGAGAGCAGGACCCGTCCGAAATCGTCGAGATCGTTCATCCGCGAAGCGGCTCGGCGAAAGTGCTCGCCGCGGTCGCCGCGACCGTATAGCTGGTTGCCCTGACCGAAGACGAGGGCCGGATCGGTGGAGTCGGCCGTTGCCAACGCGGTAAACATGTCGTCCAGATCCTGCTTGCGATGAAGCAGGTATTCATAACGGACAGCCGTCTGGATCCAGAACAGGTTGCGTGGGTCGTTGCGCCAGGCGTCGTAGAGTCGTCGGCCCGCTTCGGTACGGTTTGCGGGACGCTGCGTGCCGACTTCCAGTTCGTCGCCGAGAGCCAGCACGGCCGCATAGCCGGTCCAGGGTGCCCGGTTCGATGGCGCGTTGGGATCCGTGGCGCGGGCTTCATCGTCCAGGATGTCGGCGAGCTGGGGAGAAACGGGTACGCCGGTCAGGGCGAAGAGTGAGTCGTCCCGTGTTGCGGCCTCTTCCTTTTCCGGTGTATCCAGGCCGCACCCCGTGGCGATCAGCAACAGGATGATACAGATCGCGCACGATGAGACGACCCTCTCCCGAATCCGGATAAGAAAACACGCCTTGAGCATCCGCAACCTCGCTTGGTGGGGGACCGATTTCCGGACCGGTGTGGACAGGACAAGGGCGCTGTCATACTATCGGTCGGTTACAATCGGGAACCGGGATCATCTTATCCCCGATCTACATGGTGGGACAACAGTGAAACGAACGGAAAAAGGCAAGAGCGTCGGTGATCCGGTCCTGGACCGGATTATGGATGCCGTGCTCGCGGGCGATCCCGTGGCCGAGGAGCGCTTCTACACCACCCTGCGCGAGCCCGTGCAGACCGCCGTGCGCATGTTCATGCCCCTGGATTCCCTCGAAGCCGACGACATCGTGCAGGAGACCCTGACCGTCGCTTTCCGTTATGTGCGCGAGGGGGACGGCTTCGAGGGAGATCTCGTCCGCTTCGCCATCACGGTGGCCCGCAATCGTTGCCGCAATGTGGCCAACCAGCGTAAGCGGCGACCCCAGGTTCCCGTGGAGCCCCTTCTCGACTGGTACGCGAGCCCGGATCACAGCGTCCTCGACCACCTGCTGGCGGACGAAGCCAGCAGCGTGCTCCAGGACGCGGTCGACAGCCTCGGACGCCTCTGTCGCATCATCCTGCGGGGGTTTTATCTGCAGGGGTATACCGTCGAGCGCCTGCGTGCGCTCACGGGTTTCAAGACGGTCCAGGGCGTCTACTATCGGCGGGGTGTCTGCCTGAAGGAATTGGCCGGTGTAATCCAGGACAGCATGGCCGCGGATGGCCTGCAAGACGGACTGTCGTCGACCTGATCCCGGCCGCGATCCGGCTGGCGCGAAAACACGATCACGTTATAATCGGTATGAGCCACCCACAAACGGCGGTACCGACATGGCCCATCGCACCCTGAAGTCCGGCTACACTGATTTCGCCGCGCGGATCAACCGCTTCCCCCAGGGTGCGCCGCCCACCGAACGGCTTTTCGATATCCTCAAGCTCCTGGTCGACGAGCGTGAGGCCGGCCTATTGGCCCAAATTCCCATGAAGCCTTTCACGGCCGACAAGGCTGCGCGCATCTGGAAGATGAGCGAGGCCGAGGCGCGGCTGATCCTCGAAGACCTCGCGGGCCGGGCCATGCTCGTGGACATCGAGCGCGATGGCACAA
Source organism: uncultured Fibrobacteraceae bacterium (assembly GCA_964476155.1). Classification (GTDB taxonomy): domain Bacteria; phylum Krumholzibacteriota; class Krumholzibacteriia; order LZORAL124-64-63; family LZORAL124-64-63; genus JAHIYU01. The sequence goes on from CAYYYS010000034.1 coordinate 12,646, forward strand.
CCCGCTACGTACTGCCGCCGCCCATGGCCGGCTTCTTCGAGTTCTCCCTGATGCGCGTGCGCGACGACCTGGACCAGAAGGCCCTCAGTGAACTCTTCCACCAGTACCTCAACGTCGAAGAGGATTTCATCAAGGCCCTCTTTGTCGAGGGGGATACTCGTCTGGGCCGGATTTTCGTGCAGGAGCCTGTTCTGACCAACGAGGCCGCAGCCCACGTTCTCGATTACGAGCGCGCGACGGAAGTGATTCGTACCGCCTCCGCCATCGGCGTTGGCATGTGCTATTGCCGTCACAAGATGCAGCATCTGGGGAAGGCCTGCGACGCGCCCATGGATATTTGCATGACTTTCAACGGCTCGGCCGAGTCACTCGTTCGTCATGGTCATGCGCGGAAGATCGAGGTCGCCGAATGTCTCGATCTGCTTGACGAGGCCTATGAGCGTGGGTTGGTGCAGTTCGGCGAGAACGTGCAGAGGCGCGTGAGCTTCATCTGCAACTGCTGCGGCTGTTGTTGCGAGGCCCTGCTCGCCGTTCGGCGCTTTGCTCATCTGCAGCCGGTACACACCAGCAACTACATCCCCGCACTGGACGCCGAGCAGTGCAAGGGGTGCGGCGATTGCGTCGAGGCCTGTCCCATCGACGGGCTGTCGTTGGTGCCGGCCGTCGGCAAGAAGAATCCCAAGGCTCGGCAGGCCGCCCTGGACGAGGACATCTGTCTGGGATGCGGGGTCTGTGTGCGGGCCTGCGACAAGGGCGGGCTCAGTATGCGCGATCGTCCGCAACGGGTCATCACGCCCGAGACCGCGGCGCATCGTTATGTAGCCATGGCCATCGAGCGCGGCAAGCTGCAGCATCTGATCTGGGACGAGCGGGCGTTGTGGAGCCACCGGGCGTTGGCGGCGGTCTTCGGGGCGATCCTGAAGTTGCCGCCGGTCAAGCGGACGATGGCGAGCGAGCAGGTGCGGTCGCGGTATCTGGACCGGTTGCTGTCGAGCAATAAGGCGACGGAGATCAGCTGACTCGACGCAAGGGCTGTCGCTTCAGATAGGAAAGCGTGCGCCACAACCACTCGGCGGGCCCGAACCGGAACCGCTCCAGCCACCACGGCGACCACACCAGCTGCACGCCCCAGATCGCCATCACGATCACGGCCTGCCAGATGCGCTCCACACTGCCGAACAACCCGAACCCGTGTCCCAGGAACAGGGTCGTGCAGATCAGCGTGTGCGCCAGGTAGTTGGTCAGGGCCATGCGGCCGACGGCGGCCAGCCGGTCGGTCAGGCCACGCAGCAGGCCGGTCTGCAGCACCAGTATCAGCGCCGACACGTAGGCCAGCGCGATCAGCACGCTGCCCCAGTAGGCGTAGAGGATATGGACGAAGAAACTGTCGATGGGGTACCAGTCGCAGCCCTGCTGCAGGTTGATGGTGTGAATGGTCAGCGGTATGCCGACCAGGACGCCGAGCAGCAGCATCACGATGTAGGAGCGCTTGCCGCGTCGACCCTGTAGCCAGCCCCACTTGAAGAGCGCCATGCCCAGCAGCATGCAGCCGCCGGCCCGCCAGAACATGCTGAACGGGATGAAGAAGGTGTGGATCTGCAGGACCTCGGGGGCGCGATGGCGGATCTCGCTCTCCCAGCCGCCGCGCATGTCCGCGAGCGTGTGGTCCAGGGCCTCCTGGTCGGGGAGCCACTGGGTGTTGAATTCGGTTAGATCCTTCTCGGGCCACTGGGGGGCCGACAGTCCCGCCATCAGCATCAGGCCGCTGCCGACTGCCAGGAAGACCAGTCCCACCACCAGCAATCGACTCGGGCGCACCTTGCGGAACAGGAACATCACTACGCCGCAGATCGAGTAGGCAACCAGGATGTCGCCGTCCCAGAAGATGTAGGCATGGATCAGGCCGATCACCCACAGCCAGCCGATGCGCCGGTAGTGCAGGCCGGCCCAGCCGCGGCCGGAAGCCGTCGCCCGCTCATGCATGAGTATGATTCCCGCGCCGAAGAGCATGGAGAAAAGGGTCATGAACTTGCGGCGCGCGAAGATCTCGGCCAGGTACCAGACCCAGTAGTTCACGCCGGTCAGGTCGCCATAGGCGGTAGGGAAGAAGTACGCCGCGCCGGGCATCGAGAAGCTCTGGATGTTCATGACCAGGATGCCGAGCAGGGCGAAGCCGCGGAGAGCGTCGAGATTGGTGAGGCGCTCGGTCTGCGTAACCGGCAGGAAGGTGGCCTTTTCGGTATTCATGTCAGGTAGATTAGCACTCTGTGGGGCTTGTGTCAGGGCGATTCGGGCCCACACCATGTCTTCCGTTTTTACACGCGTACATCCCCCCCCCCCCGAGTTTCATGCTAGAATCATTCGGTTGGACTGAATCCAGGAGGATCCAATGCCCCGATACGAAAACATCCCCGACTTTCTGAAAGCCCTGCCCGCCATCGACATCCCCATCCCCGGCGCGACCGGCACGCTGTTGCAGGGTGTCGGCCGGCAGGTCGTGTTCGTCGAATTCGACGAGACGGTCGATGTGCCCGAGCACAGCCATCAGGAACAGTGGGAGTCGACTTGAAGATCGCTGCCCTGCTTCTGGCCCTGTTGATCACCGCGCCCGCTCTCGGTCAGACAGCTTGGCGCGGCGCGGACGTTTCCTTCCTGCCTCAGGTCGAAGCCGGCGGTGGTGTATATACCGACGGCGGTGTAGCGGGTGATCTCTTCGAGATCCTCGCCGGACACGGCGTCAACCTGATCCGTCTGCGTTTGTGGCACACGCCCGGCGACGGCTGGTACGACCTCGACCAGACCCTGGCCATGGCGCAGCGCGCCCACGACGCCGGCCAGTCCGTCCTGCTCAACTTCCACTATTCCGATACCTGGGCCGATCCCGCTCACCAGACCAAGCCGGCCGCCTGGGCCGCCTTGCCCTTCGCGACCCTGGTCGACAGCGTACGCGTCCGTACGCGCGACGTGTTGCAGGCGATGATTGCACAGGGTACGCCTCCGGTGATGGTACAGTTCGGCAACGAGATCACGCCGGGCATACTCTGGGACGACGGCCGAGTCGGCGGCACGTTCAACACGCCCGAGCAGTGGGCCCAACTCGGCCAGCTCCTGGATGCGGCGGTAGAAGGGGTCGAGGCGGCGTGCGCTCCAAATCCGCGCCCGCTGATCATGATCCACAGCGATCGCGGCGGCGACAATGGCGGCTGCCGGTGGTTCTTCGGCAACCTGCTGGCCCAGGGTGTGGACTTCGACATCATCGGTCTGTCCTATTACCCGTGGTGGCATGGAACGCTCGCCGATCTCGAGGCCAACATGGATGACCTGGCTCCGCGTTTCGGCAAGGATCTGATCGTTGTGGAGACGGCCTATCCCTGGACTCTCGGCTGGTTCGACGACACCCACAACTCGATCGGCCTGCCCGAGCAACTGTTGCCCGGCTATCCCGACACGCCGGCGGGGCAGCACGCTTTTCTGGACGCGGTTTTCGCCATCGTGAACGACGTTCCCGGCGACCGCGGGCGGGGCGTCGTCTACTGGGCACCCGAGTTCATTACGTCTCCGGGTCTCGGCTCGCCGCGGGAAAACCTGGCGCTCTTCGACGAGACGGGGGAGGTTCTGCCCGCCCTCTATGTCCGCTAATCGAACCCTGTGTCGCCGTTACTTCTTGGTCGATTTCTTGAACTTGGCCTTCTCCTCCGCGCGCACTTCTTCCTTGATGCGCTGGATGTGTCCGCGGCCGAGCGCCTTTACCTCGCAACCCAGCTTGAAGTAGCTGCGGATGTCGGCGTCGTTCAGGATGCCGAAGCAGTCGATTACGGCCAGGGGGCCGCCGGCCATCTTCACGACCCGCTGCGGATCCAGCTCCAGGTACGGCTCGTGGGGCACCGCGAAGATGACCGCCTCCGCACCCTTCAGCGCCGGCGCCAGATCCTGCGTCACGCGCATGTCCTTCAGCCCGTCCTGATTGCGGAAGAAACGCGCCCAGGAATGGCCCGGCGCCGGATAGGTGTCCTGGTTCTCCAGTTCCGCCCAGTGCTCCAGGTAGGGATCGTGGACGCGCATCTCGGCGCCCATCTCGGTCAGGCGGCGCACGACCAGTTCCGACCCGCTGTAGCGCGTGTCGCCCACGTCCTGGCGGTAGCTGCCGCCGCAGATCAGCACGTCGGCGCCGGCGATGTAGCGGCCCATGTTGCGCAGGGCGTCGCGGGTGAGCGTGGCCACATGCAGGCCGCGCGTATCATTGATGTCGATGGCCGTGGTGCTCATCTTGAAGATGTCGTCGCCGTCCTCGAAGCCGAGGATGTGCTTGTAGGCCCAGTAGCCCAGGCCGCCGTCCTTGGGTAGGCAGTAGCCGCCGATGCCCGGCCCCGGGAAGATCATGTTGCTGTGCGTGGGACGCATCTTGATGGCGTTGATGACCTTGATCAGGTCCACGCCGTTGCGCTCCGCGAAGAGGCTCCACTCGTGTTGGAAGGCCAGGATGGTCGCGCGATACGAGTTCTCCACGATCTTGGTGGTTTCCGACTCGATGGGCCGGTCCATGACCGTCAGCGGAAACTCCTCGGTGTTCAGCACCTGGTGCAGAAACTTGTCGACACGCTTGCGGGCGGTGGCGTTGCAGCCGCTGCACACCCGCCAGAAGTCGCGGATCGAGGAGACATATTCGCGCCCCGGCATAACACGCTCGAAGCTGTGGCTGAGCAGGGGCGTGGACCGCAGGCCGCGCTTGGCGAAGGCTTTCTTGAGGATGGGCCAGGCCACGAACTCGGTGGTGCCCGGCGCCACGGTCGTCTCGATCAGCACCAGGCATTTGGGGGGTATCTTGTCGCCGATGGTGCGCATGGTGGCCTCGAGCGCGGCCATGTCCGCCTCGCCGGTGCGCATGTTGCCCAGGTCGCGCTTGGCGTAGTCGCATTGCACGTCGACCACGACACAGTCGGCCAGCTGCAGGCAGTCGCTGTTGAAGGTGGCGGTCAGCGTTTTCTTGTCCACGACCGTGCGCGTGATCATGGGGTCGACCTCGGGGTCTTCCGCCTTCACCGGCGATTCGCCGCGGTTCAGCAGGGGAATCTTCCAGTAGCTGCGCACGCTCGGTCGCTGACACCCGATGACGAACTTGCTGGGCTGCCCCTTCCGCTTGCCCTTCTTGTGGACCGTGTCGGCGACGATGGCGGCCATCACCGCGCCCACGAAGCCCACGCCCATCACCACCACGACCTCCTGTCCGTCGCCGCGCGCCTTCTTCGCCAGGCGCTTTAGCCGCTGCATTTCCCTGGCGTAATCCTTTTCCGCGGGGATGGCGAATTTCTCGCCGGCTGGGCTGATGGAATATGCGGTCATGGTCGTCTTCTCTCGTTGGAGTGATGGATGGGCGAGGTCGGATCATACCGCTGTTGTTCGGGGGCGTCAAAGCAGGGGTGACGGCAGCGTCACGAGCCGGGTATTACAGCAAGAACATCAACCACCCCACCGTCGTGACCACCGACAACAAAGTCGACCCGATCACAAGCGCGCCCGCCAACCGCTCGTCGCCCTTCATCTCCTTGGCCATGATAAAGCTCACCACGGCCACAGGTGAGGCAATCCGGATCGCGGCACAGGGTGATCAGGTTTTCGCGTTGCGTCTCGTCGGCCGCGGACCACTCCGTGTCGCCGCCGATGATGAAGACCGTCTCCGAGTCGCCGTCGTCGTCCGAGGTGCGGTTGATCATCACGTTGAAGCTGCTGCGCTTGTTGCCGACGCCGGCTACCGCGCCCACCGCGCTGAACGACACGTCCTCCAGTTTCGTGTAGCTGCCGATCAGGGCCAGGCCGATCGGCCCTTCCTCGCGATCGATGAGGCGCAACTTGCCGCCCACGCTCACCATGATCACTTCCGACGAGATCGGGAAGAGGGTGCCGATGCTCAGGTCGAAGGCGTCGGTGATACCCGAACCGAAGTTCAGGAAGAAGAGTTCGAAGTCGCGGAAGTAGCTGTCGCCCTTGGCCAGGGTGGCCGGGGTGGGACAGAACATGAGCGAGTTGTAGTCGGGATCGACCATGACGCCGGCGCGTTCGCCGCTGCGGGCGATGCGTTCGATGTTCGACCGCAGGATTTCCATGCGGCCCAGGGTGTCCGTCTCGAAGATCACATAATCTTCGTGTTCCTCGATGAGGCGGCCGGTGAGGAGGTTGCCGTCGGTCAGGAGGATTTCGTCGAGTTCGACGGGCTCCACGTAGTCCGCGCTGCTCTGGCCGGGAGTGGTGTCGGCGAGGGCGGTGGCTGTCAGGATCAGGAACGCGAGCAACGTCATGGTACGCATCATGTTGAATCCTCCTAGGTTCAGGTGAGGATACCAGTTGGGTTCCAGTCCGCAAGGCATCTTCGGTCTGATGTCGTTGACACGTGTAAACTGTGTGTTTTGGCGTCTGTCGGCTCGGACGCCTTGTATCGGCGGGCCGGTGCGTCTATAAATGGTATGTGCAGCCCAGATTGCGCACCTTCCTTCAATGTATCGGCCCGAACCATGAAAAGAATCCACGTTGTTGTCGGCGTGTTGCTGTTTCTGACGACCGTTGTTTCACAATCTGCAACCGCAGCCACTCTCGACGACAACGTCGAGTGGTCCGGCATCTCACACATTCCATGGCTCGAACGAGACCCGCTCTGCCCGGTGGACGGCGAAATCTTCACGGTCCGTTTCCAAGCGTATCGCAACGACCTCGCCATGGCCCACCTGCACGTGGCCGACGGGTCTGTCGCGCGGATCGAGGCCTGGCTGGAGACCGAGCGCGGTCCGTACGCCGTCTGGTCCGTCCAGGTCCCCGCAACCGCGTCGACGACGGTCTCCTATTACATGGAGCTCAAAGACGGCGCCGACATCGACTATCTGAGCGTCGGCGGCATGACATCGGATCCGCCCGTTGACGGCGGCTTCGTCCTCGACTTCACGACGCTGGAACACGCGCCCGTCGGCGCCACGCCGTTGCCCGGCGGCGGTGTCGTATTCAAGGTCTGGTCGCCGACTCGTACCACCGCCCACGTGCGCGGCGAGTTCAACGGCTGGGGTACGGGCGATCCGCTGACCAAGGTCGGCGAGTACTTCGTCGGACGCATCGCCGGCGCCACGACGGGCCAGATGTACAAGTACTTCTTCCAGAACTCGCACTGGAACACCGATCCCCGCGCCAAGTCGCTGGTCCCGGGGGACAACTACAACGCCCGCATCACGGACCCGCACGCCTACTCATGGCAGGTAGACGACTTCGACGTGCCGGACTTCGAGGAGATGGTGATCTACCAGCTCCACGTGGGCACCTTCGCGGGACGGAACGATCCCTACGGCTCGACATCGTTCCCCTCGGGCTTTCTCGACGTCGCCGATCGCGCGGCCCACCTGGCCGAACTCGGCATCAACGTCGTCATGCTCAATCCGATCACGGAATTTCCCTGGGATTTCTCGGCCGGCTACAACCCGATCACCCAGTGGGCGCCCGAGTGGATCTACGGCCAGATGGACGACATGAAGTTCATGGTCGACACCCTCCATACCCACGGCATCGCCGTGATCCTCGACATCGTCTGGAACCATATCTCGTGCTCCGACAACTTCCTGTGGAACTACGACGGCATGCAGATCTATTTCGACGACCCGGCCGTCGACACCCCCTGGTGCAGCCAGGCCGACTTCGACCGCGAAGGCGTGCGCGACTACTACGCGGACAGCGCCCTGTTCTGGCTGGAGGAGATGCGCCTGGACGGCTTCCGCATGGACGCGACGAGCTACATGAATATTGAACCCCAGGAGGCGTCGGGCTGGAGCCTGATGCAGCGCATGAACGACGAGATGGACGGCCGCGCCGCGGACAAGATCGCCATCGCCGAACAACTCCCGGACAACAACTGGGTCACGCGCCCGACAAGCCTTGGCGGCGCCGGTTTCGACGCCCAGTACTACGACGCGTTCACCGACCAGCTCCGCGCGGAGATCTTCGACGCCGGGGGCGGCGACCCGGAGATGTGGCGCGTGCGCAGCATCCTGCTGGGCAGCGGCGCGTATCTCGAGGGTGGCAGCATGGTCAACTATCTCGAACTGCACGATGAGGTCTGGCCCGAGAACGGCGGACAGCGCATCTGCAAATCCATCGACACGACCGCTCCGCACGACGATGTGTGGGCCAAGGGACGCGTCAAGTTGGCGCAGGGGCTGGTGCTGACCTCGCCGGGGATTCCGGCGATCCTGCAGGGGACCGAGTGGCTGGACGACACCGACTTCGGCACGGATTCGGCCAATCGGATCGACTGGTCCAAGAAGACGACCCATGCCGACGTGTTCGCCTACTTCAGCGACCTGATCGAGCTGCGTACGACCTCGCCGGCCCTGCGTGCCGACGCCGGCGTGGACGTCTTCCATATGAACGAGAGCGGCAACGTGCTGGCGTTCCAGCGCTGGGATCTCGACGGGACCATTCATGTGGTGGCGGCGAACTTCGGGAACGGGGATCATGCGTCTAACCGGATCGGCCTGCCCCAGGGTGGTGTGTGGCACGAGGTGATCAACAGCCAGGACGCGATCTATGGTGGCAACGGGGTCACCAACCCCGGCGACATCATCGCCGAGGCCGTGCCCGCCGACGGGTTCGCCTGGTCGGCCGAGATCGCGGTGGCGCGGATGGGACTGATCGTGCTGTCGCCTGATTCCGAGACGGCGGCGCCCGAAGCGTTGCCGGAGATCAATGAATCCGCGCGGTTGCTGGGCGCGCATCCGAACCCGTTCAATCCGCGGGTGACGATAGAGTTCGAGATCATGCGGGACGGGCCGGCCCAGGTGTCGATTCATGATGCTTTGGGGCGTCGGGTGCGGACGCTCATCTCCGGATACCAGCAGTCCGGCGTACGGCGGATTGTTTGGGACGGATTGGATGAAGCGGGCAGTGGTGTCGCGTCTGGAGTTTACTTCCTGCGGCTGACGGCGGGGGAGACGAGGGATACGCGGAAGGTCGTGTTGTTGAGGTAGGATGTCCTTTCACATGGACCGGGTTTGGAGTATGATCAACAAAGCGTAGCTGATATTGAAGCGGTCCCCTGACTTCCTTCACTGAAACCGTGTGTTATGCACGGAAGTACTCTGAAACGGAGTGGGACATATGAACTCCACCGACAAGTCCGACATCCGTCCATACGGACGGCTTCTCTCCAGACTTAATATTTCGCCGAGCAGACACTCTCTTTTCGCTCTTGGATTCATGGTGGTGATGTCCGGTCTTATCGTCGCCGGATGTAGTGGGGATGATCCGCTGACCTCTGACGACGATGAGTTCGTGGAGACCCTACTGAAGCGTGTCGATTGGTTCTGGGCGAGTGTTCCCGTGCACGGACAGGATGAGGCCTACGTGATCGAAACCGGTGACGCAAGACAGTTCGATGTAGCCGATCGTGTTGAGACCATCCGCTGGTTCTTGCCCATAAACCGAGTTCTTGCAGAGCATCTGAATCCGAATCTCGTCGGCGAGGCTCGCGATGAGACCGTACCGGCCATGGAGCTGTTTTTCCGGGCCGACGACTTCGAATGGGCTGAGGAGGATTGGGCCGGTATCATGACCGGTCGGGTCCCCGCCGACATGTCACCGTCCTCGTTGGACCATTTCGAGATCTGGATCAATGACGGTGAACCCGTGCTGGAGAATCGGTCGGGTACACGCTATTCGAGCGGAACAGTCAGTTCATCACCTGCGCCATCGACTTGAAGGAGACGGCCCCGGTGGTGGATGTCGTCTACGACTATGACGATGTCGAAAACCTCGCGGAAAACCGGATTGCCTGGCGTCGCTACCGCGTGGCGCTTGAGGACTTCATGACGATCTCGGGTGAGAGGAGCTGGGACGATCCCGTGACGTTCAGTCATATCCGCATCTGGCTCGAAGACGATAGCCCTGAGGCGCCGACCCAGAGAGTCTTCGTGATCGCGGGTTTCAAGTTCGTGGATTACGAGTGATCGATCCGGCCATCAGGGGGTCGGGCCTGCATACCGGTAATGCCCCGTGATGGGATAGCGGAACAGTGCGTCATCGATCTCCGGCCCGTTGCCGATGTTGTGGACAATGCGGGGAGTGCTCGGGTCTTCTGAAGCCGATGTTACAACAACCCCGATATGCGGAAGATTACCCGGTAACATCCAGGTCACCAGATCGCCGGGGTAATAATCGGACGCAAGGTCGGATGCCGGCACATCCGCTCCCTGCCTACGCAGAAATACCTGCAGGTTAGGCACCCGTCGATGATCGATGTTCGGATCCGGCCGTCTCAACCCCCAGAGTTGCGGGTACTCGTTGAAGTGGGCCGTCATGTCTTGGTGTACAAGTCCCTGCAAATCAATATTGACTGCTCGATAGACTCTGATCACGACATCCGTACACACGCCAATGTGATCGGGAACATCGCCGCCTGGATAGTCCAGCCGGTGGTAACTGCCGTCGTAGATGACGGCATGGGTCGTGCGCTCTATTGCGGCGTCAACGATCTGGTCGGTGAGGGGTGGCGGTTCGGTCTGGGCCAAGGTCGGCGCAAACAACATCAGGAGGACTGTGGCAATGGTTCCGGGTTTGCTCATGATCATCAACCAACAGAATGAGCGTGGTGCGGGTTCCAAAATGTCAAAACTGGGGTCACCTGGGGGGCTGTGGGCACGATCCAGCATCAAAAACGGGGTACCACGTGGTACCGTGGGTGTGGATAACCTTGCCAACGGCCTAGAACGCTACTCTTTCTGATATGACTCGACCCGGTCGCCAAGCCCGTGGAGGTTTGGCGACCGGATTTTCGTGCAGGCTGTCAGTGCGTTGTCTCCTCGGAGGCCTCCGCCTCCAGAAACGAGCGAATAAATGCCAAGATCAGGTCCGGTTTTTCCGCCGGCGCGAAATGCGACGTGCCGGGCACGACGAACAGTTGTGAACCGGCAATCCCTTCGAACATCAGGCGGATATGGTCGGGACGGAAGTCGTCGCGGTCGCCGAAAACCAACAACGTGGGCGCCTTGGCCTTGGGTTTCGTAGTAGAGGGTAATGTTGTTGAGGTCTATGTAGTGGCCTTCGGTGGGTGGTGTGTTGCTGGCGACGGCCGGGGAGGCCAGGCCGAGTAACAGCAGCAATAGGGTCAGTATTTTCAAAGTTGCTCCTCGTGGATCATTGGGGGTCATTGGGGGTCATTGGGCAGTATCTGCCAACCTTGCGACGATTCGGTTATGTGAAATATGGATAGGCCTTCCTGCATCGGCGAATCGGCTCCCTGGTCGATGGTGATCACCATGGTTACCTGGTGGATGTTCGGTTTGTCGGTGGGTTGGACGCAGCGCAGGTCGAAGCTTGGGGGAAGGGGTGTTTGTAGCGCCAGAATCCGGCTGGGTGGGCTAGCTCGGGTCTTTGTTTGCGGATGAAGAAGTTGCCGGACTGTAGGTCGGGGCGGTTATTGTTGGGCATGGGGTGGCACCTGGTTTTTGTTGTCCGGGTTAGGCTGCAGTCACGTTATCGATTTCCCACCCAGGGAAAACAAGCACCGCTGGATGGCAATTGAGCGCGCGCGCCAGCACCTTCGCGCGCTCAACACCAATGCCCACCCTGTCGTTTTCAATCGCAGATATCGTAGACTGAGGAATGCCGGTTAGAGCAGCTAGTTGATTCTGGCTCAGCTTCTGTAGCTCTCTGACAATACGAACAGACTCACCGACCGATACATCGATGGTTTTGCGAGCCTTTCGAAATCCTGCGCGTGCCATGCTCTACCTCCTTCGATAGTCGTGAGCCGTGAGATCCATGATGTAAAACAAACACCTCTTTTGCCTCAACTTGGTAAATCACACGATACTGTTGCCCAAGCCGAGAAGAGCGATGCCCTCTCCATTCGCCGCGTAGGGTCTCGTCATGGAAACCCTTGATTTTGCGAAGGCCTTGGGGGCCGGAAACCCGCACGATGCCTTTCCAGGTTTCATATCGCTTCAAGACTTGTTCCGGGATCCTCGGAAGAGCCTTGGATACACGATTGTGTTCGTAGATTTCCCACATGTCAATATTGTACTATAACCAATATGGTATGTCAAGCTCACCCCCCTTTTCCCTTGAGTAACCCCCCCCCATTCCCTACGCTTCCCAAGCCAAGCGTCTCCACCAAACCCAGCCCCAAGAACGGGAGCCCCATGAGCGCCTACCAAGCACCCGACTTCTACCAGTTCGACAGCAACCTGAGCGACGAAGAACGAGGCGTCCGCGACACGGTTCGCAGTTTCGTGGACCAGCGCTTCATGCAGACCATCCGCGAGCACTTCGCCGCCGACACATTCCCAACCGAACTGATCCCCGAAATGGGCGCCATGGGCCTGCTCGGCACGGCCATCAAGGGCCCCGGCTGCCCCGGCCTGAGCTATACGATGTACGGATTGATCTGCCAGGAACTGGAGCGGGGCGACAGCGGCCTGCGCAGCTTCGCGTCAGTCCAGGGGAGCTTGGTGATGTGGCCCATCATGACCTACGGCACCGACGAGCAAAAAGAGAAGTGGCTGCCCGAACTGGCGGCCGGGCGCAAGATCGGCTGCTTCGGCCTGACCGAAGCGGACCACGGGTCCGACCCCGGCGGCATGGAGACGCGGGCTACCAAGGACGGCGACGACTGGATCCTCAACGGCACCAAGCTGTGGATCACCAACGCCAACCAGGCCGACGTGGCGGTGGTGTGGGCGCGCGGCGAGGACGGCATCCTCGGCTTCCTCGTCGAAAGGGGCATGCCGGGCTTCACCACCAACACCATCCACGGCAAGTACAGTCTGCGGGCCAGCGACACCGGCGAACTGGTCATGGACGAGGTGCGTCTGCCCGAGAGCAGCCGTTTGCCCGGCGTCAAAAGTTTGCGGGCCCCTCTGTCCTGTCTGAACGAGGCCCGCTACGGCATCGCCTGGGGTGTGATCGGCGCGGCGTCCGACTGCTACGACACGGCCCTGCGCTACGCCGGCGAGCGCGAGCAGTTCGGCAAATCCCTCTCGTCGTTCCAGATGGTCCAGCAGAAGCTCGTGATCATGCTGACCGAGATCACCAAGGCCCAAGGGTTGTGTCAGCAGCTCGGGCGGCTCAAGGATTCGGGCATCAACCAGGTGCCCCTGGTCTCGATGGCCAAGCGCAACAACGTGGCCATGGCGCTGGACTGCGCCCGCTCGGCCCGCGACATCCTGGGCGCGGCCGGCGTGACCGACGAGTTCTCGCCCGGACGTCACATGGCCAACCTGGAGTCGGTGATCACCTACGAGGGGACCCACGACATCCATACCCTTATTGTCGGGGCGGAAATCACGGGTGTGGCGGCCTTCCGGTAGCGGCTCGACCGGGGAGATATTGCACGAGCAGGACCGCGGGAGTGGACTCCCGGAAGCATGATCTCATGTTGGCAAATCGTTTTTCTGCGAATGAGTTGCGTGCCTGTAAGGCAATGCGGTAGACTGTGTGTACTCAAGAGGAGGGTGCGCATGACGACCATCGATCTCCTGCAAGCCAAACGAGATGACGTACTTGATGTAGCGAAACAGCATGGTGTTACGTCTATTCGAGTCTTTGGCTCAGTGGCCAGGGGTGAAGAAACCACCGAAAGCGATGTCGATCTTCTCGTCACTACAGGCCCCAAGGTCAGTTCCTGGTTTCCTGCCGGCCTCATTCTCGATCTTGAGCACCTTCTTGGACAGCATATCGACATCGTCACGGAGGCAGGTCTCAACCCGTTGCTCCGAGATCAAGTATTGGCTGAGGCGGTCGCACTTTGAAGAGCGACAAGGTCTATTTGCAGCATATCCTCGAGATGATCAGACGAATTGAGGGTGTGGCCGATTTGGGTAAAGAAACATTCCTCGAGTCCATGCTTCACCAGGATGCCGTTCTGCGTAACCTCCACACTTTCACTGAAACAACCCAGCGACTTTCCGACGGCCTAAAAGCTGCTCACCCAGAAGTTGAGTGGGTTACGCTGGCTGCATTCAGGAATGTCTTGGTTCATGATTACCTGGGAGTCGATATCGATGTGGTCTGGAATGTGATCACTCATGACGTCCCTGAGTTCAAGAATAGTATCGTGAATATTCTTAAAGAACTCGAATAGATTTTTGTTGGCGCACAAATCGCGCCATCCACGCCTGAAGCTTGAGCACACGTTACCAGCAAAGGAGCCCCCGATGTCCCTCGATTGGCTACCCCGCGACGACAAGATCAAGGACCATGCACTATCGAGCGCCGGACACTGGGGGACCGAAGCACCCAGCACCATCTACGAAAAGAAGCCCGTCCTCGACAAGGACGGCCAGGTCGTCGAAGGGCTCTACACCGCCTGGATCACCCTGAACAACCCCGCCCAGTTCAACTCCTACACGACGGACATGGTCAAGGGCGTGATCGACGGCTTCCAGTCGGCCTCGTCGGACCGCAGCGTGGTGGCGTGCGTCTTTACCGGCGCGGGCGATCGGGCCTTCTGCACCGGCGGCAACACCAAGGAGTACGCCGAATACTACAGCCGACGTCCCAACGAGTACGGCGAGTACATGGACCTGTTCAACGGCATGGTCGACGGCATTCTCGGCTGCAAAAAACCCACGATCTGCCGCGTCAACGGCATGCGGATCGCGGGCGGCCAGGAGATCGGCATGGCCTGCGACCTGACCCTGTCGACGGACCTGGCCATCTACGGACAGGCCGGCCCCAAGCACGGCTCCGCGCCCGACGGCGGCAGCACCGACTTCCTGCCCTGGATGCTGTCGATCGAGGACGCCATGTGGAACTGCATCTCCTGCGAGATGTGGAGCGCGTACAAGATGAAGATGAAGGGGTTGATCACGGCTGCGGTGCCTGCGTTGAATGTTGATGGCGCGATTATTCCGAATCCGCTGGTTATTACTGACCGCATGGTCGAGGGCGGCGCCATCGTCTACGGCGAGAACAAGCGGGGCGACGAGGCCAAGGCCGGTAAGGAGCTGCTCAAGTCCGGTAGTGTGGATTTTGCGGGGCTTGATAAGGAGATCGACAAGGTTGTTTGGCGGTTTACCAATCTGTTCCCCGGGTGTTTGATCAAGTCTATTGATGGGATTCGGGCTAAGAAGAAGTTCTTTTGGGATCAGACCAAGTTGGCTAATCGGCATTGGTTGGCGGCTAATATGGGGGGGGAGGCCTTGCTGGGGTTTACTGCGTTTAATAACCGGAAGCTTACGGGTGAGGACGTTATTGATTTTGTTAAGTTTAGGCAGATGATTGCGGAGGGGGCGATTATGGATGATGAGGCTTTTGCTGGGGTTTTGCCGCAGCCTAAGTAGGGATGAGACGTGGGCTGACGTGCGTAAAGTACCAAACGATTAGATTGGCCAGCAGGAATTTGGATTGTAGAAAGTGACAGATA
>CAYYYS010000035.1:0-27579 GCA_964476155.1 uncultured Fibrobacteraceae bacterium
TTTGTTAACCAGATCTATCGTGGAATTTCGAGCGGGAGATGATTGGCTCCCCGGGTAGGACTTGAACCTACAACCCTGCGGTTAACAGCCGCATGCTCTACCATTGAGCTACCGAGGAACCATAAATCGTCTATGAGCCGCCAGCCTATCGACAAGCAGCATGTAGGGGCGAGAATATAGGCGACACCCCCCATTCTGTCAAGATATCGGCCCGATATCGGCCCGATCCGCGGCGGCTGTAGGCCCACCCTTGCCACCTCCCCCACACATGGTATCTTGCACCGGCGCCCATCCACCCGATCCCGGAGACGACCCATGAGCACGCCCTACGCCCGTGAACTCGAGACCGCCCTGACCGCCGTGCGCGAAGCCGGCCGTCTTTGCCGCGCCGTCCAGGCTCAGCTCGACCCCGGCGTCCTCGAAAAGCGGGACCGCAGCCCCGTCACAGTTGCCGACTTCGGGAGCCAGGCGCTGATCTGCCGCGCCCTGGGCGAGGCCTTCCCCGACGACCCGGCGATCGGCGAGGAGGACGCGTCCGCCCTACGCGATCCCGACAACGGCGCTCTGCTCGAACGTGTACTCGGCCACGTCTGCGACCTGCGTCCCGACGTCTCCCCCGACCAGATCTGCGCCTGGATCGACCGCGGCAGTGCCCGCGACTACACCTCCCGCTTCTGGACCCTCGACCCCATCGACGGCACCAAGGGTTTCCTGCGCGGACAGCATTACGCCGTCGCGCTGGCGCTGATCGTCGACGGGCGGATCGAACTCGCCGCGCTCGGTTGTCCCAACCTGGGCACGACCTTCGAGGCGGACCGGGGCGCGGGCACCGTCCTCACCGCGATCCGCGGACACGGTGTCCGGCAATGGCCCCTCGACGGCGAGGGCGATCCCGTCGCCGTCACCGCGAGCGACCTGGCTGACCCGGCCGGCCTGCGTTTCTGCGAATCCGTCGAAGCCGCCCACTCCTCCCACGACGACGCGGCGCGCATCGCCGCACACCTGGGCGTGACCGCGCCGGGCGTCCGTGTCGACAGCCAGGTCAAATACGGCGTGACCGCTCGCGGCGAGGCCGACGCCTACCTGCGGCTGCCCAAGTCGGCCGAGTACGTGGAGAAGATCTGGGACCATGCGGCCGGCGCGCTGGTGGTGACCGAGGCCGGTGGGCGGGTGACCGATATCGACGGTAACGACCTCGACTTTTCGCGGGGTTACCGGCTGGAGCGAAACCGCGGAGTGATCGTCACCAACGGCAAGTTGCACGAGGCGGTTCTGGACGCGATCAGGACTCTGGGCATCGCTGGTTAATAGAACTTTGCCATCATCCCTGCTCATCCTTGGTCAGAAAAAGAGACAGCAGCTCCTGGGGCGGATGGACCGGAATTCGTGACTTCTTGAAGTCGCGCAAGTTCCTGGTGACTATCGCGTCGGCCTGGATACTACAGGCTGATTCATGGACGACTGCATCTTCATAATCTCTGAAGGGAAGAGCCAATGCGCTTGCCAGAATCCGGCGATTCACATGAGCCACATCGAAGAGACTCAACAACATCTCGATACAGGCCCGGGCCGATTTGGAGTCAACCGCTTTGGCTGAGAGGTCGTGTAGCGTCGTCACACTGGTGGCACACAAAAAACCTGAAATCCGCCCCTTTTCGACCATCGTGAAAAGCGCGGCAGAGTGATCGGAATGGGGCCGGCGGTCCAGAAGGACATCGAGAACGACATCCGTGTCGAAAAGAACCCTCAAAGGTACTTATCCTCAAGGTGACGGTGGTAGGTGGATCGATCAACCTTGTGACCTTGAAGAATGCCCTTGAGTGATCGAACTGTCGGGGTCAGCTCAATGTCTTCGGTTGTAGGGTGTGAGTCCAAATGAGAAAAGTACTCCGCGACGATTTGCGAGACGGACCGTCCTGTGCGGTGGGCGTATTTCTTGGCCTGTACGATCAGTCGTTGATCAAGGCGAAGTGTGAGTTTGACATTCAATGGAACCTCCAAATGTGTGGCGTACAACTAATTCAATATTGTACGTCACTTTGGCCTGAACGTCAAGACGCCAATTCCCAATTATTCCACGTGGTCGGATATATCAACCCCTACCACGCTTCCAGCGCCAGGATGAACCGCCACCCCCGCTCCCCCATCCCCTCACCCACGGGCCGCGCCGCGTAGAATCGGATGTTGCTCAACTGGTTCCATAGCCCCAGGAATTTGCCCAGGCCAACGCCGGCGTCCGCTCGCCAGCCGGTGCCGCCGGGATAGTTGTCCAGGGCACCCTGGTTGCGATGGACACGGCCCCAATCGGCGAAAGTGATCGGTTGCAGACCGAGCTTGCGCAGCAACGGCACACGCAGCGACTCGAAGATATCGATATCCCAGCGCACGTCGAGGCTGACCCAGGCGCCGCCGTCGCCGACAAGCTCGCGCGATTCGAAGCCGCGCAGGGTACCGTGGTCGCCGAGGTAGGTTTTCCCGGGCATGGGGAGCTGGCGATCGGCGGTTCGCCAGTTGCCGGCGAGGGTCCAGACGTCACCCCAGCCGTCTTGGCCGCGCCAGACGGCGTGCAGATCGAAGCGGCGGTACCAGGCCTGGCCGTTCGCACTCGCAACCACGTCCGGCAGTCCCGGTGCGTCCGAAACGCGTCGCCACTCGTGTCGCCCACTCAAGCGCAATCCCCGCCAGCGCCAGCTCAGGACGGCGTAGAGGTCGCGATGGGATAGTCGCTCGGCGGCCAGGTTGTCCGGCACGTCGCCGCCGAAAAGGCTCCAGTCGGTGGCCACGCCGAGGGGTCGGTGCGTGCCGCCGCCGCCACCCAAGCGCAGTGTGAGCGGCGGGCGCGGGGTGATACGCAGGCCGGCGCGCCAATACTCATGCTCGTAGTAGTGGTTGGGATCCTTGCCGCCGAA
This sequence comes from uncultured Fibrobacteraceae bacterium, assembly GCA_964476155.1. Classification (GTDB taxonomy): domain Bacteria; phylum Krumholzibacteriota; class Krumholzibacteriia; order LZORAL124-64-63; family LZORAL124-64-63; genus JAHIYU01. Next base: position 2,910 of record CAYYYS010000035.1, read on the forward strand.
GACTGCGGTCGCGGCGCGTTCGATACGCGAGTCACCCGCGAACCATTCGGCGTCGCGGCCCCCCTCGGCTTCGAGGGTGAGCCAGGTCCAGGGGGAGCGTTTAAGATAACCGTCCGCATCGAACAGGCGGCCGGTGGCGAGCGGCAGCTTTACTCGGTGTCGATGGGACAGCTTCTTCCACGCGAATCCATAGCTCACACCGCTGACCAGACGAGGCTGTCGCGAGCCGGGACGGTAGACCTTGACCTCGCCGCCCACGTCGAAACCCTGAACGCGGTTGAATCCGCTGCCTCTCAGCGGCCTCACCTTGAAGCGCCAGGGTCGACCACTGAACATGCGCCCAATAACAAGGTCCCCCTCGATGGTCAGCGAATCGAGCCGCGCCCTGGTCAGACCAACACCGAGGTCATCCAGGGTCAGGGGCTCATACCAGTCGCTCTCCAGATTGCGCCAATAGGTGTTGAGCGAATCGATGGCCGCTTCTTCGGACACCCAGATCAGCGAGTCCGGATCGGTGATGCCGGCCATTGAAACCGCGGCCGTGAAAATGACGAACAGCAGGACACATGTTTTCACGGTGCGACCTCCTCTTCGTACGCTACGCCGTCGATCACGTAGTCGACCAACTCCACGTCGAGTTCGACACGGTCGGGCAGGAACGGCAGATCGGTCAATGTGACCCAGGCGTGCAGTTCGTCCGTTTGCCAGCGCTCGCCCACTAGCCGCTGGGTCCAGACCAGGCGCGGTATCGAGGCGATGAACAGGGGCGCCGGTGTCGGGTCGGACACGCGGCCTTCCATGCGACGGATGGCCAGGTCGCTGTAGTCGATCCAGACCACGCCGTCCAGGCCGGGCTCGAAGCGGTTCTTGGGGGTAAAGCCGATCTTGAAGACGAGGTGGTCGCCGATCAGAGTGCGCTCGAGAATCTCGAAGCGGTAGCGGCCGGCGGTCATCAGGGCGAAGGGCATGCCCATGGCCTGGCCCTTCACGTCGTCCTGCCAGAATTCGGTGATCTCCGGGTCATCCTCTTCTTCCATCAGTTCGCCGCCCTCGTAGCTGCGCTTGGCGGAAAAGAGCCGGGCGATTCGTTCCTCGCCGTCCTTGTCCACCGACACGCGCTGGCCCTCGACGAATTCCTTGCGGCGGGTCTTGGCGGGATCCGGATCGTCCCAGTAGGCGTTGACCTTGCTGAGCGAGGTGACGGACATCTCGCCGATCCGGCGGTAGTCCGCTTCCATGCGCTCGCCGATGCGACGCACGAGTTCGCTCACCCGCAGACGCGGCGCGCGCACGTGCACCGTATCGACGCCCGCGCCGGCCAGGGGGATCGTGTCCTCCGGCGTGACCACGACCGCGAAGCCCTGCTCCAGCAGGGCGTCGATGTCGACGAGCCAGGGGTCGTCCTCGGTGCCGCTCCCCTCGTCCGGGTCGGCGGTGCAGGCGGCCGCGGCGACAAGCATCAACGTGGCGAGCATGAACATTGATAGAAGCCTGGATCTTTCCATGTCCCCTCCGGTGAACTGGCGGGAGCGGCGGCGGTCGACCGGTTCAGCGTCGACCTGGCGCCGTGCGGATCACGTATACCAACTCTGATCTGAGATGTTTCGGCTGATCCGGGCGCGAGCCGCGTCGGAACGAGTTTCCTCCGCAGCCGGTCCCGCAGCCGCGATCACTGCAATCCCGGGACCGTTGTGCACGCTGGTCATCATACCGTACTCAAGCATACGCTTGTAGGCCGGAAACGGTTACGCGACGGGTGATGATCCGTGCGGACCATATCCCATCGCGTTACATCGCGCGGCGCATCGTCAACCGACGATGACACCTGCTAGCGGGCTTTGAAGAAAGACTGCACTTCCTCGGCGGAGTGGGTGTTGAGGATCTGCCGGCAGCACAACCCGGCTTCGCGGGTCATCTGGGCGCCGTGGCGGTAGTCGCCCAAGCGAGCGGCGCGATGGGCGTCCGAGGCGATCACCAGGGTCACGCCCAGCTTCTGGGCGTTGGTGCAGTTCTTCCAGTCCAGATCGGGATGATTGGGATTGGCGTCGATCTCCACGGCGACCGCGGCCTTCGAGGCTGCGTTTAGGACGACCTCGAGATCCAGGGGAAGCTCACTGCCGGTGGTCATGAAATGCCCGATGGGATGGCCGAGAATCGAGACGCGGGGATTGTTGATGGCTTTGATGGCGCGTTCGGTCTGCTGCTCGATGTCGAGATCGTGGGAAAGCCGCATGGTGGCCACCACGTAGTCGAAGGCGTCGAGGATCTCGTCGTCGAAGGGCAGCGCGCCGTCGGGACCAACCTCCACTTCGGCCCCATGCAGGAGCGTGAAGCCGTTGGCGTCTCCATTGAAGCGCACGATCTCTTCGTGTTGGCTGGCCATGCTTTCACAGCACAGACCGTCGCGACAATAGTCGCTCTGCAGCTTGTCGGTAACCCCCAGGTACTCCAGACCCAACTCGTGCGCGATGCCGACCATCGCACCCAGATCATGGGCGCCGTCGGCATAGGACGTGTGGCAATGCAACAGGCCACGGACATCACATTGTCGCAAGAGCTCGAAGTGCTGGATGGAACAGGACTCCTTACAGGGCCACGCCCTGTCGAGACAACTCGGGGTGTCTTCCGGTAGCTGTGTGTTCATAGCCTGTCGCCGATCCCTGGAAAGGGGTTTTGAAGTGATGCGAATCGTGAACCCATGATAGAAACGGTCCCCGGTCTGTCGCAACCTAAACCGTCGCTTATATGCCGATCAAATCAAAGGACGTGCTGTCAGACTTGAACAGACGCGACCGCAGCAGCTCATTCATGAATAATCCGGGTGAGGTCATCCATATCGACATTACCGCCGGAAATGATGATGCCGACCCGGGCCAATCCGTCGCGCGCCCTGAATCCATCCGACAGCACGGCCGCCACCGGCACCGCCGAACTGGGCTCGATGAGCTGTTTCATGCGGGTCCACACCAACCCCATGGCCGACGTGATCTCGTCCTCCGACACGGTGACGATGGTCTCCAGATGGTCGCGTAGCACGGGCCAGGTGAGCGTGCCGAGACTGGTGAGCAGACCGTCGGCAATGGTGTTCGGGGCCGTCTGGGGGATCAGTTCGCCGGCCGCCAGGGATCGCGCCGCGTCGTCGGCTCCTTTTGGTTCGGCGCCGAAGAGGCGAAGGCCCGGCTTGATGCCCCGCGCCGCGATGCAGGTGCCGGACATGAGACCGCCGCCGCCGACCGGGGCGATGATCGCGTCCAGGTCGGGCACGTCCTCAAGCAACTCGAGCGCGGCGGTGCCCTGGCCGGCGATCGTGGGCGCGTAATCGTAGGGGTGGATGAAAACTCCGCCGGTTTCCTTCAGCACCTTGTTCGCCGTGGCTTCGCGCGCTGCGAGGGTCGGCTTGCATTCGATGATGTGGGCGCCGTAGCCCGCGACCGCAGCGCGCTTGACTGTCGGCGCATTGCTCGGCATGACGATGTGGGCGGGGATGCCGCGAAGCTGGGCGGCCAGCGCGAGCGCCTGCGCGTGGTTCCCGCTGCTGTGGGTGACGACTCCGTGCGCGGCCGCTTCGCCGGTGAGTTGGCTGACGGAATTCCAGGCGCCGCGGAACTTGAAGGCGCCGACGCGCTGGAGGTGCTCGCACTTGAAGAAGAGACGGCGACCGGCTTGTTCGTCGATAAGGCGACTGGTCATGACGGGGGTGCGATGGGCGACGCCGGCTATGCGTTGGGCGGCGGCTTGGATGTCTTGGTAGGTGACGGGGGTGTTCATTGTTGGGCCGGTCTTCGGGCTTGGGGTGTGCGGTGGCGTGGTGGGGGGATTGTACTCGCTTGGTTGGATATGACGCAATCAAATCCGGGGGTGTGAGGGCTTTGAGGTTCGCATGAATCATGCCCGCGCGGTCGCGCAACATGTTTTATAATATATAGTTAGGTGTTGCGCAATAGGCGTTCTTGGACTATATTGTCTCTATCGAATGCACTCGTTTCGACCTCCCGCGAAACGCTCGTTTTCTGGGAGGTTTTTCTATGTCAGCCAGCGAAATCCATGCTCGTCTTGAAGCGGCTTTGAGTGAACTACAGCGGGCGGAGAAGAACGCTGTTCTGTTGTTCGGCGAGATTCTTCGGCGCAAGTTGTATCGGGATCTTGGGTACGCCTCCATTCAGGTTTATGCCGCTGAAGCGCTCGAGTTCTCGCCGAGTAAGACGTCGCAGTTTGTGCGACTGGCGGGGGCGCTTGAGGAGTTGCCGCGATTGCGTCGATCGGTCGCCGCCGGTGAGTTGGGGTGGACCAAGGCGCGGGAGGTGGCCAAGGTCGCAACACCCGCGAGCGAGGAGCGGTGGATCGCCGAGGCGGGGCGGTCGAGTAGTCGCAAGTTGGAGCAGACGGTTCGTGCAACACGCAAGCGGGCCCGACAGGCGCCGCAAGCTGCGGAGCTGCCTGCGCTGGACCTGGACGAACCCTCGCCGGCGTTGCCCACGGACGCTCCAGTTAATGTGAACACAAAACTCACCACCGAACAATACGCCCGCCACGAAGCCCTGTTCGAAACGATCCGCAAACTAGGCAACCGAAAGGGTTCGACGGTACGAGGAATGGACCGCGCCGAATTATTGCTCGCCGCGCTGAACGAATTTGCGGAGAAACTAGCGCAAGATCCGGAAACCAAGGCCGTCTCCAGCACGCCTTATCAAGTCGTAGTTTACACGTGTAAAAAGTGTGGGAAATCCGAGGTGCAAACCGACCGCGGTCCCAAGCCCGTATCAACCGAAGTCGTGCAATGCGATGCCGTCATCCAGGAGCCCGGCCAGCCCAACCGCTCGACCATCCCACCGAAAGCCCGTCGGGCCGCCTTGATCCGCGCCGGACACCGCTGCGAAACACCGGGATGCGGGCGAACACGCTTCCTGGAAGTCCACCACCGCCGCCCACGATCACAGGGCGGCGGCAATGAAGCGACCAACCTGCAGGTGCTATGCTCAAGCTGCCACCAACTGGTTCATCGGCCGGGACGTTCTCAGGGGATGGGGGAATCCGTTCAAGCCGACGACCTCACCTCATTATAAAGCGTATCCCGCAGCACCGGTCGCAAACCCACGTCCCGGATGTACGTCACGATCTCGTCCCGTCCCATCCCCCGGCCCGCGTTTCCGCCGGCGGCCAGTGTGACACGTTCGTCGGTGACTGTCCCGTCGAGGTCGTTGGCGCCGCTGCGCAGGGCGAGTTGCGCTGCTTCGCGGCCGAGCATCACCCAGTAGGCTTTCACGTGGGGAATGTTGTCGAGCATCAGACGCGACAGGGCGATCACCTTCAGCTTTTGCATCAGCGATGGGCCGGGCCGGTGGGCGAACTTGGTGCCCTCGGGATGAAACGCGAGGGGGATGAAGCACTGGAAGCCGCCGCTGCGGTCCTGCTGCTCGCGCAAACGGATCAGGTGGTCGACCCAGTGGCGCGGCTCCTCGATGTGGCCGAACAACATGGTGCAATTGGATTTCAGGCCGGACGCGTGAACCAGTCCCGACACCTCGAGCCAGCGGGCGGACGACATCTTCTTCGAGGCGATCTGTTCGCGCACGTCCTCGTCGAAGATTTCGGCGCCGCCGCCGGGACAGCTGTCCAGGCCGGCGTCGCGCAGGGCGGCGATGGTTTCGGGGACCGACAGCTTGCCGATCTTCGCGAGAAAGTCGATCTCCACCATGGTGAAGGCCTTCAGGTGCACCGTGGGGAAGGCGTCCTTCAGGGCGCGCAGGATGTCCAGGTAGACGGGGAATTTCCAGCGCGGGTGCAGGCCGCCGACGATATGGAATTCGCTGGTGCCGGGGATGAAGTCGCGCCGCGCCATCTCGACGCATTCCGCGGGGCTGTAGGACCAGGTGCCCGGCGCGTTGGGGTCGTCGGCGTAGGCACAGAGTTCGCAACCCACGTAGCACACATTGGTGGGGTTGATGTGCCGGTTGATGTTGAAGTAGACCTTGTCGCCGTGCATCCGCTCACGGACCGTGTGGGCGAGCCAGCTCACCAGGGGCAGGTCGTCGCTCTCGGCCAGCAGCCGGCCGTCGCGGGCGTCGAGACGCTCGCCGGCGGCGATCTTGCGGGCCGTGTCGTGGAGGGGATGGGTTTCGGGGATCATCGGGGCTCCAGGGAGACACCGCGCCCGGCGGCCGTTACGGCGCCGGGCGTCGGAGTCGGATAACGGGGATCACCGGCTGTCGGCCTTGGCCGCCATCTTGATCTGGGGCAGCAGGGTGAGGTCGAAGATCCGGCGCTGACCACCGCGGACGGCACGGACCTCTTCGAGACCGCGGCGCAGACCGGCCAGGACGCTGGTCACTTCCAGGTTCTTGTGGCGGTAGCCGAAGTGGCGCAGTTTTTCCATGGACGCCACGAGCTTGCCTTCGGACTGGGGCAGCTTGTTGGCGCTGATGTCGGCGAAGGCCTGGGATGCTTCGTGAAGTCCCATCCAGAATAATTCATCGCGGCCCACGGCATTGCGCAGGCCGACGGCGGTCAGGGTGACCGCGTCATCGTAGCGGCGCGTGTTGAAAGCGGCTATGGCGTCGTTCAGCAGATCCATCTGTTGTCTCTCCTTTAGAGGTCTCTCTCGTCCAGCATACGCTCGACGGGCAAATAACGCTCGGCTTCCTCCTCGAAGGCGAGCTTACGCATATCCTTCATGCGATCCAGGTAGAGGGTGCCCTGCAGGTGGTCGCATTCGTGCTGCATGATCACCGCGGGGTATCCATCCAGTTCGATTTCGACGCGATCGCCGTGCTTGTCGTGATAGGCGACATGGACGGCGGCCGGCCGTTCGACCCAGCCGCGGAGTCCCGGCACGCTGAGGCATCCCTCGTACAGGCCGTAGAGCTTGTCGGTCGTGGGCGTGATCTCCGGATTGATCACCACGCGGATGATCGGTTCGTCGTCCTCGTCCAATTCGCCACCGACCAGGACCAGTTGCCGGGAAACATGCACCTGGGGCGCGGCCAGGCCGACACCCGCGTATTCGTGCATGGTTACCAGCATGTCCTGTATGAGCTGCTGGACTTCCGGGCCCGAAATATCTTCCGGCGCAATAGGATCGGCGACCTTGCGCAGCACCGGATGTCCCATGCGGGCGACTTTCAGGATGGCCATCTAGGCAGCTCCTCCATCTTGCTACAGTGCAAATAGGATCACGAATCGTGCCATCGCGACGGGAGATGCGGATCTGCGGAGAACTGCCGCGTATCCCGTCGCGAAAACACACGTTACAACATCCGGGCGCGAGGCGCAAAATCCCGGATTCCTCGTCCTCGGGAAACGCCGCGGCTGATTTCCGACCACTCGCAGGCTGCTAGCCGTGGTCGTGGCCCTCGTGATCATCATCGTGATCATCATCGTGATCATGGTCGTGATCATGGTCGTGATTATGGTCGTGATCATCCGCATCGCCGGGGGCGCAATGGCTGCAGTACCACTGGCCATCCTTCTCGACCATGTCCGCGTCCGCCATCTTCATGTCGCACTTGACGCAGCTATGCTGGGCCGTGTCGTCGGCCGTGTCGTCGGCCTTCTCACCGCAACCGATTGCAAAAGCCAACATCGCGGCCAGAACGAGCAGGGCACTCAGGGTCAGGATCTTTCTCATGTCGTCTCCTCCTTGGGGTTGGTTTAGTGGCGGCAGCATAGCCTGAATCGGGCTCGCCGCCAATCCCCCTTTGACACTGCGGTGGAGTTGGGGTACCTTGCCGCCCGTACCCATCTCACTGCCCAAACCCGACCTGCCGACCCGAGAGGAAAGACGTGGACGCACACCCCACGTCCGCCCCGCCGGCGGACGAATCCGGCAAGACGAGCTTCCTGCCCGTCATCCTGCGCACTCTCGCCCTTCTCGCCCTACTCTATATTTTCCTGTTTGCCATCACGCTGATGGGCGCGGCCTTCAAGACCTTCGGCAAAGAGTTCAGCGAAGCCCTGATCACCGGCACCACCAATCCCGTGGTCGGGTTGATGATCGGCCTGCTGGCCACATCGCTGATCCAGAGCTCTTCGGGCACCACATCCATCGTGGTGGGACTCGTGGCCGTCGACGCGCTCACCGTCCAGGGCGCCATCCCCATCATCATGGGCGCCAACATGGGCACCACGGTTACCAACACCATCGTGGCCCTGGGCTCGATGGGACGACGGCGGGAGTTCATGCGCGCGTTTGCCGGCGCCACCATGCACGACTTCTTCAACCTGTTGACCATCCTGATCCTCTTCCCCCTCGAGCAGGCCACCCACTACCTGGAAAAAGTGGCCACGTGGCTGTCCGGTCTGGTGATCGGGACCGAGGGTGTGGAATTTCACAGCCCGGTCAAGGCCATCACCAAGCCCGTCGCCAAGTGGGTCAAGCACCTGCTGACCGACGACTGGTCCCTGGCCGACACGATCGCCGGCGTGATCATGCTGATCTTGGCGCTCGGGCTGCTTTTCTTCGCACTGGCCATGTTGACCAGGCTGATGCGGCGGGTTGTCGTGTCACGGGCCGAGGGCGCCTTCGGGGCTCAGCTGGAAAAACACGGCCTGCTGGCCATGCTGCTGGGTATGATCGTGACCGTCACGGTGCAAAGCAGTTCGATCACCACGAGCCTGATGGTACCGCTGATCGGCGCGGGCATCATTTCGCTGGAGACGGCCCTGCCGGTGACTCTGGGCGCCAACGTGGGCACGACCATCACCGCCCTGCTGGCCTCGCTGACCGGCAACGTGGCGGCGGTGACCGTCGCGCTGGTTCATCTGTGCTTCAACCTGAGCGGGATCCTGATCTTCTACCCATGGAAGAAGCTGCGCCTGATCCCGATTCGTCTGGCGCGGGCCCTGGCCATCCGCACCGTCGTCAACAAGTGGTTCGCCGTCTATTACATGCTGGGGATCTTCTTCGTGATGCCCCTGGTGTTCGTTATGGTTTCAAGAATGCTCGACTAGGAGATCGTCATGAAAGTCTTCCGTTCCTTCCGCGACATCTTCCGCAAGGACAACTGGAGCTCGGCCACCTCGGCCCGCGTCGGCGAGATGCTGGACACCTGCGTGTCCATGAACAAGTTCACCTACCGCGTGCTGATCGAGGGCATGAGCGACGCGGAGGCCCAGGCCAAACTCTACGACCGCGACCAGCGCATCAACGTGCTGGAGTGCGAAGTGCGCCGCAGCGTGGTGACCCACCTGGCGCTCGAACAGCGCAGCGAGGACATCCCGACGGGACTGGTCTTCATGAACGTGGTCAAGGACGCCGAGCGCATCGGCGACTACCTGAAGAACATCTACGACGTGGCCAACGAGCTCATGCCCGAGGGCGCCGATCTCTCGATCTACAAGGATCGTCTCAAGGGCTTCGCCGACATGATGCGCGACACCATGATCGAGACCGCCCGGGCGTTCAGCGAGAGCGACGAGGTCAGCTGCCGCAACATCATCGAATCCGCGCGCGAGCAGGGCCATGCGCTCGAAGAGGCCATTGCCGACATCACGCGCAGCGGCCTGGACACCGGCAACGCGGTGAGCCTGGTGTTGGTGATGCGCTTCTACAAGCGGATCTTCATGCACCTGAGCAACATCGCCACGACGGTGGTCATGCCGGTGGACAAGATGGATTTCTTCGACGAGAAGTCGAACGGGTAGGCGGCACGCCGACAACACATCCCCCGGAGCCGGCGATCCACGCCGAGTCCGGGGGTTTATTTCACCAACATCATTTTTGCGGACTGCTCGCCCCTCGACGTGCGCACGCGGACCAGGTAGACGCCCGTCGGGACGGTTCGTCCCGTCGTGTTGAGCCCGTCCCACTGCAGCTCGTGGTTGCCGGCCGGGAATCGTCGATTCACCAACTCGGCGACGTGCCGACCCAGCAGGTCATATACGCCGGCATACACGCCGCCGGCCACGTCCTGCGAGAAGGCGATGGTCGTGCGGGGGTTGAAGGGATTGGGGCTGACCGTCAATGCGGATCTGGGTCGCGGTGTCTGCTCCACGGCCGTGGGTATGCCGTGCCTGGGCATCAGGAAGACCCCCCCCCAATCCACGACATAGAGCCGATCAATCGACAGGGTGAGCGAGGTCACGAAGTATGAAGAGGCGATACCGCCGCCGATCACGGCTGGATTGTCCGGGTCGGCGATGTCGATCACATAGAGACCGATGTAGGGATCGACCACATACGCGACGTCGCCCGACACCTCGATACCGCACAGGGGACCGCGTAGGCCGAGGCTCGCCACAAAGGTGATGTTACCGGGATCCGACACGTCGAAAACGACGAGGTCCTCGTCGTCGATCCCATAGGCGTAATCACCTGCCACGGCCACGTGATGTATTGCCTGAGGCGTGAACGCCTCGTCCAGAACAGCGGGGGTAGTGGGATCGGTAATATCCAAGGTGATCAGGCCGGCCGAGCCGGCGGCGATATAAGCCACGTCGTCCTGCACGGCGATGTCACGAGGGGTGCCGCTCGTCGTGCAATAACCCGAAAGGACGGGATCGCCGGGGTCCACTTCGAGACTGAGGGTGACGAGACCCAGACCGTCGACCGCCACATAGAGATGATCATCCAGCTGCACCACGCTCCAGGCGTCACCGCCCAGATAGGTGCTGACGCCCAGTTCGGGATCCGAGGAAACGGATATGTCGGCCACGCGCAGCCCCGTGGTGTGGTCGGCGATGTATGCATAATCGCCGTTCAGGATGATGTCGTGGGGATCGTAGAGATTCGATCCGATGCCGATCGTGTCGCCGGTGGCGGCGAAGATCACCCACAGGCGCGAATGATTGATGACGTACATGTAATGCCGGTCGGCCGCGGCGGCTACCGGAGCGGTGAGTTCCACGTAGTTGGACACCGGCGGTGTGTCGCTGTTGCCGAGAACGTAGGCGTGCAGGTCCTGGCTTCCCGACATGTAGACATGGCCGTGCCCGAGTACGACGCCGTAGGCGAACGACGAGCTGCTCAGTCCCGAGATCCGAACGGGCTCAGCCGGATCCGAGACGTTCACGGTGACGAGGCCCGCAAATGAACTGGCCAAAACGGCGACGGTATCGGCGATAGTCACATCGAAGACGCCCGGCGCCGAGATGAGCGAGGAGACGACCTCGGCTTCGGTGATGGTGGAGATGTCTATGATCGTCAGCCCGGCTATGTAATCCGCGACATAGAGGTAGTCCCCGGAGGCGCACACGCTCATGGCCATGCCCGGAGTTGTAACCGACTTGACGATCTCGTAGGGAGACCGCGACAGGATCTGGACACCCCCGATGCCGTCGGCCACGGCGAGGTGATCGCCCATCAGCGTCACCCCGGTCGCCGAGCCGGGCGTATCGACCCGCTCCAGCACGACCGGCGCCGCCGGATTATTGATGTCCACGACCACCAGGCCGCTGTCGGCGCAGGCCACGAAGGCGAGGCCAGCGTCGATCACCAATCCCTGGGCCGAAGCGGGCATGTCGCCGACGCCGTACGGCTGGGGGTCGCCCGGATCCGATACATCCACCACCTGCAAGCCACCGGTGGTGGCGGCCACGAAGACGTAGGGCCAGGAAATGGCGACCTCCGCGGCATGGCCCGCGGTCGCGGACTCGCCCAGAACGACAGGACGGTCCGGATCTGCCAGGGACAGGATCTGGAGTCCGGCCTCGAAGCGGGCGGCATAGAGGCGATCGCCGCCGATCACGGCGTCCCGGTAGGTCCCCGCACCATCACCGGATACCATGCCGGTCCAGTGCAGATACTGCGAATAGTCGATGCTGTCGGCCTGGACCGGGGTCGCAAGGAAACCGCACAACAGACAGACGACTACCACCATGTGGCGGAAGAGTCCGTTAAAGCCGGGGAAAGATCGTGGGTCGAGGATGGGCGAGTCGTACTGGGCCACGTTCGTCACCTGGGAGCAAGGGGAGTCTATGCGAGTTGCGGGGCAACATGCCCGACATGGTAATCACAATCAGGCGAAAGTATCAATCGTTGGACCAATATGACTTGATGATGACACACTAGCCACAGAATGCGCTACATTTGCCCTCAACCAGGAGGATCCGTTGACCGACACCCGCACACACACACCCTCGTCGCCCGTGCGCATCGGCACACGCGGCAGTCGCCTGGCCCTGTGGCAGGCCCACTACATACGCGACCGCTTGACCGAACTGGGCGCCGACGTGGACATCACGGTCATCAAGACCCAGGGCGATCGTATCCAGGACGTGCCGCTGGCGGACATGGACGGCAAGGGCTTCTTCACCAAGGAACTGGAAGAGGCCCAGCTGGCGGGCGACGTCGACCTGGCGGTCCACTCCATGAAGGACCTGGCCACCGAGATGCCCCCGGGACTCGCCCTGGCCGCCATGGTGGGCCGGGAAGATCCCCGCGAGTCGTTCCTGATGCGCCGCGAATGCGTGGACGGCAACCGTCCCGTCGACGAACTGCTGCCGGTGGCCGACGGCGCCCGTATCGGCACCAGCGCCGCCCGGCGCCAGGCCCAGCTGCGCGATCTGCGTCCCGACCTGGAGATCGCCGACCTGCGCGGCAACGTGCCGACACGCGTGAACAAGCTGCGCGAAGGACAATACGACGCCATTCTGCTGGCCAAGGCCGGCCTGATGCGCCTGGAGCTGGACGTGGGCGACCTGGCGGTGATCGACCTGGCCGTGGATCGCTTCGTGCCGGCGCCCGCCCAGGGCATGCTGGCCATTCAGTGCCGTGACGAAGCGCCGTGGCTGGATTTTCTGGGACAGTTGCACGCGGCCGACGCCGCCCGGTCCGTGGCGGCCGAACGTCGTCTGCTGGCCGCGCTGGAAGGCGGCTGCCAACTCCCCTTCGGCGTGAACGTGGCGCCTGACGGGCAGGGATTCCGCCTGCTGGCTTTCTGGCGATCAACCGATAGCGATCAACCGGCGGTGCGACTGGATCTGCGCGGCGTCAACCCCGACGTCCTGGCCGACGAAGCGCTCGCCGTCATTCGCGAAGCCGCGGAGAGCGACTCATGAACACGACGCCGACCCGCATCATCCTGACCCGCGCGTCCGAGGCCAACCGCCCCTGGCGGCGCGTTCTGGAGGCCGCCGGCGCCGAGGTGCTGGTAATGCCGTTGGTGCGCTTCGAGTCGTTGTCGTTGCCCCGGGATCTCGACCCCGGCACCTTCGACTGGATCCTCTTCACGTCGCCCCAGGGCGCGCGCGCTTTTTGCGACGCCGGGCTGAAGCCCGGCAAGGCTCTGGTCGGCGCACTGGGCGGCGGCACCGCGGCCACCCTCGCGGCTTGCGGCCTGACCGACGACCTCGGCACGCGGGCCCGCGACGGCGCCGAGCTGGCCCGCATGTTCGTCGAGACGGTCACGGCCCCCGCGTCAATCCTGCTCCCCGGTCCCGAAAAGCGCCCGGCCGAACCCCGCGCCGGCCTGACCGCCGCCGGTTTCACGGTCACCGAACTGGCTCTCTATCGCACCGATTCCGTCCCGCCGACGGATCTGCCGCCGTCTCCCTTTGCCGACGGGGACGTGGTATTCTTCTGCAGTCCTTCGGCGGTGACATCGTTCGTCAACGCCTACACCGAACGTCCGCCCTGCATCGCGATCGGCACCACGACCGACACGGCCGCCCGCGAGGCCGGCTTCCCGGTCACCAAGGCCGACGACCCGTCGCTGGACGGCATGGCCCACGCCTGTAACCTCGATCTGAAAACGGAGTCATGACCATGGAACTGATCCAACGCCCGCGCCGCCTGCGCACCTCTCCCCTGATGCGCGAGATCGTCGCCGAGACCGAAGTCTCCGCGCGCAACCTGATCACGCCCCACTTCGTCGTCGAGGGCGAAGGCCACGTGGACGAGATCGCTAGCATGCCCGGCGTCACCCACGTGTCGGTGGACAAGCTGGTCGAGGAAGTGGCCGCCGACGTCGAGCTGGGCCTCAAGAGCCATCTGCTCTTCGGCATCCCCAACAACAACGCCAAGAATCACACCGGCTCGGCCGCCGTCGACGACAACGGCGTGGTGGCCCGCGCCCTGCGCGCCCTGCGCGAACGCTTCGGCGACGAGATCATCCTGATCACCGACGTCTGCCTCTGCGCCTACACGAGCCACGGGCATTGCGGTTTTCTGGAGGACGGCGTGGTCGTCAACGACACGTCCGTCGAACAGCTCGCAAAGATGGCCATGACCCATGCGAAAGCCGGCGCCGACATCGTCAGCCCGAGCGACATGATGGACGGCCGCGTGGGCGCCATCCGTGACCTGCTCGACGATCACGGCTACGTGAACACGGCCATCCTGGCCTATTCGGCCAAGTTCGCCAGCGCCTACTACGGCCCTTTCCGCGACGCCTGCGACAGCGCGCCCCAGGGCGACCGCAAGACCTACCAGATGGACTTCCGCAACGGCCGCGAAGCCCTGCTCGAGGCGATCCTCGACATGCAGGAGGGCGCCGACATGGTCATGGTCAAGCCGGCCCTGGCTTACCTGGACGTGGTGCGCAGCGTGGCCGAGGAAGCCCTGTGCCCGGTGGTCTGCTACAACGTGAGCGGCGAGTTCTCGATGGTGAAGGCGTCGGCCGCCGCCGGCTACTGCGACGAGCAGGCCATCGTCATGGAAAACCTGCTGGCCATGCGCCGCGCCGGCGCCGACCTGATCATCACGTACCACGGGCGCGATGCCATCAAGGGAGGATGGATCAAGTGAGCAACGCGAAGTGGTGGACTCGCGCACAGGCGGCCTTGCCCGGGGGTGTGAACTCGCCGGTGCGGGCCTTTAAATCCGTACCCGGGGATCCGGTGTTTTTCAAGTCGACCGCCGGGGCGCGGTTCACCGATGAGGACGGGCGCGAGTACATCGACTATTGCCAGAGCTGGGGGCCCATGATTCTTGGGCACGCCGATCCGGACGTGCAGGCGGCGATCGAGGAGGCGGTTCGCGAAGGATGCAGCTTTGGAGCGCCGAGTCGACGCGAGGTGTTGTTGGCCGAGGCGGTTTTGGAGCGGTTGGAAGTCTTTGACCGCGTGCGGTTCGTGAGTTCGGGGACCGAGGCGGTCATGAGTGCGATTCGTCTGGCACGCGGGTTCACCGGGCGCGACAAGATCGCCAAGTTCGCGGGGTGTTATCACGGACATGCGGATCACCTGTTGGTGGAAGCCGGGAGTGGGTTGGCCACGTTCGGGACGCCGAGCAGCGGCGGGGTGCCGGCTGATTTTTCCAAGCACACGGCCGTGTTGCCGTTGGCGGATCCCGAGGCGCTGAAGGCGTTCTTCGCCGAGCATGGCGACGAGTTGGCCTGCCTGATCATCGAGCCGATTCCGGCCAATGCGGGGTTGCTCGTGCAGACGTCCGAGTTCCTGCAGTTGTGTCGCGAGTTGACCACGAAGCACGGGGCGTTGCTGATCTTCGACGAGGTCATCAGCGGGTTTCGGGTGGCGCGTGGCGGGGCTCGCGAGCTCTACGGCATCACGCCCGACATGGGGACGTACGGCAAGATCATCGGCGGCGGTATGCCTGTCGGGGCGTATGCTTCCAGTGCGGAGATCATGGCGCACGTTTCGCCCGAGGGACCCGTCTATCAGGCAGGGACGTTGAGCGGGAATCCCGTGGCGATGGCGGCGGGGTTGGCGGTGCTGGAGAAGCTCGGGCGAGCGGGGTTCTATGAGGACCTGGAGCGCAAGACCGACAGACTGGCGGCGGGGTTGCGTGAGGCAGCCGCTAAGGCCGGCGTGACGGCTTCGGTCGTGCAGATCGGATCTTTGTTCTGGACGGTGTTCCAGGATCCGGCGCCGACGGCGGTGGAGCAGGTGGACGGGGACATGAGCCGATACGGGACGATGCACCAGGCTCTGTTGGAGCGGGGTGTCTATCTTGCACCCTCGGGATGGGAAGTCGGGTTTGTGTCGGCGGCCCATGACGATGCTGATATTGATACGACCATTGACGCGGTCGGCGAGGTCATGTCCGCATTCTGATCTGGGACTTTACACGTGTAAATTGTTATGGGCCGCCGACACAAAACCTGTCTTGCGCGCCTGTATCGAGGCCCGCGCCGCCCTTGCCGGACTGAAGCAGGCCGCCGAGTTGATCCCCAACCAGGGCATGCTCATCAATACGCTCCCGATCCTGGAGGCCCAGGCCAGCTCCGAAATCGAGAATATCGTCACGACAACTGATCGGCTCTTCGAGAACCTGCATCACGACTCGGGCGCTGACGAGGCGACCAAGGAGGCCCTCCGCTATCGACAGGCCCTGATGGAAGGCGCCAGGGCGTTGAAAGATCGTCCTATTTGTACATCGACCGCGGAAGCCGTCTGTGCACGAATCCGGGGCGTGGACATGCGGGTGTGCAAGGTCCCCGGCACACGTCTCGTCGGCGGCTTCAGCGGGCGGACCATCTACACGCCCCCCGAAGGCGAGGACGTCATCCGCGCTATACTGGCCGATTGGGAGCGGTTCATGAACACCGCGGACGACCTCGATCCCTTGATCCGCATGGCGGCCGGCCACTATCAGTTCGAGGCCATCCATCCATTCACCGACGGTAATGGTCGCACCGGCCGCGTCCTCAACAGCCTGTTCCTGATCCAGGAAGAATTGCTGACCCTGCCGATCCTCTATCTGAGTCGGTATGTGATCCGCAACAAGGATACGTATTACAGCCTGCTGCTCGACGTCACACGCGAGACCGCGTGGGAGCCCTGGCTCCTGTACATGCTCGAAGGTGTACGAGAGACCGCAACCTGGACGACGGCCAAGATCGCCGCCGTACGCGAGTTGGCCGATGCGACAGCCCGTCACGTCCAGAGCCGACTGCCGAAGATCTACAGCCGGGAGTTGGTCGATGTGATCTTCTCCCAGCCCTACTGCCGGATCGCCAACCTGGTTGATGCGGGTGTGGCCAAGAGACAGTCGGCCTCGCGGTATCTCAAGCTGCTTGTCGAGGTGGATGTTCTGGAGGAAAGAAAGGTCGGGCGTGAGAAGCTGTTCGTGAACCCGAGGCTGATGGAGCTGTTGACGTCGGAGACGAATGTGAGCGATGGGTTCGGGGATTGAGATGGATTTTACACGTGGAAAATCGCCTGGACCTTTACCAATCCGCTGAAACACAACTCCCTGAATCACCCGATAATCCGCTCTTTATCCAGCGCAACCTATTGATCGACGACCCGTATCTTCACAACATTTAATCACCAGGGGGGCCGCTATGTTATTTTCGCGACTGCTCATCCTGATGGCAGTATTGACGCTCAGTGCAATCACAAACGCCGACTAGTGTTCTGTCAAAAACACCTCAATAATGACGTTCCCATGACAAAAACCCACCGCCCCGGTGCTATTTTCCCCGCGTACCCCAAGACGCCCCGCGTCCGACGCCCCCAAGGAGCCCCATGAGCACCCTGACCCAATCCCCCTATCTCGCCGCCTTGCGCGCCGAACCCTCCGAGCGCAAACCCATCTGGATCATGCGCCAGGCCGGCCGCTACCTCCCCGAGTACATGGCTGTGCGCGAGAAGACCTCCTTCATCAATCTCTGCAAGACACCTGACCTGGCCTGCGAAGTCACCCTGCAGCCTATCCGCCGCTTCGGCTTCGACGCGGCCATTCTTTTCAGCGACATCCTGATTCCGCTCGAGGGTATGGGCGCGCCCTTCCACTTCGACGACGGCGGCCCCAAGATGGAAACCGCCATCCGCGACGAAGCCCAGATCAAGGCCTTGCGCGTGGTCGACTCGCCCGAGCACACGGGCTACGTGGCCGATGCCATCAAGCTGATCAAAACCGAGCTCGGCGACCGCACCCCGCTGATCGGTTTCGCCGGCGCGCCGCTCACCCTCGCCTCCTACATGATCGAAGGCGGCGGCTCGAAAGACTTCCGCCACCTCAAGACCATGCTCTACTCGCGCCCCGATCTGCTGCGCACGCTGCTCGACAAGCTCGCCGACCAGATCCTCGACTACCTGCGTATGCAGGTGGCCGCCAGCGTCGACGCGATCCAGCTCTTCGACACCTGGGGCGGCATCCTGCATCCGCAGGACTACGAGGCGATCGTGCTGCCCGGCATCAAGAAGATCCTTGGCGGACTCGAGGGCACCGTGCCGCGCGTCTACTTCCTCAAGGGCTCCGCGCCCTATCTCAATCTGGTGAAGACCGTCCCCGCCGAAGCCTTCGGCGTGGACTGGACCCTCGACCTCGACACCGCCGCGACCGCGTTGGGCCGCCCCGTCCAGGGCAACCTCGACCCGCTGGCCCTCTTCGGCACGCCCGCGGAAATCCGCCGCCGCGCCCTGGAGATCTGCCGCCGCGGCGACGACACCCCCGGCCACGTCTTCAACCTGGGCCACGGCATCCTGCCGCCGACACCGATCGCGAGCGTCGAGACCCTGGTCGAAACCGTCCAAAGCTACCGCAAGGGGGACTGAGATGGCCGTCCACGTACCCCGCGAACTGCTCGACAAGCACGACAAGGCCGGCCCGCGCTACACCAGCTATCCGACCGTGCCGGTGTGGGACCGCGAATTCGGCGAAACCGACTACCGCGCCGCGCTCGAAGCGCTGACCCAACGCCCTGACGATGAACTGTCGATCTACCTGCACCTGCCCTTCTGCGCCAAGCACTGCCACTACTGCGGCTGCAACGCCATCGAAGCGCGTGAGAAGAGTGCCGTGGACTCGTATCTCGACCGGGTCGAACGCGAACTCGATTTAGTGATCGACGTGATCGGCCGCGGCCGGCGCACCGTACAGATCCACTGGGGCGGCGGCACGCCCAACTTCCTCAAACCCCATCAGGTGGAACGCGCGCTCGGCCTGCTGCGCGACCGCTTCGACGTAACACCCGACGCGGAAATCTCCCTGGAGATCGACCCGCGTATCGGCTCGCCCGAGGAAGCGGCGCACCTGCAATCGGTGGGCTTCAACCGCATCAGCCTGGGCATCCAGGACTTCGAGCCGGATGTGCAAAAGGCCATCGGCCGCAAGCAGTCGCGCGAGCGCACGTTGAAGGTCTACCACGGCTGCCGCGACGCGGGCTTCGCGGGCGTCAACGTCGACCTGGTCTACGGCCTGCCCGGCCAGACCCGCGACAGCTTCACCGACACCCTGCGCGAGATCATCGCGCTCGAGCCGGACCGCGTGGCCTGCTTCAGCTACGCCCACGTACCCTGGGTGCGGCCCAACCAGAAAAAGGTCGACATCACGCGCATGCCGTCGGGCTACGAAAAATTCGACCTCTTCCAGCTGACCATCGACCTGTTCGAGGACGCGGGCTACGACTGGATCGGCATCGACCACTTCGCCAAGCGCGACGACGAGCTGTCCGTCGCCCAACGCGAGCGCCGCCTGCACCGCAACTTCATGGGCTACACCACCAAACCCGCGCCCCACATGCTGGCTTTCGGCATGAGCGGCATTGGTGACGTGTGCGACCGGTTCATTCAGAACGACGCCGACCTCGGCCAATGGAACGAGGCCATCGACGCCGGTCGCCTGCCTATCGTGCGCGGTCACGTCCTGAGTGACGATGACCGCCTGCGCCGCCTGGCCATCCTGCACCTGATGTGCAACAACGAGCTGCCTTGGGACCTGACCGTGCCCGGATTCGGCGCGCCGGCCAACGAACTGCTCGCCGACAGCCTCGCGGCCATGAAACCCTACGCGGACGAGGGCTTCGTCGAGTTCGGCGACGACCGCCTGGTCATCACCGACCTGGGCCGCCACTTCGCCCGCAACGTGTGCATGGAGCTGGACGCGCACCTCGATCGCGACAGCAAGCAACCCCTGTTCAGCCGGACCGTCTGACCGGAGTGCGCATGAAGACGCCGAGCTTTCGAGCCGAGCACCTCGATCCCACACGGCCCACGGGACTCGTCCTGTGCGGCATGGGCGGTCCCGACGGACCGGACGACGTGGAGCCCTTCCTGCGCAACCTCTTCTCCGACCCGCGGATCATTCCCATCCCGCGCCTGGTGGCGCCGCTGGCTGCGCGCATGATCGCCCGCAAGCGCGCCCCCGCGGTCCGCGAGCGCTACTCCATGATCGGCCAAGGCGGAGGGTCTCCCCAGCTGGCGACGACCCGGCAACAGGCCGCAGCTCTCGCCGAACGCGCCGCCACCCGCGACACGACCTGGCTGCCCGCCGTCGCCATGCGCTACTGGCATCCCTTCCCTGACGAGACGGTGGTCGAACTGCACGAGCGCGGCGCGGCCCAGTACCTGGTCGTGCCCATGTACCCGCAATACGCCGACGCCACCAGCGGCAGCACGCTGGAGTTCGTGGTGGAGTCGATCGAGCGCCTGCATCCGGAGGCGCCGGTCCACGTCCTGCCGGCCTGGGGGACGTTGCCCGGATTCGTCGAGAGCCTGGCCCTGGCGTCCGCGTCCACACTGCAGGGCTGGGCCGACGAAAATATCGACCCCGCCGAATGCGCCCTGCTCTTCGTGGCCCACTCGCTGCCCGAAAAGTTCATCGCGGCCGGCGATCCCTACCTGGGCCAGACCCGCGCCACCGTCGACGCTGCCTTCAGTCACCTCCGCGAGGGGCTGACCGGTCACAAGACGTGGTTGGACGGCCTGTGCGGCGGCGCCGAACCTTTGCTCGCCTTCCAGGGCCGCGTCGGCCCCATCAAGTGGCTGGGACCAGAGATCACCGCGGAGACGATGCGCCTGGCCGCCGCCGGTTGCCGTCGCCTGCACGTCCAACCCGTGAGCTTCACCTGTGAACACATCGAGACCCTGCACGAACTGGACGTGGTGCTGAAGGAAGCCGCCGCGACCGCCGGCATCACGCATTTCTCGCGCGGCCCCGCCCTGAACCGCGACACAATCTGGCTGGATTCGCTCGCCGACTATCTCCTGCGCGTCGCCCATGGCAAGGAGGCCACCGCTCGTGCCTGAACCCAGGCTGAAGACAGTCCGTCGTGTGGCGGTGATCGGCGGCGGTGTGGCCGGACTGGCCTCCGCCCTGCACGTTCTCGACGGCGCCCGCAAGCACCACCTCGACGTGCAGGTGACGATATTCGAAGCCGGCGACCATCCCGGCGGCAATCTGCGCACGACCCGCGAGGACGGCTGGCAGCTCGAGTGGGGCCCCAACGGTTTCCTCGACAACGAGCCCGCGACCCTCAGGCTGATCGAACGCCTCGGCCTGGAAGACGCGCTCCTGCGCAGTACCGACGCCGCCCGTCACCGCTTCCTGCTGATCAAGGGACGCCTCTGCGAGATCCCGACCTCGCCCCCGGCCTTCCTCAAGTCGAAGATGTTCCGCGCCCGCGACAAGGCGCGTATCCTGGGCGAGCTCTTCGTCAAACCGCGCCGCGACCTGGGCCGGGCCGACACCGATCCCGACACAGACGAAACCGTCTACGATTTCGGCGCGCGCCGCCTGGGCCGCGAATTCGCCGAGACCATGCTCGACCCCATGGTCAAGGGCGTGTTCGGCGGCGATGCCCGCGAGCTCAGTCTGGCCGCCGCCTTCCCTCGCATGGTCGAGCTCGAGCGCGACCACGGCGGTCTGTTCAAGGCGCTCTTCAAGCTCAAGAAACAGAACGGCGGCAAGACCGAGGCGGGCCCATCCGGCGCCCTGCACTCGTTCCGGGGCGGTATGGCGGTCCTGCCCGAAGCCCTGGCCGACGCCTTGCGGGCCGATCCGCGCGCCGACCTGCGACTGAACAGTCCGATCGGAACCGTCATCCCATCCGACGACCAATACATCCTGCGCACCGGCAATACGAAACACGGCCCCTTCGCCACCGTCATTGCCGCGGCCCCGGCCCACGTCACCGCCAAGCAGTTAACCTCCATGGACTCAGGACTTTCCAGCGCCCTGGCCGAGATCCCCTACGTCCCGATGGCCGTCATCGCCCTGGGTTTCGCGCGCACCGACGTGACCCACGACCTCGACGGATTCGGCGTGCTCATCCCCACCCGCGAAAGAAGACGCTTGCTCGGCGCCCTCTGGACAAGCAGTGTTTTCAGTGACAGGGCGCCGCAAGGTCGCGTCCTGATCCGGGCCATGGCGGGCGGCCCCCGCGACCGCGACGTGCTGGCCTCGAGCGACGACGAGCTGCGCGACACAGCCCTGGCCGAACTGCGCGGCCTCTTCGGCCTACGCGGCGCACCCGAAATGTGCACGGTCTTCAGGCACGAACGCGCCATCGCCCAGTACGTGTCCGGCCACCTGGCCCGCATGAAGACCATCGACGACCGTCTGACCGACCGGCCCGGCCTGCTGCTCACGGGCAGCTCGTACCGCGGCATCTCGGTCAACGCCTGTGCCAAGGACGCCGAGCTCACGGCCGGCCGCGCGCTCGACCATTTGACCCGCGCGACGGCGACCCATCGGGAAGGAAACCACTGAGGTGAACGAGATACTCGCTGTTCTGAACGTGCTGTTGCCGGTCCTTTACCTGGGGACCTGGGTCGCCTACCTGCGCCTGTTCCTGAAGAACAGCGATGCCGCCAAGCTCTGGAGTCGCCGCCTGCTGGACGTCACCATCCTGTTCCACCTGACCACGATTGCCCTGCGCGCCGTCGACCATGGCCGCGTCCCCATGGCCACGCCCTTGGAGTTCCTGTCGCTGCTGGCGTTTGCCACCCTGCTGATCTACGCGGTCCTCGAGCATCGCATGGGCGTACGGCAGACGGGCTTCCTGATCACCGGACTGGCCCTGCTGATGCAGATCGCCGCCAGCGCCATCACCCCCGGCGCCCGCATGACCGACCCCCTGCTCACGGATCCCGGCTACACACGCCACGCCGTTTTGGTCCTGCTGGCCTACGCGGCGCTGAGCCTGAGCTTCCTGTACGCTATCCTCTATCTGGTGCAGATGCGCCAGCTGAGTCGCAAGCAGTTCGGCCTGCTCTTCCAACGACTGCCGCCCCTGGAAACCCTGGAGCGCATGAGCGTCGGCGCGGCCAGACTCGGCGTGCCGCTGCTCTTCGCTGCGCTGGCCATGGGCCACCTGTGGCTCTATGACCTGGCCGACCGTGTCGGTCCCGAAATGGCCGCCGAACTCACGCCCTACGACCCCAAGATCCTGGCCTCGTGGGTGGTCTTCCTGGGGTATACCGTCGGCTTGATCGGGTACCGCTGGTGGGGGTGGCGCGGGCGACGCATGAACGTGCTGGCCATCGCCGCCTATCTGGCCGTCATGGCGACCATGGGCGTGATCCACCACTTCTTCCCCAGTTTCCACGATTTCACCGGGGGGAGCGGTGCATGACGGCTAAAGCCGCCAACCTGGTCATGCGTGGCGTCGATCACCACTTGGCGACCACCGAGATCCGCGAACGCGCCCACCTGGACGACACCGCGACCGGCGCCTTCCTGGCGGCAATCGCCGAGCAGGACGGCTTCATCTCGGCGGTTCCGTTGAGCACCTGCAACCGCACGGAGCTCTATCTCGAAGTCGACTCGTCCTTCCGGCTCGATGAGGCGTTGACACGGGCCCTCACGGCCGCCGATGTCGACCCGACACTTTTCAACGGCGAGTACGCCCGACACCTGGACGACCGCGAAGCCCTGGCGCACCTGTACCGCCTGTCCGCGGGCATCGAGAGCATGATGATCGGCGAACCCCAGATCACCAACCAGCTCAAGAGCGCCTACCGCTTCGCCCGCGAGCGCCACGAGCTGGGTCCGGTGATCATGCGCGCCTTCCAGGGCGCTTTCCGGGCCGGCAAGCGCGTACGGACCGAGACCAAGATCGGCATCGGCGCGGTGAGCGTGGCCTTTGCCGCGGTGGAGCTCGCACGCAAGTTCTTCGCCGATCTTTCGCAGCAGCGGGCCTTGCTGGTCGGCGCCGGCGAAACGGGCGCCCTGGCGGCCCGCCATCTCATGCAGAGCGGCATCGGCGGCCTGACGGTGGTCAACCGCAGTGCCGAGCGCGCGTGTGACCTGGCCGACGACCTGAATCGGTGCAAGGATGAGCTGACGCGAGCACGCCCCTGGACAGAGCTGCCCGAGGCGCTGGGCCAAGCCGACGTGGTGCTCACCACCACCGGCAGCACCGAACCGATCATCGACGCGGAGATGGTCCAGGCCGCCGTCCGCGCCCGCAACAACAAGCCGCTGTTCCTGCTCGACATCGCCGTCCCCCGCGACATCCATCCCGACGCCGCCGACATCGACGGCGCCTTCGTGTTCGGCCTCGATGACCTGGACCAGATCGTGCAGACCAACCTGGCCGCCCGCCGCAAACACATCCCCGCCGCCGAAGCGCTCATCACCCGCGAGCTGGACGAGTTCGAGGGCTGGATCGCCGACATGGACCTGCGTCCGTCGGTCGCCGAGTTCCGCGCCTATCTGGAAGAACTCAAGGAGAAGCAGGTGGGCTATGTCCGCCGCCGCAACTCGGACGATGTCGCCGAAGCGGTCGAAGCGAGCCTCCAGCAGTTCATCAAGAAGGTGCTGGGGCGGTCGATGGCGAACATCAAGAGCGCGGAGAGCCAGGAGGATCGGGTAAGACGGTTGGCGACGCTGCGGGAGTTGTTTTCGCCGGGGGATCGGGATCGGCGGTGATTAGCTGGGGCTGGTTTGTCTGGGAGCCTCATCAACCTCGGTAGTAGTTGACGATCTTGACGTCTAAGGCCTCGCCTACCTGAACATGATTGTCACATCGGTGCCGACACCAATAATCGTAATTGAGTCGCTCCAGACAGCAGCATATACATCGTTTGTCCAACCTGGCGTAACAAC